>DASXPB010000056.1:0-73529 GCA_036493875.1 Thermoanaerobaculia bacterium
AAGGTCTTCGCGAGATGCTGCGTCAGTCGCTCGACCCGCGTCTCCTCCCACGTCAGCACGTAGATCAGCGGATGCCCGCCGAGCAGCGCTCGGCGCACGCGCTCCATGGCCTTCGACGGAGCCGCGATCGTTCCCGTGGTCGCGGGCGTCGTGGTCGGCGCTGTGGTGCTCATCACAACGATTGTAACGCGGCCGCGACGCCTCGCCCGGTTACAATGCCTCGACAATGGCGAATCCCGAGCACGTGCGTCTGCTCCAGACTCCCGACTGGAACGACTGGCGCCTCAAGAATCCCAACGTGACACCGGACCTGACGGGCGCCGACCTGGCGAAGAAGGATCTCTCGGGAAAGGACCTGAAGCGCGCGGACCTGACGCGGGCGGATCTCTCGGGCGCGACGGTGGCGGGCGTGGACTTCACCCGCGCGACGTTCCTCGGCGCGAAGTTCGGCGGCATGCAGGCCCCCGGGGCGAACTTCGAGAACTGCGTGCTCGACTTCCTTGACTTCTCCGGCGTCTTCTTCGCCGGCGCGCGATTCCGATCCGCCTCGATGCAGAGCTGTACGCTCGTCGGCGCGGACTTCGCCGGCGCGGACCTCAGCCGGACGCACCTCGAGGGCGCAGACCTGTCCAAGGCGAACCTCGCCGGCGCGGTCCTGAAGGACGTCAACTTCCGGGGCATCAAGATGGCCGGCACCCAGTTCGACGGCGCGGACCTCACGCGCGCGACGTTCGAGGGTCTCTCCGCGATCGGCGGCTCCTTCCCCAACGCCAACTTCCAGGGCGCGAACCTCAAGACCGCCGACCTGTCCGGCGCGGACCTGCGGCGCGCGAACTTCGGCGGCGCGATTCTCCGCCAGGCCGCGATGAACGCGGCCGACTGCGAACGCGCCGAGTTCACCGACGCCGACATGGAGCTCGTGACGGCCGTCGAGACCAACTTCACGAGCGCGGGCTTCGACCGCGCGAAGCTCCGGAAGGCCGACCTGAAGCGTGCGGTCTTCCTGGACGCCGGCGGCACCGACGTCAGCTTCGCCGAGGCCAAGCTGCACGAGGTCGACCTGCGGACCGCGAAGTTCGAGAAGGCCAGCTTCCAGGGCGCCGACCTGACCAAGGTCATCCTCCGGCGCGCGAACCTCAAGGCGTACAGCTTCGTCGCCGCGACGCTCGCCCATGCGGACTTCTCCGAGGTCCAGGCGGAGGGCGCGAACTTCTCGCGCGCCGACCTCTCGCTCGCCAACCTCCGCCTGGCCAACCTGAAGCGCGCGGACCTCTCGGGTTGCAAGGCCTTCGACGCGGACCTGTCCGGCTCGCTCCTGATCAGCGCGAACTTCTCGGACGCCACCCTCCAGGAGGCCGATCTCCGGTTCGCCCGGGCGATCGGGGCGAACTTCACCGGGGCGGACCTCTCCGGCGCGGACCTGGCCAACGCGGACTTCACCGAGGCGATCTTCAAGAAGACGAAGTTCTGGGGCGCCACCGCCCGGAAGGCCAAGGCCCCGGCCGGGAAGAGCCTCCTCTTCTCCCTTTCGACCAGCTTCTCGAAGGCCAAGGAGAAGAAGACCAAGGCGGTCGACGACAGGGAAAACAAGCGCCAGAAGCGGATCGCCGAGCTCGAGGCCGACGCCGCGAAACGGTCGCCTCACCAGACCGGCCGCCGCCGCTAGCCCGCCGCGGATCCGCCCCCGAAAAGGATCAGCCCTTGTTCTTGGCCGGCGTCGCCTTCGCGGGCGACGGTGTCGGCGGAGGCGAAACCGCCTTTCGGAAGGCCTCCTCGAGCTGACCCGCCAGGCCCGGATCGACCGAGAACGCCCCGGGCCGCCCGGACACCGTGGCGGCTGCGCCACCGGGCCGCGAGTGGAGCGCGAGAACCCAGGACTCCCCATGGGTCTTCGTCTTGACGGTGATGGTCGCGTCGGGGGTGCCGAGGGTCTTCGCCTCGGCCTCGTCGAGGAAGCCCTTGCTCTGCGCGTCCAGGATCGCCGACTCCACGTCGTCGACCGACGGCGCCAGGACCGCGTGCCCTCCGGAAGTCCATCCCCCGTCCTTCTGGGCCAGCGCGAAGGTGGTCTTCCCGAAGACCCCGTCGAGCCCGGTCACCTCGGTGCGGTTGAAGTCGGCGAGCCGGCTGCTGCGGAAGGCCACCGCCTCCTTGGACAGATCGTCCACGATCTCGCGGTCCACTGTCAGGACCTGCCCGTCGCGCTGCGCGTAGACCGCGTTCCCGTCCGCGCGGGTCGCTCCGAAGTCGACGGCGACGGTTCCCCCTTTCGCGTCGGTCACCGCGACGTGGAAGAGGGACGGATTCAGACCCTGCGCCGGAAGGTCGGCGCCGCCGCGGACGAACTCGCGGGCCCGCAGCGCGGCGATCTGTCCGGCGAGCCGGTCCGCTTCCTGGGCGTCGGCGAGGTCGGAGAACGGCTCGGCGAGCCACCAGGTGCCGTTCTTCCGGACGAGGACCAGGCGGCCGCGCCCGCGCAGGATCTCGAGGCGGTTCATGTCCGACCCGGCGACGCCGAACACGTCCTTGCTCAGGAACTCGTCCGAGTTCTTCTTCACGCTGGTCAGGACGGACGAGGGCACGAAGAGCACCTTCTCGGTGTGGGCGAGCCTCGCCGAGACGACGTCGGTTCCGGGGACCTCGGCTCCGAATTCGATCGTCCGGGTCTTGCGGGCCTTCGGGTCGTCCGCCTCGGTCCACTCGAACGTGGCCGTTGCGACCGGCTTGTCGAGACCGAAGTCGGCCGGCTTCGCATCCGCCACCTCCTCGCCGGAGCGCTTCATGGCAGCGAGGTCCGAAACGAGCGACGAAACCACGAAGGACTCCGCGGGATACCTTTGGGGCACCGTCATCTTCCAGTGGGTGGGGTCGACGCGCTGGAACTCCAGCTTATCGCCGCCGCGGGTGAGTGAGAGGCGGTCGACGCGGTCGGAGGGGATGTCCCAGTAGAGATCGCCCTTGCGCTCGCGTTCCGCCGTGGTCGGCATCTTGCGCTCGAAGAGCGCGATGAACGCGAAGAGAACCGCCACCACCGCGGTCAGGGCAATCAGCTTCTTGGGAGACACGGACGCCTCGTCGCTCGTCGCTAAACGTCAGTCGCGGCGCTTGAACCAGACCCAGACGCCGAGCAGCACCGCCAGCCCGGGCAGGCCCACGATCGACGCGATCGAGATGCGCCGCACCTGGCTCTCGCTCAGAGACACCGACGCCTGCTCCGGGGTCTTCGGCGCGATGCCGATCTGCTTCTCGGTTCCCGCCAGCCAGTGCACGACGTTGGCGAAGAAGATGCCGTTCGCGCCGTTGGCAAGCGAGGCGTTGCCGGCGAATCGCGAGTTGCCCACGAGCACGATCCGGGGAGCCTTGACGTCGGTCTTCTTCTCGTCCGCGGGGCCGACCGCGATCGCGAGCGAGACCGGGCCCTGTGTGTCGCCGGGCTCATTCTTGATGCCGCCCTCGAGCTGCTTGAGGTTGGTCTCGCCCCAACCCTCGGGCGACGTCTCGACCAGCATCGTCTCCGCGACGCCGTCGGGCGGCTTCTCGGCCTTCGTCACCGAGCGCGCGAGCGGGAGGATCAGTGGCAGGCTCTCCTCGGCGAGCGACCGCACGATTGGATGGCTGCCGTATTTGTTCGCGAGGACCGTCTCCGCGCCCACCATCGGCAGCGCATTGGCCGGGTCGACGACGAGGTCGTTGCCGAGCTTGACGCCGTAGGCGTCCAGGATCGCCTGGAACCCGAAGTCCGGCGGCGGCGAGCCGGGCCCCGGGAGGACCGGATCGAGCAGGATGAGCGCCCGCCCGCCGTTGGCCAGATATTTCTGGAGCGCGGCGGCCTCGGGCTGCAGGAACCCGGTGCGCGGCCCCGCGACGATCACCACGTCGGCGTCGGCCGGGATCGCGTCCTTGCCGAGCGAGTCGAAGCTCGAGACCGTCAGGTTGTCGTGCTCGAGGAGCTGCTTGGCGTCGGCGTATCCGCGGTCGCGGTCGGCCGAGTCGATCGCCGCCTCTCCGTGCCCCTTGGAGAAGGCCACGCGGGTCGGCTTGTCCTCGGTGACCGTCAGGATCGCCGAGGTGAACGCGTCCTCACCCTTGAACGCCTTGACGGTTGGCGCGGCGCCCGTCTGCATTCCGGAGTAGTCGAAGTCGGCGAGCTTGTCGTCCTCGACGTATTTCTTGCGCTCCCCCGAGCGGAAGACGACCGTCTCCGCCTTGATGCCGAGCTCGCGGACGAGGGCCTCCGCGCGGGCACGGTTGCGCTGCGGGTCGAGGTATTCGATCTCGATCTTCGGAGAGGCCGCCTGGTACCGCGACAGGAGCTCGCGCACCTCGGAGTACAGGCGGGCCCGCGGCGTCATGAACACGGTCACGCGGACCGGCTGCTTCAGGTCCGCCAGGATCTTCCGGGTCTTCTCGGAGAGCGAGAAGATCTTGGTCCGCGTCCAGTCCCCGCGCTTCCAGTGGCGCGCGGAGAGATAGTTGACGCCGAAGAGGAGGGCGGCCGCGAGGAGGACTCCGATCGCCGAGGCGCCGGCGCGCGCCGTACGGGCCTTCAGGGTGTCTCCTTTTTCGCCGAAATGGAGACCACCGTCAGGAACAGGAAAAACGCGGTCGCCGAGAGGTAATAGACGACCCGCCGCGTGTCGACCACGCCCTTGGTGAACTCGTCCATGTGCTCCCACAGGTTGAAGTACCCGAGCATCTCGCGCCGCTGCGGATCGGTGGCGAGGTTCTCGATCAGGCCCGCGGAGAAGATGACGATGAGCAGCGCGAACGTCAGGATCGCGGCGATGATCTGGTTCTTCGTCAGGGTCGATGCGAACACGCCGACCGACAGGAAGTAGCCGCCGATCAGCGCGATCGCCAGGTAGGACGCCGCGACCGGTCCCGGGTCCACCGGCGTCTGGCTCCGCAGGATCGCCACGTAAACGAGGGTCGGGACCCAGAGCGACAGGTAGAAGCCGAGCGCGCCGAGAAACTTTCCGAGCACCACGGTCGTCTCGGTCACCGGCGAGGTCAGCAGCACCTCGAGCGTCCCGGCCTTGCGCTCCTCGGCGAAGAGGCGCATCGCGACGATGGGCACGACGAAGAGCGTGTAGAACCAGAAGAACGAGTTCGTGAACAGGTACTGGAGCGCCTGGCCCTTCGGCGTTCCGGGTGAATTGAGGTAGTTGACGATGAAGGAGAAGATGTAGCCATTGACGAGAAGGAACGCGGCGAGGATCACGTAGCCGAGCGGCGAGAGGAAGTAGGCGCGCCACTCGCGCCCCACGATCGCGAAGAGCTTCTTCACGCCGAGGCTCCCCCGCCGCCGCCGGCGTCCACCGGAGTCTCCGCGGGTGCAGCGGGAGGCGGAGCCTCCGGCACGACCGCGTCGTGATGCGTCAGCCGCACGAAGACGTCCTCGAGGCTCATCGACTGGCGCGTGAGCTCGCGCAGGATCCAGCCGCGCTCCACGGCCATCCGGAAGATCTCCTCCCGCGGGTCCTGGCCCGGCGCGCAGGTGACTCGCGCGCGGGTCTCTCCCGGGTCCCCCTCGACGTCGACCCCGGAGACGCCGGGCACGCCGGAGAGCTCGGCCGCCGGGACGGTTCCCTTGAAGGCGACGCGGATGAGCGGAGCGCCCGCGAGCTTCGCCCGCAGGTCCGCCGGCGTGCCCTCGGCGACGATGCGGCCCTTGTCGATGATCAGAATCCGATCGCAGACCGCCTCGACCTCCGGCAGGATGTGGGTCGAGAGCAGGACGGCGCGATCGCGCGAGAGCTCGCGGATGGTCTCGCGGATCTTGATGATCTGAACCGGATCGAGCCCGATCGTGGGCTCGTCGAGGATGAGCACGGGGGGCTGATGGACCAGGGCTCCCGCGAGCGCCGTCCGCTGCCGGAAGCCCTTCGAGAGGTTGTCGATCTTGCGGTCCGCCACCTCGCCGAGGAGACAGCGGTCCAGAGCGTCCTTCACGCGCGCCCGCACGTCGCCGCCGGCCACGCCCTCGAGCCGCGCGCGAAACGTCAGGTACTCCCGCACGCGCAGCTCCGGATAGAGGGCCGCGGATTCCGGCAGATAGCCGAGAGCGGACCGCGCCGCGATCGGCTCGGTCACCACGTCGTGACCCGCCACGCGCGCCGCCCCCGACGTCGGCTGGAGGAACCCCGTCAGGACGCGCATGGTCGTCGTCTTGCCGGCGCCGTTGGGTCCGAGAAAGCCGACGATCTCGCCCTGACGCACCGAGAAGGTGACGTCGTCGACGGCGAGGCGCGTGGGGTAGCGCTTCGTCAGACTCTGGACTTCGATCATGCGCGTGCTTGGGTGGCAGTGGTCATTGCGATTGCAGGCCGAACCGGGTTAACAAATCGCGGAAGGATAAACCATATTCCCGAAAAGTCGGCGCGCGGAATTCGAAGCCCGGGACGGGATGGGGGAACCCGTATGATGTCGGGAGTGATTTCGGTCGCCAACGTCTCGAAGACGTATGGCCGGTTCGGCCGGCGCACCCGCGCCCTCGAGGGCGTGAGCCTCGAGGTTCGCGACGGGGAGACCGTGGGCCTCATCGGACCCAACGGAGCCGGCAAGACGACCCTGCTGTCCGTGCTTCTCGGGTTTCTCCGACCCGACTCCGGCACCGTGAGCATCGACGGCCGGCCGGTCGACGACCTGCGCATTCGCGCGCACAGCGGCTACATGCCGGAGCGCCTGGGCTTCGACCGGGACTCGACGGGCGCGGCCTTCCTCGCCTTCCACTGGCGTCTGACCGGCGGCGATCCCGCTCAGGCCCCGGCGCGCGTGGCCGCGGCCGCGGAGTCCGTGGGCCTCGAGGCCTCGGCCCTCTCGAAGAGGCTGCGGACGTATTCGCGGGGCATGCTCCAGCGGATCGGTGTCGCCCAGGCGATGCTGAATGAGCCCCGGCTGTTGTTCCTCGACGAGCCGGCGTCCGGCACCGATCCCCTCGGCGTCGCCGTCGTCCGGGAGAGGATCCTGGAGGCGAAGCGGCGCGGGGCCACGATCGTGCTCAACTCGCATCAGCTGACCGAGGTCGAGCGGGTCTGCGACCGCGTCCTCTTCATCGATCACGGGCGCATCACGCGGGATGAGACGCTGCAGGGCGCGGCCGTCTCGCGGCGCCGCACGGCCGTCCGCGTGCCGGCCGAGCGGCTCGAGGACGCCCTGCGAGTGCTGGCGGACGCGGGAGTCGTTGCCCTGCCCATGGACAACGAAACGGGCGTCCTGCGCCTCGCGGAGGCGTCCGATGCGCAGGTCTCCGCGGCCGTGAAGGCGCTGGCGCTGGCCGACGTCCCGGTCCTCGAGGTACGCGCGAGCGCCGAGCTCGAGGAGCTGTTCCGCGAAAAGGAGTCTCGACCCTCGTGACGGAGATGGTCCGCCGCTACCTCCGGCAGAAGTTCCACAGCGTGGGCGTGGTCGTGGCGCTCTCCGCGCTCGCGCTGGTGTCCGCCTTCCCCCTGGCGATGAGCGGCGGCCAGAGCGGGTTCGAGTCCGGGACGCTCGCCCTTCTCATCCTCGCCGCCGCGTGCGTCTCGCGGGACGAGTCGAGCGGCGCCCTGCAGATGATCCTGTCGCGGCCGATTCGCCGCAGCGCGTACCTCATGGGGCGCTTCTTGGGAGTGCTGGCCGGCTACGGCGCGTTCCTCCTGGCCTGCATCGGGCTCGCGCTGCTGGTGTCGAGCCTGCTCCCGCTCGCCGGGGCTCCGCCGGCGGCCCCCGCGTTCGCCGCGCTCGCGCGCGGCGCGCTCGGGTCCCTGCTCACGGGGATGACCATGGCGGCCCCGATCCTGCTGCTCTCCACCTTCGTTCCCGGCTACGGCGACGTGCTCGGCTACATCCTCCTGGGCGGCCTCCTCGCGCTGCCGTCCGCCGCGGCCCGAATCTTCGAGAGGCCGGCGCTCGAGAAGATCGGGACCTTCCTGCGCGAGAACCTGATGCCCGACGTGAATTGGAGCGAGGCGCTGTCCGGCCGGCACCTCTTCTCCGAGCCGACGGGCCGCTGGCTCCTCGCGGTCGCGGGCTACCTCGTCCTCGCGGATTGGATTTTCAGCCGGAGGGAGTTCGCCTATGGACGAGACTGAGGCCACCGCCGCCGCCGCCGCACCGCCGCCCAGCGCGGTCTCGCAGTCGCGCCTCTCGAGCGTCCTCCTCCTTCTGCTCGCGGCGGCCGTGGTGTTTCGGATCGCCACCGCGGTGTTCGATCGAGGGAACCTCGAGGGCGGCGGGGGCGGTATGGTGCGGTGGGAGCCGCGCGAGAAGGCGGCGCGGCTCGCCCTCAGCGCGAGCAAGCCGATCCTCTACGACTTCACGGCCGCCTGGTGCGGCCCCTGCAAGCTGCTCGACAAGGATTGGGACGACCCGACGATCGCCAACACCGTCAACTCCGCCTTCGTCCCGGCCCGCGTCGTGGACCGGGCCCGCGAGGACGGCGACAATCCGCCCGACGTGGCGGAGCTCCAGAAACGCTACGAGGTGTCGGGCTTCCCGACCCTCGTCGCCGCCGCGCCCGACGGCCGTCTCATCGTCAAGCTCGAGGGCTACCGCGGGCGGGCCGCGCTCGTGGAGTTCCTCCAGGAGGCGAGGAAGAAGTAGCCGGCCGCCGGGCTACTCCGACTCGTCGTCCTCGTCGGCCTCGTCGCTCGCGCCGCCGCTCCCCGACCGCACCGACACCGGTCCGTTGCGCGTGGTGAGGCGAACGAGCGCGGGGCCAGCGCCCAGCTCGATCCGCTTATGGCCGTCGCCGTTTTCGTCCCACGTTCTCCGCGCGTCGGCGCACGCCGAGCCGACGCAGCGCACCGGCGCATGGCCCAGCGATTCGACCACCGCTCCGGAGCGGTACCCGGCGGGGATGACCAGGTCGACCGGCCCGTTCACGGCGCTCGCGTCGAGGCCGGCCCCCGACCAGCTCGTGCCGGAGAGCCTGACGCCGATCGGACCGTTGGAGGTGCGCAGGCGGAGGCTCCCTCCGCTCCCGGAGACGTGGATGGGTCCGTTGTCCGCCTCGGCGTCGATCTCGCCCGGGCAGTCCGAGAGCGAGATGGGCCCGTTGACGGTCCGGGCGGTGACGTGCCCGGAGAGGCCTCGCAAGCCGATCGGCGCGCTCTCGGCGTCGAGATCGAGGGAGGCGCCGCGCGGCGCCGCAATCAGCAGGTAGGCCACCCACGAATCGCCCGCGGGGCCGTCGACGGAGATCTCGTCCGCACGCTGGACGATGGAGATCCGGGGCAGGTCGCCGCTCGACACCGCGGCCTTGCAGGCCGTGACCTCGACGTCGCTCCGGTCGGTCCCCACAACCCGAACGCCGGAGTGGTCCGGCACGCGGACCTTCAGGACGCGGCCGGGCGTCTCGGAGACCCGGATCGTCTCCTGCGCGCGCTCGGGGCGGTGGTCGTCGATCCTGATGGAGAGGTCCTCGCAGCGCGAGGGATCCCGCCCGTCGTCGATTGACACGCTGACCCCGCGGTGCCCGGCGGACAGCGCCGAGGCGGCGAGGAACAGGATGAACGCGAGACAGGCCTTGCGGCTATGGGGCATCGAGATCGTGACCATGGCTTCCCTCCCGATCCGAGAGACGCCGGGCAGGACGGGAGGTTCCGGTGAAGAGTCGAGGCCTCGGAGACCGGGCCGCCCCTACAGGAGCGGCGCGACGTCCGGGCCAGCCGACCGGATGAGCTCGAGGAGCCGCCCCTCGAACTGGGTGAGGGGCCTCTCGAGCCAGTCCCCGGAGGGCAGGACGGCGTCGGCATGGGCTCCGTTCGGGACGACCCCCACCGAGCGGTTGCGGCCCGCCTGCTTGGCCAGGTACATCCCCCGGTCCGCGAGCTTCAGGACGTCCGTGAAGCCGAGCGTCCGGGGGGCATCCGGGAACCAGGGGAACGGTGCCCAGCCGACCGAGCACGTCCGCCGCACGGAAGGACCCCCGGCGCCGCCTCTCTCCAGGGAAAACGGCTCGGAACCGACCGAGGCCATGATGCGCTCCGCGAGAACCTCGCCGCGCGTCCGATCCGCATCGCGGGATATGAGCAGAAACTCCTCGCCGCCCCAGCGAATCAGCCGATCGGAGTCGCGCACCACCTGCGTCAGCCGCCGGGCGACCTCCGCCAGGACCTGATCTCCCCGGTCGTGGCCGTACTCGTCGTTGATGTCCTTGAAGTGGTCGATGTCGACGATGTAGAAGATCAGGTCGCAGTTGCGCGGTCTCCTCTGGGGCGGCGTGGCGTGCACGCGCAGGGTGCGGCTCACGTCCTCGTCGATGACCGTCGAGAAGAACCGGCGGTTGCGCACGCCGGTCAGCGAATCCGTGTAGGACGCCTCGCGCAGCTCCCGGTTGGCGGCGGCGAGCTCGGCGCTTCGCGCGGCCACGGCCTCCTCGAGTCGGCTGCGATCGGCCTCGAGATGCCGCGTGCGCCAGCGGACGACCATCGCGACCGCGCCCGCGGCGAGGAGTCCCCAGATCGCGCGCGCCCACCACCGCTCCCACCACGCCGCGAGGACCCGGAGCGAGACCTCCGCCGGCCGCGTCGACACCTGGCCCGTGGCGGAGACGCAGACGACCTCGAAGGTGTAGTGCCCCGTGGGCAGCGCCGGGAAGCGCGCCTCGGTGAGGTCGGTCTCGGTGTACTGGTCTCCGAGCCCCAGCATCCGATACCGGAACCGCACCTTGCGCGGCTCGAGGAAGGTCAGCCCCGCCCACGACGCGGAGAAGTCGCGCTCCCCCGGCTCGAGCACCGCCGCGCGCGTCGGGTCGAGCCGCCGGTTCCCGGTGCGGACCTCGGTGATCACGATGGTCGGATCGGGACGCGGGGCCGGACTCGCGGCCTCGCGGTATCGGATCAGCCCGCGGCTCGAGCCCAGCCACACGGTCCCGTCGGGCTCCGCGAGGAACGCGTTCTGATCCAGATCCTCGCTGATCAACCCGTCGAGCTTCCCGAACGACCGGACGCGGGACCAGTCACGCGCGAAGACGTCTCCCCCGGATCCGGTCCCCATCCAGAGCCGGCCCGCGGCATCGCCTCCGACCAGGACGACCTTGTTCGAGACCAGGCCGTTGGCGGTCGTGATCGGGCGCGCGGTCAGGCGATCGCCGTCCAGGACGATCTTCTCGGCGCCGATCGGCTCGCGATACGCGACGACGAGGCTGCCGTCGGCGGCGAACGCGATCGACGAGAGGAAGTCCTGGCGGAGTCCGTCGAGGTGTGTGAACTTCCGCGGCGCGTCTCCGGTCAGCCGGAGCAGCCCCTGCTTGCTGACCGCCCAGAGCACGCCTCGGGGATCCTCGGCGAAGCCGCGCACGCCGTCCGGCTTCTCCTTGCCGACCGCGACGCGCTCGAGTCGCGCGGCGTTGGACCCGGCCGGGAGCCGGTAGAGGCCGTTCGCGGCGCCGATCCAGATGTCCCCGTCCGCCCGCTCGTGGATCGCCGCGACGCGAAACTGATCCGGCGGCGCGTCCTCGGCGTCGTACCGCCGCAGCTTTCCGTCCGGCGCGATGCGGGTCACGCCGCCCGGCCAGGAGCCGACCCAGACGCTGCCGTCCTTCCCGGCCTCGAGCGCGTTGACGGTGTTCCCGCCGAGGCCGTCGTTCTCGGTGAAGATGCGGATCGCCCCGCTCGAATCGATCCGGTTCAGACCCTGCTCGGTCCCGGCCCACAGCGGCCCCGCGCCGGCCCCGTCCCGCGGCCTCTGCCGCGCGATCGCCCAGAGGACCTCGTGCGAGATCCCGTCGAGGGGCGTCCAGTTCGTGAACTCGCCGTGGCCCAGGCGCTGCGTCAGGCCGCCGCCGAGCAGCCCGATCCACAAAGAGCCCTCGTCGTCGACCACCGCGGCGAGCGCGGTGTCGGCGGCCAGCCCCTCGCGGCGCCCGATGACGCGCCAGGCGCCGTTCTCCTCGTAGGCCACGCCGTGGACGGTCGGCACGAGCAGCCGCCCCTCTCCGTCGAACGCCAGACGCCCGACCTCGCTCGACTCGGGAAGTCCCTCGTCGTGACGCTCGAACCGCGGCGCTCCCCTCGCCAGAACGTACAGGTGCTTGAGAGTTCGTACCCAGAGGCGTCCCTCGGGGTCCGTCTGAACCTCGTCCACCGTCTCCTCGACCGGCAGTCCGCGCGTCCGCCCGATCTCCTCCGCGCGGGCGCCCGGCCTCCGGGAGTAGAGGAGCCCGCCGCGAGCGAAGTAGAGAACGCCCTTGGCATCGACGTGGACCGCGGAGACCGGCGTGTCGGAGTCTCCGCCGGCGTCCCGGTCCTGATGGAAGCGGTCGGCCTGGCCCACGAAGAGGCCGCGGTCGGTGCCCACGAAGACGTTGCCGTGCGCGTCGGCCGCGATCCCCTGATGGCTGATCGCGAAGAGACCCAGTCCCGACTGGGCCCCGATGACGTTGAACCGATCGCCCGTGCGGCGCGCGAGCCCGGAGCCGGTGCCCACGTAGAGCACCCCGCCCGGCGACTCGTAGATCTGGTAGATGCGCGTGCGCGGGATCCCCTGCTCCGCGTCGTACTTGACGAATCGGCGGCCGTCGAATCGAAACAGTCCGACGTCGGTCCCTGCCCAGAGGAACCCGACCCGGTCCTGGATCACGCACTCGACGGAGAGGTCCGAGAGCCCCTCCTCCTCGCCGTAGGTCCGGAACATGAACCGTCCCGCGAAGGGCGGCTCCCTGGAGGGCGAAGGCGAGGCCGGGACGGGAAACGCGGCCGCCAGCAGGGCGAGCGACGCGCACCATCCGCGCAGCGCTCCGACGAAACGGCCGGAGGGTGTCGGGACACGGGGTTTCGGCACGATGTATTGGGAAGCGGGCCCCCGCATTATAGGGGATCGGCCCAGCAGACTGTCCGGCGCCGACGCCCGAGGAGGCGGTTCAGGCGCGCCGGTCCGACGACTCGTCGATTCGGGCCGTCGGCGAGGACGCCGCGTCCGCGTTCAGCGGAATCCGCCGCTCCGCGAGGAATCGTCCCGTCACGCTCCGGGGATTCGCCGCGAGATCGGCGGGCGTGCCCTCGGACACGAGCCGTCCGCCCGCGCGACCGCCGCCGGGCCCGAGCTCGAGGATCCAGTCCGACGCCTCGAGGAATCCGAGATGGTGCTCGATCGCGAGCACGGAGTGGCCGCGCGCGATCAGCCGCCGCAGCGTCGCGAGGAGACGGTCGACGTCCTTCGCGTGCAGACCCGTCGTCGGTTCGTCGAAAAGGAAGAGGGCGCCGCGGGAGGCCGCCGGCCGGATCCCGAGAAACGCCGCGAGCCGCAGCCTCTGCGCCTCGCCGCCGGAGAGGGTCGCCGTCGGCTGCCCCAGTCTCATGTAACCGAGGCCGACCTCTCGCAGCGGCTCGAGCTTCCGCACGATCCGCTCCTCCGCCGCGAAGAACGCGGCCGCGTCGTCGATCGTCAGGTCCAGGACGTCGTCGATGTTCTTGCCCCGCAACCGAACGCCCAGGACGCGCGGCTGGAAGCGGCGCCCGTCGCAGACGTCGCAGCGCACCGTGACGTCGGCCAGGAACTGCATGTCGATGGTCTGCCAGCCGGTTCCCCGGCAGGCCTCGCAGCGCCCGCCGACCGAGTTGAAGGAGAAGTCCCGCGCCGTGATCGCCCGGGCGGTCGCCCGCGAGGACTTCGCGAAGAGCTGCCGGATCTCGTCCCAGGCCTTGGTGTACGTGACGGGATTGGAGCGGGCCGAACGCCCGAGCGGAGTCTGGTCCACGAACAGGATGTCCGCGATCGACTCGAGCCCGTCGACGCGGTCGTGCTCGCCCACGTCGAACTGCGTGGCGCCCTTGACCCGGCGCGCATAGGAGTGGTGAAGGACGTCGCGGACCAGGGTGGACTTGCCCGAGCCGGAGACTCCGGCGACCGAGACCAGCCGGCCGAGGGGAATGCGAACGGTCAGGTTCTGCAGGTTGTTCTGGCGGGCTCCGACGATCGTGATCACGCCGTCGGTGCGCGGACGGAACGGGACGACCGGATTCGCGCGCCGCGTCGGCGCGACGTCCTTAGCGCGCCTTCCCGGCGCGACGTCCTTTGCGCGCCTCTCCGGCTCGACCTGCGGTTCGGGCATGAAGCCCGCGCGGCGCCGCAACAGCTCGCCCGTCGCCGAGTCCTTGACCCTCGCGAGCGCCCGCGGCGTGCCCTCGAAGAGCAGCCTCCCGCCGCCGCTCCCCGCGCCGGGGCCCAGGTCGATGACGTGATCGGCGGACTCGATCGCCTCGGGGTCGTGCTCGACGACGACGACCGTGTTCCCGCGGTCGGCGAGCCTCCGGAGAATCGAGAGGAGCCGGCGCGTGTCCGCGGCGTGCAGCCCGATCGTGGGCTCGTCGAGGACGTAGAGGGTGCCGGTCAGCGAGCCTCCGAGGGCCGACGCGAGGCCGATGCGCTGCGCCTCTCCCCCGGAGAGCGTCCGGGCCGGCCGCGAGAGGGTCAGGTAGTCGAGGCCGACGTCGTTCATGTAGCGGACGCGGGCCGAGAGCTCGGCCAGCACGGACGCGAGCCTCTCCTCCTCGCCGGAGGTCAGGGTCAGCGTCTCCAGGAACCGCTGCAGCTCCGCGAGGGACAAGTCCGACAGCTCGGTGATGGTCTTTCCGCGAAAGCGGACCCAGAGCGCGGCGGGGGTCAGCCGCGCGCCGCGGCAGGACTCGCACAGCGTGTAGGCGCGGTATCGCGCGAGCAGCACCCGGACGTGGATCTTGTAGCGCTTGGTCTCCAGCCAGTCGAAGAAGCCGCGGACGCCGTAGAAGTCGCCGCGTCCGTCGATCAGGACCTCCCGCTCGTGCGCCGAGAGCCGCGCGATCGGGACGTCGGTCCGCACGGAGTAGCGGCGGCAGGCGCGGAAGAGATCCCGGTAGGCCGACTCGTACGCCGGCGTGTTCCAGGGGGCGACCGGGCGCTCGGAAAGCGTCCGGTCCCGGTCCGGGATCACCTTCTCGAGGTCGACGCCGATCACGCGGCCGAACCCCTGGCACGTCTCGCAGGCGCCGAGCGGCGAGTTGAACGCGAACAGCGAGGGTGTCGGATCCCGGAACTCCCGGCCGCAGCGCGGACAATGCAGGCCCCGGCGAAACGTGCGAACGCGCTCGGCTCCGTTCATGCGGGCCTGGAGCGAGCCCGACAACGCGAACGCCGTCTCGACCGCGGACGCGATCTCCGGCCGTGCCGCGGCCGACACGACGAAGCGGCCGACGACGATCGCGAGCCGTCCCTCGGAGTCCAGCAGGGACTCGACGGAGTCGCCGATCTCCACGGTCTCGCCCTCCGGCGAGACGGCGCGGAAGAAGCCCGCGCGCCGAAGCTCCGAGAGCCGCGCGGCCTCCTGTCCCGGGCGCCCCTTCTTCCCCCGGCCCTTCGCCGAGCTCCTCGAGGCGGCGGAGTCGCGCCAGGCGATGGGAGCCACCAGGGTCGCGCGGGCCCCCTCCTCCGCGGCGCAGAGCTCCTCGACCGCGCGGTCGACGCCTCCCGGAACGGCCGGCTCCCCGCAGTCGGGGCACGAGGTCGTGCCGCCGTGGGCGAACAGGAGTCGCAGGGAATCGTGGATCTCCGTCTGCGTCCCGACCGTCGAGCGCGCGTTGCGGACGCCGTTCTTCTGCTCGAGCGCGATCGCGGGCGGCACCGGCTCGATCGAGTCCACGTCGGGCCGGTCCAGACGCTCCAGGAACTGGCGCGCGTAGGTCGAGAGCGACTCGGCGTACCGGCGCTGTCCCTCGGCGTACAGCGTGTCGAACGCCAGAGAGGACTTGCCGGAACCCGAGACGCCGGTGATCACGGTCAGGCGAGCCAGCGGGATCGAGACCGAGACGTCCTGGAGGTTGTGGGTCCGGGCTCCCTGGATTCGGATGACGGACGGACGGGGGTGCGGGGGACTCTTTCTCAAACCTTAGAGCCTACCAAACGAGAGACCATTTGTGATTTGTGATTTTGGGGAGCAACGTCTCGTCTGGCCAAGTCAGAAATCACCAATCTCAAATCACAAATTCCTACCGGTGCAGCGGGCAGATCTGCGTGGGCGCGGTCCCCTCGATGAAGACCTCCGTCATTTTCCGGAGACAGCCGGACGAAGCCAGGTATCCCGAGTCCGGATCGATCTCCGCGGTCACGACGTCGGACGGCACCGGGAAGCCCTCGGCGAAGAGCTGCGAGGGCACGGAACGAACGAAGTCGGCGAAGATCGGAACGGCCGCCTGCGAGCCGGAGAGGTTGAGGCCGCGGTTGTCGTCGTAGCCGACCCAGACCGCCGCCAGGAATCGCGGCGAGAAGCCCACGAACCACGCGTCGCGGCCGTCGTTGGTGGTTCCCGTCTTTCCGGCCAGCACGCCCTTCAGGCCGGTCGATCGCGCCTGCGAGCCCGTGCCCCGGTCGACCGCCCCCCGTAGGATCGAGTCGATGAGAAAAACCGCGTCCGCCGGCAGCGCCGGCCGCAGCTCGGCGGCCTTGCGGTCGAGCACCCGGCCCTCCCCCGTCAGCACGCCGACGATCGCGCTCGGGGCGACGAAGATGCCGCTGTTGGCGAGCGAGCCGTAGGCGCCCGCGATCTCCATCGGCGAGATCTCGAACGCTCCCAGCGCGACCGACGGAAAGCCCCGCAGCCGCGACGAGATGCCCGCCTGCCGCGCCGCGCCCAGGACCGCCGGGAGACCCGCCTTCAGCGACACGCGGACCGTCGGAATGTTGATGGACTGCTCGAGGGCCTGGCGCGCGGACATGCGGCCGCGATACTCGCCGTCGTAGTTGCGGGGAGTCCACTGCTCCTCCTCGCTCTTGTCGCCCCATTCCACGGTGATGGGCGAGTCCTCGAGGACCGTCGCCGGCGTCAACGGCGGGTCGAGATCCCGGCGCGAGAAGCCCGCCAGGTAGACGAAGGGCTTGAACAGGCTGCCGGGCTGGCGGTGCGCCTGGGTCACGCGGTTGAACTGGGAGAGCGCGTAGTCCCGCCCGCCGACGAGCGCGCGGACTCCGCCGGTCTCGGGCTCCAGCACGATGAGCGCGCCCTGCAGCGGCACGGCCTTCGATGCGTTCGCCAGGCGCCGGTACGTCTTCTCGAGAGTCTCGAGCCCCTGCGTCACCGCGCGCTGGGCCGCCTGCTGGAGATCGACGTCGAGCGTCGTGTAGATCTGCAGGCCCTCGGTCTGCAGCTGCTTGCCGTAGCGCTCCGAGAGCTCCGACTTGACGAAGTCCACGAAGTGCGGCGCCTTGGTCCGCTCCTCCACGCGCGACCGAGGCACCAGCGGCTCCGCCACCGCCTCGCGCAGCTGCGCGTCCGTGATCTTGTTCTCGTCGCGCAGGAGACGGAGCACGAGGTCCCGCCGCTGCTTGCAGCGCTCGGGACTCCGGAAGGGCGAGTAGGCGTTGGGCGCGCGGATCATTCCGGCGAGCGTCGCCGACTCCGCGAGGTCGAGGTCCGAGACCTCCTTGCCGAAGTAGTGGCGCGCGGCCTGCCCCACGCCCGTGATCGCGATCGAGCCGCGCCGCCCGAGGTAGATCTCGTTGAGGTACGCCTCGAGGATCTCGTCCTTCGAGTAGCGCGCGTCGAGGATCACGGCCATGATCGCCTCGGTCGCCTTGCGCCGCAGCGTCCGCTCCGGCGAGAGGTAGAGGTTCTTGACGAGCTGCTGGGTCAGCGTGGAGCCGCCCTGCTTCATCCCCCCGCGAATCGTCGCGAAGATCGCGCCCCATAGCCGCTTCACCGAGACGCCCGTGTGGCGGTAGAAGTCGCGGTCCTCCGTGGTGAGCACGGCGTCGACCAGCGTCTGAGGGGCGTCCGCGAGCCGGATGACGGTGCGATCCTCGAGCTCCGCCGAGAACACCGAGCCGAGCAGCTCCGGCTCCAGGACCAGCGCCGGCAGCGGGTCGCCGCCGGATCCGCTGATCGACTTCACGCGGTCCTTGGCGAAGACGACGCGCGCGCGGAGCCCCGGGAACACACGCCCGGGATAGCGGAAGGGCCGCGTGTTGATCTCGACCGTGTCCTTCTCGACGCGGAAATGCCCGGGCCGATCCGGATCGCCGTCGACACTCCGGTAGTACAGGCGCTCGAGCTTCGCGGTGAGCGGGCCGATCGCTGCCGCCTCTCCCGCGCGGACCTGGTAGAGGTCCGAGTAGATGCGCGAAGGCAGGTTCCAGCGTCGGCCCTCGAACCGCTGCACGACCCGCGTCGTGAACGACCCGAGCACGATGAGCCCGAGCAGGAGCGCGCCGCCGAGGACCGCCAGGATCGGCACGCGGTGCCGGTACACCCAGAGGGGAAGCGAGACGAGGCGCGCGCGACGGGGAGCGTCGGAATCGTCAGGTGACACGGTTCACCGGGCCGCAGCATAACGTCATAACATCGCGCCCGCATGGCGAAGACGCGCGGCGCGCAGTCCGCAGGCCAGCGGAGGGCCGCAGCACCCGCGGCGCCACGCCGCGGCAAATCCCTCGCCGCACCGCACCTCCTCCTCGCCACGCCGCGCGGCGCAGTGTTCGTCGCCGCGATCCTCGCCGTCGTGCTCGCCGGGACCTCGCTGGCGGTGGACACCTCGGCCGCGGCCGCGTTCGACGCGCCCAAGCGCGCGATCGCGCTCGTGGGCACCGCGCTCGCCGCCGCGGCTGCGCTCTTCGTGGCCCGCAGGGCATTTACCCGCGCACGCTGGACGGCCCTCTCGAGTCTGCGCCGGGCGGCCCTCGTGCTCGCGGCCGCGGCGCTCGCGGGCGCGGTCCTCTCGGCGCTCGCGTCTCCTCGCCGTGCGCTGTCGCTCGACGCGATGCGCTCCGTCATTCTCATGGCGGCGCTGCTCCCCCTGGGCGCCTCCGACGCGGTCGCGCGGGGCCGCGCGTGGCTCACCGGGGTCTTCCTCTCCGCGTGCGCGGTCAACGCCGCGGTCTCGATCCTCCAGGGCCTGGGGGTCTACCATCCGTTCGCCCTCGAGACGGCGGGCTCCCGGCAGGACACGGGGGCCTTCGCCGGCAACGTCGGATACCTCGCGATCGCTCTCGCCCTCGCGAGCGTGGCGGCGCTCGGGATCCTGCTGTCGGGGAAGGGGCGGCCCGCGAGGTTCCTCGCCGGCGCCGCCTTCGCGCTCTTCGCGGCGGATCTGCTCGTCAACCGCAACCTGACCGCCCTAAGCGCGGCCCTCGCGGGGATCGCGGCACTTCTGCTCGCGCGGTTCCGCCGCCGGGCCGTCTTCCCGCTCCTCGGGGCCCTGCTCGCCGCGGGCCTCCTGGTCGCGGCGTACCCGCCGCTGCGCGAGCGCGCGCGAACCGACTGGGTCCTGATCCGCGCCGGCGACTGGAACGCGCTCGTCTCCTATCGCGGCGGACCGTGGGCGGCCGCCGTCGCGATGGCGCGCGAGCGCCCGCTCGCGGGCTTCGGACCCGGGACCTTCCCCGCGGAGTACGTTCCGCACCGGCTCTCGGCCGAGATCCGTGCGAGGAGGAGGTTCCTGAGCCCGATGCTCACGAGCTCCTACGGCGAGGCCCACAACGACTACCTGCAGGCCGCGAGCGACGCGGGGATCCCGGTGGCGCTCCTCGTCCTCGCCGCCGCCGGCTGTCTGCTCGCTGCATCCGCGCGCGCCGCACGCGTGCGCGAATCGCGGGACGACCCCGAGCCCGCGCTGCTCCTCGCCGTGCTCGTCGCGGGCGCCGTTGCGGCGCTGACCTGGTTCCCGGTCCAGCGGCCCATCACCGCGGTGCCGCTGCTGCTCGCGGCCGGCCGCGCCTGGAGGGTTTCCGGCGAGCGCGAACCCGTACCGGCGCCAGGCCAGGCCGACGCGTGAAACTCGTCGCCGCTTTTCTCGGCACCGCCCTCCTCGCGGCACTCGCCGCGCCGGAGCTCCCACGGTACTCCGCCGAGCGGCGCGTGGGCTGGGCGACGGCCGCGTTCCAGCAGCTGCTCGACTCCTCTCAGCCACAACAAGGCGGCGACACCTTGCGCCGCCTCCAGGCCGTCGGCGAGATGGCGCTCTCGACGACGACGGCGCTCCCCGGCGACCCGCGGCCCTGGATGATCGGGGCCTCGTCCTATCTCGTGACCGGGCAGCCGCAGCGGGCGCTCGACTTCTATCGCGCGGCCCTGGGCACCGGCGAGCGTTCGGAGATCGACCTCAACCTGGGACGCGCGTATGCCGGGCTCAATCGCCGAGACGCCTCCGACGCCGCGCTCCTGCGCGCCGGATGGATCAGCCCCGAGATCCTCTCGAGCCTTCCCCGGCCCTCGCGCGACGCGCTTCTCGTGAAGATCGCAGACCTCGACGCGGACCTGCGCGCCGGCCGTCTCGCGGCGCCTCCCCCGCTGCCGGAGGACGCGCTGCACTGACTCTCCTCCGGATCAGCGATCTCGGAAGATCCGGCTGGAGTAGATCCCCCAGACGTGGAGCTTGAATAGGATCATCGTCTTCAGGATCGCGAGGCCGTAGCGCACCGAGGGGCCGAAGGCGATCTGTGAGGCCTCATCGAAGTACCGCGTCGCGATCGGGATCTCGGTGATGCGGAGCCCCTTCGCCATTCCCTGGGCGATGATCTCGGTATCGAACACGAAGCCGTCCGAGTTGGCCTCCAGGTTGACGGCCTCGAGGTACCGGCGCGTGTAGGCGCGGAATCCGCTGTGGTACTCCGTCAGGTAGATCAGGAAGGTCGCGTTCTCGATCGCGGTCAGCAGGATGTTTCCGAAGAACTTCCACTTCGGCATGCCGCCCTGGATCGGACGGCCCCCCAGCATGCGGCTGCCGAACGCCGCGTCGAATGAGCCCTTATGGAGCGCCGCGAGAAGGTCCGGAATGACGGTCGGGTCGTACTGGTGGTCGGGATGCACCATGACGACGACGTCCGCGCCGCGCTCGAGGGCCGTCCGGTAGCAGGTCTTCTGGTTGCCGCCGTAGCCCCGATTCTGCTCGTGCACGACGACGTGGAGGCCGAGCTGCCGCGCGATCTCGACCGTGCGGTCGCGCGAGCGGTCGTCCACCAGGATCACGTCGTCGACGTAGTCCTTGGGCACGTCGGCGTAGGTGCGCTCGAGCGTCTTCTCGGCGTTGTACGCCGGCATCACGACCGCGACGCGCGCGCGCCCGGCCGTGGTCGCGGCGCCGGCGGAGCCCGACGCCACGGCAGCCTTCTCAGATCCCACGGCGCGTCAGGATCACGGGCAGCGTGCGCAGCAGGATCGCGAGATCGAGCCCGATGGACCAGTTGTTCAAGTACGCGAGATCGTAACGCAACTTGATGTCGGGTTCGGTGGAGTACTCGCCAGAGACCTGGGCGAGGCCGGTGAGGCCCGGCCGCGCGGCGTGGCGGAGCGTGTAGCCCGAGATCGTGCGGGCGAATCGCTCCGCGAACTCCGGCCGTTCGGGCCGCGGCCCCACGAGGCTCATGTCGCCCTGCACGACGTTCCACAGCTGCGGGATCTCGTCGATCCGGGCCGAGCGCAGCGCGCGGCCGATCGCGGTTACGCGCGGGTCGTCGGGAACCGCGAGCACGGCGCCGGTCTCGACCTCGGCTCCCCGATGCATCGTCCGGAGCTTCCAGAGCTCGAAGCGACCTCCGTCGCGGCCGACGCGCGTCTGGCGGTAGAACGGGCCGCCGCGGGAGGTCGACACGACTAGCAGCGCCGCGACGGCCAGGATCGGAGAGAGGAGCAGCAGCAGCACTCCGGCGGCGAGCAGGTCGAAGCTGCGCTTGACGAAGGCGGCCGCGCCGTCGAGCGGCCGCACGCGCGCCTCGAGCAGCGGCAGGTCTCCCACGATGCGAAAGCGCAGCCTCCCGATCATCGTCTCGAACGGAGACGGCCAGACGAGCAGATCGGCGGCGAACCCCGGAGGGATGCGCTCCGGGAGCTCGTCGCGCAGCGACGCGGCCTCCGGGGTCAGGATCACCTCGTCGATCTCGCGTTCGGCGACGACCTCCACGAGGGCCGACGGCGGGCCCAGGATCGCGAGCCCGGGCGGAGCCTCCCCGGACCCGCCGAGCGCGCCGACCAGCTCGACGCCGGTCCACGGATGGCGGCGGATCGTGTCCGCGATGAGATTCGCGGCCGCGCCGGTTCCGACGATGAGCGCGCGGCGCCGCGGCGCCGGAAAGAGCCGGTCGAGAGCGGCGCGCCAGAGGACGAGCAGGAGACCGTTGAACACGACGTAGACGACGAGCACGGAGCGCGGGAAAGAGTACGGCTGGCCCAGGAAGTAGATCGAGGCGAGCGTGATGAGCTCGACGAGCATCGCCGGCGCGAGCCGGCGGGCGACCGATTCGCGGAAGCGCTCGTGGTCGCGGTAGAGGCCGAGGTACCAGAGACACAGCGCCTGAACGGCCGCCACGATCACCACGTTTCCGAGCGTGAACCGCACGCTGCCGCTCGGGAGCAGCGTCTCCGTCCCGGGCAGGGCGACGTGCGTCCTCAGGAAGAACGCGGCGTCGAACGCGCCGACGGCGATCGCCACGTCGCCGACCACGGCGACGGCCGCGAAGGTCGACCTCCGGCGCGCAAGCCGGGCGCCCCGGCTCACGATCGCGCGGTCCGCGTCCAGGCGGGCCGGCTGTAACCCAGCAGCCCCGCGGCGAGCCCCAGTGCCAGGACGGCGTTCAGCACGGCGAAATAATAGAGCCTCCCTCCAAACCCGCGCAGGCTCGGGCGCACGCGCAACCCGAGCCCGAGGACCGCGAGGAGACCGAGAGCGGCGGCTCCTCCCCACCGCGCCGGCGGCGGCGACGCCAGCGCGACGCATGCCGCGAGGATCCCGCAGAGAGGCGCGAGCCAGCGCGCGGCCTTGCGCGACGCGAAGGCCAGAGTCAGCGTCGGGTGCGCGCCCGCGTCCCAGAGCCACCGCTCGCGGCGCAGAACCTGCCCCGCGCCGACGCCGATGCGGAATCGGCGCGACGCCGCGGCGGCCACGTCGCGCGCCGCGTCCTCGCGCGCGATCGCGCCTCCCGCGAAGACGATGCTCCGCCCCTCCCGCGCCACCCTGACGGGGATCAGGAAATCGTCCATGGACGTGGTGTCCGGAGGCAGGGGCACCGCGAGCTCGCGGCGGATCGCGTAGATGGCTCCATTGGCGCCGAGACACACGCCGAGCCGGCCCTCGGCCTCCTTGAGGCGCGTCTCGCGATCCCAGAAGTCGCTCTCCGGCGTCTCCCTCGCGCCGGCGCCCCGCTCGAAGACCAGCCGCCCGCACGCGGCGCCCACCCGGGGGGCCGCGCACGCGTCGGCGAGCGCGGCGACGGCGCCCGCGTCGAAGCGCGTGTTCGCATCGGTGAAGACCAGCAGGTCCGCCGTGGACTCGCGGACCAGGTCGTTCAGGACCGCCGCCTTCCCGCGCCGCTCTCGAAATTCGACGATCCGCACCGGTATGCCCCCCGGGGGGCTCGGGGGGCGCTGTGTGCCCCCCGCCTGAGTGGCCGCCGCCTCCCGCGCCCGCGCCGCGGTCGCGTCGGCCGAACCGTCGCATCCGATCGCGATACGCGACACGCCGGCCTGCGCGAGAAGGTCGCGGACCCGGGCCGCAATGACGGTCTCCTCGTCGGCCGCGGAGAGGAGGACCTCGACGCTGCCCGGGAATCCGGCACCCTGAGCCGGTGCGCCGCCCCCCTCCTTCGCCGAGGCCGCGCGGCGCGTGATCCATACGGGGTAGATCCCGTACGACCAGAGGAAGAGCGCCGCCGAGAGGATCGCGAGAGCCGCCGCCGTCGCCGTCACGCGCGGGTCCTCTTCCTCTCTTCCGACTCGGCCAGTGCGCGCGCGAACTTCTCGCCGATGCGGCGCCAGTCGTACAACGCCTCCACGCGGGCGCGCGCCGCGAGGGCCTGGCGCCGCGCCGCCTCGGAATCGGCCAGCAGCTCAACGACCGCGTCCGCGAAACCGCCGGCGTCCTCCCGCAGCCTGATCTCGCGCTCGGGCGCGAACGCGAGGCCCTCGGCCCCGATCGGCGTCGCGACGACCGGCACGCCGCAGGCCGCCGCCTCCAGGATCTTCAGCCGCGTCCCGCCTCCCGCGAGGAGCGGCACAACGGCGACGGACGCCGCCAACCAGGCGGGGCGCGTGTCGGCCCGGTCCCCGGCGAAGGAGAGTCGGGGCGTCGCGAGCCGTTTCAGGTCGCGCGGCGCCGAGCGCCCCAGGATCTCCGCGCTGGCGGCGGGGCGAGCGCGCTCGACCCGCGGCCAGACTTCCCGGGCGAACCACCGCACCGCCTCGGCGTTGGGGGGCCACGAGAGGTCGCCCACGAAGAGGAGGCGCTCGCCGCCGGGCGCGCCGGGGCGGAGCGCGTACCGCGCGAGGTCGACCCCGTTGGGCACGACGAGCGGCGCGGCCGCCGCCCGAAGAGCGGCGAGGCCGGCCGCGTCGCGCGGGGACACGCACGAGACGCCCGCCGCGGCCGACACGAGGCGGCGCTCGAGCGCGCGCACCCGCGGCGCCTGGAGGCGGGCGAAGCGGCGCGCGGTCGCCGACGACGCGGTGCGGGAGGTCCGATCCCAGATCTCCGAGTCGAGGTTGTGGAAGTCGATCCACACGGGGACGCCGGAGGCGGCGGACGCGAGCGCGGCCGGCCCCACGTGGTACGAGTGGGCCACGATCCAGCGCGGCTCCTCCCGCCGCGCGAGCGAGGCCACCCGGCGGGCAAGCCGGCCCGAGCGGTAGAGCCGCTCCGAGTAGGCCCCGCCCGCGACGAGGCTCGAGAGCGCGGCGCCGGCCCTTCGGGCGCGACGCGGAGCCTGTGCCACGAACTCGGCGTCGACGCCGGGCGGGAACTCCCCGCCGCCGTACGCCCGTTCGGGATCGCGCAGCGAGAACGCGCGGACCCGGAACCGCGCCGCGAGGGCCTCGAGCAGGTGGTAGTTGCGGATCGCCAGGCCGTCGCGCGTGGGATGCGGCGGCCGGGGCAGCACGCTGTAGAGGAGCGGCTTCATGGCGGCGCCGTCAACGGGCGCTCCGTCGCGCGAGCGCGGGACTCACCGCGCGCTCCGCCGCTGAAGCGCGGAGCGATACCGAAGCCGTCGCGCGCGTCCGCGCTCCCCGGGGGTCAGGAGCGCCGCGGCATACCGCCCGGCCGCCCCGGCGTCGAGGAGAAGCGCCGCGAGACCGGCCTCGGCTCCGCCGTGGTGCTTGCGGACATAGCGCACGAGCGAGGCGTGGAGCTGACCGAACAGCCGGTCTCCGCCCGAGCGGCCTCCAACGTGCACGACCTCCGCGTCGGGGACGAAGAGGATCCGCCGGCCGGCGTCGCGAAGGCGCCGCATGAGGTCCGTCTCCTCCGCGTAGAGGAAGAAAGACTCGTCGAAGCCGCCGGCGGCTTCGAAGTCGGCCCGGCGGACGAGGAGCGCGGCGCCCATGAGTGCCTCGACGGCGACGGCGACGCGGAGTCCGGGACGGTGGTCCTGTCGCGTTTGCGTGTGGCCGCCGAACGGCTCCCGGCCGCCCGCGAGGAACGCGAGCCCCGAGCTCTCGCAGAAGATCCGCCAGGGCGTCGGCAAGAGCCGGATCGACGCCTGGGGCCGCGCCTCGGCGTCGAGCAGCCGGGGGCCCGCCGCCGCCGCGGCCGGATCGTCCTCGAGCGCCCTCTCGAGCGCCTCGATCGCCCCGGGAAGGACCCGGGCGTCGGAGTTCAGGAACAGGAGGAAAGGACGCGAGCTGCCGCGAGCGCCCCGATTGCAGCCGGCGCCGTAGCCGCGGTTGACGCTCTCGCGGATCAGCCGCGCTCCCGGGAGGCGTCGTGCGAGCTCGTCCGCCACGCCGTCGCCGGACGCGTTGTCGACCACCACGATCTCGGCCGCCGGCGCCGTCTCGGCGACGGCCCGTGCCGCGGTCAGGGTGTCCTCGGGAGTCTTGTAGTGGACGATCACGGCCGAGACACGATCGCCGGAGAAGCTCTGCGCGTCCACGTAGGGCCCAGTATAAAAAAAGCCCCGGCTTGCGCCGGGGCTTCGTAGCGCCTTCCGAAACGAATCAGTACATGCCGCCCATGCCGCCCGGCATTCCGCCGCCGCCCGCCGGAGCCTTCTCCTTCTCCTTGATCTCGGAGACGAGCGCCTCGGTCGTCAGCATGAGGCCGGCCACCGACGCCGCGTTCTGCAGCGCGTTCTTGGTGACCTTGGTGGGGTCGATGATGCCCGACTTGAGCATGTCCTCGACCTTCTCGGAGTTCGCGTTGTAACCGAAGTTGCCGCCCTTGCTCTTGAGCTCGTTGATGACCACCGAGCCCTCGGCGCCGGCGTTGGCCACGATCTGGCGCGTCGGCTCCTCGAGCGCGCGGATCACGATCCGCGCCCCGATCTTCTCGTCGCCGCTCAGCTCGTTCGCCGTCTTGGTGACCGCGTCGATCGAGCGGAGAAGCGCCACGCCGCCGCCGGGGACGATCCCCTCCTCGACGGCCGCCTTGGTCGCGTGCATCGCGTCCTCGACGCGAGCCTTCTTCTCCTTCATCTCGGTCTCGGTCGCGGCGCCCACCTTGATGACGGCGACGCCGCCGACCAGCTTCGCCAGCCGCTCCTGCAGCTTCTCGCGGTCGTAGTCGGAGGTCGTGTCCTCGATCTGAGCCCGGATCTGCTTCACGCGGCCCTGGATGGCGTCCTTCTTGCCCTTCGAACGGTCATCCACGAGCACCGTGGTGTTGTCCTTGTCCACGGTGACCTTCTTCGCGTCGCCGAGGTCCTCCCACTTGACGCTCTCGAGCTTGATGCCGAGGTCCTCGGAGATGAGCTTGCCGCCCGTCAGGATCGCGATGTCCTCGAGCATAGCCTTGCGGCGGTCGCCGAAGCCTGGAGCCTTGACGGCGCTGACCTGCAGCGTGCCGCGCAGCTTGTTGACCACGAGCGTCGCGAGCGCCTCGCCCTCGACCTCCTCGGCGATGATCAGGAAGGGCTTGCCCTGCTTGGCGATCTGCTCGAGGATCGGGAGCAGGTCCTTCATGTTGGAGATCTTCTTCTCGAACAGGAGAACCTTGGCGTTCTCCAGGATGCACTCCATGCGCTCGGCGTCGGTGATGAAGTAGGGCGAGAGGTAGCCGCGGTCGAACTGCATGCCCTCGACGACCTCCAGGGTCGTCTCGAGGCCCTTGGCCTCCTCCACCGTGATGACGCCGTCCTTGCCGACCTTGTCCATCGCCTCGGCGATGATCTTGCCGATCTCGCCGTCGTTGTTGGCTGAGATCGTGCCGACGTGGGCGATGTCCTTGCCCTCGACCGGCTTGGAGAGCTTGTCGAGCGAGGCGACGGCGGCCTTGACCGCCGCGTCGATGCCGCGCTTCAGCTCCATCGGGTTCGCGCCGGCCGTGACGTTCTTGATGCCCTCGCGGTAGATCGCCTGAGCGAGGACCGTCGCCGTCGTGGTGCCGTCGCCGGCCACGTCGGAGGTCTTCGAGGCGACCTCGCGCACCATCTGCGCGCCCATGTTCTCTAGCGAATCCTGGAGCTCGATCTCCTTGGCGACCGTCACGCCGTCCTTGGTCACGGTCGGGGAACCGAACTTCTTCTCGATGACGACGTTGCGGCCCTTGGGGCCGAGCGTCACCTTGACGGCGTCCGCGAGCTTGTTGACGCCATGGAGCACGCGCTGGCGCGCCTCCTCACCGTAAATGATCGTCTTCGCTGCCATTGTGTGTGCTCCTTACTTGCTCTCGACGACCGCGAGCACTTCGTCCTCACGCAGGATGAGGTGCTCCTCGTCGTCGATCTTGATTTCGGTCCCGGCGTACTTGCCGATGAGGATGCGGTCGCCCTTCTTGACGTCGAGGGGAAACTGCTTGCCTTCCTCGTTGACCTTGCCCTTGCCGACGGCGACGACTTCCGCCTCCATCGGCTTTTCCTTGGCCGTGTCCGGGATGATGATGCCGCCCTTCTTCATCTCCCCGGTCTCGAGCCGCTTCACCAGAATCCGATCGTAGAGTGGCCGAATCTTCATGAAACTTCCTCCTGTAGAAGTTGGACTTGCCTGTGTTCGTCGTGCGAAACGCTTGCGCGTTCCGGAGGAAGCGAATACTAGCACTCCTCCTCGATGAGTGCTAGCAAGCCTCTTTGATGGCCGGGCGTGAAATTATATAAATACCTTATCTACAGATACTTAGTATAGGTCGCCGGCAGCCGGCTGCATCGTGGCGATCAGGCAACAAACCAGCGGAGTCATCGACAGACGCGCGGCCGACCACTGGATCCAGAGCGTGGGATCGCCTTTCCCGCTCAGGTACATGTAGACCATGAAGCCGAGAAAGCCGGCCGCGACTGCGAGTGGAAAGACCGCCGCACGCGGCGGGCGGCGCGCGATCAGGAGCGCCCCGACGACGGCCCAGGCGGCGAGCCGCGGTCCGAAGAGGTCGTAGCGGACGAGCTCGCGGACGACGATCGGCAGCTCGCCGGGCGTGAGCCGGGTCCTCGCGCCGAGGCGGAAGATGTCGAGCAATCCGTTCTGCCGGCAGAACAGCAGCCACGACACGAGCGCCGCGGCGGGAGGCAGACCCATCACCGCCATCGTCCTCGCCCGGCTCCTCGAGGCAGAGTCGCCCAGCACCGTATAGGCGCCCACGACGAGGACCGCGAAGACGGTGCCCTCGACCTTCGTCAACACGGCGCCCGCCAGTCCGACCGCCGCCGCCGCGAGACCCGCCGCGCTCCGCCCCGCGAACACGAGCGCCGCGAGCGCCAGGACCTCGAACAGGAAGAGCTCCGGCTCGGCGTCCCCGGCCACCATGTTCGCCACGCCCAGGAAGCCGAGGAGGACAGCGAGGAGACAGGCGTTCTCGAGGGCGACCCGGCGGCCGAGGGCCGGGCGCGCGAAGCCGTAGAGCGTGATGGCCGCGAAGGCGACGAACAGGGGGAACGAGAGCAGCGCCGTGCGCCACGCGAAGCGTCCGGCGATCAGAGTCCCCCAGGCGTAGAGGCCGGGGACCAGCGGCGGATAGTCGGGATGGATCAGGTAGTGCAGGGGATCGCGCAGGAAGCCGACGTCGATCGCGCGGGCCCGGGCGAATCGCTCTCCCTTCGTCCCCCAGAAGAGCACGAAGTCGGCCGCCGTTGCCCGTGCCGTCCCGGCGGCGTACGCGACGACTCCGAGAATGGACGCCAGGGCCGCGAGCGCGAGGGCGGGCCGCGGTTCCGGGCCGGCCGGCCGATCGCGGAAACGGTCCCCGGGAACGAGCATCGCGGCCGCGGACGGAAGCAAGAGCAGCCAGACCGACCAGCGCACGTGCAGCGCGGTCGTGAGGAGCATCGAGACGCAGAGCGCGAGCGAGCCCGCGCCGCTCGCCAGACCCCACCGCGCCGCCGGCGTCAGCGTCGAGAAGACGCGCAGCCTCGCGAAGGGATACCCGACGAGCGGCAGGCCCGCGAGCGCCGAGCCGAAGAGCCATCCGGTCATCGGAGGCGCTGGTAGAGCGAGCCGTTCGGTACGTACGAGGCGACGCGGCGATACCGCGGATCGTCGAGGTTCGCAAAGTAGCAGGCCACCCAGTCAGCGTCGCCCGCGTCCGGGGAGAGCGGCCCGCGCTCGCCGGTCGCGGGGACGACGATCTGGTCTGGCAGCTGTCCGAGCGCCACGAAGTACCAGAGGTAAGCCGGCGTTCGAATCGCGAGCCTCGCGCCGGGCGGAACCCGCGGCGCCACCCAGCGCAGGAAGAGGAAGTAGGGCTCGGTCTCCTTCTGCACGCGCGCCGCGTTCGAGAGGATCGTCCGCGGAGCCTCCAGCCGCAGCGGACCGTGCGCGGCGACTTCGGCGCAGAGGAGAACGAAGAGAACCGCGACGCCGATCCAGCGCAGCATTCCGGCGCGATTGAATCACGGCGCACCGCAGCAAGGGGGCTCGCCATCCTCGGGCGGCGATCGGCCGTACCTTAGAATCGCGCCAGTGCTCCCTCTCGTCTGCGCCTCGGTTGCTCTCTACGGAGCGACCGCGGCCCTCCTCCTCGCCGCGCTCCATCGCTGGGTGTGGCCCGTGCGGAGGCGCGTCCGCCTCGTTCTCGCGCTGCTCCCCCTCCTCTTCACCGGCCGCGCCATGCTGACGGGCGGCGTCTATGCCCCGCTCGACATCCTGTACAACGACGAGCCGTTCGCCTCCCGCCGGTCCGCGCTCGGCATCCCGAGGGTCCGGACACCGCTTCTGTCGGACGTGATGTACCAGGAGCTTCCGTGGCAGAAGGCCGTCCGCGAGGCGGTGACCGAGGGGCGCGTCCCGGTCTGGAACCGTTTCGTCCTCGCCGGCGAGCCCCTCCTCGCCGTCCAGCAACCCGCCGCCGCCCATCCCGGCACGTGGCTCGGACTCCTCCTGCCCCCGGCACAGGGATGGACGTTCCAGATGAGCCTGCGTTTGTTGATCGCGCTGTCGTGCGCGTACGTCTTCCTGCGCGACCTCGGCTGCGGCGAGATGTCCGCGCTGCTGGGCGCCGCGGCCTGGGGCTTCTCCGACTTCCTCGTCTTCTATCTGGGATACCCGATCTCGGGCTCGGTGGGACCCTTTCCGCTCGTGCTTCTCGGGCTCCGCCGACTCGTCTCGGCGGGGGAGGGGCGCGCCCTCCTCCTGACCGCCGCCGCGCTCGTGCTGGTCGTGCTCGCGGGCCACCCCGAGACCCTCCTGTTCGCGGTCGCCGGCGGGGCCGTGTACTTCCTCTTCCTGCTCGCCTCGGCCGGCCGCGGCCGGAGGGTCCGGCCGATTCTGCTGGCGCTCGCCGCGGGCGCCGCCGCGCTTTGCCTCTCCGCGATCCAGCTGCTTCCCCTCCTCGAGGCCATCCCTCACACGTGGGAGCACGCCTTTCGGACCTCCTGGTACGCACACTCTCCGAAATCGGTCGAGCCGCTCCAGAGCGCCCGGCGAGCGCTTCCGATGGTCGTGCCCTTCGCGTACGGCCACTCCGGACGGAGCTTCCTGGCCGACGGATTCGGACCTCCCGCCTCCTACGCCGGAGCGCTCGTCTTCCCTCTCGCCGCCGCGGGCGCGTTCTCGCGCAACGGCCGCAACGGAAATCGCCGGGCGCTCCTGGCCCTCCTGGCGATCGGGACCGCGCTGTGGATCCGGATGGCCGTGGTCACCGACCTGATCGCCCGGCTTCCCCTCTTCGACATCGGCGTCCTGGACTACATGGTGTTCCTGGCGCTCTTCGCGCTGTGCGCGCTCGCCGCGCTCGGGGCCGAGGCCCTGCGCCGGGGCGAGGGAGCCGGCGCGTTCCTCGCGGGGACCGCGCTGTCGGCGGCCGGCATCGTCGCGATCGTCCACTTCCGCCGCGCGGGGCTCGACGCATTGTCCATGCCGCCCGAGTTCGTCCGCATGCGCCTCGCGTGGGCCCTCGGGACGCTGCTCCTCGGAGCCGCCGCGGTCGTGTGGGCCCGGCGGCGCTCCGCCTGGACGGTGGCGGCGGCGCTGCTCCTGGCCCTGCTCCTGGCGTCGCGCGTCGCCGAGGCGGGATCGGTCTATCCGACGCTCCCGGCGTCGGCCTTCTTCCCGCCCATGCCGCTGCTCGACGCCATCCGGCGCGACCGTCCCGAGAGGGTCGTCGGGGTCGGCCCGATGCTGATCCCGAATTCGTCCGCGCTCTACGAGCTCGAGGACGTCCGCGGCTACGAGTCCATGACGCTGCGCGCGCTCTACGAGACGTATCCGCTCTGGTGCGTTCCCCAGGCGGCCTGGTACAACCGCGTCGACGACCTCGAGAAGCCGTTTCTCTCCTTCCTGAACGTCCGCTACGCGATCGCCCCGCGCGGATACCGCGTGCCGCCCGGGTGGACCCGCATCGCGGAGGACTCCGGCGGCGAGCTCCTGGAGAACGCGCGCGTGCTCCCGCGCGTCTTCGTTCCGGGGGCGCTCTGCTACGAGCCCCTGCTCGCCCGCCACCTCGAGTGGCTCGCGCGGGTCGGCGACTTCCGGGAGTGGGGCATCGTCGGCGCCGCGCCGCCTTCCCGGGAGCAGCTGGTGAAGAACGGCGCCGCGTGCGTGCGCGTCATCGCGTACCGCGAGCAGGGCCTCTCGGCCGAGATCGAGGCGCAGCAGGAGTGCGTGGTCGGGACCTCGGTCACGGCGTGGCCCGGATGGAAGGCGCGCCTGGACGGCCGGGCGATCGCCCCCCTCTCGTACAACCACGCGTTCCTGGGCTTCCGCGTCCCGGCGGGTCGACACCGGCTGGAGCTCTCCTACCTTCCGGACGGGTTCGTGGCCGGCGCAGTCCTGAGCCTCTCGACTCTTCTCGGCGGGGCGGTGGTCCTCACCGGCGTGCGATTCCGACGCCGGGCGCGAGTCGCCCGCGGTTCTGCCCGATAATCGCCCGCGTGAGCTACGACGGCGCGCGCGTCCTCATCACCGGCGGGCTCGGGTTCATCGGCTCCAACCTGGCCGCCCGCATGGCGCGTGAGGGCGCCCGGGTCACGCTCTGCGACGCGATGATCGAGGGCTACGGCGGCAACCTCGCGAACGTGGCCGAGATCCGGGACCGGGTCGCGATCAACTACGCCGACGTCCGCGACGAGACCGTGATGGGTCAGCTCGTCGAGGGACAGGACTTCGTCTTCCACCTGGCGGCGCAGGTCTCGCACGTCATGTCGTTGTCGAATCCGTACCCCGACATCGACATCAACATCAAGGGCACGGCCGCCGTCCTCGAGGCGTGCCGCAAGCGCAACCCCGGGGCCCTGGTCGTGCGCTCCGGGACGCGCGGCCAGTACGGTCCGGCGGTCCGTCTCCCGGTGTCCGAGGACGCGCCCTCGGATCCGCGCGGGATCTACGAGATCTCGCAGCTCTCCGCGGAGATGATCTGCCGCACCTACACGCGCATCCACGGCATCCGCACGGTCCCCCTGCGGCTGACCAACATCTACGGGCCGCGCGCGCAGATGAAGCACTCGCAGTTCGGGGTGGTCAACTGGTTCGTGCGCCTGGCGCTCGAGGGCCGCCCGATCCCGATCTTCGGCTCGGGAAAGATCGTGCGCGACTTCCTCTACGTCGACGATTGCGTGGATGCGCTGCTCCTCGCCGCGCGGGAGCCGCGCGCCGTGGGCCAGGTCCTGAACGTGGGCCATCACCGGCCCTCGACCTTCCTCGAGGTCGCGACACTGCTCGGCGAGCTCGTGCCGGGCGCCCGCCTGGAGTTCACCGAGTTCTCGCCGGAGCGCAAGGCGCAGGAGCCCGGCGACTTCGTCTCCGACATCACCCGCATCCATGCGCTTCTGGGATGGGAGCCGCGCGTGTCCCTGCGCGACGGGCTCGCGCGAACCGTCGCCTTCTACCGCGAGCGGCGTGCCGAATATTTCTGACGATTCGATAAGCTAGGCGCAGGTGATCTCGAAGCATCCCACGGCCCTGGTCGCGTCGACGCAGATCGGCGACGGCACCCGCATCTGGGCGTTCGTCAACATCCTCGCCGAAGCGCGCATAGGGCGCGACTGCAACATCTGCGACCGATGCTTCATCGAGAACGACGTCGTCCTCGGGGACCGCGTCACGGTGAAGTGCGGAGTCTCGCTCTACGACGGGCTCGTCCTCGAGGACGACGTCTTCGTGGGCCCCGACGTGACCTTCTCGAATGACCTGCGGCCGCGCAGCCGGCGGCCCCCGCCCACGCGCCCGCGCACGCTCGTGCGCACCGGCGCGAGTCTCGGCGCCGGCGCGATCCTCCTGCCGGGCGTGACCGTCGGGCGCTTCGCCATGGTCGGCGCCGGAGCGCTCGTCACGCGGGACGTGCCGGACTTCTCGCTCGTCTACGGCAGTCCCGCGCGCGTGCACGGACACGTGTGCCGGTGCGGAAACGGCCTGCGCTTCGAGGACGGTCCGGAGGCCGCCTGCTCGTGCGGGCGGCGCTACCGCGCGGACGCCGAGGGCACCGTCGGCGAGAGCGAATGACCGCCGGCTCGAGCGTCGCCCCGCCTCGGAGAGTCGCGTTCGGCGCCTTGCGGGAGGACTACGCGCGGAAGCGGGTCGCGATCGACGCGGCGGTCGCTCGCGTGCTCGCGAGCGGTTGGTTCGTCCTGGGAGACGAGGTCGCTCGATTCGAGGAGGAGTTCGCGCGCTTCCTCGGCGTCGAGCACGCGGTCGCCTGCGCCAACGGGACGGAGGCGATCGCGCTCGCTCTCCAGGCGGCCGGGCTCGAGCCGGGCGACGAGGTGCTCCTCCCCGCCAATACGTGCGGGCCCACCCTCGCCGGCGCGCGCCTCGCGGGTGCGGCGGCCCGGCTCTGCGACGTGGACCCCGACACGCTGACCATGGATGCCGCCCGCGCCGAGGCGGCGTGGACCTCGTCCCTGCGGTTCCTTCTCCCCGTGCACCTGTACGGCGGCGTCGCCGACTGCGAGGGCCTGCTCGCGCTGGCGGCCCGGCGCGGGCCGACCGTCGTGGAGGACTGCGCCCAGAGCCACGGGGCGAGCTGGGCCGGCCGCATGACGGGCGGCCTCGGGAAGACCGCGGCCTTCTCGTTCTACCCGACCAAGAACCTCGGCGCATACGGCGACGGCGGCGCGGTGGTGACGCGCGATGCGTCCCTGGCCGCGCGCGTGCGCGAGCTGCGCCAGTACGGCTGGACGCGGCGCGACTTCGCCGTGCGCGAGGGCCGGAATTCCCGACTCGACGAGATCCAGGCCGCCATCCTGCGCGCGAAGCTCGCGACCCTCGCCGAGGAGAACGAGCGGCGGCGCGAGATCGGAGAGCGCTACGACGCGGCGTTCGCCGGGTTGCCGCTGCGGCTCCTCCGCGCGCGCGCGGACACGGTTCCGTCGCGGCACCTCTACCCGGTGCGCGTCGAGCCCGGCCGCCGCGAGGCGTTCCAGACGCATCTCGCGTCGCGCGGTGTCGAGACGCGCGTCCACTACCCTGTGCCCCTCCACCTGCAGCCGGCGTATGCGTTCCTGGGCCACCGGCGCGGCGACTTCCCCGTGTCCGAGGCGGCGTGCGACACGGTCGTGTCGCTGCCGATCTACCCCACGCTCTCGGACGCGCAGGTCGGCGCCGTCGTCGAGGCGGTCAGCGGCTTCTTCGGCGCGGCGGAAGGCAGCCGCCCGTGAGCCGTCCGCTCGTCAGCGTGATCGTGCCCGTCTACTTCAACGCGGGCAGCCTGCCAAAGCTCGGGGAGCGGCTCCGGGCGAGTGCGAGCGCGGCGTCGGCGGATTTCGACGTCGAGGTCCTCTTCGTGGATGACGGCTCCGGCGACGCGTCGTGGGAGCGCATCGAGCAGATCGCGCGGGACTGGCCGGCGGCGCGCGGGGTGCGGCTGACCCGGAACTTCGGCTCCCAGATGGCGATCGCCGCGGGGCTGCGCGAGGCGAAGGGCGACGCGGCCGCGGTGCTGTCGGCCGATCTGCAGGAGCCCCCCGAGCTGCTCCCCGAGATGGTGGAGGCGTGGCGCCGCGGCGCGACCGCCGTCCTCGCGGTCCGCCGGAGCCGGCCGGAGGGCTGGACGACGCGCGCGGCGGCCGGCATGTACTACGGGACGCTGCGGCGTCTCGCGCTCTCCGAGATGCCGTCGGGAGGATTCGACTGCTTCCTGATCGGCCGGCCCGCCATCGACTTCCTGACCGAGAATCGCGAGATCCACGTCTCGCTGCCGGGACTCCTCGTCTGGGGAGGCTTTCCGACGACGCTCGTTCCCTACGATCGCGTGGCGCGCGAGGCGGGCGACGGCGAGTCGCGCTGGACGCTCGCCAAGAGGATCAAGTACTTCCTCGACGCCGTCATCTCGTTCTCCTATGCGCCCCTGCGGTGGATGTCGGTGCTCGGCGCCGTGCTCGCCGTCCTGGCGTTCGCGTACGCGATCTTCCTCATCGTCTACAAGCTCGTCCACGGCCAGCCGATCCAGGGCTGGAGCTCGCTCATGGTGGCCCTGGCCTTCTTCTCCGGCGTGCAGCTGCTGTCGCTCGGCGTGCTCGGAGAGTACGTCTGGCGGACGCTCGACGCGGCGCGCTCACGGAAGGGGTTCCTGGTTCGGGAACGAACGGAGGACGCCCCGAAGGCGAGCTAGTCGAGGCCGACGCTCTCCAGCACCGCCTCGGCGACGCGGTCGATCTCGGGCGCGGTGAGCTCGGCGAACATCGGCAGCGCGAGGACCTCCCGGGCGGCCTTCTCCGCGTGCGGGAAGTCGCCCTCGCGGCCGCCCAACGGGAGGAAGCAGTCCTGGAGGTGGAGCGGGATCGGATAGAAGACCGCCGAGCCGATGCCGCGCTCGGCGAGCCGTTTGCGCACGCCGTCGCGGTCGCCCCCGGCGATGCGCACGACGTACTGGTGGTAGGTGTGGCGGCGCCCCCGAAGCTCCGCCGGCAGCGCGAGGCGTCCCGAACCCGCGGCCGCTGCGAGGAGCTCGCCGTAGCGCGCCGCGATCGCGCGGCGGCGCTCGTTCCAGCCGTCCAGGTGCGGCAGCTTGGCGCCGAGGACCGCGGCCTGAATCGTGTCGAGCCGGAAGTTTCCTCCGACGCGGTCGTGGTGATACGTCACGGACGATCCGTGGAGGCGCAGGCTCCTCAGGAGCGCCGCCAGGCCGTCGTCGTCGGTCGTCACGGCGCCGGCGTCGCCCGCGGCTCCGAGGTTCTTCGTCGGATAGAACGAGAACGCGCCGAGCGTGCCGAGGCTCCCCGCGGCGCGGCCGCCGTACTCGGCCCCGATCGCCTGACAGGCGTCCTCGAGGACCGGGATCCCGCGGCGCGTCGCGATCTCGAGGATCGGACCCATGTCCGCGCACTGCCCGTAGAGGTGCACCGGCTGGATCGCCTTCGTCCGCGGAGTCAGCGCGGCCTCGAGGCGCGAGGGGTCGAGGTTGAAGCTGACGGGATCGATGTCGACGAAGATGGGACGCGCGCCGAGGCGGTCGATGACGCCGGCGGACGCGAAGAACGAGAAGGGCGACGTCACGACTTCGTCCCCCGGTCCGACGCCGAGCGCCATCAGCCCCACGAGCAGGGCGTCGGTCCCGGAGGAGACGCCGATCGCATGCCGCACGGAGAGCCTCTCGGCGAGCGCCTTCTCGAAGGCCTCGTGCGCGGGTCCCATCACGAAGCGTCCGGAGTCGAAGACAGCCTCCACCGCTCGCGCGATCTCGCTCCGCAGAGCGGGATCGTATCGAGTCAGATCGATGACCGGAACGGGCGCGGTGCGAGTTGCCACGACGGACACTGCGGAGATTTTACGACGGATGTAATCCCGGGCCGGCGCGGGGCGTAGGAGTATCGAGGGGGTTCTGTCCATGGGTATGTCCAGGCTCTTCCGGTCGCGCACCCCGGGGGTCGGAGGATTTCTCGCGGGAGCGCTGGCGGCCGGGTCCGCCAGTATCGCCCTTCTCTTCGCGGCGCCTCCCGCGGACGCGCTTGAGATGCCGAATCTCTCGGGAACGTGGTACCTGAACAAGGACGCCAGCGACTCGCCGGACACGGTGACGCGGGACTCCGACGGATCGGGATCCGGCTCGGGTTACCACGGCGGCGGCGGGGGGGGCGGCGGCATGGGCCGGCACGGAGGCGGCGGCCATCATGGCCGGTCCTCGGCGCCGTCCGACGACGGCCGCGTGAGCGAGGACGGGAGCCCTTTGCGCGACGCCTTTCAGCGGACGCAGGTCCTCGAGATCAAGCACGAGGAGCCGCGGCTCTCCGTCACCGACGCCGGCGGCCGCGAGCGCGTCTTCTACACCGACGGCCGCAAGGTCGAGGAGGAGCACTCCTACGGCGGGACGACGAAGGTCTCCGCGCGCTGGAAGGACGGGCACGTGGAGATCACGTCCTCGCCCGAGAAGGGGCCCAAGGTCACCGAGACCTACGCCGTCACCGCCGACCGCTCCCAGCTCACCGTCACGACGACCTTCCAGGGAGGACGGCACGACCTGACGATCCGCCGCGTCTACCAGGCGACCCCGCCAACTCAGACCGCACCGGCCGCGCCCAAGGCCCCGGCGCCGGGCAATGCGGCGCCGGCGCCCGAGGAGACCGATCCGGCGGAGGACGCCGTCGTCTAGCGTCCAGCCTCGAGCGCATTCAGCGCGCGACGACACACGGCATGGGCGGAGCCGGCAGTTCGCCGAAGAGCGCTGACGCGGCGCGGCGAAGCACGGGGATCTCGCTCATCCCGTGCAGCTCGCCCCCGACGGTCCACGCGAACAGGGCCGCGTTGAAGTGCTCGGGCCAGAGCTCTTCGTAGACCTCGACCTGCCGGCGCAGCAGGCCTCCGCTCAAGGGATAGCCCGTCTGCTCGAAGGCCTGCAGAACCGGGAGGATCCCCTTTCCGGCGGGAGTGCACGCGGCGACCGGCTCGAGCAGAGCCCGCAAGCGGTCCTCCCAGTCGTCGGTCTCCTGCTGCGGACCCAGGATCGTGTTGCCGACCGGATAGAAGTACGGCACGAGGAGGTCCGTGAAATCCGGGCGGAAGAAGCCGTCGAGGTACGCCGGATCGGTCGCCACCGGGTCGAGGCGTTCGGCATAGAGGACGAGGAGATCGGGAAAGAGGGCCTTGAGGATGCCGTACGCGCGCGCCTGTGTCTCGGGAGTGGCGTAGCCCTCGGTCACCGTGTCGTCGTAGTACTCGAGACCCGAGAGCGCCGGGATCGCACGAAGCCGCGCGATCGCGGCCGCGTCGGACGGAAGCCGCTCGACATCCCGCACCAGGATCCGCGCGATGTAGCTCAACCCGGAGGCGGCGAGGTTCGCTCCGGCCGCCGGATCGGGCGGGTTCAGGCTCGCGGCGGTGTTCGCGCCGAGCGCGGCGATCGCCTGCGCGACGGAGGGATCGGTTTCCCCTTCGACGAGGACCACCGCGCGAAGCGCGTTCGGGCCCGGGACGACCCCCTGTCGCGCGCACGGACGAGGCGTCGGCACGGCGAGGAGAACCTCCGGCAGACAGAGGCTGAGGCAGACGCCGACCGCGCGCCCGGTCCCGATCGTCATTCCGTACGACGCAGCAAGTGCGCCGTGAAGCCGTCGGTCGTCTCGTCCGGGAACAGGCGGACGCCGCCGGCGCGGGTCGGCGACGCAGGCACGGGCGAGTCGATCGGGACGGACGCCGGCCGGACTCCCGGCACGCGCTCGCGCATGCGTTCGACCACGCGCTCGACCACGCGTTCATTCTCCTCCCACTCGAGGCTGCACGTGGAGTAGAGCAGGAAGCCCCCGGGTGCGAGCAGCCGGAGCGCGGACTCGAGCGCGGCCTCCTGCGCGCCGGCGAGGCGCTCGACGGCCTCCTCCGTCACGCGGTAGCGGATCTCGGGGTTCTTGCGGAGCGTTCCGGTTCCGCTGCACGGCGCATCGAGGAGCACCCGGTCGAAACGCCCCTCCGGCAGCGGCGGCGCGGCGAAGTCGCCGGCGACCGCGCGCGCCTCGGAGTAACCGAGCCGCCGCGCGTTCTGGACGAGGAGGCGAAGCCGCGGAAGGGAGCGGTCGACCGCGGCGGTCCGGCTCATGCGCGCGTGAGCCAGCGCGGAGAGTGACTTGCCTCCGGGCGCCGCCGCGAGATCGATGAGCAGGCCGCCCGGAGGCAGCAGGAGCGGGAGGATCTGCGAGCCGACGTCCTGCACGGCGAACAGGCCCTGCGCGTGCAGCGGCGACCGGAGCGGGTTCAGCGAGCCCGAGCGCACCGAGAGCGCGAGCGGCGCACCGGGAACCGGCTCCGTCACAACGCCTTCCTCCGCCAGCCGCTCGCGAAGCGAATCGCGCGCAACGCGCGACTCGGGCCGGTTGCCCAACGAATCGAGGGAGCCTCGGCGGGGATTCGCGAGGAGATCGAGGCGCGGGGTCCCGTTGTCCGCCTGAAGCACCCGGAGCGTCGTCTCGGGACCGAAGCGCTCGCTCCACCGCTCGACGAGGAACTCGGGGTGCGAGAAGCGCCGGGCGAGCGCGGAGACGTCCCCCGCCCGCGGCTCCTGTGGAGGCGGCCGGCGAAGGATCTCGCGCAGGATCCCGTTGACCAGCCGCGCCGCGCCCTCTCCCCCGCTGCGTCGCGCGTGGTCCACGGCTTCGCTCACCGCGGCGTACCCGGGAACGCGGTCCAGGTGGCGGAGCTGGTACAGGCCGACCTCCAGGATCTCGAGGAGGTTGGGCGCGAGCTTGGCTATGGGCATGCGGCACGCGCCGGCGATCTCCGCGTCCAGGGCGCGCTTCCAGCGAAGGACGCCGAGGAGGAGCTCGCGCAGGAGGTCCTGGTCGGGCGCCGAGAGGCCGCGGGACAACGCGCCGGCGAGAGGCGCCGCCCGCTCGCCGGACCCGAGAACCTTGCGAAGCCCCTCGACCGCCCGCGTTCGCGCGGTCGCGGCCGCCCGCTTCGTCACCCCGCCTTCCCGAAGCGGCGGACGCTTCCCGGCAGACTCCGCGCGAGCTCCGCGCCCGTCACGGGGCCCTTTCCGGCGCGCTGCGCGCGCCGCACCTCGAGCGCTCTGCCCGCGCCTGCGGCGACGAGCAGCCGGCCCGATTCGACGCGGAACATCCCGGGCTTTCCGGCCTCGCCGGCCGGGCCAGGCTTTCGGGCCTCCTCGGCCGGGCCAGGCTTTCCGGCCTCGCCGACGCTCTCCCCTTCCGCCTCCACCGCCTCGAGGATCTTGATCCGCTCGGCGCCGGCGAAGGTGTGCAGGCCGGGCCAGGGCGTGAACGCTCGCAGCCGGCGCGCGATCGCCGCGGCGGGAAGGCTCCAGTCCACCTCGCCGTCCTCCCGACGGATCGGCCGGCAGAACGACGGCTCGCCCTGCTGTTCGCGGGGCGAGAGCGTTCCCGACGCGAGGCCCTGGAGCGTCTCCACGAGGAGCGTCCCGCCGATCAGGGCGAGTCTCTCCGAGAGCTGTCCCGCGGTCTCGCCGGGACCGATGGCGACGCGCGTCTCGAGATAGAGCGGGCCAGCGTCGAGCTCGTCCACGAGGCGCATCGTGACCACGCCCGTCTCGGCGTCTCCGGCGGCGATCGCCGCCTGAATCGGGGACGCGCCCCGGTATCTGGGCAGGAGCGAGGCGTGCACGTTGACGCAGCCCAGGCGCGGCAGGTGGAGGACCTCCGGCGGCAGGATCCGACCGTAGGCGACCACGGCGATCGCGTCGGGCGCCGCCGAGGCCAGCCGCGCGAGGAAGGCCGCGTCGCCGCGGATCCTCGCGGGCTTCTCGACCGGGATGCCGCTGGCCGCCGCGAGCGCCGCGACCGCCGTGGGCCGGGGCTCCGACGACCTTCCGACGGGCCGATCCGGCTGCGAGACGACCAGAGGAACCGGGATCCCCGCCTCGAGCAGCGCCGCGAGCGACGGCGCCGCGAAGGCCGGCGATCCGAAGAAGACGACGCGGAGAGAGGTCATGGGCCGTTGGCCTCGAGACGAGAGCGGAGGAGGTCCGCGGTCAGGGAAGCGGCTTTCCCGCGGCCTCGTCCGGTTCCGGCCCCTCGCCCGGTATGCGCGCCTCGGACTCCTGAGAATGGCGGAGCCTCCACAGCCGGAGCGCGGCCACGCCGCCGACCAGCACGAAGAGGGCGACCGCGAGCGCGTTGATGACGCCGAAGATCCGCCACACCCGCGGCCAGTCGTTCGCGAACCCGAAGAGCAGGATCGGCAGGAACAGCACGAACGCGAACAGGGCCGTCAGGATCGTCCGCCGGTATTCCTGCTGGCGGTCGCGCGGCGGGTCGAGGAATCCGAGCCCGCGCGCCAGCCGGTAGACGAGGTACGTGAACGCCGGCGCCGCCAGCAGGGCCAGGACGAACAGGCGCATCGCGCGCGTCATCGCGGCTGCCGGTCCACTTCCGCGAAGTAGTCGTCCGCCACCAGGACCTCGCGGGGCTTCGAGCCCCGCGGCGGCCCGAGCAGCCCGTCGCGCGACATCATGTCGATCAGCTTGCCCGCGCGGGAGAACCCCACGCCCATGCGCCGCTGCAGGAAGGAGATCGAGGCCATCTTCTCCCGCACGACGAGGCGCGCGGCCTCGTCGTACAGCGGATCGGTCTCGTCGCCGGCATCGTCCCGCTGGACTGCGTCCACGCGTTCCTTGGTGATCTCCTCGTCGAACTCCGGCTTCGCCTGCTTCTTCAGGAACTTCATCAGAGCGGCGGTCTCCTGGACCGAGACGTAGGCGCCGTGCACCCGCTTGAGCCGCGACGTGCCGGGCGGGAGGAAGAGCATGTCGCCCCGGCCGAGCAGACGCTCCGCGCCGTTGCCGTCCAGGATCACGCGCGAGTCGATCTTGGAGGAGACCTTGAACGCGATGCGCGAGGGCAGGTTCGCCTTGATGACGCCGGTCAGCACGTCGACCGACGGCCGCTGCGTCGCGACGACGAGGTGGATGCCGACCGCGCGCGCCTTCTGGGCGATGCGGACGATCGACTCCTCCACCTCCTTGGGCGCCGTGATCATGAGGTCCGCCAGCTCGTCGATGATGATGACGATCAGCGGCATCGGCTCGAGCTTCAGGTCCGGGTCCTCGGGATGCTGCGCGCGTACCCGCGCGACGGCCTCGGGGTCCTTGATCGCGGCGTTGTACTGCTCGGCGTTGCGCACCTGGCCGAAGTCCGAGAGCGTCTGGAAACGCTCCTCCATCTGGGCGACCGCCCACTTGAGGGCGTTCGCGGCCTTCTTCGGCTCGGTGATGATCGGCGTCGCGAGGTGCGGCAGATTCTCGTACATCTCGAGCTCGACCATCTTGGGATCGATCAGGATCAGCTTGACCTCGCTCGGCGGCGCCTTGAACAGGATCGAGGTGATCAGCGCATTGATGCCGACGCTCTTGCCGGAGCCGGTGGTCCCGGCGATCAGCAGGTGCGGCATCCCGCGCAGGTCGTCGACGACGGGCTCTCCGTGGATGTCCTTGCCGAGCGCGAGCGTCAGGAGCGAGCGGGAGCTCTGGAACCGCTCCGACTCGATGACGTCGCGGATGCTGATGATCTCGCCGCCGCCCGGGTTCGGGACCTCGATGCCGACGCTGGCGCGCCCCGGCAGGCGCTCGACGCGGATCGACTCCGCCGACAGGGCCAGGGCGAGGTCCTCCGAGAGGTTCATGACCTGGTTGACCTTGATGCCCTCGCCCGGCCGGAACTCGTAGGTCGTGACCACGGGGCCCGGGTGGTACTCGGCGACCTCGCCCTCCACGCCGAACTCGGCGCACTTCGCGGCGATGCGCCGGCCCGTGTCGGCCAGCAGCTTCTTGTCGAGCACGCCGGTCTGCTCCCGCTTCTCGAGCAGAGAGACCTGCGGCACTGTGTAGCCGGCGACCGTCATGGGCAGGCTCTGCTGCGGTTCGGCCTTCTTCCGGGAGAGAGCCGGCGCCGCCTTCGGACGCAGCGCGGGCGCGGGAGTGGAGGCGGCGGCGCCCGCGGCGGCGGTCGTCTTGCGAATCGAGAACTTGCCGGGGCCCGGGACCTCGCGGACGATCGGCGGAGCATCGTCCTCTGCGAAGGGAATCGAGTCGAGGGAGATCTCGGGCCCGCGCGCCTTCTCGAGGTGCTTGGCGACGACCGTGCGGCGCAGGCGCTCCTTGGTCCGCCGGTCGCGGTGCCGCGCCCAGCCGACGGTGAGCCGGCCGAGCACGCCCGCGAAGCGGACCCGGAGGCGGAGGAACACGTCCTGGAGCGAGACCTGCGTCGCCAGCGGCACCGCCAGCAGGACCAGCGTCGCCGCGAGGAGCACGGCGCCCGTCGTGCCGAGCCTCGAGCGGAACGCGTCGGCGAGCGCGCGGCCCACGATGCCGCCGGTCTCGGCGTCTTCGCCGTAGAGCCGGCGGCGGCCCAGGGCCAGCGCCAGCAGCATCGGCAGCGAGAAGACGAGCAGTCCGATCCCCGCCGCCTTGGATCCCGGATGAGCAAGGTCGCGCCCCCAGAAGCGCCGCCAGCCCAGGAACAGCACGAGCGCCGCCACGCCCCAGGACGCGAGCCCGAACAGCGCGTAGAGGGCGGCCGCCAGCGAGGCGCCGAAACCGCCGATCCAGTTGTTGGGCGCGGCCGCCTCGCCGCCGGCTGTCCACGAGAAGATGTTGGGATCCCGCGGGTCGTACGAGAACAGCGCGAGAACGGCGAGGACTCCGGCGAGCATAAGCAGAACGCCGATGGCCTCGTTGGCGAGCCGGCTCTTCCAGAAGGATCCTTCGCTCAATCGACGTTCATTATCGGCCCTCGGAGCGGAATCCGGAAACCTCCAGCGGTCCCAACCGCGCGACGCTTCGTGACAGAATCGGAATCGGGACCCGGGGACCATGACCGACGCCAAGAAGAAGATCCTGTTCCTCTGCACGGGGAACGCCGCCCGCAGCCAGATGTCCGAGGCCCTCGCGCGGATCGACTACCCCGATCTGCTCGACCCCGTCTCCGCGGGATCCCGCCCGGCGGGCTTCGTCCACCCGCTCGCCATCCGCGCCATCGAGGAGCTGGGCTTCCCGATCGGCCGCGCCCGCTCCAAGTCGGCCGAGAAGTTCATCAACGAGCCCTTCGACGTCGTCGTGACCGTCTGCGACGCGGCCGCGGCCGACTGCCCGATCTGGCCCGGGGCGCGGCACCTCGTCAACTGGTCCATCGAGGATCCGAGCTTCGTCGTGGGGACCGAGGAGGAGCGCCGGGAGGCCTTCCGGGTCACGCGCGACGAGCTGCGCCGGCGGATCGACGGACTCATGGAGGCGCTGCGCCGGCCCCAGGCCCGGTCCTCGGACGCCGCGCTGCTCGAGGCCGGGGCCAAAATCCTGGCCGACGCGCTCAAGCCCTACTCCTTCAAGTTCGGGGGGGCCCGCGAGGAGACCGTGGGCCAGCGCCGGATCGCCGTCGGCGAGTTCCGCCGGCGCGACCGCGCGATCGAGCTGCAGGTGCGCTCGGGCGTGCTCGTCGCGACCTACCACGCGGGGGAACGCAAGCTGCTCCACCCGAAGTACCTCGAGCGGGTCGGGACGGCCGGCGAGATGCGTTTCCCGGGCCTCTCGAAGGACCCGTTGAACGCGTTCCGACGCCTGCGGACCGACCTGGTCCGCTTCGCCGGGCCCTTCTTCAAGGGGAAGGCTTTGCCCGAGTTCGATCGGCCGACCCGTCCGATCCGCAAGGCCACCTGACGGGGCGCACGGTGAGCGCCATGCCCCGCCGGGTCTCCAATCCCCCGAACCCCTGGGTCTCGGTCCACGCGGATTGGCTGGGCGAGCCGCCGGAGGCGAGCCTCGAGGTCTACGAGGAGGAGGCGCGCTCGATCATCGCCTCCAACGACAGCCCCGACATCGCGTTCGAGCACAGCGTCAACCCGTACCGCGGATGCTTCCACGCCTGCGCCTACTGCCTGGATGGAGCGACTCCCATCCTGTTGGGAGACGGGAGGACGAAGCCCCTCGCCGAGGTTCGAGTCGGAGACACGGTCTACGGAACCGTCTTCGACGGGAAGTACCGACGCTACGTGAAGACCGATGTCCTCCATCACTGGAAGCGGACCGAGGAAGGGCACCGCATCATGCTGGAAGACGGCACGACTCTCGTCGCCAGCGCCGATCACCGCTTCCTGACGAACAGGGGCTGGAAGCACGCCGCGGCCGCGTCCGACGGGCGGCCACGGCCAACGCTGACGACGAACAACCACCTTCTGGGGACGGGGCACTTCGCCGATCCGCCCGGGGAGAGCAGCGACTACCGCACAGGCTACCTGTGCGGGATGATTCGTGGCGACGCCCTTATCCGCTCCTACGACTACGGCGGCGGCCGGCGGGCCGTCGACGTGCAACACCGGTTTCGTCTGGCGTTGGCTGACTCCGAGGCGCTCCGCCGTTCCAGAGCCTACCTTAGGGCGTTCGACGTCGAGACGAAGGAGTTTCTCTTTCAAGCTGCTTCCGCCGGCCGCCGGGAGCTGGGCGCAATTCGAACCTCCTCGAGGTCGTCCTTCGAGCGCATCCGCACGATCATCGAATGGCCGCTCGAGGCAAGTCTCGGCTGGCAACGAGGCTTTCTCGCCGGGATCTTCGATGCGGAGGGAAGCTACAGCCGCGGGATCCTCCGGATCTGCAACACGGACCCCGTGATCATCGGGCGGATCGCCGAAGCCCTCGCCCGGCTGCGTTTCGACTTCGTGGTCGAAACCCGCCCGCGCGAGAAACCGATCTTCGTCGTCCGCATCCGCGGAGGAGTACGGGAGCACCTGCGTTTCTTCCACGGCACGGACCCTGCGATCACGCGCAAGCGAAGTGTTCTGGGTCAGGCGATCAAGAACGATTCGCTCCTCCGCGTGGTTTTGGTCGAGCCTCTCGGTGTGGCGATGCCGCTTTTCGACATCACCACGGGAACCGGCGACTTCATTGCCAACGGAGTGGTCAGCCACAATTGCTATGCCCGCCCCACGCACCAGTACCTCGGCTTCGGGGCGGGGACCGACTTCGAGCGCAAGATCGTCGTCAAGACCAACGCGCCCGAGCGGCTCCGCGCCGAGCTGTCGCGGAAGTCCTGGAAGGGCGACACGCTCGTCTTCTCCGGAGTCACCGACGCTTATCAGCCGCTCGAGGCGGTCTACGGGCTCACGCGCCGTTGCCTGGAGGTCTGCCTGGAGTTCCGCAACCCCGTCGGCGTCGTGACCAAGGGAGCGCTCATCCGCCGGGACGCCGACCTCCTCGCCGCGCTCGCGCGCGAGGCGGCGGCGACCGTCTACGTCAGCATCCCGTTCGCGGACGAGGCGACCGCCCGGAAGATCGAGCCCAACGTCGCGTCGCCGGAGCAGCGCTTCGAGACCCTCGCCGCGCTCTCCGCCGCCGGAATCCGCACCGGGGTCTCCGTCGCGCCGGTGATCCCCGGCCTGAACGACAGCGACATCGCGGAGGTCCTGTCCCGCGCCCGCGAGGCCGGTGCGACCGGGGCCTTCCTGACGCTCCTGCGGCTGCCCGCCGAGGTCCTGCCGGTCTTCGAGGAGCGCCTGAAGGAGTCCTTCCCGGACCGCGCGGCGCGCGTCTGGTCGTCGATGCGCCAGGTCCGGGGCGGCCGTCTCTACGACTCCCGGTGGGGCTCGCGGATGGAGGGCAGCGGCCCGCGCTGGGCCGCGATCGAGAATCTCTTCGAGGTGGAATGCCGACGGCTGGGGCTCAACGCCGACGGGGAGCCGAAGCACCCCCGAACGAGCACGTTCCGCCGCCCCGAGGCGCAGCCCACGCTCTTCGACCTCCAGCCGTGAGGCGGCCGACCTGACGGTCGAACGGTGAAACGCTGAAACGGAATTCCGCCGCGGAATTCGGCGCGCGCGGAGCCCGTTGATCGAGGCGAGACCCGCAGCCGAACCGATGCACTCGAGCCAGAACAAGATTCCGATCGGCATCCTCGGAGCCACCGGCGCCGTCGGGCAGCGCTTCCTCTCGCGGCTCGCGGGGCATCCGGACTTCACGGTCGCCGCCCTGGCGGCGTCGGAGAGGTCGGCGGGCCGCCGGTACGGTGACGTCTCGCCGTGGCGGCTCCCCGAGCCGCCTCCGCCGGGGCTCGCGGAGACGATCCTGCGGCCCGCGGAGCCGGACCTGCCCTGCCGGATCGTCCTCTCGGCCCTCGACACGGCGGCGGCCCGCGAGCTCGAGCCCCGGTTCGCCGCGGCGGGCTACCTCGTCTTCTCGAACGCCTCCGCCCATCGGATGGAGGAGGACGTGCCGCTGCTCGTGCCCGAGGTCAACCCGGACCACGCGGAGCTGCTGCCGATTCAGCGCGCGCGCCGCGGCTGGGACGGAGGCATCCTGACCAACCCCAACTGCTCCGCGACCCAGCTCGTCCTGGCCCTCGCCCCGCTGCAGCGCGCCTTCGGCATCGAGAAGGTGCTCGTCACGACGCTCCAGTCCGTGTCCGGGGCGGGCTATCCCGGCGTCGCGTCGCTCGATGCCCTCGGCAACGTCCTGCCCGACATCCCGGGGGAGGCCGACAAGATCGAGCGCGAGACCGCACGGATCCTGGGACGGCTCGTAAACGGCCGCGTCGAGCCGGCGCCGCTGACGGTCTCCGCACACACGTACCGCGTCGCCGTGGAGAACGGCCACACCGAGTCCGTTTCGGTGGCGCTCTCGCGGAAGACCACTGCGGCCGAGCTCCTGGAAGCGTGGCGGGAATTTCGCGCCGGACCCGAGGTGGAGTCCCTGCCGTCGTCGCCCGCCCGTCCGCTCGCCTACGTCGACGAGCCGCACGCGCCGCAGCCCCGGCGGCACGCCGAGCGCGAGGGCGGCATGGTCACGTGGATCGGCGGGCTGGCGCCGTGCGCGGTGCTGGACTGGAAGTTCACCGTCGTCGGCAACAACACCGTGCGCGGCGCGGCCGGCGGCAGCCTCCTGAACGCCGAGCTGCTCATCCATGCCCACGCCCGGGCCGCGGGCGCGGGGATCCGCCTGCGGGACGCGTCGTGAGCACGACGATCGTCCTCAAGTTCGGCTCATCGGTGCTCCGCTCGGAGGACGAGCTGCCGCGCGCCGTCGCGGAGATCGCGCGGCAGCGCGACCTGGGGCGCTCCGTCGTGGCGGTCGTGTCCGCGATCGGAACGACCACCGACGTTCTTCTCGAGAAGGCGCATCGCATCTCTCGAAACCCGGAGCCCTCGGCGCTCGCGCTCATGGTGGCGACCGGCGAGGACGTGGCCGCCGCCTTCCTCACGATGGCCCTCGAAAACGCGGGCCTTCCGGTGGCCCTGATGGAGCCGGTCGGGATCGGTCTGCGGTGCGAGGGCGAGCCTCTGGACGCGGTCCCGTGCGGCCTCGACACCGAGCTCGTCCGTCGCGCGATCACCGGCGGCCGTGTCGGGGTCGTTCCCGGTTTCTACGGACGCGGCCCCGACGGCAAGATCTATCTCCTCGGCCGCGGCGGCTCGGACCTGACCGCGCTCCACCTCGCACACTCGCTCGCGGCGACCTGTCGCCTCCTGAAGGACGTGGACGGCGTCTACGACGGCGATCCCGGGCGCGCCTCCGCGGGCCCCTCGGCGAGGCGCTACGCCCAGCTCTCCTACGACGATGCGCTCGCCCTCCGAGCCAGGGTCGTGCAGGAGAAGGCGCTGCGGTTCGCGCAGGAGCACGGCATCGCCTTCGAAGTGGCGGCGCCGGGGGCCGAGCGGGCGACCCGGATCGGCCCTCTTCCGACGCGGCTGGCGGAGGCGGCGGAGCCGGAGGCGACGTCTTCGTCTTCCTCTTCTGACTTTATACAACAAAGTACTTGACACAGCGAGCGGCGCCGCCTTAGGCTCTCCCCCGATGGAGCCCACGCCGCTGCCGTCCCGCGCCGCCGACAACATCCGCTTCATCCGCGACACGATGGAGCGCGCCTCGACGTTCACGGCCGTTCCGGGAGCCGGCGGCGTGGCGATGGGCGCGACGGCGCTGGCCGCCGCGGCGCTGTCCCTCCTGACCAGGACGCCCGAGCAGTGGCTGGGCGTCTGGCTCGCCGAGGCCTGCCTGGCGATCGCGATCGGCGTCTGGGCCATGGCGCGGAAGGCGCGGCGCACGAACACCGACCTCTTCTCGCGCCCCGCGCGGCGATTCCTGTTCGGCCTGACTCCCCCGCTCGGCGCGGCTGCGATCCTGACCCTGGCGCTCGAGCGGACGGGCCAGGTCACCCTGCTGCCCGGGATCTGGCTGCTGCTCTACGGCGCGGCGGTCGTGACCGGCGGCGCCATGTCCGTCCGCACGGTCATCGTCATGGGGGCGTTGTTCATGCTGCTCGGCGCCGCCGCCCTCGCCTCGCCGGCCTCCTGGGGAACGGCTTATCTGGCCGCCGGGTTCGGGTTCCTCCAGATCGCGTTCGGCTTCGCGATCGCGCGGAGACACGGTGGGTAAGGCGATCCGGAGCGCAAGCGCGGAGCCGCGCGCGGCGTCCCGTACCACCGCCCGCGGGAAGACGCGCGGCCTGCCCGAGCTCGACCGGCTGATCCACGAGCGGATGCGCCTCGGGATCGTCAGCGCGCTCGCCGCCAACGAGACGCTCACGTTCAACGAGCTCAAGGGACTGCTCGGATGCAGCGACGGCAACCTCTCGGTCCACGCGCGGCGCCTCGAGGAGGCGGGATACGTCTCCTGCACGAAGTCGTTCGAGGAGCGTCTCCCCCGGACCGCGTACCGGCTGACGGCGGAGGGCCGGAGGGCGCTCGAACGGTACCTCGGCCATCTCGAGGCGGTGATCCGGCACGCCCGGGGCCGGTGAGTTTTTTTGGAGCCACACTTTATGACACAAAGCGCGGTGTTCCCGGGACTCGCCCTGGATGCGCTCGTTCCGCCGCTCGCGCCCGTCGTCCTCCTCCTCTTCCTGGGCACCGGCTTCGTCGTCTTCTGCTGTGCGATCGGCGCCGCGATCGCCGCGGCGGGGCGGCGAAAGGTTCTCGCCCGGAATCTCGCCTCGGGCGCCCTGGCTTCCGGGGTGGTCTACGGCGTTCTGCTCCTCGGCGCGTCGCTCGTCTCCCGCGAGCGCACGCTCGCCGCCGGGGAGAAGAAGTATTTCTGCGAGATGGACTGCCACCTCGCCTACTCGGTCGAATCGGCCGCGTCCGACTCTCCGAAGGGCTCCCTCAGCGTCGGGATCCGCACCTGGTTCGATCCGAGCACGATCGCGCCCTTCCGTGGCGACGGGCCGCTCTCCCCCAATCCGCGCGCGGTCTTCCTCGTCGACGACGCGGGCCTGCGCTATCCGCCGTCGACCACGACCGCACCCCTCGCCCGGGCGCTGCGGCCGGGCGAGTCCTCCCTCACGACCGTCTCCTTCGACGTGCCGCCGGACGCGGGGCCGCTGCGCCTCTACGTCGGGGACGCCCCGGGGCTCGAGAACCTGGTCATCGGACACGAGAACAGCCCGTTCCACGCGCGCACCTACTTCGCGCTGCCGACGAGCTCCGCCTCCGCCGGCGCGGCGAAGAGCCGGTCCTGACGATGGCGAGCACGGGCACGCACGACGCGCTGCGCCGCCACTTCCGGGACGCCCTCTCGGCGGACCCGGTCGGCGCCTACCGCGATTGGTTCCGGACGCAGGAGGAGCTGCGCGAGCGGGGCGACGCGGACACCGCGCGTCTGCTCGCCGACGACCTCTGGGCTCTCCTGCCAGGGCTTTCTCTGGAGCCGAAGGAAATGCTCGCGCGCTTCCTCCACAACGTCGCCGTCTTCTATGGCAGCCCGGGCCCGGGCGCGGACTTGACGCGCGCGCGCCAATGCTTCGCGGCTGCGCTCGACCACTTCGCCTCGGACCCCGATACCGGCTGGCACGCGCGGGCGCTCCACAACTTCGCGACGGCGCTATCCAACCTGGGGGCGACGGTGGGGGAGCTTCGGGAGTCGGTCGCGCTCTTCGAGAGGGCGCTCGAATGGCGAACGAACGAGCGCGAGATCGCGCGCGGCGTGTCGCTCCACAACCTGGGCCTCGCGCTCAGGAGGCTCGCGTATCTCGACCCCGAATGCGCCGCCGTCCACCTCGAGGCGAGCGTCGTTGCGCTGCGCGAGGCCGTCGAGATCCGCGCGCGCCACAATCTTGCGGAAGGGCGAGCGTCATCGGAGCGTCATCTGGAAGTTACGCTCGAGCGTTTGAGCAGCCGGTCCTAGCGGCGGACTTCCCCTCGCGGCAACAGGGCGCGGCGCCGGATGTCGTAACGCGATCCGCTCTCGAGAGCGAGACGATTCGACCCCCCGTCGGGCCGGCTATCGAGAACGCACACCCCGCCCCGTCCGAGCACCGTGAAGACGTCGCCGTGCACCTCGAGCGCCGTGGCCTCGTCCAGGCCCAGCCCCAGGAGGCCGGGATTCGCGGAGACGACCGCCATCAGGACCTTCTCCATTCGAGACTCCGTGAAGTGCGGAATGAGGAGAACGTTGCGCAGCAGCCCGATCCCGGCCTCGTGGACGTCTCCGATCGCGATCTCCTCGACCCCGGCCCGCTCGTACACCTTCAGATGGGAGCCCTGGCGGGCCACGACCATCTTCGACCCCGAGATCAGCGCTCCCGCCGAAGTGCCGCCCACGACGCCGCCGCGGTCGAGCAGCGCGATCAACTCTCGCTCGGTCCGGGTGCCCATGTAGGCGTCGATGAGAGCCGTTTCCTCTCCGCCGTCGATCCAGATGCCCGTGGCCTCCCGGATCGGCTGGACGAAGGCCTCGGAGTCCGCCTCTCGCCGCGACACGGTGTGCAGCACCGCCACCCGCTTGACGCCGAGCACTCGCGCCGCGTTGCGGGCGCGCTGTGGAATCGACGTGTGGGGCAAGTCCGCCGCCGTCGGTACGTAGACGATCCGCGCCGCCGAGACTCCTCCCGCGAGAGCGACGAACCTCGCGTTGATGTCCTCCTGCCCCGCTCCTCCGCCGACCAGCAGGAGGGTCCCCCTCCGAAGGCTCGGATCGGTCGAGGAGCCTTCACCGGCCGAAACGGCGTGCGCGAGATAGACGGCGTCCGGAGCCGCATCGCGAGGTCGTGGCGGTTGGGCCCCGGCGGGAGCGGCGTTCCGGACCGAGACCGGGAGCTCCCCCGGGTCGGCGCTCGTACGCTTCACGACGAAGGAAAACGCGCTGCCGTACTTCACGGCACCGTCCAGGTTCAACTCCTCGCCGACGAGCGAACCCCTGAACGTGATGTTCAGCAACACGAAGGTCAGCGCATGTCCGTCCAGCCGAACGGCCTCGATCGCGCCCGTCTCGACACCGTCGAGGTACCACACGCCTCCCTCGGACTTACCCTGCGGGCGAAAGACGAACGCGATTGACTGGTGCCGACTCCCGCGGTGGAGCGTGCCCTCCCAGATGCCCGTGAGGCGCTCCGTCTGGCCGCGAAGCGTCGAAGGTGGGATGGCGAACAGACAGAGAGCGAGCGCGGCGGCAATTCTGCCCCGGCTCCCAGACCCGACGGGCGCTCGACTGGGCAATCCTCAGGGGATACGGACCCGTCGCGGAAGGGTTTCGGTCGCGGGGCCGAGGTGGCAGATCGAGACGGCGCTCGAGCGACTGATCGCGGGCGCAACCGGCGCGGAGGGCCCGGGCAAAGCGCGATAGGCTCCCGCCGTGACGCCGCGCCGATGGGTCGAGTACCTGGTGGCCGTGCTCGCGGGGAACGCGATCTACTTCGCGGTGCTGTTCCGGACCCTGCCGCCCTCCCTCCGCCACGAGCCGATGCGGATCGACGCGGGACTCCTCCTCGACTTCCTCTGCTGCGTCCTCGTCTATGCCGCCATCCGGCTCGGGAGCCGGCACGGGCGCCGTCCCCTCTCGCCGGCTCCTCCTAGCGGGGAAAAAAGAAGATCAGGATGAGTCCGAAGACGAAGCAATACAGGGCGAAGCCGTGGACCCTGCGGCTGGACACCATCCGGATGAGGAATCCGATCGTCGTGTAGCCCACCACGCCCGCGACCGCCGCGCCGAGCACGTAGCGCGCGAAGTCGGGGGTGGCGAAGAAGCCCGCTCCGTGGTGGCGAAACGCCGAGAGGATCTCGACGCCCGCGGCGCCGACGATGGCGGGGATGGCCAGCAGGAACGTGTACTGCGCGGCCCACGGGCCGGTGAGGCCCAGCAGCAGCCCGAAGCCGATGCACGAGGCGGACCGCGAGAGACCCGGCAGCACCGCGAATCCCTGCACCGCGCCGATGACGAACGCGTCGAGGTAGGTCATGGTCTCCCGCGTCTTCGTTCCGTTGCGCCGCAGGTACGACATCGCGAGGTAGAGGCCGCTCAGGATCTCCATCGCGCCGACGAAGCGCGGGTCCGTCTTCGTCTGCTCGACGTAGTGCTTCATGAGGAGGCCCGTGATGCCGGTCGGGATCGTCGCCACGAGGAGCAGCATCGCCAACCGCCAGGCCTTGCGCCGCTCGAGGAGATCCGAGGCGAAGAGACCCACCACCTCCTCGCGCAGGAGCACGCGGTAGTACACGAGGATCGCCGTCAGGGTTCCGACGTGGACCAGCACGTCGAAGAGCAGGCCGGTCTGACCAAAGCGGGGCATCAGCATCTCGGCCGCGGAGAGGTGGCCGTCGGAGGAGACCGGGATGAACTCCGTGAGACCCTGGATCACGCCGAGAAGAATCGCGTCGAGCCAGGTCATCGAGATTTTAGATTTTAGGTTTTAGAATTCGGATTTGAAAGAAAGATCGGCGTCTCAATCTAAAATCTAAAATCACCCATACAACGGCCAAGCGACGGAGAACCACAGAACGTTCGCGGCCAGCACGAACGCGGCGATCGCAGCAAGGAGCCACGCCCCGGAACGGCGTTCGATCCGTGCGAGATCGGAGGCCGCGATCGCGAGCCACGGCAGCCAGGTCCAGACGTACCATCCGCCGACGCCTCCCCAGTCGCCGTAGTAGAGCCGGTTGCCGATCGCGAACGCGAGGAAGCCGCCCGCCGCGACGAGCGCGCCGACGGCGTGCGGGACAAGGTGATGGGGATCGGACCTGCGCCTCGCGAGAACGAGCGCGGCGGCGAGAAGCAGGAAGTAGGCGATCACCAGGGGCCTCGGCGCCCGGAAGAAGCTCCACTCACCCAGCCAGAAGGTCGTCTTGATCAGCGTGTACGAGGACCGCGCGAGCCCGGCGAGCGTCGCGCCGGGCGAGCCGCCCAGCGCGGCCGCGGCGGAGTTGAACTCGAGCGTTCCGCCCCACTTCCAGCCCCGCAGCGCCTGGACCGGAAAGACGGCGAGCGCGGCGGCGCCGCCCGCCAGGGCGAGCCGCGCCCGCCCGCGGGCGACGAGAGCGGCGACGGCGAACGCGGCCACCGGAAGGGCCGTCAACTTCAGGAGCGGACCGGCCGCAAGGAGCGGCACGATGGCCGCCGCCCCGGCGCGACGCTTGATCGCCGCGACACAGAGCGCCGCCCACAGGAAGACCGGCGCGTCGTTGGACGCGCGCGCGATCGCTTCGCTCGCGCCGGGCGTCAGAAGCAGCATCAGGCAGCCCAGGGAGAGGCCCGCGCCACGGTTCGAATCGTGCGCGAGGACCCGCAGCGGGCCGAAGAGCGCCACGGCGACGCAGGCAACGCTGAGGAGGCGGAACACGAGCAGGGACTCCGACGGCGAGGGCGACCCGTGCCACGCGCGCAGGACGAGGCCCACGAGCGCGTACGCGAGGAGCGGCTGGTTGTCCTCGGTGTTGCCGAGGATCTCCCCCGCGGCGGGAGAGGGCGGGTCGGGTGCGAGGACGTCGAAACGCGCCGGCCTCGCTCCGAAGAGCGGGCAGCCGAAGACGCGGTGCAGGCTCTCGCTGCACGGCTTCGCGCGAACCGCGGCGGCGAGCGCGGGCCCGACGGGTGCGCCCGCGAACGCGCGCGACCAGTCCGCCGGCTCCGACGCGAAGGCCAGCGCGCGCGCCAGATGGTACGGCTCGTCGGGCCCCTCGAACGCCGGCACGAAGAGAGCGTGAAAAACCATGCGTGCGACGACCGCGGCCGCGAGCACCGCCAGGAGCCGCCTCACGCCGGCCCTCTTCAAACGACCACCGGCACGATGACCGGCCGCAGCGAAAGCGCGCGGCGGCACGCCCGCTTCGCGGCGATCGCGATCTCGGCGCGCAGCCACTCGGGGTCTGCGTGCTCCTCGGGGGAGGCGCGGGCCAGCACGTCGCGCGCCGCGCGCGAGACCTCCGCAGCGAGCGCGTCCGGCGCCGCCGCCACGCCGCGGGAGACGACGGCAACGTCGCCGCCGCGGGGAAACACCAGGACGACCACGACGCCTTCCTCGGCGAGCTGGCGGCGCTCGCGCACGACCTCGACGTCCACCGCCTCCGGCCGGTCGTCCAGGTAGACGGTGCCGCAGGAGACCGCCTGGGGATCGATCCGAGCGGGGCCGTCCCCCAGGATCAGCCGGTCGCCGTTGTCGACGACGTAGACGCGCTCCCCCGGGATTCCGACCTCGACGGCGATCTCGGCCGCCGCCGCCAGCATGCGGCGGTCGCCGTGGACGGGCATCACGGCGCGCGTCCTGGCCATGCGCAGCCACTCGGCGATCTCGTCCCTGTGCGCGTGGCCCGAGACGTGGACCGGCGGATCGCTCTCGCGAATCACGCGCGCGCCCCGCCGGACCAGGTGGTCGCACATCCGGTTCACCGAGCGCTCGTGGCCCGGGATCGTGCGGGCCGAGAGGATCACGACGTCCCCCTCCGCGAGCTCCAGATCGGCGTGTTCGTTGAGCGCCAGGCGGTAGAGGGCCGAGAACGGCTCGCCCTGGCTCCCCGACGTCAGGCAGAGCAGCCGGCTCGGCGGGATCTCGCGCAGATCCGCCACCGCGGGACGTACTCCCGCCGGAAGACTTAGCCGGCCGAAGCGCTCGGCGATCTCGGCCACGGCCCGCATGCTCCGGCCGAGGAGCGCCACGCGCCGCCCGCGCGCGAGCGCCGCCTCGACGCCCTGCGCCACGCGGGCGACGTGGCTCGAGAAGGTCGTCAGGATGATCCGTCCGCGCGCGCCGGCGAACGCCGAGGCGAGCCCGCGGCCGGCCTCGCGCTCGGAGAGCGAGCGCCCGGGCCGCTCCGCGTTGGTCGAGTCGACGAACGCGAGGTCGACGCCGCCTACGCGCTCGATCGCCGCGGCGAGCCCCGCGCGGTCGGTCGTCTCGCCGTCGGGCGGATCGTCGTCGAGCTTGAAGTCGCCGGAGTGCAGCAGACGTCGTCCCCCCGCCTCGAGCAGGATGGCGGCGGAGTCCGGGACCGAGTGCGAGACGCGAAAGTAGGTCGCGGTGAACGCTCCCGCGCGGATCGGCTCTCCCCCGCGGGCGGCGACGAGCCCCTCGAGGGACACCTGCGCCTCCTCGAGGCGCCGCCGGGCGAGGGCCAGCGTGAACGGGAATCCGTAGACCGGGGCCGGACACCATTCGCGGAGCAGAGAGAGCCCGCCGATGTGATCCTCGTGGCCGTGCGTGAGGAAGACGGCGTCGATCCTCTCGCCGCGAAGCGCCGACAGGTCCGGCGCGATGCGGTCGATGCCCGGGAAGGTCTCGTCCGGGAACGACACGCCGACGTCCACGAGAACGCTCGAGCCCGCGGATCGCAGCCAGAGCACGTTTCGTCCGAACTCGCCGACGCCGCCGAGGGGGACGATCTCCAGCGTCGCGCTCATGCGGTGCCCGCCGCGCGCGCCAGCGCCACGAAGTCCTCGAGCGACAGCTCCTCGGCCCTCGCCCGCGGCGTCTTCCCGATCGCCTCGAGCGCCCGCTCCCACTGCGCGCGCGGGCCGGCCGGGGAAAGCGCGTTGGCCAGGGTCTTGCGCCGCGCCTGGAACCCGAGGGAGGCGAGACGCAGCGCGCGCCGCAGCGACTCCGCGTCGGCCGAGGGCGCGCGCGGAGTCAGCTCCATCACCGTGGAGTGGACCTTCGGCCGCGGACGGAAAGCCGCGGGCGGCAGATCGAAGAGCCGGCGGCCGGTCGCGTGCGCCGCGGTGCGGACCGACAGGTACCCGTAGCCTTCCACTCCGGGCCTCGCCAGGAACCGATCCGCCACCTCCGCTTGGACCGTCGCGACCGCGCGGCGAATCGTCGCTGGGACCTCCAGGGCCGCGGTGAGGATGCGCGTGCCGGCGTTGTAGGGCAGGTTCGCGACCAGCACCCCGGGGCCCTCGGCGCCCGCCGCGTCGAGCCACTCCCGAAACGTGCGCTGCATCACATCGCCCGTCAGAACGGTGAGGCGGGCGTCCCCTCCGAACTCTTCTCGCAGCCGCTCGGCGCGCAGCGGATCGATCTCGACGGCCACGACGCGCCCGGCCCGCAACACCAGCGGCCGCGTCAGCGCGCCGTCTCCGGGCCCGACCTCGAGGACGAGGTCGTCCGCGGACAGGCGGGCCGCGTCGACGATGCGCTCGGCGGTCTCGGGCCGCGCCAGAAAATGCTGGCCCCATCGCTTCCGGGCGGGAGGCCCGGTCGCGCCGGAACGGACCCGGCGGTCATGCTGTGGCGGCATGGAGCCGCGATACCCCACGGCCTTCGAGGCTATCAGATGGTAAACTTTTTCGGATCGAGAGGACGGTGTTGCAGGTTCACACGCTCGAAAACCGTCGCCTCGAGAATTTTCTCGAGAGGCACAAGGCGTATTACGCCTATACCGGCGAGATCGAAATCGACCGGTTTCTGCGCGAGATTCTCCAGAAGGCCAACGAGTTCGTTCCCGCGGAGGCGGGCTCCATCCTCCTGGACGATCCGATGACGAAGAACTCGGACGACCGCCTCGAGAACGAGCTCGTCTTCATCTCGACCTACGGCGCCCACGGCGAGGCGCGTCTCGGCAAGCGGATGAACGCTCGCGTCGGGATCGTGGGGCACGTCTATGCGACCGGCGTCGCCTACATGACCGACGACGTCGTCGACGATCCGTTCTTCTACCCCACGCTCGACCTGACCGACGGCTTCCAGACGAAGTCCGTCCTCTGCGTGCCGATCCGGATCGAGTCGTCGGTGTGCGGCGTCCTCGAGCTGGTCAACCGCAACGGCCCGGGAGGCTTCCGCGAGAAGGACCGGCGGCTCCTCGAGATCTTCGCCGAATACGCCTCGATCTCGATCCAGAACTTGCTCGACGCGCGGCGCGCGTATGAGGTCGCCAAGCGCGACGGGCTGACCGGCCTCTACAACGAGCGTTACCTCCACCTGCGGCTGACCCAGGAGCTCTCGCGCATCTCCCGCGACGGCGGCGACTGCTGCGTGATCTTCCTCGACCTCGACAACCTGAAGGCGGTCAACGACCGGCACGGGCACCTCGCCGGCAGCCAGGTCCTGCGCGAGGTCGGCTACCTGCTCCGCCGCACGGTCACCGACGAGCGCGCCACGCTGACGCGCTACGGCGGCGACGAATTCGTGCTGATTCTCCCGGGGCACAACCTGCAGGAGGGCATGGAGGTCGCCGAGGCGATCCGCCACTCGATCCGCAGCGCGACGTTCCTCTTCCGCCCGTATGGATTCAACGAGCCCGCCCTGAATCTCCAGGGAGTCATCACGGCGTCGCTCGGCCTGTCCTCGATCCGCTCGCACGCCACGACCGGCGCCTCGGTCGAGCAGGTCAAGAACGAGCTCCTCCGCGCCGCGGACACCGCGCTCTACCGCGCCAAGGACCACGGCAAGGATCGGTGTACCGCCGCCAGCCTCGAGGACGCGCGCATCCCCGCGATGCTGTCCTAGGGTCTCCGGCCCGGTCCCGGGGGCCGCGGAAGCCCGGTTTCCGAGGGGTTGTCTAGGCCCGTCTCCCCATGCTAGTTTTCCTACTCCGCTCGATCGTTCTTTCGCCCGTCTCTACGTTCTTGCGCCTGGTTTACGCCTGAGGAGCCTTCCATGCCGACCGTCACGACCAAAGAGCAGCTTTCCCCGAAGAACGTCCTGGACGTGCTGTCCCGCCACATCCTGGTGGACGGCTACCACGTGGTCATGGACATGGAGCGGAGCAAGGGCTCCTACCTCTACGACGCGCGAAGCGACCGGCCGATCCTCGACTTCTTCTCCTGCTTCGCCACTCTCCCGGTCGGCTACAACCACCCCCGGATGAACGACCCGGAGTTCCGGGAGGCGCTGATGGAGGCGGCCCTGACGAAGCCCTCGACCAGCGACATCTACACGGAGCATTTCGCCCGGTTCGTCGAGACTTTCTCGAACATCGCCGTCCCGAAGACCCACTCGGACCACATGTTCTTCGTGGAGGGCGGCACCCTCGCGATCGAGAACACCCTGAAGACCGCCTTCGACTGGAAGATCCGCAAGAATCTCGCGAAGGGCAAGGGCGAGAAGGGCACGAAGGTCCTCCACTTCCAGAACGCGTTCCACGGCCGGTCGGGCTACTCGCTCTCGATGACCAACACCGCCGACCCGCGCAAGACCCAGTACTTCCCCAAGTTCGACTGGCCGCGTCTCTCCTGCCCGCGCCTGCGCTTCCCCGTGACGGACGAGGTCCTTCGCGAGGTGGCCGCGGCCGAGGAGGCGGTCGAGCGCGAGATCCGCGCCGCCTGCGCGGCCACCCCCGACGACGTCGCGGCGCTGATCCTCGAGCCGATCCAGGGCGAGGGCGGCGACAACCACTTCCGGCCGGAGCTGTTCCGGCGGCTCCGCGCGCTGGCCGACGAGCTCGACTTCCTGCTGATCTTCGACGAGGTGCAGACCGGAGTGGGGCTGACCGGCTCGATGTGGTGCTGGCAGCAGATGGGCGTCGAACCCGACATGTTCGCGTTCGGCAAGAAGACCCAGGTCTGCGGCTTCGCCGCGAACCACCGGGTCGACGAGATCCCCGACAACGTCTTCAAGGTCTCCTCGCGCATCAACTCGACGTGGGGCGGCAACCTCGTCGACATGATCCGCTGCGCCAAGTACATGGAGATCATCGCCGAGGAGAACCTGATCGAGAACGCGCGCGTCGTGGGCGATTACCTGCAGGGACGGCTGCGCGAGCTCGCCACCGAGTTCCCCGGCGTCATGACGAACGTGCGCGGACGCGGCCTCTTCATCGCCTTCGACCTCCCGGACAAGGAGACCCGCGACAAGACGCTGGCCGCGTGCCTCGAGAACGGCCTCATGGGTCTCGCCTCCGGCGCCAACGCGATCCGCTTCCGCCCGCACCTGATCCTCTCCCGGGAGGAGGCGGACGAGGGCGTGAGGAAGCTCCGCCGCGCGATCGGCTCGGTCAAGGGCTAGAGCTCCGGCGTTCGTGCGCCGGGCTCTCCTCTTCCTCTCCGCCGCACTCCTCGCGGGGGCGGCGCTCTTCTGGCTGACCCTTCCGGACGTCGCGCCGCTCGCCCGCGACTGGCCGAAGACGACGGCGTTCATGGAGCGGCGCAAGGCGCTGCTCGCCCGGGAGGGCAAGCCCAACCGGCTCGAGTGGACGCCGGTGCCGCTCTCCCGCATCGCCCCCGCGATGCAGCGCGCGGCCATCGTCGCGGAGGACGCGCGCTTCTTCGAGCACGACGGCGTCGACTGGGACGCCCTGCGGGGAGCCGTGGAGAAGAACCTCGAGAAGGGCGCGCTCAAGGTGGGCGGTTCCACGATCACGCAGCAGCTCGCCAAGAACCTGTACCTCTCCCCGGCGCGGACTCCCTGGCGCAAGTTGCGCGAGCTCGCCATCGCCCGCCGGCTCGAGCGCGCGCTGTCCAAGAAACGCATCCTGGAGCTGTACCTGAACGTCATCGAGTTCGGGCCGCGCACCTTCGGCGTCGAGGCGGCGGCGAGGCGATACATCGGCAAGTCGGCTCGGGACCTCTCGCGCGAGGAGGCCGCGACGCTCGCCGCGATCATCCCCTCGCCTCGGATCTACGACCCCGTGACGCACAGGGACCGGGTGGCGCGCCGGGCGCAGCGAATCCTGCGCTGGATGTGACGAGAAGTGCTATCCTGACGGGCGTTAACCCACAGGAGGGAAAAGGGATGCGTCCAGTCCGGGGAAGAGTCTGCATGGGGATCGGAGTCGGACTCCTGGTCCTTCTCGCGCTCACGGCAGCCGGGTGCTCGAAGGGCCCGGCGTCGCTCGACGTCTCGCCCAAGAAGGTCAAGATCTACGGCCTCGAGCGGGCCCAGCGAATGACGGCCCGGGTCCTGGACAAGAAGGGTCAGCCGATCGACGGCAATCCCCAGTGGACCTCCGCGAACCCCGCCGTCGTCGCGGCCGAGGATGGAGGCCGGCTGGTGGCCAAGGGCTCCGGCAAGGCCATGGTCACGGCGAGCCTGGGAAACCTTCAGGTGCAGATCCCCGTGGAGGTCGTCGACGTCTCGTCGGTCGAGATGTCCACTCCCTCCCTCGTGGTCCTCGGTCCGATCGGCACGTCGGTGCCGCTGTCGTACGCGGTCAAGGACTCCAAGGGGAAGGTCATTCCGCTCAAGCCTTCCTTCTCCTCGCACGACCCGAAGATCGCGACGGTCAACGAGGACGGCGTCGTGACGTCGGCCGCGGCCGGCAAGTCCACGATCGTCGGCCGGATCGGCGACGTCCAGGGCGGCTGCGACGTGGAGGTCGTAGTCCATCCCATCTCGCGCCTCGAGATCCGGCCCGCGACCGCGCTCGTGCACGTCGGGGACTCCCAGCACTTCTCGGTCGTCGCCTACGGCCCGGACGGCATTCCCGTTCCGGACGTGGCCGCGGCGTTCAAGTCGTCGAACCCGGACGTCGCGAGCGTCGACGCCGCCGGCGTCGCCTCGGGCAGGAAAACCGGAGCCTCGGTGATTCGGGCCGACCTCGCGGGACAGACCGCCGAGGCGACGCTGCTGGTGAATTAGCCAACTCGGCAACGAGCCAACTCGCCGCGAATCGTCCCACGGCGGCCGGACGGTCTGCGGTCCGCCTCCGTCCGGTTTAGGATCTCCCCGTGAAGGTTCGTCCACCCGCCGTCGCCGGCATGTTCTACGACGCCCGCCCGGAACGGCTCGAGTCCGACGTCCGCCGTTACCTCGAGGCCTCCCCGGCCTCCCCCGCAGCCGCGCCGGCGCCCGCGTTCGGCGCGATCGTCCCGCACGCCGGCTACGTCTACTCGGGGCCCGTGGCGGGCGCCGTCTTCGCGGGCCTGACGATCCCGTCGGCGGCCGTGATCCTCTGTCCGAACCACACGGGCCGCGGCGAGCCCGCGGCGCTGGATCCCTCCGACGCCTGGCGCACTCCCCTGGGCGAGGTCCCCGTCGACCGCGGCCTCGCCGACAAGATCCAGTCGCTCGCGCCGTCGCTGAGGCCCGATGCCGAGGCGCATCGCCGCGAGCACTCGCTCGAGGTGCAGCTGCCCTTTCTCCAGCACCTCCGCCCGGACGTGCGCTTCGTCCCGATCTGCCTAGGACGGCCCGACCTCGCGCTGTGCCGGGAGCTCGGCGAGGCCCTGGCCGCGCTCTGCGAGGAGGAGGACGAGCCGCCGCTGCTGCTCGCCTCCTCGGACATGAACCATTACGAGAGCCGCGAGATCGGCCGCCGCAAGGACGGCCTCGCGCTCGAGCGGATCGCGGCGATCGACCCCGAGGGGCTCTTCCGCGTCGTGCTCGAGGAGTCGATCTCGATGTGCGGCTTTCTGCCGGCCACCGCGCTGCTGTACGCCGCGCGGTCGGCGGGCGCTCGGAAGGCCCGCGTGGTCGCGCGGCGCGACAGCGGCGACGAGACGGGAGACACGGGGAGCGTGGTGGGATATGCGGGAGTGATCGTGAGCTGAATTCGTTGGTCCCGGATCTTGATCTTGGATTTTGGATTAGGACGTGAGGAGGACGCGATGCGAAATCGGAATCTTCTGGGAATCCTCGTCTTGTTACCGGCCTCGGTGTTCGCTCAGGACGCCGCCCCCAAGCCCAAGCACGTCGAGGTCGCGACGATCGAGGCGAACCCGGCGGACGTCGGAACGATCGACGGCATGATCAAGGCGTGGTACGACGTCATCTCGGGCCCCGCCGGCAAGCCCCGCGAGTGGGCGCGCGACCGCACGCTGTACATCAAGGACCTTCGTTTCGTCGACGTCGGCTGGAGCAAGGACGGCAAGCCGACTCCGCGGATCGTGGATCACCAGACCTACGTGGACTCCTCGGACGGCATGGCCGCTCGCGGCTTCTTCGAGAAGGAGATCCACCGGGTCTCCCAGCGTTTCGGGCCCATCGCGCACGTGTGGAGCACGTACGAATCCCGCCAGACGGAGAACGGGCCGATCATCGCGCGCGGCATCAACTCGATCGAGCTCTTCTGGGACGGCCAGCGCTGGTGGATCGCGAACGGGATCTGGACGGACGAGACGAAGGACAACCCGATCCCGAAAGAATATCTGCCCTAGGGCACGGCTAGGCCGCGGCCGCCGGCTTCGGCTCAGCGACCACCACCGTGTAATACCCGCTCCGCCGGCGAAGGAGGGCCTCCTCGCGGTCGGGGATCGAGGCCACGGCCTCGTCGAACTGCGCGGCGTCAGGGCCTCCCGGTTGATCGGGACGGCGGAGGCTCGGATAGATCGGGGCGAGCAGGTTTCCTCCGTAATCCCGGCGCGCGAGCACCCGGAAGTGCTCCTCGACGCCGGGCAGGATTCGCGACGACGCGATCGCCTCGGTGGGATCGGAGTGATTGATGGGCCATCGCACGACCTTCGTGCGCCGCAGGATCGCGGGAAGGGGCAGGTAGATCGCGTTCCACCCCCACAGGTCCCGCCACTCCCACTCGTCGCGCGACGGCCCGGCGTACTCTTCCAGGTAGAGGACTCCGCGCGGTTGGAGCGAGGCGCGGACGAGGCCGAGCACCTCCGCCGGTCGCGCGAAGTGGTGAAAGGATCGTGAAAGAACACCGCGTCGAGGCCGCGCGCGTCTCTCAGGAACTCCAGGGCATCGGCGGCGACGTAAGCGATGCTGCCCTCCAGGGCCGCCTCCGACGCGGATTGCGCAGCGCGCCGGACCATCTCGCCGCTCTCCTCGACGCCCGTGACGGAGCGGACGATGCCGAGCTCGGCGAGCGTGCGTTCGAAGTTCCCGAGCCCGCTGCCGATCGACACGGCCCGCCCGAACGGCACGCGATCCGGAGCCAGGTCGCGCAGTCAGGCGATGGGCCAGACGCGCGGGTCGCCCGTGACGCGGCGATTGATCGCCGCCCTCACCAGCGGATGATTCATCCAGAGCTCGTCCCAGCCGTGGTGGGCCGGGTCGGACCAGTACGCGGCGTCTTCGCCGGCGGACATCCGCGCGGCTCCTCGGCCTTCCCCTACCCGCTCGTGTTCCCCGGCAACAGGCCCTCGACCTGGATCGAGCGGGGGCCCTTGTCGTCGCAAACGGCGTAGCGGACCGCGTTCGTCGTGCCGCCCGCCCAGCCGCGATCGTCCGGGTCCTCCGCGTACATGGCGACGCCGGCGAAGTCACCCTTCGCGTTGATGACGTAGAAGTTGACGTTGAAGTTGGGATTGCCGCCCTTGTTCAGCAGGCGCTTCTCGACCGTGTGCGCCTTGATGCGCTTCAGCGCCTCCATGCCCGCGTCCTTGGGGTGCATGCCGCGGCGCATGTTCTCGACGATCAGGAAGGACGAGAGGCCGTAGAGGTTGGCCTCGCCGCGGCCGGTCGAGCCGGCGGCGCCGACGTCGCCGTCGACGTACAGGCCCGCACCCAGGATCGGCGAGTCGCCGACGCGGCCCGGGATCTTGAAGAAGAGTCCCGAGGTCGTGGTGACGCCGCAGACTTCGCCCTTCGCGTTGACTCCGTCGCAGTTGATCGTCCCGTACATCTTGGACGCGTGGAGGAGGCCCTCCCGCGCCATCTGCCGGATCGCCTCGCGGGACGCGATCTCCCGGTCCTTGTCGGTCGGGAAATGCGACGGATCGGTCTTCTGCTTCCACTCGAGCCAGAGCTTGCGCGAGGTGGGCGTGTTGAGGTCGTCCTCGATCGTGAACCCCATCTGCTTCGCGAACTTCTGGGCGCCGCCGCCCACGAGCAGGTGGTGATCGGTCTTGTTCATGACCTCGCGCGCGACCTTGGAGGGGGTGCGCACTCCCTCGAGCGAGGCGACGCCGCCCGCGCGCTTCTTCGGGCCGTGCATGCACGAGGAGTCGAGCTGGACGACGCCCTCGGCGTTCGGAACGCCTCCGTAGCCGACGCTGTAGTCCTCCGGATCGAGCTCGACGATGTTGACGCCCTCGATGAGCGCATCGAGCACGTCGCCGCCCTGCGTCATCTGCGTGTAGGCCTTCTGGACGCACGTGACCGGGCCGCCGTTCTTGAACCAGTTCCCGTTGGCGGAGGAGACGACGACCGGCTTCGCCGCCTTGCCCGTCACGACCGCCGCGGCCTGGCCGAAGACCCGGCGACCTGAGGCCGACGCGGCCGCGAGTCCCGCCGCGGCGCCGGTGCGGACGAAGTCACGACGCGAGAAACGTCGACGCATGAAGGCCTCCTTCTGCTCTCTTCGAAGTTCGCCGCGCAGTCTACCGTCCATCCGCTTGCCCGCCAAACGCCGGGGGAGTTACGCTGAGCCGGATGGATTTCCAGGGCCACGTTCTCGGCGAGCGCGCGACCACCCTGCCCGGTCGCTTCTACACCTCGCCTGAGGTCTTCGCTCGGGAGCAGGAGAGGATCTTCTCCCGGCGCTGGGTCTGCGTGGGCCGGGCATCCGAGATCCCACGGGCGGGCGACTACTTCTGCCCGCGGGTCGCCGGAGAGAGCCTCATCGTCGTTCGGGGAAAGGACGGGCGCGCGCGCGCCTTCTACAACGTCTGCCGCCACCGCGGGACCCGCGTCTGCACCGAGGAGCGCGGGCACGCGCCCGGCGGCGGCGCCCTGACCTGCCCGTACCACGGCTGGACTTACGGGCTCGACGGCGCCCTCCTCGGCGCGCCGCTCATGAGCGAGGTCGCGTGGTTCGACAAGGCCGACCATTCGCTCCATCCCGCGGCATGCGAGGAGTGGGAGGGCTTCCTCTTCGCGCGTCTCGAGCCAAACGCGGCGACGGGACTGGCGGAAGCGCTCCTGCCGCTCGCCGGCCGCTTCGCTTCGTGGCGACTGCCGGAGCTCGTGAGCGCACGGCGGATCGAATACGACGTGCGCACCAACTGGAAGCTGATCTTCCAGAACTTCTCGGAGTGCTACCACTGCCCGCCGGTGCATCCCGCACTCGCGAAGATCTCGCACTGGCGGAGCGGCGCCAACGACCTGCGCGAGGGAGGGCTGCTCGGGGGCTACATGCTCATCAACGAGGGAACCGAGAGCCTGACGACGAGCGGCCGCCGCTGCGCAGCGCCGATCACGGAGATGCCGGCGGAGGAACTCCGCCGCGTGTATTACTACTCGCTCTTCCCGAGCCTCTTCCTGACGGTCCAGCCCGACTTCGTCATGGCGACGCGGATCGAGCCGCTCGCGGCCGACCGGACGAAGATCGTCGCCGAGTTCCTCTTCGCGCCCGAGGCCGTGTCGCGCCCCGGATTCGACGCCTCCGACGGCGTGGAGCTGTGGGACCTGACGAACCGCCAGGACTGGCGCATGTGCGAGCTCGCGCTGCAGGGGATCTCCTCGCGCGTCTACCGGCCCGGGCTCTACTCGGCCGACGAGAGCCTGCTCGCCGCGTTCGACCAGGAGTACCTCGCGAGCCTGGGCGAGGCCTCCTGAACGCTACTTGCGCGCGGGCGGCTCGTTCGAGTCGCCCAGGCCGTGGTAGCGGCCGCACACCGGACAGAACGTCGGCGGGTCCGAGTTGCTCACGCGGTGCTTCACCGGCGGCCGCGAGCGCAGGTACGCGAAGATCGCCCTCAAGTCCTCGTCGGTCAGCTTGCCGAACTCGAACCAGAGCATCGCGCGGGTCAGGGGACGGACGCCCGCGACCTTGCCCGTCCGGATGGTCTGGATGAACAGTTTCTCGTCGTAATACGGGATGCCCGACGGGTCGGTCGTGAGGTTGGGGCTCGTCGTGAAGCTCTTCGGCTCGGGCATCCGCGCGGGCGGCGAGGTGAAGCCCGGGTCTGTTTCGAGCTCGTCGAAGTAGCGCGTCGCCTCGAACCGGCGGCCGCCGCCGAATTCGAGATCCTTGCGGCGCTCCCATTCGGTTCCGCGCAGCGGCCGCGCCGTGTGGCAGTGCACGCAGCCGGCGAGACGAACCAGATACTCGCCTCGCCCGAGGACCGACGCGACATCGGCGTTCGTCGCGGGGCGCCGCGGCGGCTCCGGCGGCGGCTCGGTGTCGCGGATCGGGATCCAGTGCGGAAGAGGGTTGCGAATGGGAGGAAGCGAGCGCAGGTAGGCCACGATCGACCGGACGTCGTCGTCGGTCAGGATGCTCAACTTCCAGTACGGCATGACGAGCGACAGGCGCCGCCCGTCGTGCCCGACTCCCTCACGGATTGCGCGGATCAGCTGGGCATCCGTCCACCGTCCGGCTCCCGTCTCGGGATCCGGCGTGATGTTGGGCGCGACGTGATGCTCTTTCTTGTTGAGGATGTCGCCCGCCCCGAGCTTCGACGCGATCGGCTGAACGAGGTCGTTGTCCTCCATGGGCGAGTGGCACTCGAAGCACTCGCAGACGCCCTCCGCGAGGTAGCGCCCGCGGGCAATGCTGACTCCCTGGGCCGCCGCCTCCGCCGCGGCCACGCAGGTGAGCACCAGAGAGAGGATCCCCGCGCGCAGCCTCATGCTTGGAGTTAGAGGAGGTGCTCGTCGACGATTCCCCGCGCGACCTCCCGAAGGCTCGCGGCGACGCCCGCGGACCCGGCGACGATGTTCCCGCGCTCGAGATAGCCCGAGCCGCCCTCGAAGTCGGTGAGCACGCCGCCGGCCTCCTGGATCAGGAGCGCACCGGCCGCGACGTCCCAGGGAGCGAGGCGGAACTCGAAGAACCCGTCGAAGACGCCGGCCGCCACGTAGGCGAGGTCCAGCGCCGCGGAGCCTCCGCGGCGGATCGCCCGGGCCCGCACGAACACCGAGCGGAAGAGCGCGAGGTAGACGTCGATCTTGTCGACGTTGCGGAAGGGAAAGCCCGTCGCGAGGAAGGCCCCGGCGATGTCGCTCCGGCCGGTGACCGCGAGCCGCGTCTCGTTGCGCCAGGCGCCGCCGCCGCGCTCGGCCGTGTACATCTCGTCGCGGAGCGGATCCCAGATCACCGCCGCGACGAGCTCCGAGCCCTCGCGCGCGGCGATCGAGACGCACCACAACGGGAAGCCCGAAACGAAGTTGGACGTCCCGTCGAGCGGGTCGATGATCCACGTCCGTGGACCGGACGCGCCTCCGCCGTGCGCGCCCCCCTCCTCGCCCAGAAAGCCGTCATCCGGGAAGCGCGCGCGAATCGCCGAGACGATCCGGGACTCGCTCTCGCGGTCGGCGAAGGTGACGAAGTCGTTCTTCTTTTTTTCTTCGACCGAGCCGCGCGGGAGATTGCGCCAGTTGGCCAGGAGGACCTCGCCGCCGGCCCGGGCGGCGGCGACGGCGGTCTCGACGAGATCAGGCATGGATTGGATCCTGGATTCGACTCAATCCAAAATCCAAAATCCAAAATCATTCGGCCCGCCACACGATCCGACCCGCCACGACGGTCGCCGCGGGCGCGCCCTGAAGCTCCCAGCCCGCGAACGGGGTGCTGCGGCCCTTGGAGACGAAGCGGTTCGGATCGACCTTCCGACGGACTTCGGGAGCGAACACGGTGACGTCCGCCGGCGAGCCGGGCGTCAGCGTGCCGCCCGGCAGCCCCAGCACCCGCGCCGGGCCCGGGGAGAACAGCCAGACGAACCGCTCGAGCGACAGGATCCCCGGCACGACCAGGCGGTCGTGGACGACGCTCGCCGCCGTCTCGAGGCCCACGATGCCGAACGGCGCGGACTCGTAGTCGACCGCCTTCTCGTCCGGGTGGTGAGGGGCGTGATCCGTCGCGATCGCATCGATCGTTCCATCGTTCAGCCCCGCGATGAGGGCCGCGAGGTCCGGCGCCTCGCGCAGCGGCGGATTCATCTTCGTGCGGGTCGAGAAGCTCGACGACGCCACCTCCACGTCGGTCAGCACGAGATGATGCGGAGTCACCTCGCAGGTGACCCTCAGGCCGTCGGCCTTCCCCCGCCGCACGAGCTCGAGGGCCTGCGCCGTCGAGAGGTGCGCGACGTGCAGACGCCCGCCCGTCAGTCCCGCGATCAGCAGGTCGCGGGCGACCGCGGCCGACTCGGCGATCGCGGGCTGGCCGGCCAGGCCGAGGCGCGTCGAGACGGCGCCCTCGTGCATCGGCGCGCCGTTCGAAAGGCTCTTGTCCTCGCAGTGCTGGATGATCGCGAGGTCGAAGAGTCCGGCGTGCTCGTAGGCGCTCCGCAGCAGCCCTCCGTCCGCGAGCCACTTCCCGTCGTCGGACAGCGCGACGGCGCCCGCCTCGCGCAGCTCACCGTACTCGGCGAGCTCCTCGCCCTTCTGGCCCTTCGAGATCGCCCCGATCGGATACATCCGCGCGCCCTTCCCGCCGGCCGCGGCCGCGCGCGCCCGGATGTGCTCGCACAGCGGGCCGTTGTCGACGACGGGATTGGTGTTGGGCATCGCGCAGACCGCGGTGAAGCCGCCTGCGGCGGCGGCGGCGAGACCGGTGTGGATCGTCTCCGCGTACTCCCTGCCCGGCTCGCGCAGGTGCGCGTGGAGATCGATGAACCCCGGGAACACCAGGAGCCCGGAGGCGTCGAGCACCTCGGCGTCGCCGGCGGCCCCCTCCAGACCCTCGCCGACGCGCTCGACGAGCCCGTCGCGCAGCAGAAGGTCCCGGCTGGCGTCCACCCCCGCGGCCGGATCGACCAGCCGCCCGCCCCGGATGAGCAGCCCCCGGCTCACTCGCCCTCCCAGGGGTGGCCGCCGAGCAGCAGGTAGAGGACGGCCATGCGGACGGCGACCCCGTTGGCGACCTGCGCGAGGATCACGGCCCGGTCCGAATCCGCGATCTCGGAGGCGATCTCGACGCCGCGGTTCATCGGCCCGGGGTGCATGACGATCGCGCCCGGCTTGGCGCGCTCCAGCCGCCTGCGGTCGAGGCCATAGAGGCGGAAGTACTCGCGGATCGACGGGAAGAGCGAGCGGCCCTGCCGCTCGAGCTGCATGCGGAGCATCATGACGACGTCGGCGCCCTCGAGCGCCTCGTCGAAGTCGGTCGTCACGGCGACGCCCATCTCCTCGATGCGAGGCGGGAGCAGCGTCGGGGGGCCGCACAGAGTGACCCTCGCGCCCATCTTCGTCAGGAGCCAGATGTTGGAGCGGACGACGCGGGAGTGGGCGATGTCCCCGCAGATCGTGACGCCGAGGCCGTCGAGCCGCCCCAGGCGCTGGCGGATGGTCAGGGCGTCGAGGAGCGCCTGCGTGGGGTGCTCATGGGCTCCGTCGCCCGCGTTGACGACGCCGGCCTTGAGCTGCCGGGCCAGGAAGTGCGGCACGCCGGGACAGCCGTGCCGGATCACGATCAGGTCGGGCGACATCGCCTGGAGGTTCCTGGCGGTGTCGAGGAGAGACTCGCCTTTCTCGACCGAGCTGCCCTTGGCGGAGAAGTTGAGAGAGTCCGCGGAGAGCCACTTCTCGGCGGTCTCGAAGGAGAACCGCGTCCGCGTCGACGCCTCGAAGAAGAGGTTGACCACCATGCGGCCGCGCAGCGCGGGGACCTTCTTGATCGGGCGCGACGCGATCGAACCCATGGATTCGGCCGTGTCGAGCAGCAACGTGATCTCCTCGGGAGTCAGCCCTTCGATCCCGAGCAGATCCTTCGAGCGCAGGCTGGTGACCGCCACGAGTTAGTGAGGCTTCTCCAGAATCCAGACCTCGTCCGCGCCGTCGGTCTCCTGGAACAGGACCTGGATGACCTCGCGGCTGGAGGTCGGAACGCTCTTGCCGACGTAGTTCGCCTCGATCGGGAGCTCCCGGTGTCCGCGGTCGATCAGGACGGCCAGGCGGATGGCGCGCGGCCGGCCGAGGTCGATCACCCCGTCGAGCGCCGCGCGGATGGTCCGTCCCGTGTAGAGGACGTCGTCGCACAGGAGCACCGTGCGGCCGTTCAGATCGAAGTCGATCTCGGTCTTCTTCAGGAGCGGCTGCGGCGCGACAGTCGAGAGATCGTCGCGATAGAGCGTGATGTCGAGCGTGCCGACCGGGAAGCTGCTGCCCGCGACCAGATCGCCGAGCCGGGCCGCGAGCCGTGAGGCCAGCGGGACGCCGCGGGTGCGGATGCCGATCAACGCCAGACCCTGGAGGTCCTTCTGCCGCTCGGCGATCTCGTGAGCCATGCGATCGATCATGCGCCGAATGCGATCGGCGTCGAGGATCTTGGCCTTCTGGATCAGCTCCTCGGTCAAATCCGCGAGAGTCTATGGGGTCGAAGAATTCCGGTCAAGGAAACGCCCCAGAAAAGCGGCTCGGAGCGGCGAAAACGGCGCTAAAATGGGCGTCAAACAAGGAAAGCCATGGTCATTTACAACGCAGCCACGAGAGAGCTGACGGCGAAGATCGTCTACTACGGACCCGGGCTCTGCGGGAAGACGACGAACCTCAAGGTCCTCCACGACCGTCTCGAGCCGGGGACGGCCGGGAAGCTCTTGAACCTCCAGACGCAGACGGACCGGACGATCTACTTCGATCTGCTCCCGGTCGAGCTCGGCGACATCAAAGGTTACAAGATCCGGTTCCAGCTCGCGACCGTCCCGGGCCAGACCGCCTTCAACGAGACGCGGCGGGTGGTCCTCAAGGGCGTCGACGGCATCGTCTTCGTGGCCGACTCGCAGTGGACCATGCTCCCGAAGAACCTCGAGAGCTGGCAGAACCTGAAGGACAACCTCAAGTCCAACGAGATCACCTTCGAGAGCATCCCGGTCGTCATCCAGTACAACAAGCGCGACCTCGCCGACATCCTGGCCGTGGACGCGATGCAGGAGGCGCTCGGGCTGTCCTCCTATCCCTACGTCGAGGCCGTGGCGAGCGCGGGCCGAGGCGTGACCGAGACCTTCAAGCTGATCTCGAAGCTGACGTTCGTCGACCTTCTCCGGCGCCTCCAGGGACGCCGGGCCGAGGAGGACGCGGCCGCCGCGGCCTCGAACGCGGCCCGGGCCGGGGCCGACGATCTGCAGAGCTGGAAGGAGTCGCTGCTCAACCGCGAGTCGCAGCCGACGCCCGTGGCGCCGTCCGCTTCGCGGGAACGGCCCTCGCGCCCGCTTTCGCTCGTTCCTCCCGTCTCGGAGATGGCGCCCTTCGACACGACCGAGCTCGCCCAGGGCGTCGACGACGAGGACGCGCCGGCGTCCCCCTTCGCGGTCCAGGAACCCGGCTCCGAGGCCGACCCGCGCAGCCCCGCGCAGACGATCCGCATGGAGGCGATCCGCGACGACGTGCTCTCCGACGCCGGCGAGCCGATCGAGTCGTTGACGGAGGCGGACGAGGTCGAGGTCGATTTCGAACCGTCCACGGATCCGTCTTTCCTCCCGCCGGACGCGCCAAGCGCGTCTTCGGGGGCCGCCCCAGGCGCGCCTCCAGGGGCCGCCCTCGGCGCCGCACCCAGCACCGCGGGGACACCCCGGGAGAATCCCGATCTCGAGCAGGCTCTCCGGACCGTGGCGACGCTCCAGGAGCGGGCCGAGGCGACCGCCGCGGGCCTCGCGTCCCTGGCGGACCGGCTCACGGGGATGGAAAAGGGCGTTGGGGGGCTTCACGAGAGCCTCCACTCCCTCATGCAGCGGCTGGCGTCCCTCGAGTCCGATGCCTCGCGCCGCCCCGAGCCCGAGCTGGAGCGCGGCCTGAAGGCCCTGGAGGCGCGGCTCGGCGATCTCGACGACCGGCTCCGCTCCGAGACGACCCATCAGCGCAAGGACGCGGACGACGTCGCGATGGCGCTGCGGGGCCTGAACGAACGCTCCCAGGACCTCGATCAGCAGCTCACCTCGCTGGCGCACCAGTTCGGCGCGCATCAGGGAACCGTGTCCCAGCTCTCGGGCCTGGGCGACCGTCTGCCGCCGCTCGAGAGCCAGCTCGCGGCCGTACGCGACGCCATCGCGCGGCTGCCCGAGCTCGAGGGTCAGCAGTCCTCCCTTCGCGAGGCCGTCTCGCGGCTGCCCGAGCTCGAGGGCCAGCAGTCCTCCCTTCTCGAGGCCGTCTCCCGGCTGCCGGAGCTCGACGCCCACCTGGGTGCGATCCGCGACACGCTCTCCCGTCTTCCGGAGCTGGAGGCCCAGCTGTCCGCGCTGCGGGAGGCGTCCGCGCGCCTGCCGGAGCTCGAGGGGCAGATCCACGGAGTGGTCCAGCAGCACCACGAGCTGGAGGCCACGCTCGAGGAGAAGACACACCAGGGCCGCCGGGAGGCGGAGGACATCCGCTCGCAGATCGCTCCCCTTCTGGAGGAGCGCGTCCGGCGACACGAGTCCGACGCCCTGCTCTTCGCCGAGATGGAGCGGCTCCGCGAGTCCCTGGCCGAGTCCCTCCACGAACTGGCCGAGCGCGTCCGCAGCCGCGTCCGGGAGTGA
>DASXPB010000057.1:0-5736 GCA_036493875.1 Thermoanaerobaculia bacterium
CCTGCTCGCGGCCCGCGCTCGACCGAGCGGGGCGAAGCTGCTCGCGTTCGAGGCCATCGTCGCCGCCGCCGCGTGGGCCGCCTACCGGCGGCGAGCCGCAGCCCGGGGGCTGCGGAGCGCCGGCTTCGAGGGAGCCCCGACCCGCCGCGGTTGGCCGATCCTCTCGTGGCTTCTCTTCGGCGTCGCCGCCGCGGCGTGGCTCGTCTTCCTGGGCGAGGCGCTCGCCGACGGGATGTGGGGCACGGACTTCCTCGCGTTCTGGGGGTACAAGGGGAAGGTCGTCTATCTGACCTCGGAGCTCCCGCGCCGGCTGTTCCAGGACCCGGCCCTCTACTTCGCGCACCGCGAGTACCCCCTCCTCGTCCCGCTGTCGCTCGCGTCGCTGGCCGCCTTCGTCGGACGCTGGAACGACGAGGCACTCGCGCTGCTCTATCCGGCCTGCGCGCTCGCGACTCTCTGCGCGTTGTCGGGTTTCCTGGAGCGTCGCGTCTCGCGCCTGGCGGGCGCGACCGCGGCGGCCCTCGCGGCGCTGTGCGCCTTCCTGTACAAGGCCGGCAACGCGGGCACGGCCGAGATTCCCTTCGCGCTCTCCCTCGTGCTCGCGGCCTCCGCGGCGATCGACTGGCTCTCGCAGGATCGCGCCGCGAACGTGTGGCGCCTCGCCCTCGCCTCGCTCTTCTGCGCGTCGCTCAAGCAGGAGGGGACCCTCTTCGTCCTGTTGCTCGCCGCCGTCGTCTGGTTCCGGGCGCGCGGCACTCAGCGCGCCTCCGAGCCGGCCGCTCCAAACCGCGGCTCGCCCGGCGCGCCGGCGCGGACTGCGCTCATGGCGCTCGCGGCCCCCGCCCTCGCACACTGGCTGCTCCTCTTCGCGCTCCGGGGGAACCAGAGCCGGCGCGACTTCGACTTCACGCTCTTCGAGCCGGCGCGGTGGACCGAGCTCCCCGCGCTGTTCGCGCTCGTGCTCGGTCGCTTCGCCCGCATCGGCTGGACCGAGGCCCTCGTGCCGATTCTCGCGATCCTCGTGTTCTTCCTGGTGACTCGCCGCGGGGTGGGAGAGCCGCTCCTCCCCGTGTTCCCGGCGCAGGTCTTCTTCTACGCCGTAGCGTTCACGGTCTCCTCATTCGACCCGCTCTACGCGATCGACGGCGCGTTCCGCCGCATCACGATGAGCCTGTTCCCGGCCTTCCTCCTCGTGCTGTGCTCGCGCGAGATTCGGTGAAGGGAGCTCGCGCGGCGGCGCCCATCAGGGTCGTCGCCGTCGTCGCCACGCTCACGCTTCTCTCCGCGCTGGTACGCCTGGTCTCGCTGCGGGCGCTCCCGATCTTCGGCGACGAGGCGCTCAACCTGCGCATGGCGGTCCTCGCCGCGAAGGAGCCGTTCTCGCGAATGTGGATCTCCCTCCAGGAGTCGCAGCCGCCGCTCCACGTGTGGCTGTTGGCGCTCTTCCTGCCGTTCTCGCGCGACCCGCTGCTCGCGGGGCGGCTCCTCTCGGTCGTGACGGGAATCCTGTGCGTTCCGGCCGCGGCCTGGACGGTGCGCCGGACGCTCGAGGCGTTCGACGCCGGGACGGGCGTCGCGCAGAATCGAATCGCGGCGCGAGACGCCGCGGAGAACAGAGTTGTCGCGCGAGACGCCGCGCAGAATCGAGTCGCGGCGCGAGACGCCGCGCAGAGTCAAGTGATCAGCTGGCTCGTGGCGGCGCTCGCGGGGCTCTGCCCCTTCTTCGTGTTCGCGGAACGGCTCGCGCGTGTGGACGGGCTGTTCCTCCTCGAGACGATCCTGGCCGCGGGGCTGTCGGCCGCGGTCGCGCAGGCCTCGCTCCGCGGCGAAGCGTCCCCCGCTCCCGCTCTTTCGCTCGGAGCGGCCCTCGGCGCCCTCATGGGGCTGACGATGCTGACTCGGCAGGCGGTGAGCTATCCGCTGTGGCTTCTCGCGCCGGCCGCGTGGCTCCTCTTGCCGTCTGAGCGACGGGTCTTGCCGTCTGAGCGACGGGCCGGATCCGTGCTTCGCTTCGCCGCGGCGCTCGCGCTCGCCGCCGCCGTCGCGGTGGCTTTGTGGCTCCCGATGCTCCTCGCGCCGGGTGAGCCCGACGCGTTCACCCGGATCTTCCACTCCGCGGATTACCGGCCGGCGATGACCCTCGCTGCGCGGCTCCGAGTGACGCTCGACGGCGTGCGCGTCGCCGTCGAGGCGTTCTGGCTCTACCTGACGCCGCCCGTCTTCCTGCTCGCCCTGGTCGGATTCGGAGTCGTCGCTCTCGCCGCGCGGTGGCGGCTGCTCGCCTATCTGGTCCTCTGGGAAGCGCTGCTGCTCGCTCCAGCGGCGGCCTTCGCCGGGACCTACTTCCCGCGTTACGCGCTGCCGGCCGCGATTCCGGTCTGCCTGGTCGCGGCTCTGGGGGCCGCACGCGTGTGGACGATTCTCGAGTCACGCTTGGCCGGCGCGGCCGCTCGGAGCCTGCTGGGCGTCGCCCTGATCGCCGCTCTCCTCGGGCCCTCCCTCCTCGACCTCACGTGCGGTGAGCGGAACTGGCGGAACTGGCGGCTCCTTCCGGTCGACCGCATGCAGTTTCTAAGCGGGCCTCCGGCGGGCTTCGCGAGCGAAGCGGCGGTGGGCGCGCTGCGCGGAATCGCGGGGGAGCGGCCGGCAGGGATCGCCGTGCTCACGCCGGGAATCTCGGGGAACCCGACCGACGCGGTGTGGCTTCTCCTCGGCGGCGATCCGCGCGTGCGGCTCTCCTACGCTTCCGACGCGCTCGCGGTGCCGCTGCTGCCGCCCCCGGATCCCGACGGAACGCGGCGCGTGCCGGGCGACGCGCGGGACCCGCTTCGCCGCGAGCAGACCCTCCCTGCGCGGATGCCCGTCTTCGCCGTCGTCCCCGATCCTCTTCTCACGCGGTCGGGCTGGGTCGACGCCGTGCCGTTTCTGTCGCGTCTGAATCCACGGATCTCCGAGGTGGCGCGTTTTCGGAATCCCGCGGAGCCGGGAAGCCCCGCGAACGGGGTCGTCGTGCTGGAGCTGCCGCCGGAGCGCTGACTTCCGCCTCGGGGTTCAGGCTCATGCGTCAGGGAAGCCCGGGGTGGGCCCACCAGTCGAGTGCGCCGCGCTCGATTCCCGTCTCGGGCGAGAGCGAGGCGCTCCCCACGCGCGTGCTCTCCGCCGACAGCGTCCATGGGGGCGGGATGACCGGGAAGAGCAGGAAGTGCGTGGCATCGTAGGCGCCGACCGAGACGAGCGTCAGCGTCACGTCCCGCTGCCGGTTCGCGCCGAGGATCGACTCGGGGAGAAGGACGGAGAGAAACGGGTCGGCCGGGTCGTAGTCGGTCTCCGAGGAGCTGAACAGGGTCTGGCCAGTCTCCGATCGGATCTCGAGTCCCGCTCCGGTGGGAAGCGCGAGCGGCGCGATGCGGACGTGCAGGGTCGCGGGTCCCCGTTCGGGGAGAGGCACGGGGAGCCGGCCGCGCGGAATCACGAGCTTAAGCCGAATGCCCGCCGCCTCCACGCGTCCCCACTCCCAGTCGAGGACCTGGCGCTGCCACGCGACGAAGGCGACGAGCAGCGCGAAGACCCCGGCCGCGGCGACCCGGCGCCTCCGGCTGTGGATTCCCGGGAGAGCCGCGACCCCGTAGAGAAGGAGCGCGGGAAGGAACGGGAGCGCCAGACGGGGCAGCGCGCCGAGGACCAGGCTCTGCGCGACGAGCAGCGCGCAGACCGTCAGACCGAGGATCTTCGCGAGGCGGATGCGGCCATGGGCCGCGAAGGACACGACGAGCAGCACCGCGATCGCGCAGAGCGTGACGATCGGCGCGAGGATGCGCGAGAGCGTGGTCGCCTGCCCGTAGGCCGACGACCAGCGGGCGTCGTAGTAGTCGGTGCCGAGGAGGCCGTGGAACGCGCGCCAGGCGAGCTGCCGGGCGCGGTCGCCGGAGCGCTCGGTCATCGTCGTCTGCCAGTTCGCGAGCGCCGTCCGCACCTGATCGAAGGGCGGCGGCTCGGGACCCGGATGCGGAGGCGTCCAGCCGTAATCCAGGCTTCCGGTGATGAACGCGGGCGACATTCCGCGGAACGGGTCGCCGGGCACCCGCGTGGCGTACCAGAAGGGTGCCCACAGGATCGCGAAGCCGAAGAGAAGCGCGAGGAGTTGCCGGACCCGAACCCGGACTGTTCGTTCACCCTCCTCGCGGTGGACCCCGAGACCGATGCTGATCACCGCGAGGAGCAGCATCGCGGCGCCCGCGTTGGGCCGCACGAGGAACAGGACGGCGATTGCGCAACCAAGAAGTCCCGACGTCCACGCGCGCGCGGGAGGGTCGAGCAGGAGGGCGGCGAGCGGGAGCAGGATCGCCGCGGTCACCGCCTCGGACATGATCGCGCTCGCGCAGTCCCGCAGCCGCAGCGAGAGGACGAGGACGAGGTAGAGCAGGATGCCGTAGCGCGCGCCGAGCCGCCGGCCCAGGAAGAGCGCGGCGGCCGCGATGCCGAGCCAGAGAAGGACGGACTGGACGACGACGATTCGCCGCTCCACGCCCTCCTCTCCGCCCGCCGCGAGCACCCCGCGCAGGAACAGGATGTATCCGGGCTTTGGAGGATGGTGCGGCGAGACGACCGTCGTGACGATCCCCTCGCCCTTGCGGGCCCAGTCCAGGTCGAGCGCGCTGTCGGACCAGGAGACGACCGGCGCGGTGAGGGCCGGGACGAGGAAGACCGCGAGGCCGAATGCGGCGAGGGCGGCGTAGAGCAGGAACCGGAGCCGCCTCACAGGCTCTCGAGCAGGGTCTCGGGCAGGCCGCCGAACGCGCCCGAGGACATGAGAAGCAGCACGTCGCCCGGTCTCGCCTCGCGGCGCAGGATCTCCGGGATCTCCGCGATCGCCTCGGGCGCGAAGGCCGGCTTCCCCGAGGCGTGGAAGCGGCGGACGAGCGCATCGCGGTCGAGACGCGCGTCTTCGGCGAGGCGCCGCGCGTGGTAGACCGGGGCGAGCACGAGCGCGTCGGCGGCGGCGAAGGCCTCCGCGTACTCGTCCTCGAACATCTTGCGTCCGGCGGTGTTGGAGCGCGGCTCGAAGAGCGCCCAGATCCGGCGTGCGGGAAAGCGGGCCCGCGCCGCCTCGAGCGTGCTCGACACGGCCGTCGGATGGTGCGCGAAGTCGTCCACGACGAGGATTCCGTTCTTCTCCCCCTTCACCTCGAGACGGCGGCGGACGCCGGCGAAGCGGGGGAGCCCGGCGGCGATCTCGGATGCCGAGAGGCCGGCGCCGCGTACGAGCGCGATCGCGCCCAGGGCGTTGCGAACGTTGTGCAACCCGAGGAGCGGCGAGGAGAGCCGCGCCGTCGGGAGGCCCGCCTCGAGGAGCGTGAAGTCGGTTCCCTGCTCGTGGAAGGCGACGTCGCGCGCCGAGAAGTCGGCGCCAGGATCCGCGAGGGAGACACGGACGACCGTCGCGCGCGCATCTCCGGCATCCTCGGAGCGCGCGTGTCGGTCGCCATTGGAGCGCGCGTGTCGGTCGCCCTCGGAGCGCGCGTGTCGCGCGACGTCCACGACCCGTTTGTCGTCGGCGTTGATCACGACGGCGCCGTCGGGCGGGACCAGGGCGATCACCTTGCGGAAGGCGTCCTCGATCGACTCGATGTCCGGGTAGAGGTCCGCGTGGTCGTACTCGATGTTGCCGACGAAGAGCTGTCGTGGCTCGTAGTGGAGAAACTTCGGACCCCGGTCGAAGAACGCCGCGTTGTACTC
>DASXPB010000058.1:0-3126 GCA_036493875.1 Thermoanaerobaculia bacterium
CTCGAGGCGGGCGAGCTCGAGTCGGGCTGCACCGTGCACTTCGTGGACGAGGGCACGGACACCGGCCCGGTGATCCTGCAGCGCCGCGTCCCGATCCGGCCGGGCGACACGGTCGCCACGCTCTCGGCGCGGATCCTGGCCAAGGAGCATCGGGCCTATCCCGAGGCGATCGCCCGCGTGCTCGCCGGCGAAGGGCCCGCGGCGGCCGCGGACGAAGCCGGATCCTGAGCATCTAGCAGGCTGCTGAAAAATGGATGCGGGCGTCGTGGCCGGCACCTTGCATCCGGCGCCCGTTCCAGAGCGTGGCGAATCGGACCTTCATCGCGCTCGAGCGGCCGCCGGCCACTCGCCCACCAGAGGCAGACCCCCGGCAGTAGAGAACCCCGGCTCTGCCGGCGTTTACGTGCCGTCCACCCTTCGGGTTACGCGGCGCGGGGCCATCTGCGGCGTCATCGCTCCTCGCCGAGTCGTCGCGCTTCCTCGCGTCTGACCTCACGGCGCTCGTAACGCCATCCCACACCCTTTTTCAGCAACCTGCTAGTCCCGGGTCCGAACCTCGTAGTTCCCGAAGCGGCCGACGACGTTCGCGTAGACGCGGTCGACGTACGCGTCGAAGGGCGACCGCACCGCGGTCCCGGGGGGCGGCGGATCGAAGTAGTAGCTCTCGGAGCGCCAGACGACGGCGGAGCGGCTCCCCGAGGCCTCGAGCTCGCGAATCATCGCCTCCTGGATCGGCGGAGAGCTCTGCAGGCCCGGGTCGTACTGGAACCACTTCGTGTACGGCAGGCGCGAGGAGAGGAGGAAGAGATAGACCGGGTCGCCGGGCGTCCAGCTCTGGGCGTTCCCGTAGGCGACGAATCGGCTGCCGCGATCGGCGAGACGGTCCGCGAGGCGCACGGCCTCGACGGGAGGGCTCGGAACCTCGCCGGCCGGCCAGATCGTCTTCAGCCGCGCGCCAGGCCGCGCGGCGTTCTCGCGGATGGACGCGATCCCCCCGCGAAACAGATTCCCCCCCGGGAAGCCGGGCCCGGGATCGAGCGGGAAGAACGCGAGGAGCAGCGCGGCGACCGTCACAGCGCGCAGCACCCCGCCGAAACGCTCCCACGCGAAGGCGGCGCTCACCGCCGAGAGGCCGAGCAGGGGGTAGAGGTGCTGCACGTCGGGGCGGCTCCAGAAGTAGTGGCCGAAGGCCGCCGCCGAGGCGCCGAGCACCGCGGCTGCCCGCAAAGACGGAGAGGAGCCGAGCGCGTCGCGCGACAGCCAGGCGAGGAGGACCGACGCCGCGAACGCGACGCCGGCGAGCGCCGTCGGAGGCAGCCCCGAGACAGGGTGTCGCAGCAGCAGCGGGGCGGCCGCGCCGAGCGCAATCGCGCAGACGGCGATCCATAGCCACAGCCGGCGCCCCGCCCTTGAGGGCGCCGCGAACGCCCACAGGAGCGGGCCGGCGGCGATCGCCGCGGCGATCGGGAGGGTCAGGACGAGATCCTCACGCGCGAGGCCGGGGTCCACGTGGCGGCGAGCCATCAAGCGCGCCGGCGCGATCGTCACCGCGACGAGCGCCTCGCGGAGGTCGATGTGGCGGAAGAGCGCCACCCACAGGATTCCCGCGACGGCCGATGCCGCCGCGAGCCCGACGAGCAGGCGTCGGATCGAGTCGCGGCCGAACACGGCGAGCTCGACGGCTACGATCGCGGCCGCGACGTACGCCGCGAACGCGGGCCGCGTCAGCGCGCAGGCGGCGAGGAGCGCGCCGGCGGCGACGGTCCACGGCCACGTGCTCCGCGGCGGCGGGCCGGCCTCCGCCTCGCCGCACAGGAAGAGAGCCGCCGCGCCCGCCGCGAATCCGTATCCGAGGAACGCGGGAACCGCGAACGCCGGCGAGAGCGCCGCGGCGGCCGCCGGTAGGGCGAGGCTGCCGAGCCGCGCCCCCGAGCGGCGGGCGGCGAGGCCGAGGAGCACGACCAGCCCGATCAGCCCGGCGGACTGCGCGACGCGGAGCGTCACGCCCGGATTGACGAGCCACTTCAGGAGGGGGGCGAGCGCCGCAAAGCCGAGCGGTCCGTAATGGCTGTAGAAGTCGCGGTAGGGCAGCCAGCCGGCGCCCGACAGCCGCGCGCCGAGGAGCAGGAGGCTGTCGTCGTAGACCCCCAGACGCATGCACAGCAGGCCTCCCACCGAGATCGCCAGGACGAGGACGGCCAGGGTGAGGGAGATCGCGCGCCGTGCGGACTCGTCGAGAGCGGACGGGTCCTCCCGGGGGGTCGGAGTCGGCTCGAGCGCCGGGCGGGAGGCATCCGCGTTCAGAGGGGTCGATTATAGCGACGCGGTGCGGGCCCGGGGACCCTCCCTGCACAAATTCCAGTGCGGGTCGAGGCCGCCAAAATGCCCGTCTTTATTGGTCGTTTGGCGCTTCTTCGAAATCTCTTGACACGCCCGGAAGGGGGACCTATATTCCCGTTCCCCGCAAGGGTTGCGATCTTTCCAGGGTCTCGTCTCGGCGCGAGCCGTCCGCCTAAAAGGCGTGGGCGCCTCGCGAAAAAGCCTTGACAAGCCCAATGTTTACGCTAGACTGGTGGGTCCGTCGAAAGACGGATTCATCTTTGTTTCGCGCCGGCGGTACGGCGCGGTTCCGGGGCGGATGGAGTCCGGGGACGCGGTTCCTTGAAAACTGAGTAGAGCGTGCCAGACGTCAATTCGTTTTGCTGCTTTTCTCAAAAGCAGACCTGAATCTTCAGGATTTCACTCGAATCTGACGCGTCTTCCGAAAGAGGGCGCGGTGGAACACTTTTAAGTGGAGAGTTTGATCCTGGCTCAGAATGAACGCTGGCGGCGTGCTTAACACATGCAAGTCGAGCGAGGCCTGGGGGGCAACTCCCAGAGTCGAGCGGCGGACGGGTGAGTAACACGTGGGTAACCTGCCCGGAAGTGGGGAATACCTCGGGGAAACTCGAGCTAATACCGCATGACATCTTCGGGACGAAAGTTCTGACGATCAAAGCGGGGTCGCAAGATCTCGCGCTACCGGATGGGCCCGCGCCCGATTAGCTAGTTGGTGAGGTAATGGCTCACCAAGGCTTCGATCGGTAACCGGCCTGAGAGGGCGATCGGTCACACCGGAACTGAGAC
>DASXPB010000059.1:0-6470 GCA_036493875.1 Thermoanaerobaculia bacterium
CGCGTCGGTGATGACCAGATCCGAGCCGCCGACGTTCTTGATGAGGAAATCGGTCTCGATGAGCTGTCCCTTGGGGACCGTCCCCATCTCCTTGGTCTCCTGGGCGATCTCGATCTTGGGGGCGGCGACGGCCTTGCCCGCGGCGGCGGGGGCCTTGGCGGTCTGGCCCGCGGGCGCCGGAGCCGCCGGCTTCGCATCGGCGGGCTTCTGGCCCAGGGCCACCCCGGACACCAGGACCGCGGCGAACGCGAACTGGCCGATTCTCAGAACGTGACGCATCTTCCGTTTCCTCCTGTATGGGATGCCAAAGCGGCGAAACGCCCGGAAATCACGGGTTATTTCCGAATTCACCTCTATTAGACCAGACTCCTTTCGAAAGATGACGGAAATCCGGGGCCTCCATTTTCACTTCGTTCCGATCGGCGGCACCGCCATGGTCCCGCTCGCGGCCCTCCTGATCGAGCGGGGTCACCGTGTGACGGGGAGCGACGGGCCGCTCTACCCGCCGATGTCCACCACCCTGGAGCGGCTGGGCGTGGCCGTCGCCCAGGGCTTCGCCCCCGAGCACGTCCCGGCGGATTGCGACGTCGTGGTCGTCGGCAACGCGGCCCTCAAGGACAACGTCGAGGCGGCCGAGGCGAACCGCCGCGGCCTCGCCGTCCTCTCCCTGCCACAGGCGGTGCGTCAGTACCTGCTGCCCGGCAAGACCTCGATCGTGATCACGGGAACGCACGGGAAGACCACGACGTCGGCGCTGGCTGCGTGGCTCATGCTCGACGCCGGCCGCGACCCCGGCTTCCTCGTGGGCGGCGAGCTGAAGAACGTGGGCCGCGGCTACCGGCAGGGCGCCGGGCCCCACTTCGTGCTCGAGGGCGACGAGTACAACGCGGCGTTCTTCGATCGCGGGCCGAAGTTCCTTCACTATGAGCCGAAGCAGCTCTTCGTCGGCAACATCGAGTACGACCACGCGGACCTCTATCCCGACATCGCGTCGATCGAGGACGCCTTCCGCCGGGTCGTCGCCCTGGTGCCGCCGGACGGCGCCGTCGTGATCAACGCAGACGATCCGCGCGTCGTCGGGGTTGCGCGGGATGCGAGGGCTCGCGTCATCCGGGTCTCGCTCGAGGATCCGGGCGCGGACTTCTCGGCGCGCGACGTCGCATTCCACGCGGAGGGGACCGACTTCACGCTGCTCGAGGCGGGGCTGCCGGTCGCGCGCCTCCGATCGCCGCTGCTTGGGATGCACAATGTCCGGAATGCCCTGGGCGCGATCGCGCTCGCGCGCGGCGCCGGACTCTCGGACTTGGAGATCGCGCGCGCTCTGCCCCGCTTCGCCGGCGTCCGCCGCCGCCTCGAGGTCAAGGGCGAGACGAAGGGCATCCTCGTCGTGGACGACTTCGCGCACCACCCGACGGCGGTCGCGAGCACGCTCGAGGCGGCCCGCTCCCGCTTCCCGGGCCGACGGATCTGGGTCCTCTTCGAGCCGCGCTCCAACACGGCCGGCCGCAAGATGTTCGAGGAGGAGTACGCGGAGGCGTTCGCCGTCGCCGACGCGCTCGTCCTCGCGCCCGTCTACCACGCTCGACGCCTCGCCGAAGACGCGCGCCTCGATCGCGGCGTGCTCGTGCGGCGGTTCCACGCCGAAGGAAAGCCGGCCTTCGCTCCCGACACGATCCCGGAGATCCCGGACATCCTGAGGCGCGAGACGAGAGCGGGAGACGTGCTGCTCCTCATGTCGTCGGGCGCCTTCGGAGGCCTGCCCGAGACGCTGCTCGAGAGCCTGTGAGGCCGCTCCGGTTCCTGCTCTTCGCCGTTCTCGCGGTCCTCGGTTTCGCGGTCTATCTCGTCCCGGCGTTCACGGCGCCCGTCGTCACCTGGTCCGACAGCGCTCTCGACCTCGACTGGGCGCGCAAGGGTGAGGGCATCGTGACGCCGGTCGTCTCGCCGCACCATCCGCCCAAGCCGGGCTACATCGCGTTCCTGAGCGGAGTGCTCGCCGTGGGACCCGATTCGACCGCCCATCGGCGAATCGTCATCGTCCAGTCGGTCCTCTTGTGGCTCGGCCTCGCGGCCGCCTCGCTGATCGTGGGACGGCGCCTCGGCGCGCGCTACGGCGTCCTGCTGTACGTCCTCCTCGTCCTCTCGCTCCGCCTGCGGGACAGCGCGAGCACGATCATGTCCGAGGCGCTGACCGCGGCGATCCTGCTGCCGCTCGCCGCAATCCTGCTTCATCCTCCGGAGCGCGCCCGGACGGCAGGGCTCCTTGGTTGCGTCGTGGCGGTTCTCTTCCTCGTGCGGCCCAACGCGGGAGCCGCGATCCTGCTGCTCGCGGTGATGGGCCTGGCGCTTCCCGCCGTAGGGGGGGAACGGCCACACGGGAGGCTCAAGCCCGTGCTCATGCTTCTTCTCGGTTTCGTTCTCGTCGGCGCGCCGTTCTGGTACCTCACCCGCGTACCCGGCGACCCGTTCCGGGGAATGGCGCCCGCGTTCATCACCGGAAGCCTCGACTACAGCTGGACGCCGCCGCATCCGCCCCCCGAGCCGCCGCCGTTCGTGCAGGTCCGGACGGCGATCGACAACTGGCAGACGACGCTCACCGAGCGCTCCGCCGATCTCTGGCGGCAGCTCTTCTGGCGAGCGCTCCACGGCCTCCTCGGGACCGACTACTACGACGCGCGCTGGTCCCAGGCCTACAGCGCGGCGACCACGATCTCGCGCATCCTCGAGCCGCTCCTCACGCTCGCCGCGATTGCGTCGCTCTTCGCCGTTTCCTTCCGCGGACGCGCGCACCTCGCGAAGATCCTCGGCCTGACGCTCTGCGGGCTGCTCGTCGCGCAGAGCCTCCTCCTCGGCGCGCTCCCGCGCCTCGCGCTTCCCTTCCTGCCCGCGCTGCTGCTCTACGGCGTCGCGGCGCTCCCCGGCATCCACAGCAAGCGCCGGCGGCTCGCCTTCGACGCGGCATTCGTGCTGCTCGTCGCCTTCGTCGCGTGGCAGCGGCAAATTCTCGACTGGGAGTGGGGACGCATCGAGGCCGCGGGCGTTCGTTTGCGCCTCGTCATCCCGCGCGGCCGGCTCCCCGTGCCGCTCCCCGAGCGCGGGCCCGCGACCCTGCACGTGCGCATCGCGCCGCTCGTGCTCCCGACCGAAACGGGGCTCGAGGTGCGGTCGGAGACGGACGAGCTCCTCTTCTCCACCTCGCAGAGCGACTACGACCCGGAGGACGCGTTCCTCTCCGTCCTGCTCCCCGAGTCGATCCTCGGCGCGAACCGGCAGCGCGACGTCACGCTGACGCTGGTCTCGGTCGGCGCCTACGACGGCGCGCACTTCCTCCTCTTCCCGGTGATCCCGCCGCCGTGGTCGACGCAGAGCGCGCGGATCGGAAGCCCGTCGCTCTCGCCGGAGACCGGGATCGACCGCGGAGCGCTCGACTGGTGGGCGCATCCCGGGCTTCCTTGAAGCCTGAACCGTGACGGCGAGACCGAGCGTCAGCGGTTCGCCGGCAGCTCCAGGACGACGACGTCGTTGGCCGGGCTTCCCGGCTCCTCGGGATTCCGGAAGCGCGCGACCTCGGACATCCTCGGGTTGAGGCGCGAGAGAAACGGCACCGCGTCTACCCAGCCCGCGCGCGTGAACAGCGGATCGGGGACGACGGCGTAGAGGGGCGTCCCCGCGGGGATCGCCTCCGGGCGCGCGAGCGGATCCCGTGCGTCTCCCCGCAGGCGCCGCATCCCGTTCGCATCGGCGTCCGGCGGAAGCGGCCGCGCGAGCGCGTCGTCGGTGTACGAGAGCCGGATCCGGGGATCGCGGCCGAGGAGGACCCAGACCGCGTCGGTCGGGTTCCCCGAGATCCCCGGGGTGAGAACGGCGATCCGCTCCGGCCGCTCGGCCTGTTCCATCGCGATGCGTCGCAGCACGTCGGCGGCCGCCTCGCTCGCGAAACCGGCGGGAGGCCCGCTCAAGAACTGCAGGCGATCGATCGGAAGGAGGCGCCATTCCCGCCAGTCTCGCTCGCCTCGGGCGAGGTCGAGGACCGACGGCGCCAGGACGAGGACAAAGACGCCGGCGAGGGTCGCTCCCGCAGGCGCGGTGTGCAGGCGCGGCGCGAGGAGATTCCAGAGGCGCGAGGCGCCGACGGCCGCGAGGATGCAGATCGGGACCGCCGCGGGCAGGGCGTAGCGCGGGAAGTAACTCCCGGCGAAGGCCGCCGCCGGAACGAACAGGAGCGCTCCCCACAGAGCCAGGTACGCGAGCAGCCGCCATCGGGAAACGAGAGCCACGAGGCCGGCGACTCCCGTCGCCGCGAGAACGAAGACGGGCGGCGTCAGGTACACCCAGAAGGCCTCGACCGCGAGGCGCGCACCGGCGAGCGTCATCCGGATCCGCGCGACGACGTTCATGGCCGGCCGGTAATCCGCGTTGTGGAAGATCCGGGTGAACGTGCCGGGCTCGCCCGGCGCGAGGAGCATCGGAATCCACAGCGCGGCGGCGACGGCGGCCGCGAGGGCGAGCGCCGCGAGCAGACGATTGCGCGTCAGACGCCCTCCCGCGGTCGTTGCGCCTCCCCCTCGCCGGGACCCGGGAAGCAGCGCCCACGCGACGGGAGGAAGGGCCCAGAGCGGATAGCTCACCGCCTGCCGCGTGAGCATGGTCAGTCCCATCACGGCGCCGAAGACGGCGGCGAGAGAGAGTGCGCGGGCACCGGACGCCGAGGCGACCGCGACGGCGAGCCCCGCGGCCAGGATCGTCTCGAGGAGGAACAGCGCGTCGACCCGGACGAGCCGCTCCGAGAACACGAAGAACGGACAGAGGGCGACGAAGGCCGCCGTCGCCACGGTTGCGATTCTCACGTCGAAGGAATCCGCTCCGAACGCCTCCAGCGTCCGTCGCGCCGTCCACGCCGCGGCCGGGACGCAGAGGACTCCGGCCACGATCGACAGGAGCCGCCCCGCGAGCACGGGATCGGGCGAGAGCGGCAGGAAGAGCGCGAGGAGCCAGACGTGCAGCGGCGGCTGCGACTCCTGGAGCGAGATCCAGATGCGCGAGAACGGCTCCTTCGCGGCGAGGATCGCCATGCGCAGGTTGAGCGCCTCGTCGCCGAAGATCGGGAGCGCCCGGAGCGAGATCACGCGCACGAGCAGGGCGAGGAGCGTGGACACCCCTACGGCGAACGCGACGTGGGTACGGCGGCCTCCCCTCACCGGATCTCGCGAGAGCACATCACGAGCGTGAAGGCGGGGAAGAGGCTCATCGTGATGCGGCGGAACGCGCCGTCGATCGCGTAGAGCGGATCGAACGAGGAGACGGTGAACGCCACCGCGTAGAAGAGAATTTGCGCCGGGAACACGGGGAGGAGCGGCTCCCCGACTCCGCGGCGCGTGACCAGGAAGAAGACGACGATCGCCACGATCGGAACGAGCGCCTCCGCCCAGCCGATGCGGACGAACCGGCCGGCGACGAGCGCGAACAGTGCCGGGATCTCCCTCCATCGGTCCGGCTCGAAGAGCGTGAAGTCGAAATCGCGTCGGGTCTGGTTCCCGCGGAGCGCGAAGAGCAGGAGCCAGTGCGCGACGGCGGGCGCCGCGAGCGCGACGAGCCCCGTCATGCGGACCCGGGCGCGGCGCCTTGCGGCCGGGTCTCGTGCGTCGCGAGGGCCGCGGGCCCGGAGGGCGACCACGACGGCGAGCAGCAGGACGAAGAGAGACCCTTCCTGCTTGAGCGTCGCGCAGAAGAGCGAGGCGAGGGCGAGGCGCCAGGCGTCGGCCTTCGCGGCGCGATCGTCACCCTCGTCGCGCGCCAGCCAGTCGAGGGCCGCCGAGGCCGCGAGGACGAGCGAGAGCGCGAAGGGAATCTCGGCCGTGCCCGCGTTGCCGGCCTTGTACAGGAAGGCGCACAGCGCCGCGAGCGCGGCCGCCGACGCGCCCGCCAGGCGCGAGACGCGGCGCTCCAGGAAGCCCGAGAGCGCGCAGAGCGTCGCGAGCGCGCACGTCGGATAGAGGAGAGCGAGCGCCTCGTCGTGCCAGCGCCCGACGAAGGCGGCGAGCGACGCGAGCGACAGCGGGACGAGCAGCGGGTACTCGCGATGCGCGAAGTAGAGGGCCGGATCCTGGAACAGCCGGCGCGGGAGCTCCGAGGTCAGATAGACGATCTTCCCCTTGTAGCCCCAGAACGCCAGGAAGTCCGTCGCCCACATCCCGTCGCCGAGCGATTCGAGCGAGAAGACGAGCCACGCGGCGGCGGCCACCGCGAGGAGCGCCGCCGAGAGCCACGTCGGGCCGCCGAGTCGAGGCGCCGCGGGGGACGCCGTTGGCGTCCCTCTCCCGGGCCGGTACGCGAGGAGCGCGAGCCCGGCGGCGAGCGCCTCGAGGAGCAGGAGCTTCGCTCCGCTCGGGTGAATCCCGACCGCAAGCAGGACGAGGAGCGCGGCCGCCTGGAGCAGCAGCCCCGACGCGAGCGACCAGGCGAAGCGTTCG
>DASXPB010000060.1:0-86515 GCA_036493875.1 Thermoanaerobaculia bacterium
CACGATCCGTTGACCTGCGTGACCACGGTCGCCGCGCCGCTCGTCGAGGCGAAGGTCCTACCGGGGCCCGACATGTCCGCGAGCTACGTCTATTTCCGGGCGGCCGGCACGCCCTACTTCTACTACGTGCTGATGGCGGGACCGGTGCCCGAGGTCCAGGGCGTCCTTCCGCGCCCGCTTCCCGAGACACGCGCGCTCGATTACTTCCTCCAGGCCACCGACAAGGCGTCGCTCTCGCGCAAGACTCCCGAGTACAGTCCGCCGGTCGTCGTGACGGGCGTCTGCAAGGTCCAGGGACTCGCGGTCGGAAAGAACGGCGCGGGCCTGACGGTCGGCATGACGGACGCGAGCGCGCCGCCGATCCCGCCGGGGTTCAACAAGGCCGACATCGCCAGGGTCATCCTCGTGACGGGGGCCGTCGTGTCCGCCGCCGCGGCGTCGTCCGCAGGCAGCACGGCCGGAAGCGGCAGCAGCGGAGCCGCCGGAGCGGGCGCTGCAGGCGCTGCAGGCGCGGCCGGCGCTGCGGGAGCTGCCGGCGCAGGGGCCGCGGGAGCCGCTCCCAAGAGCGCCGCGAGCTCGGGAGGCGGCGGCATCAGCAGCACGGCGCTGATCATCGGCGGCGTCGTCGTCGCCGGCGGCGTGGGCGCCGGGATCGCGATCTCCAACTCCGGCAAGAACACGGCGACGCCGGCACTCCCGACGCCGACTCCGACCCCGACCCCCACTCCGACGAGGACGCCGGTTCCGAACCGCTTCATCCAGGTCGAGGCGACCTGGAGCGGCCTGGGAGACGTGAACGTGCATCTGCTCAATCCGTCGGGCACCGAGGTGGGCCAGCGCCTCCCGGCGAACTGCGAGTCGACGGCGAGCCGCACCGAGCGCGTCGTGCTCCAGGGCACGATCCCGTCCGGGCAGTACCGGGTGACGCTCGACGGCGCCAGCTGCGGCGCCGGCACGCCGGCGCAGATCACGACGAACCTCAACGTGGCCACCGAGGCGGGCCCGGTCGCTCCCTGCTCCGGAGTCTTCAAGAACGTGCCCGTCGGCGGCACGATCGACGGCTGCGTCTTCACGATCCCGTAGCCGCCATGAGTCCCGGGCCGCAGACGCAGGTGGCGACGGCCTTCGAGGCCGCCTTCGACGCGCTGCGGGCGGACCGCGTGCGCACGCGCTCGGCGGTGGTGGCGCTCGGGATCGCCATGGCGATCGTGGTCTGCCTCACGACGCTGGTCGAGCGCAGCCGTGCCGCGACGATTCGGGCTCTCGAGAGGGCGGGGCTGACGAATCTCTACCTGGTCAACCGCCAGCCGCGCGGCGCCGCGGGCGCGCCGACGGAGGGCCTGACGTCGGCCGATCTCGAGCGGCTCCGCGGAGTCCTGCCCGTGAAGGCGGCGGTCTGCGTTCGGATGCAGAAGAAGACCGTGACCGCCAACGGCGCCCCGTTCACCGCGCCGATCTACGCGGCCTCGGGACGATTCTCGGAGGTGCTGGGGGCGCGGACGCGGGACGGCCGCCTTCTCGGCGACCTCGACGTGAGCCGAAAGCTCCCCTACTGCCTCGTGGGCAGCGAGGTCGCAAGGCTCGCACGGCTGCCGCGCACCGTCGGGGGCGTCCTGCGCGTCGGCGACCACAGCTACCAGATCGTGGGAGAGCTCGCCGAGACCCCGGCCGAGGCGGCGAGCGCCGGGGACATTCCCTCGGTCGAGTGGAACCGGGCCGTCGTGGTGCCCCTCGGAACGGAACCCGAGCCCGCGCTCGCGAGCGACGAGCGCTATCCGCTGGACGTCGCGGTGCTGCGGTTCGCCACGGCCGCGGAGGCCGACGGCGCCGCGGACCTGCTGCCGAGGATCCTTCGTGCACGAACCGGGCGCGAGGAGGCGATCCGGGTCGCGTCGCCCATCCAGACGCTGCGGCAGTACAAGCAGACGCGGCAGACGTTCGACCGCCTCGTCTGGCTCGTCTGCCTCCTCACGGCGGCCTCCGCCGTCTTCGGGATCTCCAATCAGCTCTCGGCGTCGGTCATCGCACGCACGCGGGAGATCGGCGTCCGGCGCGCGGTCGGGGCGCGCTCGCTCGACATCGTCATGCAGTTCCAGGCCGAGGGGCTGCTGCTCGGCGTGGCCGGCGGAGGCTGCGGCCTCCTCGTCGGCCTGCTCGTGAGCCTCGTCGGGGTCGACCGCTCGACGGACGCAAGCGGCTCGGCGCTGTCGCTCCTGTCGTTCTCGATGCTGGCGCTCGCCTGCGTTCTGCTCGGCATCCTGACCGGCATCCGCCCCTCGATCCGCGCATCGCACATCGATCCGGCGGCCGCGCTGCGGGAGGGATGAGCGTGGCTCGCCATCTCGCACGCAGGGCCGTTCTGATGCTGCTCGCCTGGTCCGCGGCGCTCGCCGCGTCCTCCCAGAGCCTGCAGGAGCTCGACACCGCAGCCGCGCCGCCGCCCCCTCCGCCCGCGCCCCGGCCGATGACCATCGGCGAGACGCTGCGGGCGGCCTTCTACGGGAACCCGGACCTGCTGAACCAGAACGACGCGCTCCTGAGCGCGCGCATCGCCGAGCGCGGTGTCGCGTCGCTCTACCTGCCGCAGGTGACTCCGTTCTTCGACACGCTGCGCGTCCAGGGCAGCGGGGTCCGCGCGCAGCAGTACGGGGCGACCGCCAGCCAGCAGTTCTCGTTTGGCCCGCTGATCCAGGGCTCGGCCATCGTGACGCACGCGCCGAGCGACTCGACGGACCCACGCTACGCCGCCGGGTATTCGCTGTCGCTGTCGCAGCCGCTGCTCGGAGGCGCCGATCCCGCCGTGACCGGCGAGCCGCTGCGCGAGGCGCGGCGCGACGTCGACACGCAGTCGCGGTCCCTCGAGATCCTGCGGCGCCGCACCGTCATCCTGATCTACCAGCTCTACCTGGGCCTGGCCCGGCAGGAGGAGGCCGCGCGTCTCGCCAGCGACCGCATGGAGCGCGCGCGCAGGCTCGCCCAGTTCTCGGAGGCTCGCTTCCTCGCGGGCAGCGTGTCCCGGCTCGACGTCCTCCGCGCCGAGCAACAGCAGGCCTCGGCCGAGGTCGACTTCAACGACGCGCGAAACCTGGCCGACGACCTCCGCGATCAGCTCCGGCGCGCCGCCGGCCTCGCGGCGGAGTTCGATTTCACGATCCTCCCTCCGGTCGAGCTGCCCGGCCCGGAGCCGGAGATCGACGCGGCCCTCTCGGATGTCGACCTCCGGCGGCCCGAGGCGGTCGAGGCGCAGGAGCAGGTCCGCGACTCGCGGTTCGCCGTGCGGATCGCGCGAAGCCTCGAGCTGCCGTCGCTCGACGGCGTGCTCAGCTACGAGGCCGCCGGTACCGGGCAGAGCGTCGGGGACGCGCTCCCCGTGCGCCAGTCGGCCTTCCTCTTCGGGTTCCGCTCCCGGTACGGGCTCAACCACTCCGCCCTCTACGCGCAGCGGCGCGAGGCCGAGGTCACCCTCGCGACGCGCGAGCGCAACTACCGGCTCCTCGAGGAGGACCTCGCCCGCGACGTGAAGCGGGCCTACCGCCGGCTGGATGCCGAGCGCCGCAACGAGGCCATCGCGTCCGAGAACCTCAAGACGGCCGAGCTGCAGGCGAGGGTGGCGAAGCTGCGGTTCGAGAAGGGCCTCTCGGACAACTTCAACGTCGTCGACGCGGACAACCTCTGGAACTCCGCCAGGCTCCTCGAGCTCGACTCGCGGATCAACATCCTTCTCGCGCAGCTCGACTGCCTCTACGCGTCCGGCGCGATCGACATCGTGCCCTTCCTCCAGCAGCAATGAGCGCCGTCTTCGACCGCTCGCTCCTTCGGGAGCTCGCCGCCGCGGGCCTCGGGGCCGCGCGCCGCCGCGCGCGCCTGCTCGCGCTGGGGGCGGGAGCCGTCGTGCTCCTCCTCCTGCTCGTCTCCTCGTACCGCTCTGCGGCCGGCCGCGAGGCCGGGACCTTCCGCGTGCGCAGAGGGATGCTCGAGCCGACGGTTCCGCTCGTCGGCGCCCTGGTCCCGGCCCGCTCGGAGACGTACGGAGCCGCCGTCCCCGGGATCGAGCTCAAGATCCTGTGGCTCGTCGAGGAGGGCACGCTCGTCGCGCCGGGGGACCGCCTGATCGAGTTCGACCCGGGCCCGTTCCAGAAGGAGTTCGAGACGGCGCGGGCGCGGGCGCAGGAGCTGACGGGAGAGACCGAGGGCGCGCGTCTGGCGGTGGACGCCCTGAGGCTGAAGTCCACGGCGGACTTCCGCGAGAAGGACGGCAACGCGGCCCTGAGCGAGCAGGAGCTGTCCGCCCTCGTCAACACGACGGCGCCGCTGTCGGCGCAGGAATCCGCGAACGAGATCGCGATGCGCGAGCGCGCGCTCGACGAGGCCCAGACGAAGCTCACGGGCCTCGAGCCCTTCGTGGGCGAGGGCTACGTGTCGCAGGAGGAATTCCGCGCGGCCCAGGCCCGCCGCGACCAGGCGGAGGCGGACCTCCGCCTCGCGCGCGCCAAGCACTCGGCGCTCGTGCATCAGACCACGCCGGATTCGATTCGGCGCAAGTCGCAGGAGGCCGAGACCAGCCGTCTCGACGCGAGCGGATCGCGCGAGAGGGCCCGGATCGAGCTCGCGCAGGCGCAGGCCGCCGCCAGCGTCAGCGCCGCCCGTCTCGACGAGGCAAACCGGCTGGTCGCCGAGGCGCAGAGGAAGATCGCCGCGTGCACCGTGACGGCGAAGGCTCCGGGTCTCGCGGTTCACAGCGAGACGTTCGACAAGTCCGGAGAGCGCCGGAAGATCCGCGTCGGCGACTCCGTGTGGGGCGGAACCACCGTGGTCACGCTTCCTGACCTCTCCGCGATGCTGGTCGAGGGCCGCGTGCCCGAGTCCGAGATCCACCTCCTTTCGCCGGACGAGCCCGTGCGCGTGGCGCTCGACGCCTTTCCCGCGCTGGCGCTCGAGGGCCGGCTGCGCTCGATCGGCAGCGTCGGGAGCTCCGAGAGGAACGACGCGCGTTCGTTCCCGGTGACCATCGCGCTCACGCAGGCGGACTCGCGCTTCCGCCCGGGCATGGTGTCCCGCTGCACCGTCGTCGCGAAACCGCTCAGGGACGTGCTCTTCGTGCCGGTGGACGCCGTACGCTCCGACGAGGCGGGGCAGTACGTTCTCGTGGCCTCCTGGCTCGGGCGGACCAGTTCCCGGCGCGTGCAGACCGGTGTGACGACGTCGCAGTTCGTCGAGGTCACGCAGGGCCTGCGCGAGGGGGACACCGTCCGGCTGGTCGCGCCCTGACTCGGTAGCCCGGTAACCCGGTCGCCCGGGCGGCGCGGCCGCGAGCCTCTACTCGGGACAGACCCCGATGCGGACGGAGGTCTTCCACGTGTCGCCGACGGAGTCCGTGACCTTCACGTCCTTGGAGTACGCGTTGCCCTCGGTCAGCACGCCCTGCGCGTCGTATACCGTGAAGGCGGCGCCGACCTGGACGGTGGCGGGCGCGGATGCGCCATCGACGCTCTGGAATCCCCCTCGGGCGCGGGCCGCGGATTCCTCGATCTTCGCCAGCGTGATGCTGGTGTCGCCGCCGTTGATCAGCCGGGCCACGACCCGGAATGGCTGGCCCTCCATCGGGCTCGGAGGCGAGACCTCCACCTGGATCGTGATCCGCGCCGCGTCCGGCCGCGGCCCGCGAAACGCCTCGCCGCCGCCCGCGTCGAAACCCTTGGGCTTCTCCTTGACGGCGGCCTGGGCGTACGAGGTCGGCTCGACGGTCGCGCAGTAGCGCGTCTTCGCGGCGGCGACGGAGCTCGCCGGCGCCGAATCCTGCCGGCCGGGAGGCGCGAGCTTCGATGCCGACGCGATCGACTCGGCCGCATGAGTCGGCCTCGCCCCCGGCCGCCGGGCCGCGGCAGTCGGCCGGAGCGATTCGGCCTCGGGGACGAGAGTCGGCGCGGGAGCCCGCGCCTCGCTCGCAGCGGGCGGAACGGCGGCGGCCGGCAACGCGGTCGGCTCGGAAAGGGCCGGGCTCGCTGCTGACGTAGGCGCCGGAGCCGCCGCCTCGGGCTCCGAGGCCGTCGTCGAGGGCACGGCCTCCGCCGACGGACGCGGGCGCGCGCGCTGGAAGAGCGTGTAGCCGGCGATCACGGCGAGCACCGCGGCCGCGGCGAGGATGAGCGCCATCGCGCGCGGCTGGCTCCGCCGCGCCGGCTCCCCTTGGCGGTGGCGCTGCTCGTCCCAGCGCTCCGTCTTCTCGATGATCGTGCGCGCCGAGTGCAGGTCCTCTGCGGGCTGCGGCGCGGCGACGCGCGCGGCGGATCCGGCGCCCGAGCCCGACAGGGGGAAATCGCCGGGCTTGACCTGCAGCGTCACGACGGGCCGCGCGGCCAGCGCTTGGTCGGCGAAGGCGCGCAGCTCGTGCGGGTCGGCGTGCACCCGCTCGCGCGTGGCGACCTCGTCGATCCGCCTGGCGAACTCCTCCGCGGTCTGGATCCGGGTCGCCGGGTCGGCCTTCAGCGCGTCCTCGACCAACTCGCGCAGGGGCGGAGCGACGCGTCCCAGCGGGTCGGTCTGCTCGAAGGTCAGCAGGCGTCCGCTGATGTGCGCGGCCACGATCGACTGCACGCTCTCTCCGGGCAGCGGACAGACCCCCGTGAGGAGCTCCGAGAGCACGATGCCGAACGAGAAAATGTCGCTGCGGCCGTCGAGGGTCGAGGTGGCGGAGCCCGCCGCGAGCTGCTCGGGGGAGCAGTAGCGCAGCTTTCCCAGGAACGCGTCCCCGACCGTCAGCGCCTCCTCGGACTGTATGACCTTGGCGATCCCCAGGTCGATCAGCTTGATCTGCGCGCCGAGCTCCTCGTGACGCGACATCAGGATGTTGTCCGGAGAGATGTCCCGATGGACGATGCCGCGCCGGTGCAGATAGCCGAGCGCCGAGAGGGTCTGCTTGGCCAGCTCGAGCGCGATCGGGAGCGGCAGCGCGCCTCCCCTGCGGATCAGGTGCGCGAGGGTCACGCCGTCCACGAACTCCATGACCATGTAGGCCGTGCCGCTCTCGTCCAGCCCGAAGTCGTGGAACGTGACGATGTTGGGGTGGCGCAGCTTCGTGGCCGTCTGGGCCTCGCGCAGGAACCGCTTGCGCTGCTCCTCGCTCTCGGCCGCCTGCGGGCGCATCACCTTGATGACGCGGATCTCGTCGAGGAGCCGGTGGCGCACCTTGAAGACGGCGCCCATGCCGCCCTCGGCGATCTTGCCGATGACCTCGTACTTCCCCTCGAAGAGCGTCGGGCGTTCGGTGCTCATGCTCGCTTTTGCCGGGTTCGCGCGGTGGAGACTTCGGCGGCGCTCAGCGGATCTGGAGAGAGACGACCACCGGGCCCATCTCGATGCGATCCCCCACGGTCAGCAGCCGTTTCTCGCCGGGAGAGAGCTCGCGGCCGTTGACCCGGGTCGTGTTGGTCTTCGAAAGGTTCTCCACCGAGAACGTCCCGCCCTGGTGACGAAGGCGCGCCTGCACGGCGGACACGGCCCGGGAGGCGATCCGGACCGCCGCCGGCCCCTGCGGGACCCCCCGTCCGATCAGGATCTCGGCCGGCCAGGATCCGTCCTGATCCCCGCCGAGCCGGTGATCCCGCGTCGGACCGTCGCCGGTGACGACGAGTCGCGCGTTCGATTCGAAGGTCTCGATCGCGCTCTCGGCCGGCTCGAGAGCCGGCGCGGCCTCGGCGACCGCGGACGCCGGGGCGGCCGGGGCGCCTCGGACAACGGCCGGCGCCGGGAGGCTCCCCGGCATTGCCGCAGGCCCGGCTCGCCGGTGCACGGAGAGCGCGGCGGCGGCGAGACCCGCGATCAGAAACGCCCCCGCCATCCACGGAAGGCCCGCATGCATTCGGTTGAGCGCAATGGCTCCGAGGATGAGGACCGCCGCGATCACCGCGAGCCCCTTCGTGGACACCGAGACCGAGACTGAGGTCAAACCGAGTCTCGAACTCGGCGACGGCTTCGCCTGCGACGCCGGAGCCTCCGCCTGAACCGGTGTGGCGCGAGGCGTCGCCGGCCGCGCCGATTCGGGTCCGGGCCTGGGAAGCCCGGGTGCGGAGACCGGCGCCTCTGCCGCGGCCTGGGACCCTCCGCGCAGACGGGTGCTCTCATCGAGCCGATCGGCCTGATCCTCGGCGACTTCCGCCTTGACGCGAAGCAGCTCGGCGATCACCTCGTCGAAGGATGCCGGCCGCTCCTTCGGAGACAGCCGCAGCATCTTCGCGAGCAGCCGCCGCATCCGGTCCGACGGCACGGCCTCGAACATGCTCGGGTCGATCTCGGAGGCTCTCTCCCGGAACTGCTCCTGCGAGGTCTCTCCGCGAAACGGCAGACGGTGGACGATGACCGCGTACATCGTCAGCGCGAACGAGAACATGTCGGTCCGCCAGTCCACGGTACCCAGTCCGCGCAGCAGGCCGGCCTGCTCGGGCGAGCAGTACTTGAGCTTGCCGAGGAAGGTGCCGGCGCGGGTCAGCCCGTCGGCGATGGCGGCGGCGTCGCGCGAGATCCCGAAGTCGATCAGTTTGACCACCGACCGGCCGCCGACCTCGACGACGAAGAAGTTGTCGGGTGAGACGTCCCGGTGGACGATCCCCCCCTCGGAGGTTGCCTTGAGCGCCCGGGAGCACTGGATGAAGAGCGGAACCAACGTCTCCAGGTCCTGGCCCACGAATTCCGACAGCGTCCGGCCGATCAACAGCTCCATCGCGATGAAGACCCGGCCGTCCGGAACCTCTCCGGCCGCGTAGAACTGCGGCAGGTTCTCGTGGCGGAGATCCCGCAGGATCCTCGCCTCCCTCAGGAATCGCTCGCGAAAATGGGCCCGCGGATCCTGCGACGCCTTGGAGCCTTCGATCTTGATGGCGACGACCCTGCCGTCCGGCCGGCAGCGGGCGCGATACACCTCGCCCATGCCACCGGCGCCGACGCGGTCTTGGACCTCGTAGCCCGGGACCTCCGGCATGCTCACAATTGAGACTAATTTACCTCACGGGGGTGCCGCGTTCGGCGGACCCACCGCCCCGGCCTGACCCGGGCGCGCCGAACTCCTGAGGGGTGAGGCCTTTCTCCCGACCGCGCGGACCCGCCTGACCGGGCGCCGCGCCTCACTTCAGGCGCTTGACGTCCTTGAGGGAGCCGGGGTCCCCCTGGTACTGCTCCGCGCGGACGTGGCCCTCGTCATCGACGTAGAGCGCGGCCTTCGTGAAGATCGTCCCGTCGCCCGTTCCGATCGAGGGCACGTCGACGACGAGGAGGGAAAACGGGTAATCGAGCGAGGCGTCGTTGTTGACGGTCTCCTCGTATTGGAGCTGCCGCGTGGTGACGACGTAGTAGCGGATGCCGTCGCGCTCGGGCTCGGCGACCACGAGGTCGACCGGGAACTCGAGCGCGCCGAGCTTGACCTTGCCCCGCGCCGAGCCTCGGATCGTGTTGAACAGCAGCTGTTGCCCGCCGCGCGCGAGCGCCTCCTTGAGAGGCTGCGCCTGCTCCATCGTGATCGGAGACGACACGACGAGGTTGAAGGCCAGGCTTCGTGTTCCCTGCGGCGTGTTCACCGACGCCGTGGCGGAGAACTCGCCGCCCTTCGGAGCGTCCGCCTCCGCGAGCGCGACGGACGCCAGGGACGTCGTCAGCGCCGTCACCGAGAACAGGAGAATCGCCGCTGCGAACCGCAGGCTTTTGATCATGACGCCTCAGGATAGCGAAGAACCCGGGGAAGCGACAGCGAGGCGGCCTACACGGTCCCGTCCGGCCCCGCGGAGGATCAGCGGCTCGCGACGCGCGTGGCGGGGGCCTCGGCGGCGCCGTCGATGGCCGTGAGCCCGGCCTCGAGCCACAGGAATTCCCCATCGAGCAGGTGCCGCGCGGTCCGATACTTCGCGATGTCGTCGTTGCCGCGGATGGCGCGGAAGTGCTCGGAGATGCGGCGGCGGACCGTCCGGCAGAAGACGTCGGTGAGCTCGACGGCTCCCTTCGCCTCCGCGGAGCCGGCGCGCTCCTGCTCCGTGAGGCGCGCGCGGGAGACGGCGGCGGACATGGCGAAGAGGTCCGCGCCGATGTCGACCGTCCGGAAGAGGAGAGCCTGCCGCTTCTCGAGCTTGGGCCCGTGCCGCAGCATGAGGTGAAAGATGGTCCGCGCGAGCCGCCGCGTCGTGCGGTCGACGAAGCGCACGTGGCCCGCCAGCGCGCCGAACTCGGAGAAGCGCGGCCAGTGTCCCCAGCCGATCCAGCGCGAGGGATACCACCAGGCGTAGTGGGCGGCCATCCTCGGCAGCGCGGCGAGCCGCTTCGAGAGCGGCGCCTTCGGGTTGGCGAACTCTCCGGCCACCTTCAGGTGCTGATCGACCGCCTCGCGCGCGATGAAGAGACGCATGATCTCCGACGATCCCTCGAAGATCAGGTTGATTCGGAAGTCGCGCATCATGCGCTCGACCGGGATGGGGGCCTCGCCTCGCGCGCGCAGCGAGTCCGCGGTCTCGTAGCCGCGGCCGCCGCGAATCTGCATGGTGCGGTCGACGATGCGCCAGCCCTCCTCGGAGTTCCACATCTTCGCGACCGCGGCCTCGAGGCGGATGTCGCGGTCGTGCAGGTCCGCCATCGACGACGCGAGATCGGTGATCGCGTCCATCGCGAACGCGGTCGAACCCATCTCGGCCAGGAGCTGCGCGATCGCATCGTGCCGCCCGACCGGCTGACCCCACTGCACGCGCTCGTTCGACCAGACGCGGCAGACCTCGACGCAGCGCTTCGCAAGCGCCGCGCAGGAGGCCGGCAGCGTGAGCCGGCCGGTGTTGAGCGTGATGAGCGCGAGCTTCAGCCCCTTCCCCTCGCCCCAGAGCAGGTTCTCCTTCGGAACCCGGACCTTGTGGAACCGGATGACGCCGTTCTCGATCGCCTTCAGGCCCATGAAGTGGCAGCGGATCACGACCTCGACGCCCGGCCACGACTTCTCGATGATGAACGCCGAGATCTTCTTGGTGTCGGGGTGCCGCGCCATGACGACGAAGAGGTCCGCCACCGTGCCGTTCGTGCACCACAGCTTCTCGCCGTCGAGGACGTAGGAGCCGTCCGCGGCGCGCGTCGCCGTCGTCGCCAGGTTCGCCGGATCCGATCCGACCTGAGCCTCCGTCAGCGCGAACGCCGAGATCTCGCCCTTCGCGAGACGCGGGAGGTACTTCGCCTTCTGCTCCTTCGTGCCGAAGAGCTTGAGTGGCTGCGGCACGCCGATCGACTGGTGCGCCGAGAGCAGCACGACGATGTTGCCGTCGCGGCTCGTGATGCGCTTCATCGCCTCGCCGTACTCGCGCTGCGTGAGGCCGAGGCCGCCGTACTCCGTCGGGATCTTCATGCCGAAGCAGCCGAGCTCCGCCAGGCGCTTGACGACCGCGGGCGGGATCTTGCCCTCCCGATCGATCGCGTCGGGGTCCACCTCCTCCATCAGGAAGCGGTCCAGCTTCTCGAGGAACGCGCGGAACTCGGGGCGCTCCGGCGGCGCGGGCGGAAACGGGTGGACGAGGTCCAGGCGGAAGTTGCCGAGGAAGATCTGCTTCAGGAAGGAGGGGGCCGTCCACTCGGTCTCGCGGGCCTCCTCGGCGACCCGCCGGGCCTCCTCGGCTCCCACGGGCTGATGGGCATTGGGCTTCTCGGCCATGAACCATCGACTTTACAACAGGATCGGAGGGCGGGCGGCGGACCCGCGGCGTCTAGAATCGCGCTGCGGCCGTGACCAACAAGTACCTCTCCGAAGACGCCCAGCGCGCGCCCCGCGTGCGGGCGCTCTTCTCGCGCATCGCCGGACGTTACGACCTCGTCAACGACGTCATGAGCTTCGGACTGCATCGCCGCTGGAAACGGCAGACGGTGGAACTGGCGCTCAGTGGCCTGGGGGCTCGGGGGACCGCAAGGTCCCTCGCCGAAGGAAGCGCGCGGCCGCGTGTTCTCGATCTCTGTTGCGGAAGCGGCGACCTCTCGTTCCTGGCCGAAGACGGCGGGGCGGGCATGGTCGTCGGCGCCGATTTCACGCTGCCCATGCTGGCGGTCGCGCGGCGGCGGCGGATCGAGGGGAAGCATCGCTGCACCTTCCTTCAAGGAGATGCCCTGCGGCTCCCCTTCGCGGATGGGTCGTTCGACGTCGTGACGGTCGGCTACGGGCTGCGCAACATAGCCGACATCCCGGCCGCGCTCGCGGAGATGCGCCGAGTCCTCGCGCCCGGCGGCCGCGCCGTGATCCTCGATTTCGGGAAGCCGTCGAATCCGCTCGCGGGCCTGCTCTACGACGCGTTCCTCCACACGATGATGCCCGCCGTCGGCTGGCTCTTCCACGGCGACCCGGACACGTACCTCTACATCCCCGAGTCCCTGAGGAAGTTCCCCGCCCAGCGCGGCGTCGAGAAGCTCATGCGGGAGGCGGGGTTCGCGAACGCGTGGTTCGAGGAGCGCCTGCTCGGCACGATGGGGATCAACGTGGGAGAGGCCTGATCGTCGTGTAGACTGCTCCGCCCTATGGCACACCAGTACATCTACACGATGGTCAACCTGCGGAAGGTGGTCCCTCCGCAGCGCGAGATCCTCAAGGGGATCTACCTCTCGTTCCTCCCCGGCGCGAAGATCGGGGTCCTCGGGTTGAACGGCGCCGGCAAGTCGACGCTCCTGAAGATCATGGCCGGCGTCGAGAAGGACTTCGCCGGCGAGGCGTTCCCGGCGGAGGGGACACGCGTCGGCTTCCTGCCGCAGGACCCGCGCCTCGATCCGAGCAAGGACGTGCTCGGCAACGTCGAGCTGGCCGTCGCGCCGACGCGCGCGCTGCTCAAGCGGTTCGAGGAGCTCAACGAGAAGCTGGCCCAGGATCTCTCGGAGGCCGAGAGCGAGAAAGTCATGGCCGAGTACCAGCGCGTGCAGGACGCGATCGAGGCCGCCAACGCGTGGGAGCTGGATCATCAGCTCGAGATCGCGATGGACGCGCTTCGCCTGCCGCCGCCCGACGCCGACGTGACGAAGATCTCCGGCGGCGAAAAGCGCCGCGTCGCGCTGTGCAAGATCCTCCTCGAGCGGCCCGACCTGCTCCTCCTGGACGAGCCCACCAACCACCTCGACGCCGAATCCGTCGCGTGGCTCGAGCATCACCTGGCGGAGTACCCGGGCACCGTGGTGGCGGTGACGCACGACCGCTACTTCCTCGACAACGTCGCGGGCTGGATTCTCGAGCTCGACCGCGGCGCGGGCATTCCCTGGAAGGGCAACTACTCGAGCTGGCTCGAGCAGAAGGAAGGGCGGCTCGAGCTCGAGGAGAAGGCGGAGACGGCCAAGCGCCGCACGCTCCAGCGCGAGCTCGAGTGGATCAAGATGTCGCCGCGCGCGCGGCACGCCAAGAGCAAGTCCCGCATCGAGCGCTACGAGTCGCTGCTCGCCGACGCCGGCCCCGAGACACGCGGCGAGACGCAGGAGCTCTTCATTCCGGCGGGCCCCCGGCTGGGCGACGTCGTCGTGCGCGCGGAAGGCGTGCGCAAGGCCTACGGCGACCGGCTGCTGATGGAGGATCTCTCCTTCGACCTGCCGCGCGGAGGCATCGTCGGCGTGATCGGCGCCAACGGCGCCGGCAAGACCACGCTGTTCAAGATGATCGTCGGCAAGGAGAAGCCGGACGCGGGCAAGCTCGTGGTCGGCGACACGGTCGTCCCCTCGTACGTGGACCAGGACCGCGATCGCCCCGATCCCTCCAAGAGCGTCCACGACGAGATCTCGGGCGGACTCGACAAGCTCGTTCTCGGCAAGCGCGAGATTCCGTCGCGGGCCTACGTCGCGATGTTCAACTTCAAGGGGTCCGACCAGCAGAAGCGCATCGGGGACCTCTCCGGCGGCGAGGTGAACCGGCTGCATCTGGCGCGCACCCTCAAGCGCTCCGGCAACCTGCTGCTGCTCGACGAGCCGACGAACGATCTGGACGTCGACACGCTGCGGGCGCTGGAAGAGGCGCTCCTGTCCTTCGGGGGCTGCGCGGTCGTCATCAGCCACGACCGCTGGTTCCTGGACCGCATCGCCACTCACATACTGGCGTTCGAGGGCGAGAGCCAGACTGTCTGGTTCGAGGGCAATTACCAGGAGTACGAGGCGGACCGAAAGCGCCGTCTCGGCATCGACGCCGACCAGCCGCATCGCATCAAGTACAAGCGCCTCGCCGTGGGGTAGCGTCCAGCCGTCGTGGAGCGAGCCGTCATCCCGAGCTAGCCGTCATTCGGAGCTAGCCGTCATTCAGAACCAGCCTCATTCAGAACTAGCCGTCATCCAGAGCTAGCCGTCATCCCGAGCGATAGCGAGGGATCCCGACACGGCAGGCTCTGAGACCCGGACCGGCATCCGTCGCTAATCGATTCCGGGATCCCTCGGCTTCGCCTCGGGATGACGCGCGACGGCGCGTGGCTATCGATTCCGGGATCCTTCGGCTTCGCCTCAGGATGACGCGCGACGGCGCTAGCGCGCTCCGCGCGTCACTTTCTTCCGACCAGCGCGACGCCGATGCCGATGATCCCGACGATCGCGAGCGCGTGGACCAGCCGGAAGCGGCGGCGGGGCCTGCGTCCCATCCACTCGTCCGCGAAGGTGGAGCCCCGCTCCGCGAGCGATTCCAGGAAGTCGGCGCCCTGCTTGCGGACCTCGTCGTAGATCTCGGAGCCGCGCTCGGAGAGCTGATCCTTGAGCTCCTCCCGGTCCCCGCGGCTCTTCTTGACACCCTGGGCGAGGCTCTCCTTCGCCTCCGCGAAGAAGCGGTCGCTGTCGAACTTGGTCCCACGACGCATGCTCTCGATCGCGAGCGGCAAGGCCACCTTGGTCACGAGCGGAACGACGATGGGGCCGAGCGCCTCGGCGGTCGTGCGGGACAGACTCTTGCGGGCCATTGAACTCCTCCAAGTCGTTCTACAGTCTACCGTGAGGACACGCCCCTATGCGCATCCTGCTCGCCCTCCTGCTTGCACGAATCCTGCCGCTTTCGGCGCCCGACGCCGTCGCGCCCTACGCCGTCGTCCTCGGCATCGCCCAGGACGGCGGCGTGCCGCACCCCGGCTGCCATCAGACCGTCTGCGTGGAGGCCCGCCGCGATCCGGCGAAGCGGCGCCTCGTCGCGTCGCTCGGCCTCGTCGACCCGAACCCGTCCCCGGGCGGGACGAAGCGGTTCCTGATCGACGCCACTCCGGACTTCGGCGAGCAGATGGAGCGGCTCGGAGGGCTCCCCGACGGCATTCTGCTGACGCACGCGCACGTCGGGCACGTCACGGGGTTGCTGCAGCTGGGGCGCGAGGTGCTGAACGCGAAGCGCGTCCCGGTCTACTGCACCGCCTCGATGTCGAAGTTCCTGCGCGAGAACCGGCCGTGGAGCCGCCTCGTGTCTCTCGAGAACATCGAAATCCACGAGGTCGCGTTCGATCGCGAGTTCGCCCTCACGGAGCGCCTGCACGCGACCGCGGTCCGCGTACCGCATCGCGACGAGGACTCCGACACCGTGGCCTTCCTGATCCGCGGGCCGCAGCGCCGCACCCTCTGGCTCCCCGACATCGACAAATGGGAGAAGTGGGACCGCTCGCTGACCGATCTCCTGAGCGATCCGGCGCTCACGGCGTTCGTCGACGGCACGTTCTTCTCGGCCGACGAGATCTCCGGGCGCTCGATCGCGGACATCCCGCATCCGCTCGTTCCCGGGACGGTCGCCCTCCTCGGGCACGGGACGGTCTCGCCGGCCGGGCGCCTCTTCTTCGTTCATCTGAATCACACCAACCGCCTCCTCTGGGATCCCAAGGCGCTCGAGCCGCTGGCACTGGCGGGCCTGGCGGTGGCGGCGGAGGGGCAGCGCCTGCCGCTGTAGCCGCGGAAGGCGCTAAGATCGATCGGCCATGTCGGCGCCCGATCCCAAGACTCCCCCCGTCCTCCCCTGGCGCGGCGAAACCACGCGGCACCACGCGGGCTGGCCGGAGGGCTACTGGCGCAAGGTCGTCTGGCGCGGGCTCCGCCTGCGCTGCCCCGTATGCGGGAAGGGCAAGCTCTTCCGAACGTATTTCCGGATGTACGACACGTGCTCGGTCTGCGGCGTCGGGTTCGCGCGCGAGCACGGCCAGTGGGTGGGCTCGCTCGACATCAACACGTTCGGTGTCGCGTTGTTCCTGATGATCGGCGCGGCGTTCACGCCGTCGTGGTCGCTTCCCGTCAGCCTCGGCGTGTGGTGCGCGGCGGCGATCCTCGTTCCGCTCATCACGTTTCGATTCAGCCGCGGCCTCTGGATGGCCATCGTGCACCTCACCGGCGGCGTGTACTAGGAATTCGGGGCAGAGCCTGCGTGTTGGAGACGGTCCCATGACGCGCACCAAGAAGTCGTCGGGACACGGCAACGCGCGGCGGGCCCCTTCCCCCGCTCCGAGCAAGCCGGACACCTCTTCGGAGCGCCGGACCAAGGGCGACCGCCGAGACCGCGCCGAGAACCGGCGTGAGTTCGAGCGGTTTTCGCCGACCCAACGGCCGAGCGATCGCCGCCGGAGCGAGCGGCGCGTCGGCGCCCACTAACCACCAGCGGGTTCGCGGCGCCGTCCCGCGAGGCCCGGGCAAGGCGCAACCGGCCATCCGGCCGGGTCTCCCCGAACCGGAAAACCGGTATCCTACGCGCCGCACTCGGAGGTCCACGCGCATGTCCCTGACACGACGCCACTGGATGGCAGCGGCGGGCGCCGCCACGGCGGCGGCCGCATGGGCCCCGACCGCCCTCGCGACGCCCCGAAGCGCGCTTGCCGCGCGGCCCGCCGAGGCGCCGGCGCTGCCTCCCGCGTTGAAACCCGAGGTCTTCCGGGACCGCCAGGCGAAGCTGCGCGCCGCGGCCCGCTCCCGCGCGATCGACGCGCTCTTCGTCACGCCCTCCACGAACCTCGCCTACGCCGCCAACATCGCGATGGGTCGAAGCGAGAGGCTCACGGCGCTCCTCCTGTTGACGGACGGTCCGGCCGTCCTCCTGACGCCCTCCTTCGAGGAGGACAACGTCAAGCGGGGAGCGGTCTACGACGATCTCGCGACGTGGAAGGAGGACGAGGATCCGTTCGCGCAGGCGGCGAAGATCCTGGCGCACGCCCGCACGATCGGCGTCGAGGGCTCGACGGCCTTCGGCACTCTAACGCGGATCCTCGCCGCCGCGCCCCTGCAGCCCCAGGACGCGAGCGCGGTCTTCGACGGCCTGCGCACGGTCAAGAGCGCGGAAGAGAAGGCGCTCCTCATCGATGCGGGACGCCGGACCAACCTCGCGATCTCCTCCACGCACCGGCGGCTGACGCGGGGCGTGACGGAGAGCGAGGTCGCGAACATCCTGGAGCAGGAGTTCCAGCGGCTCGGCGTGCACGGCGACGGCCTCGTCCAGTTCGGGCCCTCGGCGGCCCTGCCGCACGGAGGGCCGGGCGACCGGAGACTCGCCACGGGAGACGTGGTCCTGATCGACGCCGGGTGCCGCGTCCGCGGCTACACCTCCGACGTCACGCGGACCGTGTCCTTCGGAGCGCCCGCCGACGAGGTCCGCCGCGTCTACGGCGTCGTGGACCGCGCTCAGCTCGCCGGGATCGAGGCGCTGCGCGCGGGCGCCGCCGCCGAGGACGTGGACCGCGCGGCCCGCAGGGTCATCGACGACGCCGGCTACGGCGCCTTCTTCACGCACCGCCTGGGCCACGGCCTCGGGATGGACGGACACGAGCATCCGTATCTCGTGCGTGGCAATGGCACGCCCCTCGCGGCCGGCAACACCGTCACGATCGAACCGGGGATCTATCTCCCCGGCAAGTTCGGCGTGCGCATCGAGGACGACTACGGCGTCAACGACGGGGCGCCCCCGGTGAGCCTCTCGGCACGACCCGCCGAGCTCGTCGTCCTGAACCCGTGAGCGCCGGCGAATAGCGGAGGCCTTTCGATGCTTCATCTGGCCCTGACCGTGCTGCTGGCGTTTCAGAACGCCTCCGCCTCTCCCAACCTGACGGAAGGCCTGGAGAGCGGAGCGCAAGCGGGTGCGCCCGGCTCCGAGCCGTCGTCGAACCCGCCGCCCGGAGCGACCCCGACGGCGGCCTCCGGAAAGCCGACGCCGCGGCCCACGCCATCTCCGACGCCCAAGCCCACGGGCGACCGGCTGTACGTGGTCAACAAGTCCGACGCGTCGTTGTCTTTGCTCGACGCCGGGACCGGAAAGTCCCGCGGCGCCGTGCCGATCGAGAAGAGCTCCCACGAGGCGGAGCTGTTGAGCGACGGGAAGGCGGTGGCCGTCAGCGGTTACGGCACGACGGCCGAGCCCGGACGCTACGTCAGCCTCCTCGACGCGGCGACCGGCAAGCTGATCACGAAGATCGACATCGGCGAGGGCTCGCGGCCCCACGGCCTGAAGGCGCTCGCGAACGGCCGGCTGCTCGTCACCGCGGAAGGCAAGCGCGAGCTGGTCGTGGTGGACCCGCAGGCCGGACGGGTCCTCGCGCGCTACCCGACCGGCAAGGATGTCTCCCACATGGTGACGGCGTCGCCGGACGGGCGCCGCGCCTACGTGTCCTCGCTCGCTGGAGGCGTCGTGACGGTGATCGACCTCGCCGGCGGCAAGGTCGTACAGAATGTCGAGACGGGAAAGGGCGCCGAGGGCATCGACGTCACGCCGGACGGCCGTGAGATCTGGGTGGCCAACCGGGGCGCCAACACGATCTCGGTCATCGAGGCCAAGACGCTCCAGGTCGTGTTCACGATCAAGGCGAGCGAGTTTCCCATTCGGGTCAAGCTGACCCCGGACGGCCAGCGCGCCGTGGTGACCTTCACCGGTTCCGGCGACGTCGGCATCTACGACGTCGCGACGCGCAAGGAGAGCAAGCGCATCCCGATCGGCCGCGACGCGGTCTCGGGCACCGAGACCCGTGTGTTCGCCCGGCGCTTCGGCAAGAGCCCCGCGCCGGTCGGCGTGCTGATCTCGCCCGACGGCAAGCGTGCCTGGGTCGCGGCGACGCACGCCGACGTCATCGCGGTGATCGACCTCGTGAACCTGCGCGTCGACGACGCCTGGCCCACGGGGAAGGAGCCCGACGGCCTGGCGGGACGCTTCGGCGCCCCGGCGCCGCCGGAGGAAAGACAGCCGGCCGCGACACCCCCACCGCGCCGCGTCGTCACGTACAAGCCCAAGCCGGGCTAGACCGGCGCCGCCCTCTCAGCGGGCGGCCGAGTAGGGGGCCGCGTCCAGCGCGACCTCGAGGGTCTCTACCTTTCCGCGGCGCTGGAACTGGAGCCAGCCCTTGTACGGGCCGGCCCTCGGAAGACGGACGAGAAACGGGATGCGTCCGTCCTTTCCGACGCCGGGCTCGCGGTCGTCGGGGTGGGAGTGCGCGAACGTCAGGCCGTCGCGCGTCACGAGCAGCAGATGGCCGATCGAGCCGAGCCAGGGCTCGAGGTCGCGGACCGGGCGGCCCTTGTCGTCGGTCAGGAGCGCGTTCACGACCAGCGTTCGCCCGGCGACCATCCCGCCGTAGGGCAGGGTCAGCGCGACGCGTGTCTTCGGTGGGGGCGTGGGAGTCGGCGCCGGCGCGGGAGCCGCATTCCCGTCCGCGGCCGGGCCCACGACCAGCGTCGCGTCGAGCACCTGCGCCCCTGCGTCCTTGGGCGCCACGTCCGCGAACAGGCGGTAGCGCCCGGGCCGCGCGAAGCGGTGCGTCAGCCGGAAGAGCCCGGGGCCGGCGGGCTCGGGATGCTCGTGCGCGAACTCCGTGAGGTCCTGGCTCACCACGAAGAGGTGCATGAGCCGCTCGTGCTGGAGGTCGAAGTCGGTGACCTCGCGGAGCTCGAAGCTCGTCGCCATCCGGACGCGCAGCTCGAGCTCGACGGGCTCCCCCGCGGCCGGGCGGCGCGGCGTCGCGACGACGTCGAGTGCGAACGGCTTGATCTTCCGGGCCTCCGTCGTCGGGCTCGCGGCCGAATCCCACACCGTCAGCGGGAACTCGAACGTGAAGGAGTCGGTGGGCCGCGCGTCGCCGACCGGCTGGACCTCGGGCGGCAGCACGGTCAGGCAGAGGCGATAGTCGCCGCCGTGGGGGAAGGTCGGGTGGACGCCGAAGACCCCCGGGATCCCCTCGCGGTGGGCGATCTCGTCGAACCGCGGCATGGACGGCATGCTGGGCATGTCGACGACGCCGCGGATCCGCCCCCACGGCAGCGGCGTGCCGTCGGCCTTCTCGACCTTGAACTCGATCTCCATCTCCTCGCCCGCGAAGAGCCCGGCCGGCGGCAGCTGCAGGGTGATCGCGTAGGGACCCGACTGCTGGAGGCCGTCCGCGAGAGACGACTCGGCGAGGAGCACCGCTCCCGCCGCCAGAAGGAGAATCGAAGTGCGCCGCATGCCCGTGTACATTACCGTCATCGCGAGATCCTCCGAAGACCGGGAAGGCCGGATCGAGTCGGTCGACGTCCTGCGCGGCCTCACGATCGCGGGAATGATCGTGGTCGACGATCCCGGCACCTGGTCCGCGGTCTACCCTCCGCTCCTCCATGCGGAGTGGAACGGCTGGACCTACACGGACACGATCTTCCCGTTCTTCCTCTTTCTCGCCGGCGTGTCCCTGGTCCTCTCGTTCTCCCGCCGCGCCGCGGAGGGTCGGTCCGGCGGCGCCCTGCTGGGCCGGCTCGCCGGTCGCGCCGCGGCCCTCGTCGCGCTCGGCCTCGCGCTCAACCTCGCGTCGTATCTCGCGCTCGGGCTCGACCGCTTCCGGGTTCCGGGCGTGCTGCAGCGGATCGGCGTGTGTGTCTTCGCCGCCGGCGCCGTGTGGATTCTCGGCGGAAGGCGCGCGACGTCTGTCGCCGGGGTTGCCACGGGGTCCGCCGCCGTGCTCCTTCTCCTGGGCTACGCGGCGCTGATGCGCGGTGGCGTGGATCCGTCCGACAATCTCGCGGCGCGCGTCGACCGCGCGGTCTTCGGCGCGCACACGTGGAGGCCCGGGTTCGATCCCGAGGGACTCCTCTCGACGATCCCGGCGATCGGGACGACGCTCCTCGGAACGCTCGCGGGCGCGAGGCTGCGCTTCACGGAGTCGGGCTCGCGCGGCCGACAGATCGCCGCCCTCGCCGCGGCCGGAGCTCTCGCGGCGGCCGCGGGCCTCGTGTGGGACCGGAGCCTTCCCATCAACAAGAATCTCTGGACCAGCTCGTACGCGCTCCTGACCTCGGGGCTCGCCGCCCTGGCGCTCGCGGCCTGCATGGCCCTCGAGCCGTTTAACGGCTGGAAACGCGCGACCGCGCCGCTCCAGTGGCTCGGCCGCAATGCCATCGCCGCGTTCACGCTCTCGATGCTCGGGGCGATCGGGCTCCTTGCCGTCAAGGTGGCGGGGCCGGACGGGAAGCCCCGCTCGCTGTGGCGGACGATCCACGTCGCGGTGTTCGACCGCTTCGCGGATCCGCGCCTCGGCTCGCTGCTCTTCGCGCTCGCCTACCTCGCGGTCTGGATCGCGGTCTGCGGCGTCCTCTACCGGAGGCGGATCTTCCTGAAGATCTGACTCAGGGATTCGCTCCGAGCTTGACCTTGAGCGCGCCCGATTGGAGCACGTTCGTCATCACTCCCCAGAGCGACCCGGTGCCGGTCAACCGCGTGACGCGGATCTGTCCGTCCTCGAGCTCGGTCACGCCGAGCCTGCCGACGACGTCCTGAATCGTCGTCGCCTGGAGCGTCGCCTCTCCGGTGATGGAGAACGTTCGGCTGGCGAGGCTCTCGCCGGAGCCGTCGAAGAGCTCGACCGTCACCAGACTGCCGCCCACGAAGCTGCCGCCGATCCCCTCCAGGATGAGGTTGCTGTAGACGCCCTCTTGACGGCTCGCCCCGGGGAAGACCAGGACGGTCGTGTCGAGCGCCTCGATCGTGGACAGGCGCACGACCGGAAGCTCCGCGAACTGGGTCTCCGAGGCGGCGCTGACCGAGCGGGCGTGTACCGAGGGCGCCGGAACCCCGGCCGCCGTGTCCACGCGAATCATCTGCGGGCCCTGGTAGACCGAGCCGAGGAAGGCGCTCGCCAGCACTCGCTGCGTGCCGTGGCCGGGCACCGTGAGCGTCTGGCTCGTGCAGTTGGGCGGGCACGGCAGGCCCAGCGGAAGGCCGACGATCGACAGGGTCACGTCCACGGGGTCCGCGGAGACGTTGGCCATCTCGATCTCGGTATCCCATGCGCCGACGAAGCCGCCCGCGGAGACGATCAGCGTGTCGCCGCGGAGCAGAGCGGACGCGCCGAGGCCCAGGAGGAGGGAGAAGAGTCTTCGTCTCATGGGTCACCTCCGAGAAATGCCTCCCCCGCCGACCGTGGCGAGGGGGAGAAAGAAGCATAGACCTCCACACGACGGCAGGGGCGCGACGATAAGATCGCGATCCGTGGGGAAGCCGCCGGAAAAGAGCATCGCGTCGCTCGTCGACCGCTACCGCGTGACCGACGGAAAGAAGTTTCGTCTCAACGACTACGACCCCGAGGACACGGCCGCCCTCTCGGTCCGGGGGAAGAAGGCGAAGGCGGCGTCGCAGGCGCTCCTCGCGAAGGGCATCGCGCGACTCGCCGAGCTGCAGGACCGGCTCTACGCCCAGGACCGCTGGGGCGTGCTGGTGATCTTCCAGGCCCTCGACGCGGCCGGCAAGGACAGCACGATCAAGCACGTCATGTCGGGCGTCAACCCGCAGGGCGTGCAGGTGTCGTCCTTCAAGGTGCCCTCTCCCCAGGAGCTCGACCACGACTTCCTCTGGAGGGGGATGCTCCGCCTGCCGGAGCGCGGCTGCATCGGCATCTTCAACCGCTCCTACTACGAGGAGGTCCTGATCGTGCGCGTGCATCCGGAGATCCTCCGGGGGCAGAAAATCCCGCCCGAGCTGGTCGGCGGCCGGATCTGGGCAGAGCGTTACGAGGACATCAATGCCTTCGAGCGCTACCTGAGGCGCAACGGGTTTCCCGTTCTCAAGTTCTTCCTGAACGTGTCGAAGAAGGAGCAGAAGCGGCGGTTCCTGGAACGCCTGGATCTTCCCGAGAAGAACTGGAAGTTTTCGATCGCCGACGTTCGCGAGAGGGAGTTCTGGGGCGACTACCGGAAGGCTTACCAGGAGGCGATCGCGGCGACCAGCACGCCGTGGGCGCCGTGGTACGTGATCCCCGCGGACCACAAGTGGTTCACGCGCCTCGTCGTCGCCGGCGCGATCGTCGCCGAGCTCGAGAAGCTGGACCTGCGTTATCCGAAGCTCGACAAGGCCAAGCGGCGGGAGCTCGCCGCCGCGCGCCGGGAGCTGAAGTAGCCGGACCGCCCGCGGCGAATCTGTCCGGTTGTTAGGTTGTCCGGTTTTCGAATGCTAGGATCCGGCCCGGTCGAAGGAGGAATCGTGAAAACTCTGATTCGGTCCCTGCTGTTGTGGTGCCTCGTCGGCGCGGGCGTCGTTCTCGCGCAGACCCCGGACTGCCCCTGCCCGGTCACGCCGCCTCCGCCCCCGCTCTGGACCGGCAGCGGCGAGTTTTCCTGGCTCGCGACGACCGGCAACTCCAAGACGAGCTCGCTCGGCCTCGGCGTCGACGTCTTCTACAAGCCCGCGCCGTGGACGTTCGAGCTGGCCTTCGCCTTCCTGCACTCCTCGACGGACGAGGTCACGACCGCCGAGCGCTTCAAGGGCCTCCTGAGCGCCTCGCGCGACCTGACGGATCGGATCGACGTCTTCGTGAAGGGCGCGTACCTGCGCGATCAGTTCGCGGGCCTCGACAGCCTCTTCGCCGCCAGCTCGGGCGCCGGGTTCAAGCTCTTCAACACGCCGTCCCAGTTCCTGCGGGTCTCGGCCGGATTCGGCTACACCTGGGAGAACCAGACGATCGGCGTCGACCGCAACTACGCGAACGCGATTGCCGGGCTGAACTACAAGTGGACCTTCTCGAAGACGGCCTTCTTCAGCAACGACTTCGGCTTCCTGCTGGACCTCGCCGACACGAACAACTGGTTCATCAACGACACGGCGGCGCTCACGGCGTCGCTCACGAGCGTGTTCGCGATCAAGGCATCGTGGACGATCCTGTATCGGCACGAGCCGGTGCCCGGGTTCAAGACGACCGACACGACGACGGCGGTGTCGCTGGTCGCGAAGTTCTAGCTCTGGGGCTCACAGCTTCTTGTAGATCTCCGCGCCCTCGCTGAGGAATTCCCCGGCCTTCTCGGCGAGGCCGGTCTCGATCGCCTTCTCCTCCGCGACGCCCAGCGTCGCGGCGTAGTCGCGCACCTCCTGCGTGATCTTCATCGAGCAGAAGTGCGGACCGCACATGCTGCAGAAGTGCGCGAGCTTGGCGCCCTCGGCCGGCAGCGTCTCGTCGTGGAACTCGCGCGCGGTCTCGGGGTCGAGCGCGAGGTGGAACTGGTCCTCCCAGCGGAACTCGAAGCGTGCCTTCGACAGCGCGTCGTCCCACTCCCGCGCCCCCGGATGCCCCTTCGCGAGATCCGCCGCATGCGCGGCGATCTTGTACGCGATGACCCCGTCCTTGACGTCCTTCCTGTCGGGCAGGCCCAGGTGCTCCTTCGGCGTCACGTAACAGAGCATCGCGGTGCCGTACCAGCCGATCATCGCCGCGCCGATCGCCGAGGTGATGTGGTCGTAGCCGGGAGCGACGTCCGTCGTGAGCGGGCCCAGCGTGTAGAACGGCGCCTCGTGGCATAGCGCGAGCTGCTTCTCCATGTTCTCCTGGATGAGGTGCATGGGCACGTGCCCCGGTCCCTCGATCATCACCTGGCAGTCGTGTGCCCACGCCTTCTGCGTCAGCTCGCCGAGCGTCTCCAGCTCCGCGAACTGGGCCTCGTCGTTGGCGTCCGCGGTCGAACCGGGCCGCAGCCCGTCGCCCAGGGAGAAGGACACGTCGTAGGCCTTCATCACCTCGCAGATCTCGTCGAAGCGCGTGTAGAGGAAGCTCTCGCGGTGGTGCGCGAGGCACCACTTCGCCATGATCGAGCCTCCCCGCGACACGATGCCGGTCACGCGGCGCGCGGTCAGCGGGACGTAGGCGAGGCGCACGCCCGCGTGGATCGTGAAGTAGTCGACGCCCTGCTCCGCCTGCTCGATCAGCGTGTCGCGGAAGATCTCCCAGGTCAGCTCCTCGGCCTTGCCGCCGACCTTCTCGAGCGCCTGGTAGATGGGCACCGTTCCGATCGGCACCGGAGAATTGCGCAGGATCCACTCGCGGGTCTCGTGGATGTTGCGCCCGGTCGAGAGGTCCATGACCGTGTCGGCGCCCCAGCGCGTCGCCCACGTCATCTTCTCGACTTCCTCCTCGATCGAGGAGCCCACGGCCGAGTTGCCGATGTTGGCGTTGATCTTGACCAGGAAGCGGCGGCCGATGATCATCGGCTCGCTCTCCGGATGGTTGATGTTGGCGGGGAGGATCGCCCGCCCGCGCGCGATCTCACTGCGCACCAGCTCGGGAGAGCAGCGCTCTCGGATCGCGACGAACTCCATCTCGGGGGTCACGATCCCGCGGCGCGCGGAGTGCATCTGCGTCACGTTGCCCCGGCCGCACAGCGCCTCGCGCGGCCGCGTCAGCGCGAGGCCGGGAGCATTGACGCGCCGCGGCGCGCTGCGGTCGTACTCTCCCCGCGAGAGGATCCACGGCCGGCGCAGCTCCGGCAGACCCTGGAACAGGTCGAGGTCGACGGCCTCCGGGTCGGTGTAGGGCCCCGAGGTGTCGTAGACGCGCAGCGGTCGGTTGATCTCCGTCTCCCCGCCGGCGCCGCGGGTCGGCGAGAGCGCGATCTCACGGAAGGGAACGCGCATCCCGAGGGGTCCGGTCACGTAGACCTTTCGCGATCCGGGCAGGGGCTGGGGACTCACGGCGGCGACGGATGGAAGCGCCTCGTGGACTCCTTTGTGAAAAGGGCTCATCGGACCTCCCTACGGCGGCATTACCCGCATCAGGTTCGCGGGGTCTCCGGCGCGACGCGCGTCGGACTCTCAGCCGTCCGCGCCGGCTGGACTCTACGGCGCCGGCGCGAAGTGGGCTCCCCCGTTTCCGGTCGGAGTCTACACCGCGGCGGACGGACGCCGTCTGTCCGTGGAGTGGATAAGAATGGCTCGTCCATGGCCGAACAGCCGTTTCTTCCGTTCGACGAGGTGTCCGCGGCTCCTACTCCCGAGCCGCCGCCTCCGGCCGGCTCGCCGCTGATCGCCTCGCTCGCGCTCGCGTGCGAGCGGGCGCCTCTCGCCGAGAAGGTCCTGATCGCGCCGAGCCTCTTCGTCGGCCACGCGCTCGCCGAGAGACTCGCTCGCGAGGGTCATGCCTGGTCGAACCTGCGCGTCGACACGGTGCGGACGATCGCGCTGCAGCTCGTCGGCCCGGACCTGGCCCGGGACGGCCTGCGGCTGCTCTCCCGGGCGCAGGCGCTCGCCCTGGTCGAGCAGGCGTGCGGCGAGTTCCTGCGTCCGGGCGGTTACTTCGCGGCACTGCGCGACCGGCCCGGCTTCCACCGCGCCCTGCAGCGCACCTTCGAGGAGCTCCGCGGCGCCGCGATCCCGGCGGCCGACCTCCCCGAGGAGGCCTTCACGGACCCGCGCAAGCGCGAGGAGCTCCGCGGCATCCTCGCGCGTTACGAGGCCGCCCTCGCCGCCTCACGCTGGGTCGACCGGGCGGAGGTCCTGCGCCGGGCCCTCGAGGCCGCGGCGGCCGGCCGGCGGCTGCCGGGCGAGCGCCTCTTCCTCGCGCCTCGCGGCGTGGAGCTCTCCGCGGTCGAACGCGCGCTCCTCGAGAGGCTCGCGGACGGGCGCCTCGAGACGCTCGAGACCGAAACGCCCGACGCCTGGACCGCCGCGGCGGCGAGGGCCGCGCTCTTCCGCGCCACCGGCGAGGAAAACGAGATCCGCGAGGTCTTCCGGCGGGTCCTCGCGTCCGGGACCGCCTTCGACGAGGTCGAGATCGTCTCGACGGACCCGCGCCTCTACTCCGCCCTCTGCTGGGAGCTCGCCCGCGAGCATGGGGTGCCGTGCACCTTTTCGGCCGGAATCGCGGTGACGTTCACGAAACCCGGACAGGCGGCCCTCGCCTTCCTCGACTGGATCGCGGCGGGATTCGCCGCCGAGTCCCTGCGCCGCGCCCTCTCCTCGGCGACCCTGACGCTGTCCCGTCTGGGAAGCGGGCCCGGCAGCTCCGACGCTCCCGGCGCGCGCGCCGCCGGACGCGCCCTGCGCGAGGCGCGAGTCGGCTGGGGGATGGCGCGCCACCGGACCGCGCTCGACCGCCTCGTCGCGGAGCTCGAGCGGCCGGAAGAGGGCGGGCGCGAGGACGACGACGCCGGCGAAGACGAGCGCCGGGAGCGCGCCCGGCGCCGGCAGCGGCGGCTGGCGGCGGCGCGGGCCGCCCGGGACTTCGTGCGGCGATCCCTCGAGCTCGCGGAGTGCGCGGGCGGAAGCGAGCGCGAGTCCTGCGACCTGCGCGCGCTCGCCCGCGCGACCCGGACGTTCATGACCGAGTTCGCCCGGATCGCCGACGCGCTCGACGGCGCCGCGCTCGCCGGACTCCAGAAGCTCCTCGAGGAGCTCGAGCTGCTGTCCCCCGCCGCGCTCGCTCCGAGCGAGGCCGCCGAGCGGCTGGCGGACGCGGTCCGCGGACTCTCGGTCGAGTCGGACCGCGCGCGGCCCGGCCGCGTCCACGTCACCGACGTCTCCGCCGGCGGATTCTCCGGGCGCCGTCACGCCTTCCTTCTCGGCCTCGACGAGGGACGTCACCCGGGCGCGGACCTCGAGGATCCCGTCCTCCTCGACGCGGAGCGCCGCGCGATCAACCGCGCGCTCGCGCCCGCCGCGCTTCCGCTCTTCCGGGACCGGCCCCGCGAGGCGAGCCGCGCGCTGGGGGCCTGCATGGCGCGCTTCGGGGGGAATGTCACAGTCAGCTACTCGAGCTGGAAACTGCGCAGCCTCGACCAGCAGAGCGAGCAGTTTCCTTCGCCGTTCTTTCTCGCGGTTTACCGCGAGGCCAGCGGAAACGCCCGCGCGGACTATACGGACCTCGCCGCCGCGCTGCCGGAGGTGGCGGGGTTCGCCCCGGCCGCTCTCGGAACCGCCGCGCTGGACGAGAGCGAGTGGTGGCTCGCCCAGCTCACGCGCGCGCGGGGGACGACCGGCGGGGCCGCGGCCGACGCCGTCGCCGCGCTCCATCCGCACCTCGAGGACGGCCGCCGCGCCGAGGAAGCCCGCGCCTCCGACGCCTTCACCGTCTACGACGGCTGGGTCCGGGGAGGCACGCCCGAGCTCGACCCGCGCCTCGGCGGCGACCCGCAGTCCGCGTCCCGGCTCCAGCTGCTCGCCGCTTGTCCTTTTCGGTACTTCGTCCGCTACGTGCTCGGCGTCGAGATCCCGGAGACGACGGAGCGCGATCGCCTGCGCTGGCTCGACCCGCTCGCCGCCGGACAGCTGCTCCACGACGTCTTTCGGCTGTTCTTCGAGACGATCACCGCGCGGGGCGAGAAGCCCGGCGTGGAACGGCACACGGCGCTGATCGAGGAGATCGCGGACGGACAGATCCGCGTCTGGACCGAGCGGATTCCTCCGCGGAGCGAGCTCTCCTTCGGGCAGCGACGCGAGGAGCTCCTCTTCGCCTGCCGCGCGTTCCTTCGGCTCGAGGAGGAGCACTGCCGCGAAGTCACGCCCCGTTTCTTCGAGGTGCCCTTCGGGATGCCCCGCGCCGACCTGCGTGCGTCGATCGCGAGCCGCGAGCCGGTCGCGATCGATGCCGGAGGCGGGCGCTCGTTTCTCCTGCGCGGCAAGATCGACCGCGTCGACGAGGGCGCGGACGGCGCGTTCGAGGTCTGGGACTACAAGACCGGCACTGCGTTCGGTTTCTCGGAGGCGCGCGGGCTGCAAGGAGGGCGGCGCATCCAGTACGCGCTCTACGCCCTCGCACTGGAGACCCTCCTGGGCCGCGCTGGGCTCACGCCCAGGGTCTCGCAGTCCGGCTACTTCTTCCCGGGCCGCCGCGGCGAGGGACAGCGCTTCCGGATGCCTCTCGATCGGGAGAAGGCGCGCGAGACGCTCAACCGCCTGATGGATCTCCTCGCCGCCGGTGCGTTCCCCCACGCCGTGGATCCCGGGGACTGCTCCTTCTGCGACTACGAGTCCGTCTGCGGCGGCGCCGGCCCCGCCTCCGCGCGATCACGATGCAAGCTCGAGGCGTCGAACCTGCGGGAGCTCCGCGCGTTCCGGGAGATGCATGAAGAAGAATGAGCGCGGGAGCACCGTGACCGCGTCACCGCTGGCCGACGAAGCGGCGCGGCGAGCGATCCGCGAGGAGCTCGGGACGACGCTCCTCGTCGAGGCGGCCGCCGGGACCGGGAAGACCGAGAGCCTCGTCGAGCGCATGGTCGGCCTCATCCGGACGGGACGCGCGACGGTGGATCGCCTGTCCGCCGTGACGTTCACGATCAAGGCGGCCGCCGAGCTGTCGCAGCGCTTCCAGTCGCGTCTCGAAGGCGCGGCGCGTGGGGCGCGGAGCGAGGAGCGGGAGCGCCTCGTGGACGCGCTCGCGCGGCTGGACACGGCGTTCATCGGAACCATCCATGCGTTCTGCGCGCGGCTGCTGCGCGAGCGCCCGGTCGAGGCCGGCGTGGACCCGGGCTTCGAGGAGATGGAGCAGCCCGAGGACGAGGTCGCGCGACAGGAGGCGTGGGAGCGGCACGCGGAGCGGCTGTTCGCGACCGAGAGCCCGTTGCTGCCGAGGCTGTCGGCGCTCGGCATGCGGCTCGACGACCTGCACGAGACCTTCGAGCAGATGTGCGAGAACGAGGACGTCCTTCCGGAGGTCCCTCCGGAGTCCCCGCCGCCGGACTTCACCGCCCCGCGCCGCGCGGTCTGGGCCTTCCTGCGCCGCGCCGAGGCGAATCTCCCCGAGACGCCCCCGCCCGGCGGCTGGGGCGCGTATCAGGACGCCGTCCGGCGCGCGCTCCGCCTCGAGTCGCTCCTGTCCGCGGAGGAACCGGCTGCGTTCGTCGAGGTCATGGAGGCGCTGGACCGCGCGCGCAGCAAGTCTCGGGAGGCGGGTCCGCTCGCCATCCCCTACGAGGCGCTGTGCCGCGACGTCCTCACGGCAGCGCTCCAGGCGTGGCGCGAGCACCGCTACCCGGTCGCCCTGGCCGTGGTCGTTCCGGCGGTCCTCGAGTACGCGGCCTGGCGCCGCCGGCAGGGCCGCCTCAACTTCCAGGACCTGCTCCTGCTCGCACGCAATCTGCTGCGCGACCACCCGCAGGTCCGCCGCGACTTCCAGCAGCGCTTCCTTCCGATCCTGGTCGACGAGTTCCAGGACACGGATCCGATCCAGGCCGAGATCCTCTTTTACCTGACGGGCCGCGACGTCGCCGAGCGCGACTGGCGCGCCGCCGTTCCCCTCGACGGCTCGCTCTTCGTGGTCGGAGACCCGAAGCAGTCGATCTACCGCTTCCGGAGGGCCGACATCCTGACGTACGGGCTCGTTCGCGAGCGAATCGAGCGCTCCGGCCGGGTGCTGCGCCTCTCGACCAACTTCCGCTCGACCGGGCGCCTCTGTGCGTGGATCAACGGCGCCTTCCGCGAGCTCTTCCCGTCCGAGGCCACGCCCCAGCAGGCGGCCTTCGTCCCGCTCGAGCCCCACCGCGAGGAGGGAGGGCCCGGCGTCTTCCGGCTCGGCGTCCACACGACGAGCGCCGCAGTGGCGGGAATGGTCGAGCAGGACGCTACCCGGGTGGCACGTGCGATCGCCCGCGCGGTCGCGAGCGGCGTCCGGCGTCCCGGCGACTTCCTCGTGCTGTTCCGCAACCGCCGTTACATGTCCGTCTACGCGCGGCGGCTGGAGACGGAGGGCATCCCGAGCGAGCTCGCGGGGGGAGGAGCGTTCGCCGACTCGCAGGAGCTCGCGGCCCTGCTCCCGCTGCTCGCCGCGCTCGCCGACCCGGACGACCCCGTCGCCTGGCTCGCCGTGCTGCGCGGCCCGTTGTTCGGCGTCGACGACGAGGCGCTCTATCGTTTCGTGCGCGCGGGCGGCCGCTTCACGCACCGCGGGGATCCGCCCGACGGGGCCGACCCGCGCATCGCCCGCGCCGTCGCGCTCGCGCGCGAGGCCGACGACTGGACCTCCACGATGCCGTCCGCCGCGGCGATCTCGCGCGTGTGCGAGCGGCTCGGCTGGATCGCGTACGCGGCGTCCCGGGAGCTCGGCGACAGCCGGGCGGGCAATCTCCTGAAGGCGCTCGCCACGGCGCGCCGCTTCTCCGCGGAGGGGCTCGACTTCGCCGGGGTGGTCGCGGAGCTGACCCGGATGACGGGCGGCGGGTACATCGAGGAGATGAACGTCGAGCCGGGCCGCCGCGACGCGGTGCGGCTCCTGACCGTCCACGGCGCCAAGGGCCTCGAGGCGCCGGTGGTCTTCCTGGCGGATCCCCGCGCCGATCGCGGCCGGCCGCCCCGCTTCTGGATCGAGCGCGAGACCGAGCCGGCGCGGAGCCACTGGCAGATCTCGCGCGAGGCAGGCGATTTCAAGGTGATTGCGATCGCGCAACCGCTGGACTGGCAGGCCATGGCGGAGCGTGAGAAGGAGTTCGACGAGGCGGAGAAGACTCGCCTGCTCTACGTCGCCGCGACGCGCGCGCGAGAGATGCTGGTGGTGAGCACCTGGAGGCAGGGCAAGGGCGCCGCCAAGGGGACGTGGGCCGCGTTCGACGCGAGGCTGAAGGAGGAGCTCGCCGAGGGACCCGCGCTCGAGCTTCCGCAGGCGGTCCCGCCCGATTTCGCCGCCGCGCTCACGGAGTTCCGCGCCGCGCGTGCCGACCGTCTGGCGTCGTCCGCGAAGCCGACGTACGCCGTCGCGTCGGTCACCGCGCTCGCACACGCGGCCGGAGAGAAGCCCGCGTGGGAGTCGACGGGTCGGGGCCTCACCTGGGGCCGCGTGCTCCATGCGGTCCTGGAGGCCGCGATGCGCGAGGACGAGTCCGCCCAGCTTCCTCTCGCCCTCGTGGCGGCCAACGCGCTCGCCGAGGAGGAGCGCGCGCCGGGAGAGCTCGACGACGTGCTTCGGATCGTCGAGGCGGTCCGCGGCTCGCCGCTCTGGTCTCGCGCTCGGGCCGCGCGTCGCCGACTCGTCGAGGTTCCGTTCTCCCTCCGCGTCGCTCCCGAGGAGATCGGCCTGACTTCAATCGGGGCGCCCGCCGATACCCTGCTCCAGGGAGCGATCGACCTCGTCTTCGAGGAGGACGACGGCTGGGTGCTGATCGACTACAAGTCCGACGCCGTCACGCCGCAGAACCGCGCGCAGCTCGTGGCGTTCTACGAGCCCCAGATCGCGATGTACCGCCGCTACTGGGAGCGGCTGACCGGACGGCCGACGCGGGCGGGGATATTCTTCATTCAGGGCGGAGAGACCGTATGGATGGGCGCCTCCACATCAACTTCACACGCGCCGTGAGAGGCTGAGGTCATGTCGTCCATCCCCGAGTACGAGCTGGTCGTCATCGGGACCGGCCCCGCCGGGCAGAAGGGCGCCATCGCCGCGGCCAAGCTCGGCAAGAAGGTGGCGGTCATCGACCGCAAGGAGATGATCGGCGGCGTCTGCCTCCACACCGGCACGATCCCCTCGAAGACGCTGCGCGAGGCGATCCTCTACCTGACCGGCTTCCGCGAGAGGACCTTCTACGGGCGCGACTACACGGTGCGCAGCGAGATCACGGTCCCCGACCTCGCCTTCCGCGTGCAGAAGGTCATGGCCAAGGAGATGGAAGTCGTGCGCGCCCAGCTCGGGCGCAACCGCGTCGCAACGCTCAATGGCGCCGCGCGCTTCCTGGATCCTCACACGGTCGAGGTCTCCTCCTCGGAGGGTGAGACGCGGATCCGCGCCGAGAAGATCCTGATCGCCTGCGGCACCCGACCCGCGCAGCACTCCTCGGTCCCCCTCGACGGCGACCGGATCATCGACTCCGATCAGCTCCTCAAGGGCTCGACTCTGCCGCGCGATCTCATCATCGTGGGCGCCGGCGTCATCGGCCTCGAGTACGCGTCGATGGTCAGCGCCCTCAACATCAAGGTCACGGTCATCGAGGCCCGGCCGACGATCCTCGACTTCGTGGACCGCGAAATGATCGATGCGCTGACGTACTTCATGCGCCAGCGGGGCGCGATGTTCCGGCTGGGCGAGAAGGTCGTCTCGGTCGCGTACGACGAGAAGCACCGCGTGGTCGCGTGCCTGGAGAGCGGAAAGGAGATCCACGGCGACGCGCTGCTCTACACGGTGGGCCGCCAGACGAACGCCGACCTGCTCAACCTGGAAGCCGCCGGCCTCGCCGCCGACGCGCGCGGGAAGATCGCGGTCAACGAGTTCTTCCAGACTCCCGTGCCGCACATCTACGCCGCGGGCGACGTCATCGGGTTCCCGGCGCTCGCCTCGACCTCCATGGAGCAGGGCCGCCTGGCGAGCTGCCACATGTTCGGAATCCAGTGCGAGTCCCGCCCGGACACGATCCCCTACGGCATCTACACGATCCCGGAGATCTCGATGGTCGGCCGGACCGAGCAGGAGCTGACCGCGGCGAAGGTTCCGTACGAGATCGGCCTCTCCAAGTTCGAGGAGCTCGCCAAGGGGCAGATGCTGGGCGCCGACACGGGACTTCTGAAGATCCTGTTCGATCCCAAGAGCCGGAAGCTGCTCGGCGTTCACATCTTCGGCGAGCGCGCGACGGAGATCATTCACATCGGCCAGGCGGTGCTCGCCTTCGGCGGCACGATCGAATACTTCCGCGACACCGTGTTCAACTACCCGACCATGGCGGAGGCTTATAAGGTGGCCGGGCTGGACGGCCTCAATCGCCTCTGACGGCGCTGCGCCGGTCGAGCCCGGCCATCCCGAGGCGCAGCCGGGGGATCCCGTCGACGAGGGAGAGGAAACTCTCTTCCTCGATCGATCCCGACCTCTTCACTCCAGCCGATACCCTCTGGCGAGCTCCCGGAACGCGTCGACCTCGTGCAGCTCCCGCGCGGCATCCCAGCCGAGCTCCCGCGCCGCGAGCCGAGCCACTGCGGGGGCCATCTCCCCCGCCGCCCGCGCGTCGAGGAACAGCGCGCGAAGCCTGCGCGCCAGGACATCCTCGACGGTTCGAGCCATCTCGCTGCGCACCGCCCAGACGACCTCGGCCCCGACGTACGGCAGCGCCGGGTGGAGGCGAGCGCCCAGCGCGGGCTCCTCGCGGATGAGGTCCCGGATCGCGAGCGCATCGGACCCGTAGACGCGAAGCTCGCCGAAACGATCCGGCTCGGGGTCGTAACCGTGGACGTGGAGGGTCCGGGTCGCGCACTCCTTTTTCGGCAGGCCGGCGAGCTCCGCGGCGCGATCGACCGCGTCCTCCGCCATCTGGCGGTAGATCGTCCATTTGCCGCCCGCGACCGTCAAGAGGCCCGACGCCTCGGCGCGGACGACGTGGTCCCGCGAGAGCGTGGCAGTCGAGCGCGGGTCGCCGCTGCGGACGAGAGGACGGATCCCCACGAACACGCTCCGGACGTCCGCGCGCGAAGGCGCGCGTCGCAGGTACCGGCCGGCGGTGGCGAGGAGGAAGTCGATCTCCTCCGGAAGCGGCCGCGGCTCCTCCGCCGCCGTCTCGATCGGCGTGTCGGTCGTGCCGACCAGCGTGTGGCCGTGCCAGGGGATCGCGAACATCACCCGTCCGTCGCTCGTGTGCGGCACGAGGATCGCGTGATCGCCCGGAAGGAACGTCTCGTCGAAGACCAGGTGGATGCCCTGGCTCGGGGCGAGGATCGGCGTCGCCTCAGGCTCGGCCAGACGCCGCACGGCGTCCACGAACGGCCCGGCGGCGTTGACGACGAGCCGGGCCCGGACGCGCCACTCCTCGGCGCTCTCGGCGTCCCGCGCGATCACGCCGTCGACGGCGCCTCCGCTCCCGCGCGTCACGCCGACCGCCTCCGCGTAATTGAGCAGGACCGCCCCCTGCTCCGCCGCCGTCTCGGCGAGCTGGATCAGGAGCCGGGCGTCGTCGAACTGCCCGTCGTAGTACACGACGCCGCCCCGCAGCCCGCGCGTCTCGATCGTCGGCAGGCGCTCGAGGGTCTGCTCGCGGGACAGGATCTCGGAACGCCCGAACCCGTACTTCCCGGCGAGCCAGTCGTAGACCTTCAGCCCGATGCCGTAGAAGGGCGCCTCCCACCAGTCGTAGCTCGGAACGACGAACGCGAGGTCTCCGACCAGGTGCGGAGCGTTCCGGCGGAGGATCCCCCGCTCCCGGAGCGCCGCGATCACCAGCCCGATGTCGCCGCGCTCGAGGTAGCGCAGCCCGCCGTGAACGAGCTTGGTGCTGCGGCTCGACGTCCCCTTTCCGAAGTCGCCGCGCTCGAGCAGGAGCGTCCGGTACCCGCGGGACGCGGCGTCGAGCGCGATCCCGACTCCCGTCGCACCGCCTCCCACCACCACGAGGTCCCAGGGCTCGGACTCGCCGGGGCGGCGCGCCCGGGCGAGCATCGCGTCGCGATTCATCCGGGTTCCCCGGGAGGGACCCAGCGCTTCGCGCGCTCGACGGCCTCCCGCCAGCGGCCGATCCGCCGCTGTGCCTCGGGGCGGCCGATCGAGGGCTCGAAGCGGCGCGCCGCGCCCGCGTGGCCCGCGAGCGCCTCGGGAGACTCCCAGAAACCGACCGCCAGACCGGCGAGGTAGGCGGCGCCGAGCGCCGTCGTCTCGATCACCTCGGGCCGCACGACCGGAACGCCCAGGAGGTCGGCCTGGAACTGCAGCAGCGCGTCGTTCGCGGCGGCGCCGCCGTCGACCCGGAGCTCGTGCAGCGGGATTCCCGAGTCCTTGCCGACCGCGTCGAGGAGATCCGTGACTTGGTAGGCCATGGCCTCGACGGCGGCGCGGGCGATGTGCCCGGCGGTCGTGCCGCGCGTGAGGCCGACGATCGCGCCCCGCGCGTACGGGTCCCAGTGCGGCGCGCCGAGCCCGGCGAACGCGGGCACGAAGAAGACGCCGCCGCTGTCGGGCACCGACGCCGCCAGCGCCTCGATCTCGTGCGACTCGCGGATGAGGCCGAGGCCGTCGCGGATCCACTGGACGACGGCGCCTCCGATGAAGACGCTCCCCTCCAGCGCGTACGCCGTCCGCCCGCGCACAGTCCAGGCGACCGTCGACAGAAGTCGGTGGCGCGACACGACCGGAGCCTCTCCGGTGTTCTGGAGAAGGAAGCAGCCCGTGCCGAAGGTGTTCTTGGCGAGGCCGGGCGCGAGGCACAACTGGCCGAACAGCGCCGCCTGCTGGTCGCCCGCGTGGGCGGCGACCGGAACGCCCTGGAGGGCGCCGGCGCCGGCGCCCCGTGCGCGCGCGTAGACCTCGCTCGAACCGCGCACCTCCGGAAGCACGCCGCGCGGAACGCGAAACAGCCGCAGCAGCTCGTCGTCCCAGGAAAGTCCCTCGAGGCCGAGGAGCATGGTGCGCGAGGCGTTCGAGACGTCCGTGGCGTGGACGCCGCCCTCCGTGAGCTTCCAGAGGAGCCAGGAGTCGACGGTGCCGAAGGCGAGGCGTCCCGCCTCGGCCCGGGCCCTCGCGCCGGGGACGTGCTCCAGGATCCACGCGAGCTTGGTCGCTGAGAAGTAGGGATCGACCACCAGACCGGTGCGCTCGCGGATCCGCTCCTCGAGCCCGTCGGCCTTGAGGCGCTCGCAGTGTTCGGCGGTGCGCCGGTCCTGCCAGACGATCGCGTTGTGGATCGGCCGGCCGGTCTCGCGCTCCCAGACGACCGTGGTCTCGCGCTGGTTGGTGATGCCGATCGCGGCGAGGTCGTCCGGGCCGACTCCGCCTCGCGCGAGCGCCTCCCCGGCCGCCTCGAGCTGCGTCCGCCAGATCTCCTCGGGGTCGTGCTCGACCCAACCGGGACGGGGATAGATCTGCGGGAGCTCGCGCCGCGCCAGCGCGACGATGCCGCCGGCGTGGTCGAACAGGATCGCGCGCGAGCTCGTGGTTCCCTGGTCGAGCGCGAGGACGCAGCGCACGGGACTCCTCGGCGGTCCGGCGGCTAGAACGACCGGTTGAGGACGAGGTACGCGGCGTTGTTGTGGGCGCCGGAATGGCCGTACGCGAGGAAGAGGGGCCCGATCACCGTGTCCGCGACGAGGAAGACGCTGCCCGCGGTCTTGAGGCTCGAGAATGTGACCGGCTCCCGCCGGGCATAGGCGTTACCCGCCTCCGCCGAGACACCCACGGAGAGGTTCTTGATGATGATGCCTCCCGTCGCGGTCAGGCGGTAGTACAGGAGAAGGCTCACCTGCGCGTAGTTGTCTCCGACGAGCTGGTCCTGGGGACGGCCGGAGAGACGGAAGAGCCCGCCGAGGCTGTACTTGCCGTAGAACGGACTGTCCGACTGAAGGCTGGTGCCGCCCTCGGCCTTCACGAGCCCCGTCCAGCGGTCGATCGTGTGGACGCCGACGAGCCCCATCGTCAGGTTGTCATAGTTATCGGTGCTCCCGAGGCTCTTCCGGTACCCGTTGTACGAAGCGACGGCCAGGTAGCCCTCGTGCGGCAGGTTGACGTTGTCGATCTGGTCGACGACGAAACTCGAGGAGATGCCGCCCTCGTCCCAGCTGGCGTCGGGAAAGTTCGGGTCGCCGACCTTCCGGTGCGCCTTCCCGTAGCTGCGGAAGTAGCCGAGGCGGAACTCTCCCCACGTCCCGAAGTCGTACCCGAGATCGAGCCCGCCGCCGCCGCGGGTGGTCTGGTAGGTGAGGAGCGCGTTCCCGTCGTCGTCGTACACGCGGACGAGGTTCTGGTTGAACTCGGCGTGCGGCGAGAGGAAGGTGTGCCCGCCGTAGGAGAGCGGCTGGTAGAAGCGCGTCTTGACCTCGAGCGGGCTCCCGATCGTCACCGTCGTCTTCCACATCCCGCCGAGCCGGTTCAGCTCGGTCGCCTCGATCAGGCCGACGATGCCGAAGTTCGTGGCCAGCTGAAAGTCGGTGGCGAGGAAGAGCCCGAGCTTCAGATACGTCGGCCCCCACGACTTCGGCGTCGCGGTGATCCGGAGGATGTGCCGGCTCCCCTCCTCGACGATCTGGTAGCTGACGATCTCGAAGCTTCCGATGGCGTAGATGCGCTTCAAGTCCTGGCCCAGCACCTTCGTGTCGAGAATCTGGCCCGTCTTCGTCTTGACCAGACTCGAAACGCGCCGGGGATCCATGCCGGGGACCGGATCGATCTCGATCGCGTCGATGACCGGCAGCGGAGGCCTCGTAAGGTCGTGCCGCAGCTTCCAGGTGCTGTAGACGCTCTCGGGGTCGGACCAAGCCTCGAGTTTCGCCTTCTCGGCCATGGCGGACTTGTATCCAAGGGGGATCATCTCGGTCCCGGTCACGAAGTCGGCGGAGGTGTACTTGCCGAGATCCGGGGTGATGACCAGGTCGGCGAGCTTCGCCGACGCCTGCGTGTTCTGCTGGAGCGGAAGGTCGATCAGGCGTCCGATCATCGCGCCCACGTTCGTGGGCTTCTCCGCCGACGCCCCGCCCGAGGAACCCACGTTGACCGCGATGACGATGTCCGCGCCCATTGCCCGGACCGTCTGGACCGGCAGGTTCTGCGACTCGCCGCCGTCGATCAGGAGGCGGCCGTCGATCTCGACCGGCGTGAAGATCGCGGGGATCGCCATGCTCGCGCGGATCGTGCGCGCGAGATTGCCCTTCGACATGATGAAGGGCTCACCAGTCTGGATGTCCGTCGCGACCGCGCGAAACGGGATGCGGAGATGATCGAAGTCGGGCACGGAGGAGCATCCCAGCATCGCGCTCTCGAGCACGTAGCCGAGCTTGCTCCCCGCGATGAGCCCGGGCGGCAGGACGAGCCCGCCCTTCTTGAAGTTCAGCCCGAACTCGAACGGGATCAGGTGCTCGAAGTCGTCTTCCTTCTGGCGGAAGGATTGCTGCGCGCGCTCGGGCGCGTCCTGGAAGAGCGTGTCCCAGTGGATCGACTTGATCAGCTTCTCCATCTCGTCCGGCGTGTAGCCGCAGGCGTAGAGCCCGCCCACGATCGAGCCCATGCTCGTGCCCACGACGTAGTCGATCGGGACGTGCAGCTGCTCGAGCGCGCGGATCACACCGATGTGCGCCATGCCGCGCGCGCCGCCGCCTCCGAGCGCGAGGCCGACACGGGGACGCCCGGCCGCGTTCGGCGGCCTCTCCGCGGGCTTGTCAGCCGGGGTCTCCTGGGCGAACACGGGCACGGGCGTCGTCACGAACCACGCGCACGCGAGCAGCCGAAGGGCCGTCGCCAACCACCCTGCCCTGCGCGAGACCATCTGCCCCGAAGCGTAGCAGAGAGACTTCGCGTCGCCGATTGCCCTTATGGCCAATGCCCGCCCGATCGGCGACAATGTCCGCGGTGAGCGAGGGCATCCCGGGCGCCTTGCGGGAAGCGGAGGTGGTACCGGGGCCGCCGACTCCGCGCCGGCTTCGGCTCTCCCTCGATCCCGGAAGCGTCCTCTTCGCGGCGCTCCTCGTCTACGTTCTGGCCTACACCGTTTGGTCGCTCGGCTCCTCGTGGACGGAGGACGAGCGCGGATTCGTCAGCGACCTCGCCTTCCTGCCGGTCGGCCTCGGGGTCGCGATCCTGTCGTGGACCGCGAGCCGCGCGCGCGGGCTCGGCGCGAACACGCGCCGGGCGTGGAGCCTCCTGGCGCTCGCCTTCCTCTTCTTCTGGCTCGGCGACGCGCTGTGGTTCGTCTCGCTGTGGATCCTGCACGAGGGCGGGACGTCCGGCGTGGCCTACGTGGGAGGCCAGCTCGCCTACGTGGCGTACTATCCGCCGCTCTTCTTCGGCCTCCTCTCGTTCCCTCGGTTCCTCCAGTCCCGCGCCGAGGCGAAGCAGTTCTGGCTGGACGTCGCCACCGTCTTCCTCGGCGGCCTGATGCTGCTCTGGTCGGCCCTCATCGCTCCCCTCGTGTCGAGCGAGCTCGGCGCGCCACTCGAGTTCGCGATGAAGATCTTCTATCCCCTGGGGGACCTGATCCTCCTCTTCGGGATGTCGATCATCGCGGCGCGGCGCCGGGCGGACGCGGCGCGGCCTGTCTTCTTCTTCCTGACGGCGGGGCTGATGTTCACGGTCGTCAACGACTCGATCTCGAGCGTGATGAGCCTGACCTCGTCCTACAAGAGCGGCGGGACGCTCGACCTGATCGCGCTCGCGGCGTGGGTCTTCTTCGGCGCGAGCGCCTACGCGCAGAGACGCATCGCGCGCCGCCCGGTCGCCGAGATCGACTCCACGATGCCACGCCGGCTGCCGGCGACGAGCCTGGCGCCGTACGTCGCGGTCGTCCTCGGCTACGGGACGCTGTTTTTCACCGCGTTGTCGCAGCGCACCACGCCCATCGGCGTCGTCGTTGGCGCGATCGCGCTGACCGCCGCCGTCCTCGTCCGCCAGTACTTCGCCGTCACCGAGAACGTGCGCCTCTCCGCCGAGCGCGCGGCGCGGGAGAGCGAGGCGCGCTTCCGCTCGCTCGTGCAGAACTCCTCCGACATCATCGCCGTCGTCGACGACGACACGACGATTCGCTACCTGACGCCCTCGGTCGAGCGGCTTCTGGGCCACAGGCCCGACGCCCTGCTCGGGCAGCGCCTCTCGACGCTCCTCCACCCCGACGACCAGGGACGCGCCACGGCCGCCCTTGCCGACACGCTCGGCAATCCGAACCCGGCGGCGCCCGCTCCGGTCGAATGGCGCCTGCGGCGCCGCGAGGGCCAGTGGTTCTTCGCCGAGGTGATCCTGACCAACCTGCTCGCGGACCCCACGATCGGCGGCCTCGTCTTGACCATCCGCGACATCCAGGAGCGCAAGGCCCTCGAGAGCCAGCTCACCCACCAGGCGTTCCACGATCCGCTGACCAAGCTCGCGAACCGCGCGCTGCTCTCCGACCGGGTCTCGCACGCGCAGGCGCGCAGCCAGCGGGACGGCCGCCCGTGCGCCGTCCTCCTGCTCGACCTCGACGACTTCAAGACGATCAACGACACGCTCGGCCACACGGCAGGCGACGAGGTCCTGATGGAGGTGGCCCGGCGCGTGCACGGCTGCATCCGCGCCGGCGACACGGCCGCGCGGCTGGGCGGCGACGAGTTCGCGCTGCTCCTCGAGGACACGCCGGACGCGGCGCGGGCCCTCGAGGTCGGGGAACGCATCGCCGCGGCGCTCGCGCCGCCGATCCTGCTCGGCGGCAAGGAGACGTTCCTCTCGGCCTCGATGGGAATCGCGCTCGGCGTGCCGAGCGAGCCCGAGGGCGAGCTCCTGCGCAACGCCGACGTGGCGCTTTATCACGCCAAGGAGAAGGGCAAGCGCCGCTGCGAGGTCTTCGCGCCCAGCATGCGCGCCGCCGTGCTCGACCGTCTGCAGCTCGAAAACGACCTGCGCCGCGCGGTCGCGGCGTCCGAGCTCGTGCTGTTCTACCAGCCGATCGCCGAGCTGCGATCGGGCCGGATCGTGGGCGCGGAGGCGCTCCTGCGCTGGCGGCATCCGCAGAGGGGAATGCTCGCGCCCGCGGCCTTCATCCCGCTCGCGGAGGAGTCCGGCCAGATCGTCCCCATCGGACGCTGGGTCCTCGAGGAGGCGTGCCGCCGCGGCCGGATCCTCTCCGAGGGCCTGGCCTCTCCGCTCCGCATCAGCGTCAACCTCTCGGCGCGCCAGCTCCAGGAGATGGACCTCGAGGACCAGGTGGTCGGCGCCCTGCGCGCCGGAGGCTTCGATCCGTCGAGCCTCGTGCTGGAGGTCACGGAGAGCCTGATCATGCTCGAGCCGCGGAAGATGATCGCGCGCCTGCGCGCGCTGAGAGACCTCGGCGTGCGGCTCGCGATCGACGATTTCGGCACCGGATACTCCTCGCTCGCCTACCTCCAGAGCCTCCCGGTCGACATCCTGAAGATCGACCGATCCTTTCTCCACGACGCCGGCGCGGCCGGCCTCTCGCCGCTCGCGCGGGGGATCGTCGATCTCGGGCGAGCGATGCGCCTGGTGATGGTCGCCGAGGGAATCGAGAGGCCCGAGCAGATCGAGGCGCTCCGAGAGGCGGGCTGCGAGCTCGGGCAGGGATTCCACCTGGCGCGCCCGATGGAAGCGGACGCGCTCGACAGGCTCCTGCGGTCGGGCGCGACCCTGCTCGCGCCGGCCGCGAGCTGAGGCAACCGGTTCAGCTCCGGAGAGGCGCCGCGACGGGCTGGCAGGTCGGGCACCAGTAGGTCGACCGTGCGTCGGCGCCCTGGCGTCGCATCCGGATGACCGCGCCACAGCGCCGGCAGGGCCGCCCGCAGCGGCGATAGACCCAGAAGCCCTCGGAGCGCTCGAGCCTCCGGCCGGGCCCGCTGCGCGCGTGCAAGTTGGCGGACATCAGCGCCCGCGCCTTCGCGATCACGCGATCGAGCGCGGCGTCCTCAAGCTCGCGCACGGGAGAGAACGGATTCACGCCGCACAGGAACAGCGTTTCGGACTTGTAGACGTTCCCGATCCCCGCCAGTGCGGTCTGCCTCATGAGCGCCTCCCCGATCGGGAGGGAGCCGAGCGCCCGCAACCGCTGGCGGGCCGAGGTGGCGTCGAACGCGGCCGACAAGAGGTCCGGGCCCAGCGTCGATAGAACGGCATGCCGGCGCAGCGCCGCCGCGGTCAGGATCTCCACGACGGGGGCATTGAAGCAGACCGCCACGTACCGCTCGGTCTCGAGCACGAGGCGCGCCTGGCGCTCGGGCCGCTGCCACCGCTCGCCGGGTTGGTAGATGTGCCATGACCCGGACATGCGCATGTGCGTATAGACCACGCGGCCGTCGTCGAGGCGGATCAGCAGGTTCTTCCCGTGCGACTCGACCGCCACGATGGTCCGTCCGGCGAGCCCGGAGGCCGACACGCCCGCGATGGGAGAGCGCGCCGCGATCACGCTTCGGCCGGCGAGAGCCTTGTGCAGCGTATGCGCCGCGCGCCAGATCGTGTCGCCTTCGGGCACGGCTGATCGCTGACCTTTAGCTCGGCGTCCGGAGCCGCGCGTCATGCGACGGCGGAGGCTTCTTGAGATATCCGCGCGAGCCGGCGAAGAACCCGGCGGCGGCGAGGTGCGGCGCGAGCACCGAGTCGCGGGGATCCTGGCCGTCGATCTGGCGCACGAGGAGCGCTCGGCGGCGGCCCGACTCGACGAGCCGTGCGAGCGCGCCGGCGATCGCCGCGGCCGCCGCGCCCCGCTCCGGTTCCTCGGGAGGGAGGAAGGTGAAGAGGCTCGACTCCGCGCGCCCGATCCAACCGAGGAGCTCGCCGTCTCGGAGCACGACCTGGGCGCCGGCGGCGCGCTGGGCACGGACCTCGCCCGTGGGCCAGGGCAGGGCCGCGCCCCACGGGTTGGCGGGATCGCTCGCGGCCAGCACCAGTGTCTGCGGCTCCTCGGACGCCTCGCGGTTGGCGCGGAGCCGGTCGTCCGCGCCCGACACCGCAAACTGCGTCGCGCCCAGTCCCGCCACGAAGTAGCCGCGCCGGATCTGCCCGCTCTCCTCCATCGCCTTCAGGATCGGGTAGACCGCGGAGAAGCCGCCGGCGATGCCCTCGGCCGCCACGGCCTCGCGCGTCAGGACCCCGTAGCGCGCGAGCAGGGACTTCGCGAGCGCCGTTGCGCGCTCGGTCTCGGAAGGCGCCTTCCGAGTCGGAGCGCCGAGCGACCAGCGGCCCTCGCTGCCGGGAGGTCCCAACCGGCGCGAGCGGAACGTCGAACCGGCGGAGCGGCGGCCGCGCCGCGAGGCCGATCCGCGCAGGAGCGATCGCAGCGGCGTCAGCGTGTCGTTGCCGACCTCGCCCGCCCAGACCATGTCCCACAGCGTCGCGAGCAGATCGCCGGGAAATCCGCCGACCTCGGCGAGGAGGTCCGGAAAGAAGAGGGCGCCCCGCTCCGAGAGCAGCTCTCGGACCCGCCGTGCGAGCTCGCCGTCGACGGGTGACGCGGGCCGCGCGAGGAGCGCGAGACGGTCCGGCAGGTAGAGCGCGACCCGGCCGTCCGACGGTCCCAGGGGCTCGAGGCCTCGCCAGACGACCTCTCCCGCGGCGCAGAGCGCGTCCAGATCCGAGGGCCGGTACCGCTCCACCCGCGCCGGCAGGACCTCGGTCTCGAGGACGGACGCCGGGATCGGCGCGCCCTGGAGCTGCTCTACGACGCCGAGAAGCGCTTCGAGACCCGGGCGAGGGGTGGTCACCGACTGCCATTCGGTCAGGAAGCGAGCGAAGGCGACCGGCTCCACCGGCTCGACCTCGCGGCGCAGCTTCGCGAGCGACCGGCGCTTGACCGCACGCAACACGCCGGCGTCGCACCACTCGAGCGACCGGCCTCCCGGCAGGAAATCGCCTCTCAGAACGCGGCCGCGCTCCTCGAGACGATCGAGCGCGAGGCGCGCCATGCCGACGGCGATCCCCAGGCGCGCCGCGAGGTCCTCGAGGCGGAAGGGTCCGTGGGTCCGCGCGTAGCGCGAGACCAGGTCGGCCAATGCATCGGGAACGGGCTCGAGGAACGCGCTGGGGAGGCCGGGCGGTGGAACCACGCCGAGCGCGTCGCGAAGCCGGCCCGCGTCCTCCGCCGCGGCGATGCGGACCTGTCCCGCGATCGTCACTCGGATCACGCGGCGTTCGCGCCGGAGCGAATCGACCCAGTGTGAGACGTCCTCGGGCGCGGCGGAGCGAGCGCGGATCTCGTCCTCGGTCAGATCGCCGAGCGACAGCAGGAGGTCGTGGAGGCCGTCCGCGTGCCGGACCCTGTGGCCCTCCAGCCGCTGAAGTGAGCGCTCGAGGCCCTCGATGGCGTCGGCATCGAGCAGCTCGCGCAGCTCCGCCTCGCCGAGGAGCTCGCGCAGCTGGGCCTGGTCCACGGAGAGGGCCTGCGCACGCCGTTCCGCCAGCGGCGCGTCGCCGTCGTAGATGAAGTTCGCGACGTAAGAGAAGAGCAGCGACGCGGCAAACGGCGACGGCGTGTGCGAGTCGACCGTGACGACGCGGATCCGCCGCGCGGCGACGCGGCGAAGCAGCTCGACGAGTCCCGGAAGGTCGAACACGTCGCGCAGGCACTCGCGGTAGGTCTCGAGCAGGATCGGGAACGAGCCGTAGCGCGCGGCCACCGCGAGCAGATCCGCGGCGCGTTTGCGCTGCGCCCAGAGGGGGCTTCGCCTGCCGGGGTGCCGGCGCGGGAGCAGGAGGGCGCGGGCGGCGTTCTCGCGGAAGCGCGCCGCGAAAAGAGACGTCTCCCCGAGTGCGCGGACTACGCGGTCCTCGATCTCGTCGGCGGCGGGGACGAAGAGGGAGTCCTCGGGCGGCTCGTCGCTCTCGGGCAGGCGGAAGACCATGCCGTCGTCCGACCAGATCGCCTCGACCTCGGAGCCGGTCGATTCCCGCAGGCGCGCAATGACCGCTGTCGCCCAGGGCGCGTGCACGCGCGCGCCGAACGGAGACATCACGCAGACTCGCCAGTCGCCGATCTCGTCGCGGTAGCGTTCGACGACGATCGTCCGGTCGCTCGGCACCTGGCCGGTCGCCGCGGCCTGTTCGCGCAGATAGGCGACGAGATTCGCAGCGGCCCGCGGATCCAGGCCGTTCCGTTCCTGCAGGCGGGCCATTGCCTCGGAATCGCTCGCCGCGGCGAGTGTGCGCGAGAGTGCGCCGATCGCCTCTCCGAACTCGGTCGGCCGGCCCGGCCGGTCGCCGTGCCAGAACGGCATCTTGCCGGGCTCGCCCGGAGCCGGCGCGACCATCACGCGGTCGTGGGTGATCTCGAGGATGCGCCACGACGACGCGCCGAGCACGAAGACATCGCCCGGCCGCGACTCGAAGACCATCTCCTCGTCGAGCTCGCCGACGCGGCGGCTCCGCCGAGGGTCGTCGCCTTCGCCGCCGAGGAAGACGCCGTAGAGGCCGCGGTCCGGGATCGTCCCCGCGTTGACGATCGCGACGTGACGCGCGCCCTCCCGCGCCCGTACGGTCCCGTCGACCCGGTCCCACGTCAGCCGCGGGCGGAGCTCGGCGAATTCATCGGACGGATAGCGGCCCGAGAGCATGTCGAGGACGCCCTCGAACGAGGCCCGCGGTAGATCGGCGAACGGAGCCGCTCGCCGGATCTGGCGGAAGAGCTCGTGGACGTCGGTGGTCCCCTCCGCGCCGGTCGCGCCGGCTCCCGACGCGGCGATGGCCACGATCTGTTGTGCGAGGACGTCGAGCGGGTTGCGCGGGTAGGCCGTCTCCTCGACGCGACCTTCCGTCATGCGCTCCGTGGCGGCGGCGGCCGCGAGCAGATCGCCGCGGTACTTGGGGAAGAGGATCCCGCGCGAGACCTCCCCGACCGAATGGCCGGCGCGGCCGATGCGTTGCATGCCCGACGCGATCGAGGGTGGCGCTTCGATCTGGATGACCTGATCGACCGCGCCCATGTCGATCCCCAGCTCGAGTGAGGACGTCGCGACGATCGCGGGCAGGTCTCCGCGTTTCAACCGGTCCTCGATGTCCTGGCGTTTCTCGCGGGCCACCGAGCCGTGGTGCGCCAGCGCGAGCTCCTCGCCGGCCGACTCGTTCACCGCCGCCGCCAGCCGTTCGGCGAGCCGGCGGCTGTTGACGAAGATCATGGTCGCGCGGTGCGCGCGGATGAGCTCGACCAGCCGCGGATAGATCGACGGCCAGATCGACTTGCGGGGCCCTCCGCCGGCGGCCGGTCCAGAGGGGATCTCATCCTCCGCGGCGGCGAGCCGGGCCATGTCCTCGACCGGCACCTCGACGGTGAGGGCGAACGCCTTGCGGCTGCCCGCGTCGACGATCGTGACCGGCCGCGGCTTCCACTCCTCGTGTCGGCCACGACCGGAAACCTCGCCGCCCCCGAGCAGGCGCGCGATCTCCTCGAGCGGCCGCTGGGTCGCCGAGAGGCCGATGCGCTGGAGCGGACGCTTCCCCTCGCGCAGCGCCTCGAGCCGCTCGAGGGAGAGGAACAGGTGGGCGCCGCGCTTGCTCGCGGCGATCGCGTGGATCTCGTCCACGATCACCGTCTCGAGCGAGGCGAAGATCTCCCGCGCGCGCGAGGTCAGCAGCAGGTACAGGGACTCCGGGGTCGTGATCAGGATGTCGGGCGGCGTGCGCGCGATGCGGGCCCGCTCGGCCTGGGGCGTGTCCCCGGAACGGATCGCCACCGTCGGCAGCCGGAACGGCACGCCGAGACGCTCCGCGGTCGCGGCGACGCCGGCGATGGGCGCCCGGAGGTTGCGCTCGACGTCCACCGCGAGCGCCTTGAGCGGTGAGACGTAGAGGATTCGCGCGCGCGCCTTCTTCGTCGGCTCCGGCGAGAACATCAGCCGGTCGATCCCCGCCAGGAACGCGGCGAGCGTCTTGCCGGAGCCGGTCGGCGCGAGCAGGAGAGTCGACTCCCCCGCCAGGATCGGCGGCCAGCCCTTGCGCTGCGCCGACGTGGGCTCGGCGAACGACGCCCCAAACCATTCCCGGACGGCCGGCGCGAAGCCGGCCAGCGGCTCCCTGCTCACGGGCGCATTCTAGAGGCTCGCGTTAGGATGCGCGGATGGCCTACTCCGTGGGCGCCCACTTCCTGGAAGACGCGATCGAGCAGCTGCGAAAGTACAAGAAAATGGCCGACGCGGCCCTCGCGCAGGTCCAGGACGAGGACTTCTTCCGCGCGCCCGATCCCGAATCCAACAGCGTCGCGCTCGTGATGAAGCACCTCGCCGGCAACATGCGCTCGCGCTGGCGCGACTTCCTCGTGAGCGACGGGGAGAAGCCGGACCGCCACCGCGACTCGGAGTTCGAGCGCGACGGCGGCGACACGCGGGAGACGATGACGGCGCGCTGGGAGGAGGGCTGGGCGCTCACGTTCGGAGCCCTCGAGCCGCTGCGCGAGGGCGACCTGCTCCGGACGGTGCCCATCCGCGGCATGGAGCACACGGTGCTGCAGGCCATCCAGCGCCAGCTGACCCACTACGCGTACCACATCGGGCAGATCGTGTTCCTCGCCAAGCACTTCGCGGGCGCGCGCTGGAAGTCGCTCTCGATCCCGAAGGGCAAGTCGCGCGAGTTCGACGTCGCCAGGAACGGCACGCCGTATACCATCCGGTAGACGGTGGAAGTAAGACAAGGACGCCAGCCCATGCGCGCTCTCCTCCTCGCCGGCCTGCTCCTCCCGCTCGCCGCTCCCGCCGGGGCCGGCGACCTCCCCTCGGGTCTCTCCCACGCGGGCTGCGCCGCTCCCGGCGAGCCGGTCGAGCCGGCGCTCCTCGAGCGGCCGATCGGCCTGCGGACGGACATCGGCCGCGTCCATCAGGCGATCACCGCGACCTCGCCGAAGGCGCAGGAGTACTACGACCAGGGCCTCACGCTGCTCCATCACTACGTCTGGGTGGACGCGGCGCGCTCCTTCCACGAGGCGCTCCGCGCGGATCCGGACTGCGCCATGTGCTGGATGGGTCTCGCGCGCGCGGAGCAGGGCGCCGAGCGACCCGACGCCACGCACGCCGCCATCGCGAACGCGCAGCGGCTCGCGCCGAAGGCGACGCCGAGGGAACAGGCGTTCGTCGCGCTTCGCGCCCGGCAGATCGAGGCGCAGGACGCCACGGGGAAGGAGCAGTCCGACCGGTTCGACGCCTACAAGGCGGCGATCGACCAGGCCCTCGCGGCCTATCCCGACGACGCGGAGCTCTGGATCCTGCGCGGCAACGCCGAGGAGCCGGGCCCCTGGGGACGCGGCCAGTTTGGCGGCTCCGCGTCGATCGCGTTCTACGAGACCGCGCTGGTCCGCTCGCCGGGCCACCTGGGCGCGCACCACTACCTCGTGCATTCCTTCGAGAACATCGCGCACCCGGCGGAGGCCGCGGAGCACGGCCGGGTCTACGCGGACGCCGCACCCGGAGTGGCGCACGCCCAGCACATGCTGGGGCACGTGCTGCCGAGGCTCGGCCGCTGGGAGGAGGCGCTCGCGCAGTTCCGCAAGGCGGACGCCATCGAGGAGGACTACGCGCGCCAGCTCTCCCTGCGCCCCGGCGACGACTGGCACCACCTGCACAACCTCCAGCTGCTTGGCTACACCTACCTCCGGCTGGGACGGATCGCCGAGGCCGAGGCCACGTTCCGGCGGGCCTTCGACACGCCGGCGCGGCTGCCGTACCGCGGGACGCCGCAGGCGAGCCTCGCCGAGTTCTACCTCCTCCGCGGACGGCTGGACGACGCGCTCGCGGTCTCTCGCGCGCTGCAGACGCCGACGCGGACGCCGGGGGCGCACGCCGTCGCCGCGGCCGTCGAGGGCGAGACACTCCTCGCGATGGGCAGAGCGGACGAGGCTCGCGCATGCTCGGCGCGCGCGAAGCAGACGCTGGAGGACGCGCATCGCGAGCTGCCCCAGTTCCAGGCGCGCTACCTCGAGGTGTTCGTCCGGCCCTACGTCGACCAGCTCGACAGCGAGATCGCGCTCCGCGGCGACGCGCCGGGCTCGGCCGAGTCCGCGATCCTCGCCGTCGCCGACGCGCTCTCCGCGAATCCGCGGTTCGACGCCTGGGGCGAGGGCCTCTTCCGGCTTCAGCGGATCGCCGCGGACGCGCGGAGGGCGGGCCGGACGCAGCTCGCGGCCGACATCGAGGCGCGGATGAAGAAGATCGACCCGGCGTACGCCCCCGAGCCGTCCTCGCTATCGGCGCCGCGGCAGGCGGCCCGCTAGCCTCCCGCCGCCTTCGAATCCGGGCGGGACCACTTCCGGACGAACGCCATGAGCCTCGCGCGGTCATAGGACTCGCCGTTCAGGAAATCATCCGTGTCCACGGAGGCGAGCAGGGACCCCGCCTCGTCGAGCACGAAGACGTACGGGTAGCCCGGGACCTGGGGGTAGGCCGAGAGGAAGCGCGCGTTCTCGTTCTCGGGGCTGACGTTGACGCGGACGACGACGAAGGCGCACCGGAGCGACTCGGCGACCGCGGAGTCCGCGCGCACGAAGCGCTCGAACTCGCGGCACCAGCCGCACCAGTTCCCGCCGACCTCGAGCAGCACGCGCTTGCCGTCGCGGCGCGCCTCCCTCATGGCATCGGCGAGGTCGCGCGTCGGATCCCTCGACGGATCGTAGGGTGCGGGCTCCCGGCGTCCAGCGCCCGCGCGCACGTCCCCCGCGGCCAGGAGCAGGAGCAGCGCCGCCGAGAGAGCCAGCCGTCGTTTCATGCGCGTCCTCCCCGCGAGGACTCTGACAGGACGCGCCGGAAGGCCGGGCCGTCGCACGCCGTACGCGACCGGTCCGCTATTTCGCCGACCCGGTCCTCGCGCCCGCGATATGCCGCTCGGCGACCCGTCGTGCCGCCGCCTCGGTCGTGATCCCTTCCGAATCCGCAAGATCGAGAATCCCCGACAGCGTGCCGGCGATGCCCTCGACCTCCCGCTCGGCCTTCTCGCGCGACCAGCCGAGCGCCTCGATGCCCGTGATCGCGATGGCCCCACCCGCGTTGACGACGAAGTCGGGCGCGTAGAGGAGCCCGGCCGCGCGCAGGCGCTCGGCGTCCTCGAGCTCGGCCAGCTGGTTGTTGGCGGCGCCGACCACGGCCCGACACCGCAGCCTCGGAATCGTGCCGGCGTTCAACACCGCGCCGAGCGCACACGGCGCGAAGACGTCGCAGTCCGTGTCGAAGAGGCTCTCCGGGGACACGTAGGTGGCCGCGATCCCCGAGGGAAGGCGCGATGCGTCGGGCTCGATGTCGCTGAAGGAGACCCGCGCTCCCGCGGCCGCGAGCCTCTCGATCAGCGGGCGACCGACGCTGCCGGCTCCCTGGACGAGGACGCGGCGCCCCGCCAGCGACGCGGCGCCGAACAACCGCCCGCAGACGGCCTCGAGCGAAGCGAAGAGACCGAGCGCGGTCCAGGGTCCCGATCCGCCGGCGCCCCCGTTCCCCTCGGTCCGGCTGAAGACGTAGGGCGTTCCGGTCTCGGCGATCACGTCCATGTCCGCGGCCGACGTGCCCGCGTCCGCTCCCGTCCAGAAGCGTCCGCCGAGATCCTTCACGAGCTGGCCGTAGCGGCGCAGCAGCCCGGCGCGTGCGCGGACGTCCAGGCCCGGAGGCGCCGCGATGACGCCCTTGCCTCCGCCCCTCGGGAATCCGGCCGCGGCCCACTTGTACGTCATCCCCTCGGAGAGCCGCATCGCATCGCGCCTGGCGGACGCGAGGTCGTCGTACGGGATCATGCGCGTTCCGCCCGTGGACGGCCCCAGCCGCGAGGAGTGGAGCGCCACGAACATCCAGGCGTTCGTCTCGGCGTCCCGCCTAGAAACCAGGCTCTCGCCGTCCCAGGTCTTCATCGTGGGCGAAGTCTCTGCGAGGGTCGCGGCGAGGTCAAGGCCGGCGAGAGAGACGGCGGGCGATCGACGTCAGGAGCCCGTGTCCGGCTTGATGTCCTGGAGGAAGTTGTTTCGAAGCGTGATCCGCACCGGAGAGCCCTCCGGATAGCGGAACCACTGCTGCTGGGTCACTGGATAGCGGTAGCGGGCGGTCGCCTCGCCTTCGTGGACCTCGAAGATCAGGTAGTAGCTGCCGGTGCCCTGGAAGTTCGAGCCTCCCTCGCCCGGAGCTTCCCTCTCTCGCTCGACGACGACGCCCCTCAGGATCTTGATGCCGGTATCCTTCTTCTTCTTGGCGGGGGCGGGCGCAGGCACGGGCGGCACGCCGGGGGCATCGGCCGAGGCGGACGAGGGCGACGGCGAGGACGACTTCGACGACGCGCAGGCGCCGCCCCCCAGCAGCACGGCCAGCAGGACGGCGGGGGCGAAGGCGAATCTCAGGCGAGCCATTTCTCTCTCTCACCCAGCCCGAACGCGCGGCGGCCGATGTGGCATTCCCGGAGGACACTTCGCTTGAGGACTTCATTAGAATGCGGACCGCCCATCGAACGTCGAGTCAGGAGAGCCAGAAAACATGTCCCCTCAACCCGCACGCGTCGCACTCATCGGCCTCGGTCCCATCGGGATCGAGGTGGGAAAGGCCCTCTCCGGGAGGGACGGAGTCGAATTGCTCGGCGCCGCCGACCCGGCTCCCGAGAAGGCCGGCAAGCCGCTCTCGGGCCTGCTCGACGGGGCGTTCCCCGGGGTGGCCGTGTCCCCTTCTGCCGGCGCGCTCTACGCCGCCAGCGCGTCCTCGCGCGGGCGGAACGACGTCGTGGTCCTCTGCACCGGTTCCCGCCTCCACTCCGTGATTTCCCAGATCGAGGAGGCGATCGCGGCCGGCTTCCACATCGTCTCCACGTGCGAGGAGCTGTCGTACCCGGAGCTCCACCACTCGAGGCTCGCCCGCCAGATCGACGCCCGCGCCCGGGAGAAGAACGTCGCGGTCCTGGGGACCGGCGTGAACCCCGGACTCGTGATGGACCGCCTCGTGCTCGCGGTGGCCTCGGCCTGCGTCCGGGTCGACTCGGTCCGGGTCACCCGCGTCGTAGACGCGGCGAAGCGCCGCGGGCCGCTGCGCGCGAAGGTCGGCGCCGGCCTGACGCGGGAGGAGTTCGACGCGGGCGTCGCCTCGAAGAAGCTGGGCCACGTCGGACTCTCCGAGTCCGCGGCCATCATCGCGCTCGGCCTGGGCCTGCCCATCGACGAGATCACCGAGACGATCAACCCGGTCCTGGCCGAGGCCGAGACGGACGGTGTCGCGAAGGGCCGTGTCCTGGGCCTTCACCAGGTCGCGATCGTCCAGGCCGGAGACGAGGCCCGCGTGACGCTCGACCTGACGATGGCGGTCGGAGCGGCGAGCCCGGGCGACCGCATCGACGTCGAGGGCGATCCGCCCGTTCATGTGGCCGTCGCGGGCGGCTTCCACGGCGACCGCTCGACGATCGGGTGCGTCGTCAACGCCATCCCCTTCATCGTCGCCGCCCCGGCGGGACTCCAGACGGTCGCGACCCTGCCGCTCTTTGGGCTGCGGCCGCTGCCCTAGCTCCTGTACACGCTCGATCGCACGCACCGAGTCGCCGCGTCGCCCGAGGAGGTCTTCGCCTTCTTCTCGGATCCCGCGAACCTCGCACGCCTGACGCCGCCCGGACTTCGCTTCAGGATCCACGGAACGCCGCCGGCACGACTTTCAGCGGGCTCCCGGATCGAGTACCGGATCCGCTGGGCGCCCCTAACCGCGACGTTGCGCTGGGTCACGCGCATCACGCGCTGGAGCCCGCCCGAAGAATTCGAGGACGTCCAGGAGAGCGGGCCCTACGCGTCGTGGACGCACACTCACCGTTTCACCCCTCACGAAGGAGGCGAAGGCGGCCGCGCCGTCGACATGCATGACCACGTCGCCTACGCCCTCCCTTTCGGTTTCCTCGGACGCGTCGTCCACCGGCTGCTCGTGCGCCGCCAGCTCGAGGCGATCTTCGACTACCGCGCGCAGTCCATCGACCGGATCTTCCCCCCGGGTTCTCCTTGAGCCGCGCGCGCACCGTCCTCCACTGGTTTCGCCGCGACCTCCGTGTCGCCGACAACACCGCTCTCTCGCGCGCCGCGCGCGACGCCGAGCGAGTCGTGCCGGTGTTCGTGCTGGACGATCATTACGCCGAGGACCCCGACGAACATGTGGGACCGGCGCGCTTCCGCTTTCTACGCGAGTGCCTCGAGGAGCTCGAGGCCGCGCTGCCGCGCGCGGGCGGGCGGCTGATCGTCCGTCGCGGCCCCGCTACCCGCGCGTTGCCGGAGTTGCTGCGGGAGACCGGCGCCGACGCCGTCTATGCGAACGCGGAGATCGGCCCGTATCCACAGGAGCGCGACCGGCTAGTCGCCGAGGCGGTGGAGGCCGCGGGCGCGCGGCTGCGGCTGTTCCCCGACGCGCTCCTCGTCGAGCCGGACGCGGTCGCGACCGACGCCGGCGAGCCCTACACGGTCTTCACGCCCTTCTCACGCAAGTGGCTCGCTGCCGAGAAGCGCAACCCCGAACCGGAGCCCGCGGCGCTCGACACGACGGAGCTTCCGCTTCGAAGCATCCCCCTCGCGGCCGTGAGGTCCTGGCGCTCGCTCCGGGAGGACCCGAACCCGAGTACCCCGCGCGGCGGCGAGTCCGCGGCGCGCGATCTGCTGCGGCGGTTCTTCGCGGTCCCCGACGGGGGCTTCCAAGGGAGCCTAGCCGCCCGCTATGCAGAGGACCGCGACCGCCCCGCTCTCGCGGGGACCTCGCGGCTCTCGCCGCACCTGCACTTTGGCACCGTCTCCCCCCGCACCGTGCGCGAGGCCGCGGAACGCGCGTGGACGGGCGAGGAACGGGGCCGCACCGGCATCGAGCGCTTCGTGCTCGAACTCGCGTGGCGCGAGTTCTTCCACCACGTGCTCTTCCACTTTCCGCGGGTGGCCCGCGAGAGCTTCAGGGCCGAGATCGACGCGCTCGCGTGGAGGGACGACGCGGCGGCGTCCGAAGCGCTCGCGGCCTGGAAGGAGGGCCGCACCGGCTACCCGCTGGTCGACGCCGCGATGCGCGAGCTCTCGACGACGCACTGGATGCACAACCGCGCGCGGTTGGTCGCGGCATCGTTCCTGACCAAGGACCTCCACGTGCACTGGACGCGCGGCGAGGAGTGGTTCGAGCACGAGCTCGCCGATGCGGACCTCGCCAACAACAACGGCGGCTGGCAATGGGCCGCCGGATCGGGCACCGACGCCGGCCCGTACTTCCGGATCTTCTCGCCCGTGCTGCAGTCGAGGCGGTTCGACCCGGAGGGCGCCTACATCCGGCGCCACGTGCCCGAGCTCGCCCGGGTACCGGATCACCGCATCCACGAGCCCTGGAGAATGAGCGCGGAGGAACAGTCCCGGGCGGGCTGCCGGATCGGCGCCGGCGCCGATTACCCGTTCCCGATCGTGGACCACGCCCGCGAGCGCGAGGTCGCGATCGGCATGTGGAAGTCGAAGGCCGTGCGGTAGTTCCTCTTCGGCGTCCTCTCTTCTCCTAGAATCCGCTTCCCATGGCGTCCCCCGCCCCTCTCCTCGACGCGCGGCCCGAGGGTCTCTTCGCTCCCGCGTTCGAGGCCCACGTGGATCCCGCCGCGCCGGTCGCGCGCGCGGTCCTGACGCATGCGCACGCCGACCATGCGGTGGCCGGGCTCGGAGAGGTCTGGGCGACGTCCGACACCCTCGCCCTCTACCGGCGCCGCCACCCGGAGTGGTCCGGAATCTCCCGCGAGTTTGCGTACGGTGAGGAGATCGCGCAGAACGGCGCGCGCCTGAGACTCGTTCCGGCCGGGCACGTGCTGGGCTCCGCGCAGGTCTGGATCGGAGCGGACGACGGCGTCGAGAACGAGGAAGATTCCGTCCTCTACACGGGGGACTTCAAGCTGCGGACGGGCCGCACCTGCGCTCCGGCGCAGGCGCCGGCCGCCACGACGCTCCTGATGGAGACGACGTTCGGCCTGCCGGTGTTCACCTTTCCTCCGCGAGAGATCCTCGAGCGCCGGATCCTCGACGCGTGCCGCGAGGCGCTCGAGGCGGGCGAGACGCCCGTGCTCCTGGCCTACGCGCTGGGCAAGGCGCAGGAGGTCGCGGCGCTCCTGACCGAGGCGGGGATCCCGACCGTCCTGCACGGCGCCGCGTGGAAGCTCCTTCCCGAGTACGCCGCCGCGGGCGTGGCTTTCCCGCTGTCCCGGCCGTACGAGAGTGGACCACCGCGAGAGGGCGAGGCCCTGGTGACTCCTCCCTCGACGGCGCGCACCTCCATGGTCCGGGCGATTCGGAAGCGCCGGGTGATCTACCTTTCGGGCTGGGCGCTGCGCGAGGCGTCGCGGCTCGAGTTCGAGGCCGACGTGCTCGTCCCGATGTCGGACCACGCCGACTTCCCCGACCTGCGCCGCCACGCGGCCGCCGTCTCTCCGCGGCGCGTCGTCACCCTCCACGGCTTCGCGCGCGACTTCGCGCGGATCCTCGACGCCGGAGGCCTCCCGGCGGAGGTGCTCGCGGGGCGCGAGGAGCGTCCCGCCGAGGAATCGTGACCGCCTATCGCGCGCTCGCCGAGACGCTGGAGGAGGTCGCCGCGATGCGCGGGCGGCTCGCGAAGGTCGCGCGCCTCGCGCAGATGCTCGCCCGCGTCGACGAAGGCGAGCTGCCCGCGGCGGCCCGGCTCCTCTCGGGATCGGCGTTCGCCGAGCACGAGGAGGCCGTCACCTCCGTCGGATACGCGACGATCCTGCGCGCGGCCTCTGCCGTGACGGGGTGGGACGAGGAGACCGTGCGCGCCTGCGCCGTGGCCATCGGCGACCTCGGCGAGGCGGTCGGCCTGCTGCGGCCGCCGGACGCGGCGGGTGGGATGACGATCTTGGAGGCGGACCTTTTCTTCCGCGCCCTGGCCGGCCTGCGGAAACCCGCCGAGAAGCGCGAGGCGCTCGAGGAGATGCTCCGGAGGACCTCGGCGGTCGAGGCGAAGTACCTGCTCAAGACGCTCTCCGGCGGGCTTCGCATCGGCGCCGACGTGACGACCGTCGAGGAGGCCATCGCGCAGGCGTTCGGACGCAACCGCGAGGCCGTGGCGAGGGCGCGGCGCGACAGCGGCGACGTCGGCGAGACCGCGGCGGCGGCGCGGGCGGATCGCCTCGGCGAGATCCGCTTCCGGCTCTTCCATCCGATCGGCTTCATGCTCGCTTCCCCGATCGAGTCGGCGGAGGAGATCGCCGGGGAGCTTCCGGACTTCGCGGTGGAGGACAAGTTCGACGGCATCCGCGCCCACGCCCACATGGACGGCGAGCGGGTCGCGCTGTTCTCGCGCACGCTCGACGACGTCACGGAGCAGTTTCCGGAGGTCGCGCGCGAGCTCGCCCGCCTCGACGGCTCCTTCCTGCTCGATGGCGAGATCGTGGCCTGGCAGGAGGGGGAGGGTGCGGGTCGTCCCGCCTCGTTCTTCCGTCTCCAGCGGCGCCTGGGACGCAAGGCGCCCGACGCGTCGCTGCTCGAGGAGATCCCGACCGCTTTCGTCGCTTACGACTGCCTGGCCCGGGGAGAGCGGCCGCTGTTCGAGGAGAGCTGGGAGAGCCGGCGCCGCGAGCTCGAGGCGGCGGCCTCCGGGACCGCCCTGCGTGTCTCGGAGGTGTTCCGCGCCGAGACTCCGGAGGAGCTCGAGGCACTCTTCGCGGCGGCGCGCGCCCGAGGCAACGAGGGCCTGATGCTGAAGCGGCGGGATTCGCCGTACCAGGCGGGCAAGCGCGGCCGCGCCTGGCGCAAGTGGAAGAAGGCCCTCGCCTCGATCGACGTGGTCGTGACCGCGGTCGAACAGGGCCACGGCAAGCGCGCCGGCATGCTCTCGGACTACACCTTCGCCGTGCGCGCCCCGGAGGGTGAGGAGGGGTTCGTCAACATCGGGAAGGCCTACTCAGGACTCTCCGACGAGGAGATCCGGACGCTCTCGACCCGGTTCCGCAAGAGCACGGTCGCCCGCTACGGACCGGTCCGCGCCGTGACTCCGGAGGTGGTCATCGAGGTCTCCTTCGACTCGATCCAGAAGAGCGCCCGGCACAAGTCCGGCTTCGCGCTGCGCTTCCCGAGGATCGTGCGCCTGCGGCCCGACCGCTCCCCCGCCGACGCCACGACCCTCGAGGAAGTGCGCGAGCTCTACGAGCGGCTGGCGGGAGTCGGGTAGGTATAAGTGATTTCCTGTCAAGAGTTTGTATCGCGAAATAATCTCCGTCCCGACCCTGTTTGTGGATGTAGCACGCGATACCTTCCTTCCCGGCCCCGACACAAATAAGTCGGGGCCGCCTTTTTTTGGGGAGATTCCCTTTGGCTCGGGCCTGGTGTCTACGTCCAGGCTTCTCCGGGTCGTCGAAGTTTCAAAGCCATTTTCCGAAGGGTCCGACGGTGGTAATCCTCGCTTCCCTTTAGAATTCCGACGCCGGCCCGAAGCGTCCCGTCCTGCAGCGACGGGGTTGGCAGCTTTCCATTGGCCTGCTCTTCGTCCTTATCGTCACTTTCAGCGCGATTAGCACCCTCGCGCAAAGCGGTCCCGGCGATGACCCAGACGCGGCCATCGGCTACGTCAACAACGCTCGTCTCCCACGAGAGCGCTTTACGAGCAGGAGGGTCCGCGTCGTCATCCCTCGCGAAACGCAATGATCGGGTCCACTTCCGTCGCGCGTCGGGCCGGCAGGTAGCTGGCTAGAACGGCAATGCCGAACAGAAGCAAAGGTACGATCAGAAACACAGCCGGATCATGGGGGCGCACCCCATAGAGCAGACTTGCCATCACGGACGCGGTGGAGGCAGAAAAGACCAACCCGGCAACGACGCCCACGCCGGCAAGCGCGACCCCCTTGCGTAAGAACATTCTCAGAATGTCCTCCCGCCGCGCGCCCAGCGCCATGCGGATACCGATCTCGCGCGATCTCTGGCCAACCATATAAGCCAACAACCCGTAGATTCCGATGGCTGCCAGAAGCACCGCCACCCCAGCAAATCCGCCCACGAGATCGGCAGAGAACCGACGTGAGGCCAATGAGCGATCGAGAACGTCATTCATGGAAGAAACAGCAAATACCGGCAAGCCGGGATCAATGCCCTGGATTTCACGCCGAATCTGCGGTTCGAGCGCGCTCGCGGCCAGTGACGTCCGCAACACCACGCTCAGTCGCTTGGTGGAGTCTTGATAGGTCGACACGTAGATATGGGGAGCGCCATCGATGTCGAGACCGTCACTCTTGATATCGTTGACAATACCCACGATGGTCGTCCATGGCTTGGTAGGGTCTCGTCTGAACCGCACTCGACGGCCCAGCGCATCGCCGGTTGGCCAATACTTATGAGCGGTGCTTTCATCGATGATGGCCACCAGAGGTTTGCCGTCTTCATCGCTCTCGGTAAATGATCGGCCGCGTAATAGCGAGGCCTGCAACGTCTTGAAGTAATCGGGACTTATCCGAATCCTCTCGGCACGCAGATCCTGCAAGGACTCGACCGGTCTACCTTCTATTGTAAAGCCCTCATACGTTGTGCCACCGACCGCATTGGGGTTGGTATTGGTACTCGGTAGAGCTGAAGTGATTGCGGCGAGTTGCACACCCGGAATCGTCTTCAAGCGCCGCAGCAACTCACGACCGAAGGTGGCTCTGCGAGGCGCATCCAGATACGGGTCCATCTCCCGTTCGTTGGGATTCGGAAGCTGTATGTTTGCCGTGACAACGTGAGTGGGATTGAAGCCTGGATTCTGCTGCAACAGATCCCGCAGTGTTCGCAGCAGCAAGCCCGCTCCGACCATCAGGATGACGGCAAATGCCAGTTCAGAAACGATGAGAACATCCCGCAATCGGCCGGTCTTCGTGCTGTAGCCGGACCCTCGACCGCCTTCACGAATGGCCGAGGAGAGCGCGACTTTTGAAGAATGAAGTGCTGGAACAAGTCCAAACATGAAGCCCGTGAGAATGGACACCGCCAGAGCGAACGCCAGCACCGCCCAGTCGATTCTGACTTCGTTGAGCCGGGGAACGCTCGGTGGCACGAAGCGCAGTACAAGATCCAAAGTACCCACTGCGGTCGCGACTCCGGCGGCGCCGCCGATGAGCGACAGCAGCATGGACTCGGTCAGCATCTGGCGCACCATGCGGGCACGGCTCGCCCCCAGCGATAGCCGCACCGCCATCTCGTGTTGCCGCGCAGACGCGCGCGCCAAAAGGAGATTGGCAATGTTCAACGACACGATGAAAACGATCAGGATGACCGCACCGAGCAACACCAGCAGCATGGGCCGAACATTGCCCACCAACGTTTCCTGCAATGGCTGAATCTCAATTGTCCATTGCGCCTGCGGCGGATAGTCGCCGGGAAAGTCGTGGCGTAATTGGGCAGCCGTCGCAGTGAGCCGTTCCTGTGCTTGCGCCAGTGTCAGGCCAGGCTTCAGTCGTCCGATTCCGTTGACGAAAACCCGGGTGCCACGCATTGGCTTGGGAAAGGGCTCTCCGGTCCCTCCAAAGGCGCCGAACACCTCCGCGTCGCCGGAAACCGTCGGTCCGGGATGGCGAAATCCGGGTGGCAGAACCCCGATAATCGTCAGGGGATCGTTGTCGAGCCGGAGGGTGCGGCCGACGACGTTCGGATCGGCGCCATAGGCGCGACGCCATAAGCCATCGCTGATCACGGCCTTTTCAGCGAAGCCAGGCACGAAGTCCTGCGGACCGAACAACCGGCCAATTTGCGGCGTCACACCCAGCATGGAAAAGTAGCTGAAACTGCCGTTGACCCCGTCGAGACGCTCGGGCTGTCCGGCGCCGGTCACATTCTCGCTGCCCTCGAAGATCGGGCTGACGTCTTCAAATACATCCGCTCGCGTCTGCAGGTCATCCAGTTCGGGCTTGGAAAACCTAACGTCCCGCAATCCGACGCCGGGCTCGTTGAAGAAGATTCGTACCAAGCGATCGGGATCGCGGTAGGGCAGCGAACGCAGCAACACGGCATCGACGATGCTAAAAATCGCCGTAGTCGCTCCCACGCCCAGAGCCAGCGTCAGGACAGCGACGATCGTGAGTGTGGGCTTCTTGACCAACGTGCGCACGCCATAGCGAACATCCTGCCCAAGCTCCGACACAAACCGTGAGATCCAAATCTCCCGCGACTCTTCGTACTTCAACCCGACGTTGCCAAATCGGCGGCGCGCTTCAGCCCGTGCGTGCTCCACCGTCATACCGTCCGCTTCGAGTTCTGCGGCCTTTTCGGCGAGGTGGAGCTCCATTTCTTCACGCAGCGCATTGCTACGTTTGGCGCTCTTCATCCAATACCTCAGGCGTCGTATCAACATGTTCGTCACTGCGCACCCATCACACGGGCGATAGCCAGCGTGAGCTTGGCGTACGTTCGGGTTTCAACCGCTAGCTGTTTGCGGCCAGTCGCCGTGATTTTGTAGATCCTCGCGCGCCGATTATTCGCGGTCATGCCCCATGTGCCGTCGATCCAGCCGTTTAGCTCCAACCGCTGGAGAGCGGGATACAGCGACCCCTCCTCGACCAAGAGCTGATTCTCGGACGACTGTTGAATGAACTGGACTATGCCGTATCCATGCAGGTCGCGCAGCGACAGCGTCCGGAGAATCAACATGTCGAGCGAACCCGGCAACGAGTCGTTCTTTTGTGCCTTGCGTCCCATACCCAGAATTCTTAGGTTACAAGACGAAATCACACGAGTCAAGCCTCGGTACTCAAGTCGACGGCGAACCGGAGCGGGACGCTCACCGAGCGCCCTGACTGCCCGAGCCTCGCTCGACCTGAGACGAAAAGGGGTTAGAGGGTTTGGGCGTCCCTCTAATTCTTGAGCACCTCGTAGCCGACGGCGCCTTCGTCGCTGAGGAGCTCGAGAGAGACCCCGAGGCTCTCCTGCGCCTCCGCCAGGATCTTCGGCTCCTCCTCGGCGAGCAGCTTCGCGAGGCTCGGCTGGACCCGGATCCGCACGGTCTGGCCCGGGGTGAAGAGGTTGGGCGGGGCGAACAGCTCCCGGCGCAGGTCGAGAGCCAGGGTCAGGTCGGTCTTGACCCGTCCGCTTCCCCCGCAGGCCGGGCAGGCGCGCGTCAGCAGGCGCTCGACGTTGCCTCGCGACCGCTGGCGGGTGACCTCGATCAGGCCGAACTCCGAGAGCGGGAGCACGCGCGTGCGCGAGCGATCCTTCGCGAGCTCCTCCTCGAAGCGGGCGAACACCTCGGCGCGATGCTCGGGCAGCTCCATGTCGATGAAGTCCACGACGAGGAGTCCTCCGAGGTCGCGCAGCCGGATCTGGCGCGCGACCTCCGGCACCGCCTCGAGGTTCACGGCGTAGACGGTCTCCTCGAGCGCGTCCTTGCCGACGAATCGACCGGTGTTGACGTCGATCGCCACGAGCGCCTCGGTCTGATGGATGACGAGCGAGCCTCCGGACGGCAGGGTGACGCGGCTGCGCAGCGCGTTCTCGATCTCGGCCTCGACGCCGAAGAACTCGAAGATCGGCTCGGGCCGATCGAACCGCTCGAGCCGGGCGGCGTTGGACGGCCCGATCGCCTCGAGCAGCTCCTTCAGGCGGCCGTACATGCCCTCGTCGTCGACGCGGACGACGGCGCAGTCCGGACCGGCGAGGTCCCGGACGCTGCGCGAGGCGAGGTCGAGCTCGCGATGGAGCAGCGCGGGCGCCGCGACGCTCTCGCGCCGCCGCGCGATCCTGGCGGCGAGGTCGGTCAGGTACCGGAAGTCGGCCTGAAAATCCTCCTCCCGCATCGACTGGGCGGCCGTCCGCGCGATGAAGCCGCCGTCCGCGGGCAGCGCCTCGAGGATGCGTCGCAGCCGCTCGCGCTCCGCCTCGTCGGTGATGCGCCGCGAGATCCCGATCTCGCGGACGCCCGGCAGCGGCAGATAGACGAGCGCGCGCCCCGGGAGCGAGATCCCCGCCGTCACCCGCGGCCCCTTGCCCCCCATGGGGTCCTTGGTCACCTGGACGACGATCTCCTGGCCCTCCTTGAGCAGGTCGTCGATGCGCGGGCGCTCGTCGCGCGAGGTCTCTTCGTCCTCGCCGCGCTGCGCGGCCTCGGCCTCCGCGCCGTCGCCGAAATCGAACTCCGGCGACCGCGGAGTGACGTCCTCCACGTAGAGGAACGCATCCCGCTCGAGACCGATCGAGACGAACGCGGCCTGCATCCCGGGCAGGACCCGGTGCACGCGGCCGAGGTAGACGTTGCCTACGAGACCCGACTTGCTCCGCCGCTCGTGCAGGACCTCGACGACGCGGCCGTCCTCGAGCAGGGCGACGCGCGTCTCGGGAGGCGTCGCGTTGACGAGAAGCTCGGTTCTCACGCGTTCGCGAACCGGCGGTAGTGGACGCCCAGGATCAGGCCGATGCAGAGGAAGGTCGTCGCGACCGACGAGCCTCCGTAGGACACCAGCGGGAGAGGAATGCCCGTCGTCGGCGCGAGGCCGATCATCATCGACGCGTTGATCACGACCGAGAAGAAGAGCATGCCCGTGATGCTCAGGATGAGATACACCCCTCCCCGGTCCCGCGCGGTCTGCGCGAGCTTGAGGGCCCGGAGGAACAGCGCGGCGAAGATCCCGAGGACGAGGATCACCCCCAGGAATCCCCACTCCTCCGCGATGACGGCGAGGATGAAGTCCGTGTGCTGGACGGGCAGGAACCGCAGCTGGCTCTGCGTGCCGCTGCGGAACCCCTTTCCGGCGAACCCGCCCGACCCCACGGCGATCTTCGACTGCTGGACCTGATAGCCGGAGCCGAGAAGATCGCTGTCGGGGTTGAGGAACGTCTCGACGCGCTTCTTCTGGTAGTCCTTGAGGAAGAACCATCCGCCTCCGCAGACGAGCGCGAGGACGACCACGATCACCACCCATCCCCGGAGCGGCAGTCCTCCGAAGAAGAGGCCGACGAAGATGAGCGGCAGGAACGTCAACGCGAGACCGACGTCGGGCTGCTTGAACACGAGGAGCACCGGCACGCCGACGATCGCCGCGAGCTTCGCGAGCGTCGCCGGTTTCAGGCGCGAGTCGTCCTCGTTCTCGAAGAGATACGCCACGAGCAGCGCCGTCGCGATCTTCGAGAGCTCGGCGGGCTGGAACTGGAAGTGCCCGATGCGAATCCACGAGCGGACGTTCGCGATGCGCTCGCCGAAGAGCAGCAGGTACACGAGCGGCAGGAGGCTCACGCAGTAGATCGCGAAGGAGAACTTCAGGAGCATGCGGTAGTCGAACAGCATCGCCGCGGTCATCAGCGCGAGGCCGACCGCGATCCAGACCGCCTGGCGGCTCGCGAGCCCCTCGAAGTGCGTGCCGGTCGTGGCCGAGGCGATGAAGAGCACCCCCAGGGACGCGAGCGCGAGCGTGCACGCGAGGATCACGAGGTCGAGACGGCGGGGCGACGGCAGCGCGCCGATCACGGGCGTCCTCCCGCGGGTTTCCGGTCTCCGACCCGCGCGACGCCCGGAAGATCCCGCGCCGGCGGGGGCTTCGGCGGCGGCGGCACGATCCCGTAACGCGTCTCGAAGAGCGTCTTGGCGAGGGGCGCGGCCGCGAGATTTCCGTGCCCGCCGTTCTCGACGAACACCACGACGACCATCGCGGGCTTGTCCACCGGCCCGAACCCCATGAACCACGCGTGGGTGTCGAAGTCCTTTCCCTTGACGTTCGTTCGTTCGCGCGTCTCGCGTCCCAGGACCTGTGCGGTGCCCGTCTTGCCGCCCATCTCGAAGTTCTTGACCCGGGAGCCGAACGCGGTGCCGCCCGGCTCGTTCACGACCGCCCACATCCCGTCCTTGACGATGGCGAGCTTCTCGGGCGAGAGCTCGATGCCCTGGTGAAATTCGGCCTTGTAGCGCAGCTGCGCCTTCGTGCTCGGGTCCTGCGAGGAATAGAAGAGGTGCGGCGTGGGCAGCCGGCCGCCCTCGAGCAGGCCTGAGAGGGCGCGCGCGACCTGCATCGAGGTCACCAGCAGCGGACCCTGGCCGATCGCCACCGAGATCGTTTCGCTCGGATACCAGCGCGCGCCGCGCTTGACGCGCGCCCACTCCTCGGACGGCACGAGCCCCGCCTTGTCCGAGCCGAAGTCGATCCCGGTCGGCTCGCCGAAGCCGAAGGACGTGGAGATCTCGGCGATCCGGTCGATGCCGAGCTTCTGACCCAGTGTGTAGAAGTAGACGTCGCAGGATTCCTTGATCGCGTCGCGCAGGTTGACCCAGCCGTGCCCGCCCTTCTTGTGGCAGTGGAACTGGCGGCCGTAGAAGGTCGCGTACCCCGGGCAGAAGACGCGCATGGTGGGGTCCACGAGGTTCTGGGCGAGCGCGCCGTAGGCCACGAACGGTTTGAAGACCGAGCCCGGCGAGTACATGTTCTGGATCGCGCGGTTCTGGAGCGGCCGGTCGGGGTTCTCGAGCAGGCTCGACCACTCCGACGAGGTCACGCGTCGCATGAACCAGTTGGGGTCGTACGAGGGCGAGGACACGAGCGCCAGGATCTCGCCGGTCGTCGGATCCATCGCAACCACCGAGCCGACCTTGTCCTTGAAGTACTCCTCGGCCGCGTCCTGCAGGCGAACGTCGAGGGTGAGGAAGAGGTTCTGGCCCGGCGTCGCCTCCATCCGATTGGCCTCCGACACCTCGCGGCCGTGCGAATCCACGATCACCCGCCGCTCGCCGTTGGCGCCCGCCAGGAGCCGCTCGTAGCTGCCCTCGATGCCCTTCTGCCCGATCCAGTCGCCCACGGTGTACAGGTTGCCGGCGCTCTTGATCTGGTCGGGCGTCGCCTCCGAGAGATAGCCGAGCGCGTGCGCCGCCGAACCGCCGTGCTTGTAGAGTCGCCGCTGCGAGACCGTGATCGCGAACTCCGGGTGTTCGATCGCGTGGGCCTCCACCGCCGCGACCTCCTCGATGCCCAGGTTCTCGGCGATCGAGATCGGAAGGAACTCGGGATCCCTCCGGCCGCGCTCCACGCGCGAGCGCACCTGGCTCGGGTCCAGCTTCAGCAGCTCGACGATGAAGGCGATCGAGGCGTCGAGATTGCGCGCCTCGCGCCGGTACAGATGCAGCGTGTAGGCCGGCTCGTTCTCCACGAGGGGCGCGCCGTTGCGGTCGAGGATGTAGCCGCGCGGCGCCGTGATCTTGACCGAGCGGAAGCGGTTGTTCTCGGACAGGGTGAAGTAGTAGTCCCCGCGCACGATCTGCACGACCCAGTACGCGATCGCGAGAATCGACAGCGCGGTGCCGACACCCATGCGGGCGATCTCGACGCGGCGCAGGAGCGCCTGGCGGTCCTCGCGAATCTTCAACATGCGAAAGACGTAAAGCGTAAAAGGTGAAACGTGAAACGTGGAACGCGAAGCGAAGCTCCGCTTGACGTTTGACGTTTAACGTTTAACGTCATCGGAGCCTCCGCAGCCTGCGCCGCTTCCACCACTCCTGCCAGGGGAAGCTCCACGCCGCCTCGAGCGCGCCTCCCGTGACGCCGGTCGCCGCGGCGCGCCAGAGCGCATCCCGCGACAGGATCACGATCGGAGACTGGAGGAGCAGCGCCGAGAGGAGCGCGACCAGGCTCTCGTTGACCAGCTCCGCCGCGGCGAGCGCCGCTCCCACCGCCAGAGCTCCGCCGAACACCACCCGCACGGCGACGATCGTGAGCGCGTAGCCGATCACGGCCTTCGCGAAGGCGTTCAGCCCGAGCATCCTCTGGGAGATCCCGTCCTCCAGAAACCCCGCCGCCGCGCCGGCCAGGACCGCGCGGACGAAGTCCCCGCTGCGGGAGACGGTCGCGGTCGCGAGCAGGAACCAGTCGACCGGCGAACCGTGCGACGGCGAGCCGCCCATGAAGAACTCGAGGACCGCCGCCGCCACGAGGAGCAAAGCGATGCGGCGCAGCTTCACCGCGTCGCACTCCGCCCAACCTCCGGGTTTTCCTGCGTCGCCGGCGACGGTGACAGAAGCAGGAGGTCCGTGAGACGAGAGAAGTCGGCCGCGGGCGCCACGCGCACCTCCAGGAAGAGCTTGCTTCCCCGCGAGACGGACTCGACGCGCCCGATCGGGATTCCCCGCGGATAGATGCCGTCGATTCCGGCGGACTCGATCCAGTCGCCGGGCGCCACGGTCGACGTCGTCGCGATGTTGTTGAGCGTGAGCCGGCCCTTGCCGTCACCGCGCACCACGCCGAGCTCGCCGGTGCGCGCGATGCGGGCCCCCGCCGCGGCCGAGGCGTCGAGCAGGAGCTGCGCGCGCGAGACCCCGCGGCCCACGGTGACGACGCGGCCGACCAGGCCGGCGGGGACGGCCAGCGGCGAGTCTGCGACCACGCCGTCCGTCGATCCGGCGGCGATCAATGCCGACAGCACGCCCGAGCGATGCTCCACCAGGAGGATGGGCACGCTGCGCACGATGCCGGGAAGCGCCGAGCCGGCTGAGGCGAGCCGGCCCTCGGCCGCGGTCTGCTTGACCTCCGCGCGGAGCCGGAAGAGCTCCCGCTGCGACGCGTCGAGGTCGGACCGCAGGCGCTCGTTCTCCGAGCGCGCGCGGAACAGCTCGCCGGTCGAGCCGATGGCGCCCCAGAATCCTCGCGAGGCCGAGGCGACCAGATTCACGGCCGGAGCGGACGCGGTGAGGATCCACGACTGGAGGACGGTCCCGCGGCCTCCCCGCCCCGGCGCCTGCGCCGAGAGGATCAGGACGCAGCCGATCAGCACCATCGCGAGCACGATCCCGCCGCGGCGGGGGTTGACGGCCGCGATCTCGCCGAGGGGGCTCTGGAGTCTCATGGGAGGGGGCTTGTTCGGGATTAGGTGATGCTGATTTTCCTCAGGAGGTCCATGTCGGTGAGCATCGCTCCGGTGCCGAGCGCCACCGAGGCCAGCGGGTCCTCCGCGTAGGAGATCGGCAGGCCCGTTTCCTCGGAGAGCCGGCGGTCGAGGTTGCGCAGCAGCGATCCCCCGCCGGTGATGATGATGCCCTTGTCCATGATGTCCGCGGAGAGCTCGGGCGGGGTTCGCTCGAGCGCCACGCGGACCGTTTCGACGATCGCCGCCACCACCTCCGACAGCGCCTCGCGCACCTCCTCGTCGGTCAGCGTCAGGGTCTTCGGAACGCCCTCGACGAGGTCGCGTCCCTTGACCTCCATGGTCAGCGGCTCGTCCAGCGGGTGCGCCGATCCGATCTCGATCTTGATCTGCTCCGCGGTGCGCTCGCCGATCAGGAGGTTGTACTTGCGCTTCAGGTACTGGATCAGCGCCTCGTCCATCTCGTTCGACGCGGTGCGCACCGAGCGGCTGTACACGATGCCGGCGAGCGAGATCACGGCGACGTCGGTGGTGCCTCCGCCGATGTCGACGATCATGTTTCCCGTGGGCTCGGTGATGGGGAGGCCGGCGCCGATGGCCGCCGCCACCGCCTGCTCGATGATGAAGACCTCAGACGCGCCGGCGCGCAGCGCCGAGTCCTGGACGGCCCTCTTCTCGACCTGCGTGATGCCGGACGGCACGGAGATCACGATGCGCGGCCGGACGAACAGGGAGCGGCCGTGCGCCTTCTTGATGAAGTGGTCCAGCATCTTCTCGGTGACCTCGAAGTCCGCGATGACCCCGTCCTTCATCGGGCGTATGGCGACGATGTTGCCGGGAGTCCGTCCCAGCATCTCCTTGGCGTCCGTGCCCACCGCCTCCACGCGGTTGGTGGTGGTGTTGACGGCCACGATGGAGGGCTCGCGGACGATGATGCCCTTGCCGCGGGCGAACACGAGCGTGTTCGCGGTTCCGAGATCGATTGCCAGGTCGTTGGAGAAAATGGAAAAGATGGATTTCCAAGCCAAGAAAACCTCCTCAGGCGCTTAGAGAGATTCGACGAAAACGCGCACCCTCTTCACCGTTTCGTTACCGGAGGCATCGACGGCCTTGACCGTGAGCATCGCAGCGCCGTCCCGCTCCACCGTGATCGTCTTCTTGAACGAACCGTCCGCCTCGACGTCGGCGGGCTCCGCGTTGACCGTCACGATCGCCCCGGGCTCGGTCTTCCCGTAGATGAGGAAGATGTTTCCCATCTGCTGCGGCGTGTAGACCTCGAGGGGCGGCGGCGTCGTGTCCCCGCCCCCGGTGGCCACCGGCTCCGTCATCATCTTGAAGCGGCGCACGAGGCTCCAGTCGGACGTGAGGCCGCTCGGCTCGATCGCAGCCACCCTCCAGAAGTAGGAGCCCTCGCGCGAGACCTTGACGCGCGCGCTCGTCTGCACGCGGTCGTCGAGGTCGACCTCGGTCGCATCCGGCACGAAGAGACGCGACCGGGAGATCTGCAACCGGTACCGCGCCGCGCTCGCGACCTTGCTCCATTTGAGCTCCACCTGGTCCCCCGTCTTCAGGTCGTAGATGCGGTTGTCGGCGGGGAGGGTCGGCTGCGGCGTGTCGGGGAGCGCGACCTTGGGCGAGATGATGCGGGTGTTGGCGTCGGCGGCGATGCGCTCCTGTCCCTCGAGGACCACCGTCTCCTTGCCCGTGGACACGGTCGTGCGCCCGCGGAAGCTCGTGACCTCCGTCTTGTCGCCCGGGGCGACGTCGACCGACACCCGCGAGTCCTTCTCGATCGCCGCTGTCGCGGCGTCCGTGGCGACCGTCGAGACGGAGCCCGAGGTGTAGACGTTGACCGCGCCGGAGATCATCTTGATCTGGCTGCCCGCGACCTCGGAGGAGGTCGGGCGCCGGCACTCGAAGAGCGAGCCCGGGCGGATCGTGTAGAGCGTGCCGTCGTAGAACATGATCTCGGCGGATCCCGTTTTCCCGGCCTTCACGAAGTCGCCGTCGAACAGCGGCTGCCTCTGCCGCGCGGGCTCGAACGTCGACCGCCCCGCGCGCTGGAGCGTCACCTCGCCCTCCACGAATATGAACGACGCGTCGCCCTGGTCGCCGGCGCCCGAGCCGCCGAGGGCGCGGCGCGAGTACGACTCCGACTCGACCGCCAGCCGGAACGCCTCGTCGTAGTGGGCGCTCTCGAAGGACTCCGAGGCGTCCCGGAGGAAGTCCCGCGCCTGCGCGACGTTGGAGCCGGGCCGGATCGCCCCGGCGGCCTTGGTCGCCTTCGTGAGCTGGGTCTGCGCCTCGGCGATCTCGGCCCGCGCGCGGTCCTGGGGGGAGCGCCGGTTCCGCATGTAGAGCGCGTAACCGATCCCGCCGGCGACCAAAGCGAGCAGGAGGACGAGTCCCCACAGACGAATCCGCTGGATCGGGATGACGAACCAGTCGAGATCCGTTCCTGCCGGCTGGCCAGGCTTCCGTTTGCGCATAAACTCCCGAAACTGCGAGACTTATCCTCCTCGCTTATAGCACACTTGCCGCGCAAGTCGGCGCGACTCGGCCCTTCGGCCGTCCCCTGTCCGACCGACCGGGCGCCTCCCCGAAGCCGTCAGTTGCTATAGTCGCGCGTTCGCCTGCGCGCGAAGCGCGGGCGCGGAGGAGTCTCGATGCTCAAGACGATGCGCAACAGCTTCCACCAGCTCAAGTGGACGCTGTTCGCCGTGATCGCGGTGTTCATTCTCGGGTTCGTGTTCTGGTCGGGCTCGGGCACGAGCGGCGACGTCAACGGACAGATCGTCGCGCAGGTGGGCCACGAGCGGATCACGGCCGTGGACTTCGATCGCCAGTACAAGGCTCAGGTCGACCGCTATCGGCAGATGTACCAGGGCAACTTCTCGCCCGAGCTCGAGCGCGCGCTCGATCTGCCTCGCAACGTGCTCGACTCGATGATCGAGCACATCCTTCGCCTCGAGGCCGCCAAGCGCTACGACCTCCGCGTCTCGGACGACGAGCTCGCCAAGAAGATCGTCACGCTGCCGTTCTTCCAGGACAACGGCCAGTTCATCGGCCGCGAGAAGTACGAGAAGCTGCTGCGCGCGAACGGCGTCGCGCCCGAGAAGTTCGAGGAGGACCTCCGGGAGGACATGCTGCTGCAGAAGTACGGCGGCCTGATCAAGGCCTCCGTGCTCGTGCCCGAGGCCGACCTGCTCCGCGAATATGCCGCGCGCAACGACAAGGCCACGATCGAGTACATCCTCATCCCGTCGAGCCGGCTCGAGACCAATGTCCAGCCGACCGACGCGGATCTTCAGGGCTACCTCGACAAGCACAAGGACCGCTACCGCGCCCCCGTTCAGCGGAAGACGAAGTACCTCCTCCTCGAGACCGCGAAGCTCCGCGCCAAGGTCAAGCCCACCGACGCGGAGGTCCAGGCCGAGTACGCCGCCACGAAAGACAGCCTGAACGTCCCGGAGCAGGTCCACGTTTCGCACATCCTCATCGCGACCAAGCCGGACGCGGGCCCCGAGGCCGACGCCCAGGCGCGGGCGAAGGCGGAGATGGTGGCCCTGCGTGCCAAGCAGCCCGGCGCCGATTTCGCCAAGCTCGCCAACGAGTTCACCGACGACCCGAGCGGCAAGGGGACGGGCGGAGAGCTGCCGCCCTTCGCGCGCGGGCAGATGGTGCCCGAGTTCGAGGAGGCCGCGTTTGCGATGTCGCCCGGCGAGATCCGCGGCCCCGTCAAGTCGCAGTTCGGCTACCACATCATCAAGTTCAGCTCGAAGACCCCGGCGCGCACGCGCACTCTCGAGGAGGTGCGGCCGTCGATCGTCGCCGCCCTGACGGAGCGACAGGCGTCCGCCGAGGCCGACCGACTGTCCGCCGAGCTGGCGGCGAAGGTCAAGGGACTCAAGAACGCGTCGGACGACGAGCTGCGCAAGCTGCAGAGCGACGTCGTCACCTTCAACACGACCGAGTGGGCCTCCAAGGGCGATTCGATCCCGGGAATCGGCGCGAACCAGAAGTTCTCGGACGAGGCGTGGACGCTGCCCATCGGCAAGATCTCGACGACGCCGATCTCGACGCAGCGCGGCGTCGTGTTCGTGAAGCCGACCGAGGAGCGGGCCGCCGGTCTTCCGCCCTTCGCCGAGCTGAAGGCGCGGCTCGAGCGCGACTGGAAGGCCGAGCGCCGCGAGAAGGACGCCCTCGCGCAGCTCGAGCCCGCCGCGAAGGAGATCGCCTCGGGCACCACCCTCGCGACCCTCGCCGGGCGCTACGGCACCGAGGTCAAGACGACCACGGATTTCGGCCCCAGCGGTCCGGTCCCCGAGGTCGGCAACGCGCCGGACCTGGCGGCAGCCGCCTTCAAGACTCCCCAGGGCCAGGCGGGTCCGGCGGTCGCCGTCCCGAACGGGTTCGTCCTGTTCCGGGTGCTGACGCGGAGCGAGGGCGACCGCGCCGCGTTCGCCGCGCAGAAGGACCAGCTCCGCGACAGCCTCCGACAGAAGGAGGCCGACCGGCTCACCCGCGCGTACCTGCAGCAGCTTCGGGCCGAGCGCAAGATCGAGGTCAACGAGGCGCTCCTCGCGTCCTACATGCGCGAGTCCCAGGGCAGCAGCGGCAGCGGGCGGCGGAGCTAGCGGCCCCCCGGGATCGCGCGACGGGAGCGAGCATCGCCGCATGATCGGGCGACTGACCGGCCGCCTCGCGACCAAGTCTCCGGATCAGGTCCTGCTGGAGGTCGGCGGCGTGGGCTACCTCGTCCGCATCCCCCTCTCGACCTTCTACGAGCTGCCCGAGCAGGAGAGCCCGGCGTCGCTCTGGATCCACACCCACGTGCGCGAGGACGCGCTCGCGCTCTACGGCTTCCTGACCGAGCGCGAGCGCGAGCTCTTCCTCCTGCTGCTCGGCGTCACGGGGATCGGACCCCGCGTCGCGCTCACGATCCTCTCGGGCATCCCCCCGATCGAGCTAATCGATGCGCTGCGCAAGCAGGACGTTCGCCGACTCGTCGCCATCCCGGGCGTCGGCAAGAAGACCGCCGAGCGGATGGTGCTGGAGCTCGCGGAGAAGGCCGCGAACCTGCCGGGCGAGGAGCCGGGCCGCGAGCCGGCCGGCGTCGCGGCGGACGACGTCATCTCGGCCCTCGTCAACCTGGGATACCGAAGGGGCGAGGCGGAGAAGACCGTCGACGCGATCGGCCGCGAGGGCGGTCCGGACGAGTTCGGGGAGTTCCTGCGCCTCGCTTTGAAGAGGCTGACGGGCGGCTAGGGAACCCTCGGCCGGCCGGGAGACCTTCCTCGCTACTCAGTGTAGGGGAAGAAGCGTCCCGTCACACGGAAGAACCGTCCGGCCGGTGACTCGACGGTGAGCTGGCACCGGGAGACCTCGAGCGTCGTGGAGAACGAGACCCCCGGAGCGGTCAGGCTCACGGGATACTTGGTGCCCACCTTGAGCGGGGCGTCGAAATCGAAGCGGACGCCGGACGAGGAAACCTCGAGGACCTGGCGCGCCTTCTCCCACCGGATCTTGAGCTCGTACTGATCCGGTTTGAGACGGCGATTCGTACGCGCGTCCTCCAGGTGATGGCTCGACTTACCCGGCGGATCGGTCTTCCTCTCTGGCATGGCGACTCGGGAGGCATAGCCTACTCCCCTTCGCCGCCCGGTTCAAAAGCGGCCGCGGACCTGCAAAACGGGGACCTCACGCGAGCACGTCGCGCCGCGTGAACACCCAGAAAGCCGTCGCCAGGGCCGCGGCGGCCCAGGCCCCCAGGACGACGACCGCGAGGCCGACCGTCAGCCCCGGGATGGGAGGCGGCGAGCCGGAGTAGTAGTCCGGAAGCGGCAGGGCCGTGACGAACAGGAACTTCTGCGCCTCCCACGACGGCGCGAGGCGCGGAACGATCGAGCCGGCGATCAGTGCGGCGACCATCGTCCCCATCGCCGCCGCCGTGGAACGGAGGACGACGGAGGTGAGGAACGCGATGGCGCCGACGCAGAGCGCGGCGAACCACGCGAGCCCGTACGCGAGCACCGCGTCCTTCCACAGGACGAGCGAGCGGATCACGGAGGGATCGACTCCCTGTCCGGTCGCGCGAAACCCGGTCAGGACCGGCGCGTCCCACCCCCGGTATCCGAAGGCGAGCCCGCCGAAGAGGTACGCGACCAGGCCGCCGAGGAGCACGGTCAGCGTGATCGCGAGCAGGAGCGCGGCGAGCTTGGAGGCGAGCACCCACGCACGCCCGACCGGACGCGTCAGCAGCAGCTTGATCGTCCCCTGCGCGAACTCCGCGGACACGATGTCGGAGGCGAAGACGATCGCGAGCAGCGGCAGAAGCAGGTAGCTCGCGTGGTTCGCGAACGCACGCGCGAAGAGCGGGCCGGAGATCGCGTCGGGATCGAGGTTGCGGTCGAGGTGATACTGCAGGCGCGCGAGCTCGAATCGGAACCAGCGCAGCGCGGTCGGCGGCGTGCGCGTGTCGCGGATGCGTCCCTGCAGCCACGCCGTGCGCTCCTGCGCCTCGATGTGCCAGTCCTTCGCCTGGAAGCGCTCGCGCGCGCGGAAGGATCCGTAGACGATCAGTCCGATCAGCGCCATGAGGATCAGGACGACGACGCGGAAGCGGCGCTGCTTCGCGATCTTCAGCATCTCGTTCTCGACGAGGGCGGGAAACTTCATACCGTCTGGCTCCCTGTAATCTCCAAGAAAATCTCCTCGAGCGAAGCCTCCGGCCGCTCGATCGTGTGGACGTCGAGGCCCGCGGCCACGAGCGCGCGCAGCAGGTCGGGCACCCGCTCGGGGGGGACGCGCGCGGCCACGCCGAGCGCCTCGCGGTCCTCCGGCGAGCCCGGCTCGACCTCGCCGAACCGGCCGACGACTTCCACGGCCGCCGCCGCCGGGAGCGCGCGGACGAGGAGCCGGTCCGAGCTCACGCGGGCGAGCAGGTCCGCCACGGGCGCCGCCGCGAGCGTCCTCCCCCGATGGACGATCGCCACGCGGTCGCACATCAGCTCGATCTCGGAGAGGAGATGGCTCGAGACGAAGACCGACATCCCGCGCTCTCGCGAGAGGCTCCGGACGAGGTGGCGAATCTCGCGGATGCCGGCGGGATCCAGGCCATTCGCGGGCTCGTCCAGGATCAGGACGTCGGGATCACCCAGGAGCGCCTGGGCGATTCCCAGGCGCTGGCGCATGCCCAGGGAATAGGTCGCGACCCGGTCGTCCAGGCGCTCCGACAGCATCACGAGCGCCGCGAGCTCCTCGATCCGCTCCGCGGCGCCGGGGCCCAGCATCCGCGCGAAGTGGAGCAGGTTCTCGCGCCCGGTCAGGTAGCGGTAGAGGTCCGGAGACTCGACGATGCACCCGACGTGGGACAGGGCCTCCTCGAAGCGGGAGGCGATGTCGAGCCCGCGGATGCGGACGGTCCCCCGGTCCGGGCGCGCCAGCCCGACGAGCATGCGGATCGTCGTGGTCTTCCCCGCGCCGTTGGGTCCGAGGAACCCGAAGACCTCGCCCGCGCGCACGTCGAAGGAGACGTCCGCGACCGCCTCGCGCCGGCCGAAGCGCTTCGTCAGGTTCTGAGCCGAGAGCACGACCTCGGCGGGCTCAGTCATGCGCGGCGCGTCCCACGGATTGAACGTATCATCCGGTTCCGCATGGCGGTGCGATCGTGGTTGTCGCGCTTCTGGCTCTGGACCCTTCCCCTCCTCGTCGGAGGAGCGGCGGCGGTTCTCTTCGGCGTGGGCTTCGCGCTCGCCCTCCGCGGATCGCTCGGCGAGCCGCTCGGTGAGCCGCCTCCGCCGCCGCGCCAGGCGGTCGTTCCCCGCGCCGCCGGAAAGGGCGCGGTCCGCATCCTGGTCCTCGGCGACTCGCTCGCGAAGGGAACGGGCGACGAGACCGGGAAGGGCTTCGCCGTGCGCGTGCAGGAGAGCTTCCGGGCGAATGGGAAGGTCCCGGCCGAGCTGACCAATCTCGCGGTCAACGGGATGGAGACCCCGGAGGTGCTGGCGGTGGCCGAGACCGCGAACGTGCGCGCGCTCGCCCGCTCCGCGTCGCTGATCCTGCTGTCGACCGGCGGCAACGACCTCTCTCATGGCGCCACCTTCGGCACTCGAGGCAACGAGCCCGCGGCGAATCTCCCCGACGCCGTCGCCGCGGCACGGGGCCGCTACGTCGAGGGACTGCGCAGGATCCTGGAGATTCTGCGCGAGGAGAACGCGACGGCGCCGATCCTGCTCCTCGGCCTCTACGATCCCTTCGGAGCGACCGGGCCGTTCAACTCGACACAGGAAGGCGACGCCCGCAGCGGAGCCGCGCGGCTGGGCGCGTCGGTCGTCCTCCAGTGGAACGCGCTCGCGCAGGAGACCGCGCTCGCCTTCCCCGGCGTGACCGTCGTGCCAACCTTCGATCTGTTCCAGGGGAGGCCCGACCGGCTCTCGGCCGACCGTTATCACCCGAACGGCGACGCCTACGCGGCGATCGCCGCGCGGATGCTGCAGCTCGTCGGGAAGGGCTGAGGGGCGAGCCGGAGACTCACCAGAACCGGCGCAGGAGGCGCACGCCGCGTCCGATCCCGACCAGGAGCGAGGCGGCCGACGCGACGCGGCTCGCCTTCGCCGCGAGAGAGTTGCGGCCGAAGAGCTTCCAGCCCGCCGCGGCCGCCGCGGCGACGCCGGACGCGGCGTACCCGGCGAACCGCCAGCGCGTGCGGAAGGAGTCGACATCCAGCCGAAGCTCGCGGACCGCCGAGGCGAGGTCCTCGCGCTCGTAGACGGCGCGCCGCCGCAGCTCGCGGAGACGGTCCGGGGCGCTCATCGGCGTCTGAGCCGGGCTCATTCCGCACCCGCCCGGTAGCGGTCCTCGAGATTCTCGACGCGATCCTCTCGCAGCGTCCCGAGAGCGTCCGGCGGCCGCGGCGGCGGGACCACCACCTCGGGGCCCGCAGCGGCCTCGCTCTCCGCCCTCCAGGACTCCGACACGGCTCTCCAGTCGCGGCGGAGCTCGTCCGCGGAGGCGGGGAACTCCGTCGGCTTGACGCCCTTCAGCCACTTGCCCGCCGCGGCCACGGCGGCGCCGGCTCCGGCCGCGTAGAGGACGAGCGCGCCCAGGATCCCGAACCCGACGCTGCCGAACCAGTGCGCGAGCACCGCCACGAGGAGCGCGGCGAGCAGTAGCAGTGCGCCGATCGCGAGGCCGAGCCCGATCACCGCGGCGACCACGCCCTTGACGAGGAGCGTCGCCTTCGCGGCGAGCTCCTCGCGGAAGATGGCCAGCCGCGTCTGGACCAGGGCGGACCACGCCTCGGCGACCACGCCGATGCGCTCGCCCCAGCTGCGTTCTTCTTCCTCGCCGGGAAGGTCGTGTTCCGCGCTCATGTCCACTCCTGATGCATCCGTTATGCCCGGGAGCCGGCTCCATGCCCGGGAGCCTGCCTCCAGTTTAGCCCGGGGGGATCACGAAGCCCTCGTGCCGGGTCGCGGCGGCGCCGGTCGGCAGGGGCGCGATGCGGATTCCCTCGGCGCGGAACCGCTCGTGGATGCGCCGGGCGATCCCGGCGGCCCCGGGCGTGTCGCCATGCAGGCAGAGGGTGTCCGCGCGCACCGGGACGCGGGTCCCATCGGCGGCCACCGCGACACGGTCCCGCGCCAGCAGGATCGCCTGCTCCGCGGCCTCGTCGGGATCGGTGATCACGGCGCGCGGCTCCGCGCGCGAGACAAGGGTTCCGTCCGGGAGATAACGCCGATCCGCGAAGGCCTCCTCGGCGACGGCGAGCTCCGCATCGCGGCCGGCCTCGATCAGCATGGAGCCCGCGGCGCCGACCAGCACGAGCGTGGGGCGAAAGCGGCGCACGCCCTCGGCGATGGCGCGGGCCACGTCCGGAAACTCGGCGCCGCTGTGGTACAGCGCTCCGTGCGGCTTGACGTGCGTGAGCGTGCCGCCGCGCGAGCGCACGAACCCGTCGAGCGCCGCGACCTGGAAGAGCACCAGATTCTCGATCGCGTCTGCCGCGAGCTCGATCGCGGCGCGCCCGAAGTTCGCGCGATCGGGATAGCCCGGGTGCGCGCCCACGCGCACGCCGTGCGCGAGCGCGAGGGTGACGGTCTCGTCCATGACGCTCGGGTCTCCCGCGTGCATGCCGCACGCGACGTTGGCGGAGGTCACGAACGGCAGGAGCGCCGCGTCATCCATCCCCTCGCCGACGTCGGCATTCAGGTCGATGCTCAAGCGGATCTCCGGCGGGTGAACAAGGGAGCCTCAGGATACTCCCGGAGAGGACGACGAGCGGGCCCGGAGGGCCTCCTGCATGGTGACGGCCGCGAATCGCAGGACTACGCCGGGAGCCGCCCGGCCGAGCAGAGGGAGGTCCGCACCGATCACGGTGGCGATGCGGGGATAGCCCCCGGTCACGGGCCCGTCCGGACCGAGGACGATCGGCAGGCCGCCGCCGGGCACCTGGATCATGCCGGGCACCGTCCCCGACGGCGGGATCTCGGGAGCCGCGAGATGCGCGAGCGGCGCGCCCTCGAGGCGCAGCCCCCGGCGATCGCACTCGGTGGAGACCCTCCAGTCGCTCCCGAGGAAGCGCTGGAGCTCGGACGCGGCGAACGTGTCAGCCTCGGGACCGGTCAGGACGCGCAGGCGAATCGCGCCCTCGGGCTGCGCTTCGCGACCCCCGGAAGGCGCGGCCCCCCCCTCGGGCGCCGATCCCGCCGGACGCGAAACCAGGTCGCCCGCCGAGAGCCTCGGCTGCGGAGCGAAGCGCGCGGGCGGTTCGAGACCGCCCGAGACCGCGAGATATCCCCAGACGCCCCGCCGCACCCGGCCGATCCTGATGCGATCCCCCGCGGCGACCGGAATTGCCGTCTCCGGCGGCGTCGGCCGGCCGTTGCGCTCCGCGTCGAGCTCTCCGCCGAGCGCGAGCACCGCGTCCTCCAGGATCTCGATTTCGCACCCGACGAGCCCCATCTCGAGGCCGGCGGCGTCGGGAGAGTTGCCGACGAGAGCGTTCGCGCGCGCCAGGGAGACCGGGTCGATCGCGCCGCCCGGAGGAATCCCGGAGGAGCCGAGCCCCTCGGACGCGCGCGGTCCGCCCTGCACGGTCACGGCGAGGCCCGGGGACAGGACCCGCAGGACCGGAGCGCCTCGCGGCTCCTTCCCCCTCCCGTCGCCCCGAGGCAGCGCGGGCCGCGGCAGGTCCTCGGCGCGCACCGACGCGAAGCGGACGCGGTCTCCCGCCCGCAGGAGCGCCGGCGGCTCGGCCGCGGGGTCGAGCAGGCGCAGGCTCGTCCGCCCGACCAAACGCCAGCCTCCGGGCGAGGCGTCGGGATAGACGCCGGTGTACGGGCCGCCGATCGCGACGCTGCCCGCGGTCACGCGGGTCCTCGGGACCCGGAGCCGCGGAGCGTGCAGCTCGGGCGCGAGCCCGGTCAGGTAGGCGAAGCCCGGCGCGAATCCGAGGAACGCGACGCGGTACTCGCCGCCGGCGTGGCGCCGCGCGAGCTCCGCAGGAGAGATTCCCGCGGCGCGGGCGAGCTCATCCAGATCGGAGCCGTCGTACGCGACGGGGACGACGAGGACCCGCCGGGCTTCACCGCCGGCGTCCGCCTCCTTCTCGGGTGCCGTGCCGACCGCATCGACCGTCGCGCGAAGCACTTCGCTCGAGAGTCGCAGCGGATCGAAAACGATCAGGAGCGAGCGCGCGCCGGGGACGGCGTCGCGCAGTCCGAGAGTCCTCCTCCCGCGCAGCCGAGCCGCGAGCGCGACGCACGCGCGATTGGCCTCCTCGTCGGAGGCCTCGGGCAGATCCAGCAGGGCGACTCCGTCGCGCACGTCGCGCAGGCGAACGGGCAGGGACCCTCGCCCTCGGGATGCCGGCGGGCTCACGCTCCCCCCGCCGGCGCGCGTCTCCTCCACGCGAAGTACGCCGGTACGCCCGCCGCGAGCACCGCGAACCCCGGCCAGGCGGAGGAGAAGCCTCCGAGCAGCAGCGTCGCCGTCAGCGCCAGCGCGGCCGCGCAGTACGCGAGCTGGAGCCACGGGTAGGCCGGCGCGCGGAACGGGCGCGGCCAGCCGGGATGCTTGCGGCGCAGGACGATCACCGCGCCGACGAGCAGCACGTACAGAAGGATGTCCGCGGACACGACGTACCGGAGGAGCTGGCTGTAGGTCCCGCTGAGCACCAGCACGCTCGCCCACGCGGCCTGGAGCCACAGCGCGGACGCGGGCACCGAGGCCGCGTTCAGCCTCGCCAGCCGGCGGAAGAAGAGGCCGTCGCGCGCCATCGCGAAGCCGACCCGTGCTCCCGAGAGGATCAGCCCATTCACACAGCCGAAGGTCGAGACCATGATCGCGGCCGCCGTCGCCGCGGCCGCCCCCGGACCGAGCAGCGCGCGTGCCGCGGCGGTGCCGACCCGGTCCTCCGGGGCGTGCGCGATCTCCGCGAGCGGGAGCGCGCGCAGGTAGGCCGCGTTGGTCGCGAGGTAGAGGACCGTCACCGCGAGGCAGCCCCACAGGAGCGCGAACGGAAGGGTCCGTCCGGGATCCTCGACCTCCTCGGCCGCGAAGGTCACGTTGTTCCAGGCCGACTGGGAGAACAGCGGCCCGACCATCGCCGCGCCGAACGCGGCGGCGAGGGCGAGCCCGGTCAGGCCCCCGCCGGGACCGCGCAAGTCCGAGCCGGCGCTCCACGCGGTGCCCGGTCCGCCGCCGAGCCACAGGCCCGCCCCGGCGAGCGCGAGGAGGGCGGCGAACTTCGCGAGCGTGAACACGTTCTGGGTCAGCGTTCCCGCGGCGAGGCCGGTCGTGTTGCTGGCGGTCAGGAGGACGATCACGGCGATCGCGACGAGCTGGATCGGGGACGCGGTGAGCGGAAGCGGCCCGAGCGCGAGGAGCGGGCGGCCCGATACGGCGGGGACCAGCACTCCCAGAAACTTCGCAAAGGCGACCGCCACGGCGGCGATCGTGCCGGTCTGGATGACCAGGAGCATCGCCCAGCCGAAGAGGAACCCCGCGAGCGGCCCGTACGCCTCCCGAAAGAAGACGTACTGGCCGCCGGCCTTCGGCAGCATCGCGGCGAGCTCGGCGCACGACAGCGCGCCCGCCAGCGTCAGTGCCCCCGCGGCCGCCCACACAGCGAGGAGACCGGTCCCCGACTGCACGAGGCGCGCGCTCTCGGCCGAAACGATGAAGATGCCCGATCCGATCATCGACCCGACGACGAGCGCGACCGCGTCGGCGCGTCCGATCCCCCGGCGCAGTCTCTCCGGTGCGGGGACCGGCGCGGGCACGGAACTCACCGGAGCCGGAACGGCAGACGGCGCCGCCGCCGGCGACGCGATGCTCTGCCGCCGAGCAGGCGCCCCAGCAGGAGGGCTGCCGCGCCGACCGCGAGCGCGGAGGCGATCACCGGCGCCGCCGACGCCGCGGCGGGCGGCGCGGGAATGCGCGCGCGCTCGGAGGGAGTCGCGCAGCGCCTCCGCGAGAGCTCGAGCGAGAGGCTCTCCTCTCCCCGCGCCATCGCCCAGCGGTGGTTGAACTCGAGGAGCGGACGGAGCAGGGGCGTGAGCACGCGCAGGAGCGGCTTCTCGGCGCGAATCCGCCAGTCGTAGGTGATCGCGGTCCAGGGGCCGTCCGCCTCGAGCGTCCACTCGCCGGTCCCGGCGAGGTCCCCCTCGGCCTCGAGCGAGAACCCGTGGGGTCGTCGCGACGCGGTGACCCGGAACTCCCAGTCGAGCGTATACGGCAGCCATCCCTTCGTGTGCACGCGGACGCGATGGCCGACGCCGCCCTCGCCGGCCGCCTCGATCTCCTCGGCGCGCAGGTAGACGGCCGGCCACCAGCGGGGCAATTCCCGCGCATCCGAGAGGATCGCGAACGCCTCCTCGGGAGAGGCGAGCACGAGCCAGCGGGTCAGGAACCGGTACTCGGGAGCGGCCATATGGGTCAGCCGTCAGCCGTCACGCGTCAGCCGTCAGCGCTTCCGAGCCCGCGGGCGGGGACGAGCCCCGCCCTTACGTTCCGGAAGAATCTCGTCTCGAAGCAGCCCCATCCGGATCACGTCGAGGCGGCGTCCCCGGCGGAAGATCTCCTGACGCAGGACTCCCTCGCGGCGGAAGCCGACGCTCTCGTAGGTCCTGATCGCCGGATTGCCCTCGTAGACGTCCAGGCGGATCTTGTGAAGCCGCATCTCGTCGAACCCAAAACGGCACAGGGTCCGGACGGCCTCCTCCCCGAGCCCCTGCCCCCGGCAGTCCGCCTCGCCGATGAAGATCCCGAGCGTGGCGGTGCCGTTGTCGTTCTGGATCCCTTCGAGGCCGCAGTTGCCGATGTGCCGGTCTCCCTGGGCGAGACAGATGGCGAAGACCATGTCGGAGGGGTCCTGGCCGCGTGTCGCACGCTCGACCCAGTCCGCCTCCCGGGCGAGCGACAGCGGATAGCGCTGCGCCAGCGTCGCGCGCAGATCGGGATCGTTCATCCAGGCGTGACAGCGCGACAGATCGTCGCGCTCGATGGATCGCAGGTAGAGACGCTCGCCTCGGATCACGTGCAACTCCTTGGCGCGCAAAGATATCCGATACTGAGAGCGCGCGCCTCGCGACCGGCGGCGGATGCCTTGCGGAACCTGTCGGCTCCGCCTGCGTAACTCCACTCGAAGCGTGTTTTCTTCGGGCGCCGCTCCCAAACCGGCGCCCGGTCGTCGGGGCCGAGGCCGAATCCGGGGAGGGCGGTATGTCGAAGCTGTTCAAGACGTTGCTCCTGCTCGCCGTTCTCGTGGCGATCGCGGCGGGTCTCTACGCGCTGGCGCGCAACGGCAAGGGCAACGACGGCGACAAGAAGCCCGTGACGGTCGAGAAGGGCTCCATCACCGAGAAGGCGCTGGCCGTGGGCCAGATCCAGCCGCGCCAGAAGTTCTCGATCAAGTCGAAGATCTCCGGGATCGTCAAGCGCTGCATGGTCAACGTCGGCGACAAGGTCAAGCCGGGCGATCCCCTCTTCGAGATCGCCCCGGACCCGACGCCCCAGGAGCTCACCGACGTCGACCGTCAGCTCGACTCGACGAAGGCCTCCTTCGACCGTGCGAAGGCGGACTTCGAGCGGGCGCAGGAGCTCGCGAAGAGCGGCGTGCTGGCGACGACCGACCTCGACCTGAAGCGCGAGTCCTACGAGCTCGCCAAGGTCGCGGTCGCCAAGGCCGAGCAGCAGCGCGACCTGACCCGCAAGGGCCGCGTCGAGACCGACACGGTCTCGATGGAATCGATCCTCCGCGCACCGGCCGCCGGCACCGTGCTCACCCGAACCGTCAACCCGGGCGACCCCGTCGTGCCGCTGACGTCCTACCAGCCCGGCACCGAGCTCGCCGCCATCGCGGACATGTCGGACCTCATCTTCAAGGGAACGGTCGACGAGATCGACGTCGGCAAGCTCAAGATGGCGCTGCCCGCGCGGATCAAGGTGGGCGCTCTGCCGACCGACATCGTCACCGGGAAGGTCGCGCGCATCGCGCCGCAGGCGCAGCAGAAGGACGGCGCGACGCTCTTCGACATCGAGATCGAGCTCGATCCGGGCACCCACGTGACGCTGCGCGCCGGCTACTCCGCCAATGCCGATCTCATCATCCGCGAGCGCAAGGACGTGCTGACGATCCCCGAGCGCGTGGTGATCTTCGAGGACGGCGGCAAGAAGACGTTCGTCGAGGTGCCGGGCGCGACCGAGAAGGCGCCGCCGGTGAAGACCGCCGTCAAGCTCGGCGTCTCCGACGGGCTGAACGTCGAGGTCTCCGAGGGCCTCACGCAGGGAGCGCGAGTCCTCGAGCGGCCGCCCAAGAAGCTGACCTCCGCTGTGGATTAGTCGACCAGGACCCGAGCCGTGCTCTCCGTTCGCGACGCGTTCCGCCAGATGTGGCGGGACATCCGGAGCCAGAAGCTCCGCACGTCCCTGACCGTCTTCGGCATCGTCTGGGGCACGGTTTCGGTCAGCCTGCTCGGCGCCTTCGGCAAGGGGCTACAGCGGCAGATGATCCTGAACAGCTCGGGTCTCGGCGACGCGATCTGCATCGCCTGGCCGGGGCTGACGTCGGTCCCGTTCGAGGGCCTCGGCAAGGGCCGCAAGATCCGGCTCGACGAGGACGACGTCGAGGCGATCCGCCGGGAGGAGCGCGGCATCAACGCGATCTCGAGCGAGTACTCGAAGACGCTGAAGCTCAACTACGGGGCGAAGACGATCGCGATCGACGTCTCCGGCGTCTCGCCCGAGTTCGGCGGCATGCGCAACCTGATCCCGCAGCCCGGCGGGCGATTCTTCAACCCGACCGACATGGCCGAGCAGCGGCGCGTCCTCTTCCTCGGCAACAAGATGACCGAGGACATCTTCGGCAAGGACGTCGACGCGGTGGGCAAGACCGTCATGCTGGGCGGCTCGCCGTTTCTCCTCGTCGGCATCCTGCAGTCGAAGGTCCAGAACTCGAGCTACAGCGGCCGCGACAACCAGAAGGGGTTCATCCCCGGGACGACGTTCCGCGCGATCACCGGGGAGAAGTGGGTCGACAACCTGATCTACCAGCCGAAGGACGCGGCCCAGTCCGAGCAGGTCACCGACGACGTGCGGCGCGTGATCGCGCAGAGGCAGCGCTTCGACCCCGACGACAAGGAGGCGTTCTCGGTCTGGGACACGACCGAGAACCTCAAGTTCTTCCACACCTTCTTCCTGTCCTTCCGGCTCTTCCTCGGAATCATCGGCTCCTTCACGCTCATCGTGGGCGGCATCGGCGTCTCGAACATCATGAACGTCGTCGTCGAGGAGCGCACCAAGGAGATCGGCATCAAGATGGCGCTCGGGGCGCGCGACCGGTGGCTGCTGCGGCAGCTCCTGCTCGAGACGCTCCTCATCACCGCCATGGGGGGCGCGCTGGGCTTCGCGATCTCCTTCGGGGTCTGCGCCGTGTTCCCGAAGTTCGGCGTGACCGAGTTCGTGGGCGATCCCGACCTCTCGCTCTCGGTCGCGGCGCTCACGGCGGCGATCCTCGGCCTGACCGGACTGGTCGCGGGCTACTTCCCGGCGCGCGACGCGTCGCGGCTGGATCCGGTCGTGGCCATGAAGCTATGAAGCGCGACCTCCGCGTCGTCCTCCACCTCTTCCTGGCCTCCGCCCGCCTCCAGAAGAAGCGCGCGACGCTGACCATCGCCTCGCTCGCGTGGGGCACGGTGACGATCCTGCTCCTGCTCGCGTTCGGCGAGGGTCTCAAGCGCCAGATGATGTCGAACGAGCAGGCCATGGGAAGCAACCTCTCCGTGATGTGGCCCGGCGAGACCTCCAAGCCGTACAAGGGCCTGCCCGAGGGTCGCTCGATCAAGCCCAGGCTGGAGGACATCGACTACGCCCGCGAGCGGCTGCCCGAGCTCGACGCGATCTGGGGCGAGCTGACCTCGTGGCGGACGGCGCTGACCTACGGGCGCAAGACCGTCAACGGCCGCGTGATCGGGACGCGCTGGGATTACGGCGATGCACGCAAGCACTTCCCGAAAGGCCGCGGACGATTCCTCGATCCGCGGGACGAGGAGGAGAAGCGCCGCGTCGTGTTCCTCGGCGACGAGCTCGCGAAGGACATCTTCGGGATCGAGGATCCGCTCGGGAAGTCCCTCCTCATCAACAACTCTCCCTTCACGGTCATCGGCGTGATGCAGAGGAAGCGGCAGTCCTCGACCTACGGCGGCCCGGACAAGACCCACGCCGTCATCCCGCAGTCGACGTTCAAGGCCGTCTTCGGGGACAAGGACGCCTTCAACGTCCTCGTCTTCCGGGTGAAGAAGACCGACGACATGCCGGCGGCGCTCAAGCACTTCAACGAGGTGATGGGACCGCGGCTCGGCTACGACCCGGAGGACCCGCGCGTCTGGGGGATCTGGGACACCGTCAAGAGTCAGGCGACCCAGGCCAAGATCATGATGGGCCTCGAGATCTTCTTCGGGATCATCGGCGGACTGACGCTGATCATCGGCGGCGTCGGCGTCGCCAACATCATGTACGCCGTGGTCAAGGAGCGTACGAAGGAGATCGGCGTCAAGATGGCGCTCGGCGCGCGGCGCGGCTGGATCACGGGGCCGTTCATTCTCGAGGGCCTGGTCTACACGCTGGTCGGCGGGCTGTTCGGGGCGCTGATCGCGATCCTGATCGTGACCGGACTGTCGTTTCTCCCGATCGAGGGCAACGACGTGCTCGAGTTCATGGGCCGCCCGACCCTCTCCTGGCCGATCGGCCTCGCGACGATCGCCATCCTGGGGACCTGCGGCCTGCTGGCCGGTTACTTCCCGGCCCGCCGGGCCGCTTCGATCGACCCGGCCTCGACGCTGCGATACGAGTGAGATTCTCTGAGGGGGAAGGAGATCCCGTGACCGCCATCATCGACATGGAAGCCATCCGAAAGATCTACGACACCGGCAAGGTCAAGGTCGAGGCCCTGAAGGGAATCGACCTGAAGGTCGAGGCCGGCGAGTTCGTGGCGATCGTGGGACCCTCGGGGTCCGGCAAGTCCACCCTCATGAATCTCATCGGCTGCCTGGACACGCCCTCCGACGGGCGCTACCGGCTGGGCGGCGAGGACGTCTCGAAGTTCACGCGCGACGAGCTCGCCGACGTGCGCAACCGCCGCGTCGGCTTCGTGTTCCAGGGCTTCAACCTCCTGCCCCAGATCTCCGCCTTCGAGAACGTCGAGATGCCCCTGCTCTTCGGCGGGGTGGCTCCGCGGAAGCGTAAGGAGCGGGTCGAGCAGCTGCTGACCCGCGTCGGGCTCGCAGAGCGGATGGACCACAAGCCGACCGAGCTCTCGGGCGGCCAGATGCAGCGCGTCGCGATCGCGCGGGCGCTCGCCATGCAGCCGGACGTCGTACTGGCGGACGAGCCGACGGGGAACCTCGACTCGACTGCGGGGGGCGACATCATGGAGCTCTTCACCGAGCTCTGGCGGCAGGGTTCGACGCTGGTCGTCATCACCCACGACAAGTCGCTCGCCCGCCGGGCGGGTCGTGTCGTCGAGATCCACGACGGCCGGATCGTCCGCGACGGCGAGGCCGCCGCTTAGTCTCCGCGCTGCACTTTCGTGCAGCAGAATCCAAGAAATTGAAGCGGCGTCTTCGTCCTCGAGCGGCGGGCCCACCCAAGACCTGTGTTTCCAAGGATGTTAATGATTCCTTAATTGCCCCATCGGGCGGCATCCCGTTTGCCTTCTTTCTGCAACAATCTTGGTAAGTTCTTTGGAAGGGCCCCTCACGAGCAAAAAAGGAGGCGGTGGATGAGGAGAATCGGG
>DASXPB010000061.1:0-40349 GCA_036493875.1 Thermoanaerobaculia bacterium
CCCAACTCCTTCCGAGTCAGACAGATCGGTCCCAGGAAGCCGATCTCTATTACCGGCGTGCATGCCTCGCGGCCGCCGAGGAGCGCTTCGACGTCGCCCTCGTCTTCTGCGCCAAGGCGATCCACGTCGAGCCGCGACACCTCGCGGCGCGCCTGCTTCTCGCCCGGATCCACGACAAGGGACTAGGAAACCTCGAGGCGGCGGTGGCCGGCTACAGGAAGGTGATCGCACTCGCGGGTTACGACGGAGGCAACGCGCTCTGCGTGGCCGCGCGAGAAGCCCTGGATGCGCTGGTTCAGAAGGAATCCGAAGTCGGAAGTCCGGAGTCCGAAGTCGAAGCTTAGATTCGGCATCCGACCCTCCTCAGTTCCTGCCTCCAGCTCCCCCTACCGAGCCCCCGCCATCTCCTGTGGCCTCGGCATCCGCGGATAGCCCCACGGCGGCTGCGGCGGCCTCCCCCAGACCATCGGCCGGTAGCGCCCGCCCGCCGTGGCCGCATCCGGCGAGAGGTCCACGCGCCATGCGGCGTCGGACACGAGCGCATCGCGCCCGTAGCCGTCGCAGTCGAGGGAGAAGAGGATCCCTCCGACGCCCGTAGGGCTCGCGGCCTCGATCACGACGCGATTCACGCCGGCCGTCAGGAAGCGGGCGACGGAATAGAGCCGGAGGGGATCGCCCGGCTTCTGCTCGCCGCCGCCCACGCGGGCGCCGTTGACGAACAACGCATGCTGCCGGTCCACGAAGACCTTCGCCGTCGCCCGTGCGGGCGCCGTCGGCAGCACGAACTCCCGCGTGGCGAAGAACCGGAGGGGCTGCGGGCGCGCGGAGCCGCTCGAGTACCAGATCCATTGCGCCCTCCCCGTCGTGAGCTCCAGACGGTCGGCATGCGCGACGGAGAGAGCGTGGAACGCCGCCGCCGCGAGGACGAGGGCCGCGATCGCGTAGAGCGTTGCGCCGACGGGCCTTGCGAGGAGCGACCGACTCGGCGATCGCGTCGTTTCTTGACCCAAGATCGGGAGCGAGGATACTATTGCGCCGAATGATTGCATGACGGTCCTCGCCGTAATACCCGCTCGCTACGCCTCGACCCGCTTCCCAGGCAAACCCCTCGCTCCCCTCGCCGGCCTCCCGATGGTGGTCCACGTCTGGAATGCCGCCACCGCGGCGCGCCGGGTGGACCGCGTGATCGTCGCGACCGACGACCAGCGGATCGCGGACGCCGTCCGGGGAGCCGGTGGAGAGCCGATGCTGACTTCGCCCTCGGCGGCGAGCGGCACCGACCGGGTCGCGGAGGTGGCGCGCCGGGTTCCCGCGGACGTCTATCTCAACGTCCAGGGCGACGAGCCCCTCATGCCGTCCGAGAACGTCGACCGCGTGCTGACGACGCTGCTCGACTGGCCCGGACGCCGCATCGCGACCCTTTCCTACCCCCTGCCCGCGACCTCCGCCGACGACCCGAATACCGTGAAGGTCGCGGTCGCGCAGGACGGGCGCGCGCTGTATTTCTCGCGCTCCCCGATCCCCCATTACCGCAGCGGGGAGCCGGCGTATCGCAAGCACCTGGGGATCTACGCGTTCCTGGGACAGACGCTGCACGAGCTCGCGGCGCTGCCCCCTTCGCCGCTCGAGCGGGCCGAGTCCCTCGAGCAGCTGCGGTGGCTGGAGGCGGGGCACACGATCTGGGTGGGAGAAGCCGCGGCCGACTCGATCGGAGTCGACACCGCATCGGATCTGGAGGCGGCCGAAAGGGCCTGGAAGAAGGAGGTGATCTCGTGAGCGCCAAATACGTGTTCGTGACCGGGGGAGTGGTCTCGTCGCTCGGCAAGGGCATCGCGGCATCGTCGATCGGCGCCCTGCTCGAGGCGCGCGGCTTCTCGGTGGCGATGGCCAAGTTCGATCCGTACATCAACGTCGATCCCGGCACGATGTCGCCGTTTCAGCACGGCGAGGTCTACGTGACCGACGACGGCGCCGAGACCGACCTGGACCTCGGCCATTACGAGCGCTTCACCACGATGACGACGTCGCGGAGCAACAACACGACGGCGGGCCGGATCTATGCGACGGTCATCGAGCGCGAGCGGCGGGGCGACTACCTGGGAAAGACCGTCCAGGTCATCCCGCACATCACCGACGAGATCAAGGAGTCGATCCGGAAGGTGGGCACGGAGGTCGACGTCGTGCTCGTGGAGATCGGCGGGACCGTCGGCGACATCGAGTCGCTGCCGTTCCTCGAGGCCATCCGTCAGTTCCGCCAGGAGGCCGGTCGCGGCAACGCCATCAACGTGCACCTGACGCTCGTGCCGTACATCAAGGCCTCCGACGAGCTGAAGACCAAGCCAACGCAGCACTCGGTCAAGGAGCTCCTGTCGATCGGGATCCAGCCCGACATCCTGCTCTGCCGCACGGATCGCGCGCTGCCGGACGACGTGAAGAAGAAGATCGCGCTCTTCTGCAACGTGCCGGTCGAGGCCGTCATCAACGCCAAGGACGTGCCCTCGATCTACGAGGTCCCCCTCCGGTTCGCGGCCGAGGGCCTCGACGAGATCCTGCTCGACCTGCTCTCGCTCCCCCACTACGACCGGGACCTCTCGAAGTGGGAGAGCCTCGTCAATCGGATCAAGAACCCGGCCGGCGAGGTGGACATCGCGGTCGTGGGCAAGTACGTGGACTACGGCGACTCCTACAAGTCCCTGAACGAGGCGCTCTCGCACGGCGGGATCGCGAACAACGTCCGCGTCAAGCTCCACTACGTCGACGCGGAGACGCTCGAGAGCGAGCAGTATCCCGACGTCCTCTTCCGGGCCGACGCGATCCTGGTCCCAGGCGGCTTCGGACGCCGCGGCGTGGAAGGCATGATGCGCGCCATCCGCTACGCGCGCGAGAAGAAGGTGCCGTACTTCGGGATCTGCCTGGGCCTCCAGACGGCCGTGATCGAGTTCGCGCGCAACGTCGCGAACCTCGAGGGCGCCAACTCCACCGAGTTCGAGGAGGAGCCGGCCCACAAGGTGATCTTCAAGCTGCGGGACCTGATCGGCGTGGAGGCCCTGGGCGGAACGATGCGGCTGGGCAAGTATCCGTGCGACCTGTCGCCCGGGTCGTTCGCGGCGCGCGCCTACGGGGACAGCGCGATCTCGGAGCGGCATCGCCACCGCTACGAGGTCAACCAGGAGTACCTGCAGCCCCTCAAGGACGCGGGCCTCTCGTTCACCGGCATGTCGCCCGACCGGAAGTTCGTCGAGATCATCGAGCTGCACGACGAGCACCCCTGGTTCCTGGGCTGCCAGTTCCACCCCGAGCTGAAGTCGAAGCCCTTCGCGTGCCACCCGCTGTTCCGGGACTTCATCCGGGCCGCCCGCGCGCACCGGGCCGCGACGCGGGGCGAGGGCTTCCAGGCGGCGGCGGAGCAGCCGACGACGACAGCGCAGACGGCGACGGAGGAGCTGGCCTGACGCAGCCCCTTAGGGTCGAGATCGCCCCCGGTTACGCGGCGGGTGGAGGCAGCCCTCCCCTCTTCTTCGCGGGCCCCTGTGTCATCGAGTCGCGCGAGCATGCGCTCGCGATGGCACGCCGGCTGAAGGCCATCGGCGAGGAGACCGGAGCCCGAATCGTCTTCAAGTCGTCCTACGACAAGGCCAACCGCTCCTCGAAGGACTCCTTCCGGGGCCCGGGCCTGACCGAGGGCCTGGCGATCCTCGCCGAGGTCAAGGCGTCGACGGGCCTCCCGGTGGTCTCGGACGTCCACGAGCCGTCCCAGGCGCAAGTCGCGGCGCGCGTCCTCGACGTGCTGCAGATCCCGGCGTTTCTCTGCCGGCAGACCGACCTGCTCGAGGCCGCGGCGGCGACCGGAAAGCCCATCCACGTCAAGAAGGGCCAGTTCATGGCGCCCGACGACATGGCCCTGGTAATCGAGAAGTGCCGCGCCGCGGGCAACGAGCGGATCCTGCTCTGCGAGCGCGGGAGCTCGTTCGGGTACCACAACCTGGTGGTCGACATGCGCTCCTTCCCGATGATGCGGGCGCTCGGCTACCCGGTGATCTACGACGTCACCCACTCCCTGCAGCTCCCCGGCGGCGGCCGGGAGACCGGCGGGCTCAAGCAGTACGCCCCCGTGCTCGCCCGGGCCGCCGCGGCGACCGGTTGCGTCGACGGCTTCTTCCTCGAGGTCCACGACCAGCCGGATCGGGCGCTCTCGGACCGCTCGACGCAGCTCGACGCGGCCGAGGTGCCGGCCCTCCTGCGCTCGCTCGTCGCCCTGTCGAAGGCGGCCGCCCAGGACTGATCCGGAAAAAATCCGCGGACGCCTTGTCGTTCACGCCCGGTTCATACTGGCAAGCGGACAATGCGCCGATTGTGGGCGAGGGCCGCGTGCCGGAGAGCCGCGCGGGGCCCGGGTCGAGACCGGCGCGCCAGCGCCAGGAGGATGATGATGGTCAGACGTTCGAGACTCATTCCGGTTCTGCTTTCCGTCGTGCTCGGATGGGCCCTCGCGGCCGCGCCGGCGCAGGCGGCGAAGTCCAAGTCGGGCAAGGTCAATCTCAACACCGCGACCCAGGAGGAGCTCGAGGCGCTCCCGGGCGTGGGCGAGGCCACGGCGAAGAAGATCATCGCCTCGCGTCCGTACGCCTCGGTCGACGACCTGAGCAAGGCGGGCGTCTCCGCCTCGACGATCTCGAAGATCAAGTCGAAGGTCACGGTGAGCGGCGGAGGCGCGCCGGCCGCCGAGAAGTCCGCGGAGTCCTCGTCGTCGAAGAAGTCCAAGTCGAGCACGGCGTCCACGTCGTCGGAGAAGGCGTCGGCCCAGAGCACGAGCGCGAAGAAGGCGACCGCGGAGCCGAAGGAATCGGCCGGAGCCGAAGCGCACGGCCGGATCGACGTCAACACGGCCTCGGAGTCGGAGCTCGAGGCGCTTCCCGGAATCGGCGCGTCGTCGGCCAAGAAGATCATCGCCGCGCGTCCCTACAAGTCGCTCGACGACCTCTCCCGCAGCGGCGTCTCCTCCTCCTCGCTCGAGAAGGCGCGCCCGCACCTCATGGTTTCGAAGGCCCAGAAAGTGGAGCCCGCGGTGGCGGGCGCCCCGGGCGTCGGCGCTGGGTCCTCGTCCTCGAGGGCGAAGTCCCAGCCGGCATCCACGTCCGCGCCCTCCGGCGCGAGCTCGACGGGCACCAGCGCGACCTCCTCGAGCGCCTCGACCCGTAACGCGCCGAAGGACTCCTCCTCGGAGGGCGAGCCGGAAGTCGCGGCGCGGACCGCGCCGGCGGCCGGAATGGTCTGGGTCAATACGGCCACGAAGGTCTACCACTACGAGGGCGACCGCTGGTACGGCAAGACCAAGGAAGGCAAGTTCATGACCGAGGCCGACGCCGTCAAGGCCGGCTTCCGCGCGTCCAAGGAAGGCGCGCCCAAGACGCAGTAGCTCCGACGCTCCTACGGGTAGCGAATCTCAGAAAACAAAGGAGGAGAACGCATGAACAAATTGACTCGAATGCTCACGGGTCTCTCCCTGGCGCTCCTGCTCGCGGCGACGGCGTATGCCGCCGAGTCCGCCGACAAGTATCAGGTCACCGGCCCGGTCCTCGAGGTCACGGACTCGATGATCGCCGTGCAGAAGGGCAAGGATCGCTGGGAGGTCGCCCGCGACGCCGGCACCAAGGTCACCGGGGACCTGAAGGTCGGCTCCAAGGTCACGATCAAGTACCGGATGGTCGCCACGACGGTCGACGTCAAGGCGGACACGAAGGCGGCCGCGGCGCCGAAGAAGAAGGCCGCGAAGTAGGGTTTCGTCGTGCGGGGATTCGGAGGGCCGCGCCTCGGCGCGGCCCTTTCTTTTTACGCCGGCGGCCGCGGGAGCGCGCCGGTCGCCGTGATCGTGATGAGGGGCTCCGAGTCCACCTCGTACCCCGCCTCCGCCCAAGCCTCCAGGCCCCCGGCGAGCGGCCGGACCTTCTTGAACCCCCGATCGATCAGCAGGCGTGCCACACGGGCCGCCGAGGCCTCGTTGGGTCACGTGCAGTAGAGGATGATCTCCCGATCGCGCGGAAGCTCCGCCACCCGCGCGTCGATCTGCGAGGCCTCCATCACGGAGGCGCCCGGAAGCCGGCGTGGGTCGCGGGCGAAGCCGCCCGGCGTGCGCACGTCCAGCACGACGGGCCGCTCGCCCTTCTGGATCAGCTCCCGCAGCTCGTCGACCGAGATGCGAGCCATCCGCAGGACCTTGTAGAAACGCCGCCGCTGCCACCACTTCGCCGCCACGAACCCGACCAGCGCGATCGCCAGGATCGCGAACGCCCAACCCCCCAGCGACCCCAGAAACGCGAGGACGCGGTCGATCGCGCGGTGGAAGATCATGCCGCCCCCGACCCCCGCCCCCGCCCACAGGAGCGCCCCTCCCGTGTCGTAGAGGAGGAAGGCCGCGAAGTGGGCGCCCGCCGCCCCGGCGAGCGGCGGGGCGACCGTCGAGAACCCCGGGATGAACTTCGCGAACAGCAAAGACGGCATGCCGTAACGCTCGAAGAGCGACTCGGTCTGGCGGACGCAGGAGTCCGGCGACAGCGAGATGCGGCAGAGCAGCTTGAGGATGCGTTGCCCCTGCCGCACGCCCAGCCAGTACCAGAGGGAGTCGGCCAGGACGGACGCCAACACCGCGATGCCGAGGATCTTCGGCGCGGAGAGATCCCGGTCGACCGCGAGCGCGCCGGCCACGACGAGCACCGGGATCGCGGGGATCGGCAATCCGATCTGCTCGAGGAGCACGATACCGAAGATCAGCGGCAAGCCGTAGAGGATGACCAACTCGGTCAGCTGCGCCATGGGAGGCGGATTCTATCTGCAGGGGCCGCGCCTCCGACCAGACGGCGCCGCGGTCCCCGCGACGGCGTTTGGCGCCGTCGGTCGCATCGACCGGCTTAAGATACGCGCGATGGACCTCGACGCCGCCCGGAAGGTGCTGGAGATCGAAGCCGATGCGATCCGCCGTCAGATCGACGCTCTCGGCGAGCCCTTCGTCCGCGCCGTCGAGGCCATCGAGGGATCCCGCGGCCGCCTCTGCGTGACGGGCATCGGCAAGTCGGGCCTGATCGGGCAGAAGATCGCGGCGACCCTGGCCTCGACCGGAACGCCCGCCTACTTCCTCCACGCCGGCGAGGCCGGCCACGGCGACCTCGGCATGCTCATGCCCGGCGACGTCGTGCTCGCGCTGTCCTACTCCGGCGAGACTCCGGAGGTCGTGCGGCTCCTCGAGTTCGCCAACGCGCGCTCGATCTGCACGCTCGCGCTCGTCGGGACGCCCGGCTCCGCCGTCGCCCGGGCGGCGAAGATCCCGATCTCCGTCGCGCTGCCGCAGGAGGCGTGCCCGCTGAACCTGGCGCCCACGGCATCGACCGCGGCGATGCTCGCGGTCGGAGACGCGCTCGCGATGTCGATCTCCGTCCGCCAGGGCTTCAAGGAGGAGGACTTCGCCGCCCTGCACCCCGGCGGATCCATCGGCCGCCGGTTTCTCAAGGTCCGCGACCTCATGCGGACGGGCGAGCGCCTCCCGCGGGTCGAGGCGTCCACCCCGATGCCCGCGGCGATCCACGAGATGTCCCGCAAGATGATGGGGATCACGGCGGTCGTGAACGGCGACGGGCGCCTGGTCGGGGTCATTTCCGACGGCGACCTGCGGCGCACGCTCGAGAAGGATCCGGAGCGGCTCCGCCAGACCGCCGGGGACTGCTGCCGGCCCGATCCCAAGACGATCGCCGCCGATGCCTTCGCGTCGGCCGCGCTCGAGGAGATGGAGGGCCGCAAGATCACGTCGCTCTTCGTGGTCGACGCCCAGGGCCGCGTGGAGGGCGCGCTGCACATGCATGATCTGCTCTCGGCCGGAATCCGATGAGGAATTCGTGATTTGCGATTGGTGATTTGTGAACAAGCCGAGAAAAAATCCCCGCCCCCCAAAATCACAAATCACGGATCACAAACCACAAATCCCAATCCGCGCCCTCTTCCTCGACGTCGACGGCGTCCTGACCGACGGCCAGATCTATCTCGACGGGCGCGGCCACGAGCTCAAGGTGTTCAATACGAAGGACGGCCACGGCATGCGCAAGGCCGCCGCCGCGGGGATCACGATCTGCTGGATCTCGGGGCGCCGCTCGCCCGCCACCGCCAGTCGGGCGCGCGAGCTCGGCGTGCCGTTCTGCTACCAGGGAGTCCGCGACAAGGGAGCCCGGATCGAGGCGGTTCGCCGCCGGCTGGGCCTCTCCCGCGCAGAGATCGCCGCGATGGGAGACGACGAGCCGGACATCCCGATGTTCGAGGCGGCGTCGCTGTCCGCCTGCCCCGCCGACGCGACTCCGGCCACGCGCAGGGCCGCCGGCGTCGTCCTGAAGACTCCGGGTGGGCACGGCGCGGTGCGCGAGTTCATCGAGAGGATCCTGGTGCGCAACGGCTGGTCCGGGATCGTGACGCACAAGCCGGGCTGATCGCTCAGACCGGCTCGGTTCTCCTCTTCCGGAACATCCAAGCGATCAGGATCCCCAGAAGGTAGAGGGCGATCATCGGCAGCGCGAACACGCACTGCGTGGCGATGTCCGGTGTCGGCGTGATCACCGCGGCGATGATGAAGATGATCAGGACCGCGTACTTGAACTTGGAGAGCAGCCACCGCTCCGACACGATCCCGAGACGCGCCAGGAAGAACACCAGAATCGGCATCTCGAAGCACAGCCCGAGCCCCAGGATCAGCTTGGTGGCCATCCCGACGTACTCGTTGATCGTGATGACGGCCTGGAAGGGCTTTCCGACGCCGATCAGGAACCCGACCACGAGCGGGAAGGCCTCGTAGTACGCGAAGGCGCAGCCCGACAGGAAGAACAGGACGCCGAAGATCACGAACGGCCAGACCCAGCGCTTCTCGCGTCGATAGAGCGCCGGAGAGATGAACAGCCAGACCTGCCAGATCAGGATCGGCGAGGCGAGCAGAGTGCCCGCCAGGAGAGCCACCCGGAAGTACATCAGGAAGGGTTCGGTCAGCGTCGTGTACGAGAGGTTCTGCCCCGGCGGCAGGACCCGGCGGATCGGTCGGGCGAGGAACTCGAAGATCTCCGGCGCCCAGGCCCAGCTCAGGAGAAAAGTCACGAAGATCGTGATGATCGAGACGACCAGGCGCTTGCGGAGCTCTTCGAGGTGCTCGAAGAAGCTCATCCGCGGAAGGTCGTCCTCCTCGGAGTCCGAGCCGGACTTGCCGACTTTCCCCTCGAGGAGCTCCCGCGGGTTGAACGGGCTCAAGCCGGACGGATCGTCGAGTCGGCCCTGGGGACGGTCGCCTCGGGGGCGCGGGCCTCGGGCGCGGGGCTCGCGGGCGGGACGACTTCGAGCGGGGGCGCCGCGGCGAGGGTCGTGCGAACTTCCGCGACGGACTTCTTGACCTCCGCCGCCTCCTGTCTACCCTGTTCGATCTCGTTCTCGATCGTCTTCTTCAGGTCGTCGGAGGCCTTCTTGAACTCCGCCAGACCCTTGCCGAGCGAACGGCCGAGCTCCGGGAGCTTCTTGGGTCCGAAGACGAGCAACGCCACCACGAAAATCAGGATCAATTCGGGCATTCCGATGGAACCGAACATGTTCTTGCCCTCGCAAAGTCGATTTTACGCCGCCCCGCCGGGTCCGGGGAGACTTTAGACGAGTGGCGTGCCAGAATGTTGAGTCCCAGAGTACAGGGTATAGGGAGGCCCGGTGAGTCAACTTCACAAGTCTCGATTCTTGGTGGCGCTGGCGCTCGTGGCGGGTGCCACGGTGGCGGGCGGAGCGTTCGCGGGCCGGTTGAACGCCAGCCCCGAGCGGGAGACGCCCTCGCTCGACGAGTACGCCGACATCCTCACGACCCTGTCGGACTGGTCACCGGAGCCGATCGCGCCGGACAAGATCGTCTACGCCTCGATCCACGGGATGCTGGCCCGCCTGGATCCTCATACGGCCTTCCTCGAGCCGGACGAGTTCTCGTCGATGAAGGAGAAGCAGCACGGCTCGTTCTACGGCCTGGGAATCCAGATCCAGAAGCGGATGGGCAAGATCACGGTCATCTCGCCGATGGAGGGAACCCCGGCCTACAAGATGGGTATCCGCGCCGGCGACATCATCACGCACGTCGGCGACGAGGAGCTCAAGGACGACATCGGCACCGACGAGGTCGTCCGCAAGCTGCGCGGCCCCAAGGGCAGCCAGGTCACCATCACGATCCGCCGCGTCGGCTTCGCCGAGCCGATCAAGCTGACCATCACCCGCGCCGAGATCCCGACCAGGTCGGTGCGCTACGCCTTCATGCTGGAACCCGGCGTCGGCTACATCATGCTCTCCGACTTCACCCACACCTCGAGCAAGGAGCTCGACGAGGCTCTCCAGAAGCTCCAGAAGCAGGGCATGAAGAAGCTCCTGTTCGACCTGCGCGGCAATCCGGGAGGGGTCCTCGAGCAGGCGGTCGACGTCAGCGACGTCTTCGTGCCGAAGGGGTCCATGGTCGTCTACACGCGCGGGCGCACCGCGACGTCGGCCCAGGAGTACTACGCCCCGGGCGACGCGCCTCACTTCGACCAGCCGCTCGTCGTTCTGGTCAATCGCGGGTCGGCCTCGGCGTCCGAGATCGTCGCGGGCGCCATCCAGGACCACGACCGCGGCGTGCTGGTCGGCCAGCGCACGTGGGGCAAGGGGCTCGTCCAGAGCGTCTACACGCTGTCCTACGGCGCGGGCCTGGCCCTCACGACGGCCCGGTACTACACGCCGTCCGGCCGCTGGATCCAGCGCGACTATAGCGACCTGCTCGCCTATGTGAACCCGGGCGACCCGGACTCCGGGGCCGAGACCGGGGAACAGGCCCCGCACGCCGAGGGCGCGGTCTTCTACACCGATGCCGGCCGCGTCGTGTACGCGCAGGGCGGCATCACGCCCGACGTCATCGTCCGGAGCGACCGGGACTCGAAGCTCCTCCAGCAGCTCCTGGCGCGCTACGCGTTCTTCAACTTCGCGGTGGACTGGCTCGCGCGGCACCCGAAGGTCACGGAGGACTTCACGGTCACGCCGGAGATCCGGGGCGAGTTCTTCCAGTTCGTCGAGAAGTCGACCCACTACTCCACGGCCGAGGAGCTCGGCAAGACGTACGCCGAGGATCCCAACAAGACCCTCGTGGACCTGGCCCTCAAGATCGAGGTCGTCAACGCCAAGTTCGGCCCGGAGGCCGGCCGCCGGGCCTTCGCCTCCGGAGACCCGCAGATCCAGAAGGGCCTCACCCAGTTCGGCGAGGCCGCGCGCATCGCCGGCCTGCCCAAGAAGAAGCGGGACCTCGCGGTCAAGGCGGGCGGCTAACCGTCGCCTTCGCTCACTCGCGGTCCTGCCTGCGGCACCGGGCCGCGGCTCGTCCGGATGCGGACTCGACCGCGGCCCCGGACCGCTCGCCGCGTCCCGGCTGCAACGCGAGTCGTTTCGCTCGCCCGGACTCGCCAAACTTGGTCGCGTTGCGAACGCGTTCGACCCGGGCGCGAAAGAATCTGCCTGGCTAACGGAGCTCCACGAGTCCCTTCGGCGTGTCGAGCACGGCGATCAGAGCGGGCCGGGGGCCCTTGGTGACGGGAAGCGCCAGGCCGAGGCTTCCGAGCAGCGTCGCGGCGTCCCCCGGGCGAGGATGCTCGCCGCGCAGCGCGGCGAGGGTGACCCCCTCGGGCGCCGAAGCGGCCGGATGGGGCGAGCTCCCCCAATCGATGAAGAAGGGCACGAGTCCGTCCTCGGTTGCGTCACCGGCCCGCGGATCGGTCAGCCTCCACGAGAGCAGCACGCCATCCGCCCGCCGGCGGCTCCCGGCGATCACGTCGCCGAGCCGGACACCCGCCGCCTGGGCGCTCCGCGCGACGCCGGAGAGGTTCGACGTCCGGACGGCCCAGGACGTCAGCCGCGGTCCGGTCGACCCATCCGCGCCGAGCCAGCGCGGTCCATCGGGCGATGGCTGGTCCGGATCCGGGGCGAGGATCTCCAGGTAGGCGCCGGCTCCCAGTCCGATCAGGGCGTTGCGGGTCCCTCGTCCGGGATGCGAGCCACCCGGCGCGGCGCGCAGGCCGATCCGCCGCTCCAGATCGTCGACCGCGGCGTCGAGATCCGGCCCCGCGTAGATCAGGTGATCGAGGAGCGGTGCGGTCAGGGTCATGCGACGGCGGCCCCGGACAGGAGATGCCGCGAGCCCGCGCGGCTGCGCAGGGTGCTGCGCCGCGCGATCGCGTCACATTCTCTCGGGGACAGGACGTCGGGCACGACTCCGAATCCCCGGCTCTGCCGCTCCTTCACCATGCTCAGCCTAACGCTCAACCCTAAAGCTGATTCCGCGCTGGAGCGGCGCCTTTAGGCCGATCTCATGACCGAGCCCCAGCCCAAAGGCCGAGGGTGCGCGCCGTGGCCGGCCTCTCGGGTCGCACACGCCAAGAACGAGCCCTGGAATACGCGGCTGTGCGACCCGAGCGGAGCGCCGGCCCGGCTCCGAGTCTCGAGAGTGGGCCGGCGCGTCCGGCCGCGGCGCGCACCCTCGACCCCAAACAAAATGCCCCGCCTTTCGGCGGGGCGATGGTTTCTCGGGGTGACCCCCGCGTTTCTTACTGGTGAGTGTCGACGTTGTTGTTGACGACCATCTTTCGCCGTCCGATCTCGCTCCGGACTCCCGCGCGGTCGACGACGTAGACGACCAGGTCGTGCTCGCTGTCCGAGAGCTTGGTCGTATCGAGGATGAACGAGAAGCCCACGAGCGGCGTGTCGACCCGCGCGTCCTGCTGCGGAACGTCCGGCCGATTCAGGCCGTAGTTGGCGTTGCCGATGACCTGGCCGTCGACGTCGACCTCGACGTGGTTCACGCCCTGGAAGTCGAACGCCCAGCCGAACACCTCGAAGATCCCGTCGATGAACTGGTAGTCGCTCGGCGTGTCGATGTAGCCGAACGCCGGCTCGTTCGCGGAGGTCTCGTCGCAGAGGATGTCGACGGACATCGCGCCGAACTGGGTGACCGTCTCCTCCTCGTCGCCCGCGCGGATCGAGAGCGTGTGCTTGCCCGCGACCGTCTGGAACTGCGGGAGGAAGACCGTGTTGTTTCCATTCGCGGGATCCTGCCGCAGGCTCTCGACGTCGATCACGCTCGAGGCGCCGTTGCGCACGAGGCCGAACGAGAAGGCGAAACCGGCGTTGTCGGCGTTGACGTAGCCCGAGTACGCGCGCGCCACGTCGGGACGGTTGACCCCGTAGCAGTTGGTTAGCGCCTGGCCGACCTGGAGGCAATCGGTTCGGGTGTTGGCGATGATCGAGCCGTCGAGCAGGAGCTCGACGTAGGAGACTTGTCCGCGGTCGAGGGCCGCGCCGACGTCGAGAGCCCAGCCCTCGACGGGGTTGGCCACGACCGGGAAGGTCCGCGGCACGCACGGCGACGGGCAGCCGCCGCCCTCGTCGATGCTGACGACCTCGCAGAGCAGCGAAGCCTTGTCGAGCGGGAAGTCGATGCGGCCGAACGGCCCCAGGTTCGCGCCGATCCCGTTCACGAGGACCGTACGTTCCCCGATCTCTCGGCTGGAACCCTCGCCGTCCGTCGCGACGACCGAGAGGGTGTGGACGCCGTTGATGAGCTTCGTCGCGTCGAGATTCGCCACGAATCCCGTATAGAGCGAGAACGGAACGTCGGGGAACGCGGCCTGGATGTCGGGACGCGTGCTGCCGTAGATCGCCGTCGAGGGCTCGCCGCGGCCCACGGCGCCCGCCACGATCTGGCCGTCGACGTAGAAGTCGATGTGGTCGATCTCGCCCGAGTCGTCGATGGCCCAGCCGGCCACCGGGAACGAGCCGGTGAAGTTCTCGAGCCCGGCGGCGCCGGGCATGTCGATCCAGCCGAACGGCGCCTGATTGACGCTGTTGTCGACCTGCACGGTGATCCCCGACCCGATCGGGAAGGTGATCTGGCTGGCCGCCTCGCGGGCCATGATCTGAATCGAGTGCGGGCCGTCGCTATACATGCCGCGCGCCAGGAAGGACGTGATGAATCCGGGATTGGCGGTCGGGCTGTTGAAGTACGTCGGGAAGATCTCGAGGACGTCGGGGCGTGGAAGGCCCATGTCGGCGTGGTTGATCGGATTGCCGTCGACGTAGAGGTCGATCCGATCGACCGTGTTGAAGTCCAAGACGAAGCCGGTCACTCGGACGATTCCGGAAACCGTCGAGCCGTCGAGCGGAGAGTCGATCCCGCCGATCGGCTGGGCGCTGGACGAACGCGCCAGCAACCACACCGCGGTACCCAGAAGCGCCAGGACCCGGGGCGCCTTCCTAAACATGCGTCTTCCTCCCGAAAATGTAAGTAAAGAATGAGAAAAAAGTGCTGCAAAGTCAAGCGTCATCGGGCCTTCGCCTCATTTTTTTAGGCAAATCGGCGATCGAAATGCTAAAACGAGGTCAGTGAAATCGCCCCCCCACGGTGACGCCGCAATGCCGGCGGACCGCTCTTCCCGCCATCCGTACAGGACACTGGTCGGACGGACGAACGGCGCGTGGAGATCGATGTGAAGGCTCTGCTCCATTCCCGCCGCTTCCAGGCCGCGGTCTCGATCGTGCTCGCGGTCGGCCTCCTGGCGTACTTCCTGTCTCGCGTGCCACTCGCCGATATCGGCCGGCAGATCGCGCGCGCCTCGCCGACGTGGCTCCTCGCGAGCATCGTCGTCTCGCTTTCGATGTTCGTGGCGCGGGCGCTCCGCTGGACCTGGATCCTGAGGCCCCTCGGCCGCGTTCCCTTTCTCCCGGCGTTCAAGGCAACGTCGATCGGCTTCGCCGCCAACACCGTCCTTCCGGCCAGGGCCGGCGAGGTGATCCGTCCCGCCCTCCTCGCGCGGGAGCGCGGCCTCCCGTTCTCGGCCCTGCTCGCCTCGATCGTCTTCGAGCGCATCCTGGACGCCCTCGCCCAGCTCGCCTTTCTGGGGATCGCCCTCTTCGCCGGCGTCGCCGGCGAGTCCGGCACCCTCTCCTCCGGCCGCATCCGCTTCGTGGTCGCCGCCGTGGCCGCCGTCGCGGTGGGGATTGCCCTGTTCGCCGTGATCTGGCGCTCGACCACCGAACGCATGCTGGAGCGGCTCTTCCGCATCCTCCCCGAGCGGTTCCGGCCGGCCGCCATGCGCATCGCGCACACGTTCCTGGACGGCTTTGCCTCGCTGAGGACGCCGCGCCTGGCTTTGCTCGTCGGTGCCGGGTCGATCGCCATGTGGGGCGTCATCAACGTTCAGATCTGGTGCGTGATGCGCGCCTTCGGTCTGCCGCTTCCCCTGACGGCGGCTTTCGTCGTCACGACAGCCGGAGTGCTCGGGCTCGCCGTTCCGACACCGGGCGGCGTCGGCGGATATCACGCCGCCGTCCAGTTCGCGCTGACGGACATCTTCCACGTGCCGCTCGACGTCGCAACCGGCGTGGCCCTGGTCGCGCACGCCGTCTCGTTCGTGCCGATCTCCATCATCGGGTTCGCGTTCTTCGCGACGAGCCCTCTCCAGAAGGGGGACCTCCAAAAGCTCGCTACAGAACCCGTCAAGCCCGTGGAGCCTGTCGAGCCCGCCGAGAGCACCGATCTCGGATAAGCTCTTTCGAGGATGAAGTGCCCGTTTTGCGCCGCGGTGGACGACCGGGTCGTCGACTCCCGCGAGAGCCGGGAGGGCGAGGTCATCCGCCGGCGGCGGGAGTGCACCGCCTGCGGGCGCCGATTCACCTCCTACGAGACGATCGAAGAGATCCCGTACATGGTCGTGAAGAACGACGGACGGCGGGAACGCTTCGACCGCAACAAGCTCCGGGCGGGCCTGGTCAAGGCCTGCGAGAAGCGGCCCGTTTCCTCGATCGAGCTCGACCGGATCGTCGATGGCATCGAGGCGATCCTCCATGACGCCGAGGAGCGGGAGCTCGCGACCACCCGCGTGGGAGGGCTCGTGATGGAGCGCCTGCGGGAGCTCGACAAGGTCGCGTACGTCCGCTTCGCGTCGGTCTACCGGAAGTTCGAGGACGTCGACGAGTTCATGAACGAGCTCAAAAACCTGATCGGGCGAGCCGACAGCAGCAAGGTGACCACGTGAGGCGAAGCCCCACGTGGTCATCCCGAGGACCGAAGGTCCGAGGGATCCCGTCACTCCAAGCGCAGCGCAGCATCTCGCGCTTCGAGGCCACGCCATGGTGAAGCGCACCGCCAAGTTCTACGGCCCGATCGTCGAGCTCTCGCGGCTCCAGGGCGAGCTCAATCGGCTCTTCGCCGCGTTCGTGGAGACCAACAAGGGCACCGCCCCGGCCTCCTCCTGGGACCCCAACGTCGACGTGCTCGACGACGGCCAGACCATCAAGATCCTGGCCGAGCTTCCCGGCGTCGAGGCGTCCGACGTGAAGGTGTCGATCCGAGGACGGGTCGTCATGATCCGCGGCAGCAAGAAGGGACGAATCCGCACGCGCGAGGGCATGCGCTTCTTCTGCATGGAGCGCTACTTCGGCAACTTCATGAAGTCGGTTCCCCTGCCCCGGCCCGTCAACTCGCACCTCGCCAAGACGCGCATGCGGAACGGACTGCTCGAGGTCCTTCTTCCGCGCGTGCCGGACATGCGTGAGAAGGAGATCGAAATCCCGGTCCAGCCGGACCTGGAGGAGTAGGCTCGCACCGATGGCCGAGTTCGACGAAAAAGAAAAGGAAGTCGCCACGGAGCGGGACGCGGACCTGCCGATTCCCGACATCCTACCGGTCCTGCCGCTCAAGGACGTCGTGGTCTTCCCCTACATCATCCTGCCGCTCTCGGTGTCGCGGGAGAAATCGATCAATGCCGTCGACGCGGCGCTCGCCGAGCAGCGCATCATCATGCTCGTCGCGCAGCGAGACGGGAAGAACGACACGCCCCGCCCCAACGACCTCTACACGGTCGGCACCGTCGCCGCGATCATGCGGATGCTCAAGCTGCCGGACGGGCGCATCCGCCTCCTGGTTCAGGGCCTGACCCGGGCCCGCGTGGACTCGGTGCTCGCCGAGGAGCCGTACATCAAGGCCAAGATCACGCGCCTCGAGGAGCCGCAGGCGTCCGGAGAGCTGCCGCCGGAGCACGAGGCGCTCCTGCGCAGCGTGAAGCAGAACCTGGAGAAGTCGGTATCGCTCGGCAAGAACATCTCCCCCGAGGTCATGGTCATCGCCGGGAACCTCGACGATCCCGCGCGGCTGGCCGACCTCGCCGCCTCCAACCTGGACCTCAAGCTCGAGGACGCGCAGAACATCCTCGAGTCCACCAACCCGATCGAGCGGCTCCGCCTGGTCAACGACAGCCTCGCCAAGGAGATCACCGTGCTGACGATGCAGCAGGAGATCTCCTCCCAGGCCCGCGGGGAGATGGACAAGACCCAGCGCGAGTACTACCTGCGCCAGCAGCTCCGAGCGATCCAGCAGGAGCTCGGCGAGGGCGAGGAAATCTCCGAGGAGCTCGACGCCTACCGCAAGATCATCACCGACAAGAAGATCCCGCAGGAGGCCGCCACCGAGATCGAGAAGCAGATCAAGCGGCTCGAGCGCAGTCATCCCGACTCGGCCGAGACGGCGATCATCCGGACCTACCTGGACTGGATGACGGGCCTCCCCTGGAACGTCACTTCGGAGGACTCGCGCGACATCGACCGCGCGCGCAAGATCCTGGACGAGGACCACTACGACATCGAGAAGGTCAAGGAGCGGATCCTCGAGTTCCTCGCCGTCCACGCGCTCAAGCAGAGCCTGAAGGGGCCGATCCTGTGCTTCGTGGGGCCGCCCGGAGTCGGCAAGACGTCCCTCGGCCGCTCGATCGCGCGCGCGCTCGACCGCAAGTTCGTGCGGCTCTCCCTCGGCGGCGTCCGCGACGAGGCCGAGATCCGAGGCCACCGGCGGACCTACGTGGGAGCCATGCCGGGCCGCATCATCCAGGGGATCCACCAGGCCGGCACCTCGAACCCGGTCTTCATGCTGGACGAGATCGACAAGATCGGCGCGGACTACCGGGGCGATCCGTCGGCCGCGCTCCTCGAGGTCCTCGACCCGGAGCAGAATTTCTCCTTCCGCGACCACTACCTCTCCGTGCCCTACGACCTCTCGCGCGTCCTCTTCATCGCGACCGCGAACGTGCTCGACCCCATCCAGCCGGCGTTCCTGGACCGGATGGAGGTCCTGCGCCTCTCCGGCTACACGCTCGAGGAGAAGAAGGCGATTGCGCGCCGCCATCTGATTCCGAAGCAGATGGAGGAGAACGGAGTCACCGAGGCCAACATCGAGTTCACCGACAGCGGCGTCGAGAAGGTGATCGAGGCTTATACGCGGGAGGCCGGACTCCGCAACCTGGAGCGCGAGATCGGCGCGATCTGCCGCAAGGTGGCGGTCTCGGTGGCGAAGGGCAAGGAGCGCCGCTACCGGATCAGCGGGCCCTCGGTCGAGAAGATGCTGGGCCCGGTCAAGCACTTCCGCGACGAGCAGCTCAAGAGGGACCAGGTCGGGGTCGCCACCGGCCTCGCCTGGACGTCGGTCGGCGGCGACATCCTGTTCGTCGAGGCGCTCGGCATCCGCGGCAAGGGCGGCCTCCGGCTCACGGGCCAGCTCGGCGACGTCATGAAGGAGTCCGCGCAGGCCGCGATGTCGTACGCGCGCGCCCACGCCGCGGAGCTCGAGATCCCGACCGACTACTTCGAGACGCACGACGTCCACGTCCACGTCCCAGAGGGCGCGATCCCGAAGGACGGCCCGTCGGCGGGAATCACGATCGCGACCGCGATGATCTCGGCCTTCACGCAACGCAAGGTACGCAAGGACGTCGCGATGACGGGCGAGATCACGCTGCGCGGCGAGGTGCTGCCGATCGGCGGAGTGAAGGAGAAGGTCCTCGCGGCCCGAGCCGCGCGCATCACGACGATCATCCTGCCCAAGCTGAACCGCCGCGACGCCACGCAGATCTCCACGCGCATCCTGCACGGCCTCACGTTCCGCTACGTGGAGAGCATGGAGGAGGTGCTCGCGATCGCGCTCCTGGCTCGCGACGAGAGCGACGAGAGCGCTCAGCCTCCGGCGACGCCGGAGCCGGCCGCGCGCGAGATCCCGGTGACCGCGACTCCAGCGACCGGTCGAAGGGCGCCCGCCGGACCCCGGCCCTAGAAGGCAGCCGCCGAGCGCCACGCCGTGAAGCCCGAGGACCGCTTCGTCGAACGGCTCCGCGCGCTGCTCCCGCCCAATCCCTGCGTGCTCCTTCCTCCCGGCGACGACGCGGCGGTCGTCGCGCGTGCCGCGGGACCGCTGGCGGCGACGACGGACGTGCTGGTCGAGGGCGTCGACTTCCTTCCCGGGGCGGACCCCGAGGGGCTGGGCCGGCGCGCGGTTGCGGTGAACCTCTCGGATCTGGCGGCGGTCGGCGCCCGCCCGGAGTTCTTCCTGCTGTCGGTCGCGTTCCCGGCCGGGCGCGGGGAGGACTTCCCGCTCGCGGTCGCGCGGGGAGCGATCGCGCGCGGCGGCGAGTTCGGCGCCTCGCTCGTGGGCGGCGATCTCTCGGCGGCTGATCAGACGATGATCGCGATCGCGCTCTGGGGGCGGCCCGAGGCTGAGCCCATCACCCGCTCCGGCGCCCGCCCGGGAGACGCCGTCTACGTGTCGGGCCAGCTCGGTCAGGCCGCGGCGGGGCTCCGCCTCGCGCGCATCCTCGCGGCGTTTGCCGCGCAGGGCTCGGAGCCCACGCCGCGATTCCCCGCCCTCTCCCCCGCGGACCAGTCGACCCTCCTCGCGGCGTACCACGATCCCGTCCCGCGCATACCCCTGGGGCTCGCGCTCGCGCGGCACCGCCTCGCGACCGCCGCGATCGACGTCTCCGACGGTCTCGGCGTCGACGCGGGCCGGCTCGCGGCGGCATCGGAGGCGCGCGTCGTCCTGGAGCGCGCGCTGATTCCGCTCTCGCGGCCGCTGCGTTCCCTCGCGGAGATGGAGTCGCTCGACCCCCTGGGGCTCGCTCTCTCCGGAGGCGACGACTACGAGCTGCTCTTCACCGTGCCCGAGGGAGCCGGCGCGTCGCTCGAGGCGCACCTCCCCGAGCTGGGCGTGCCCGTGACCCGGATCGGCCGGATCGAGGCCGGGCGCGGCGCCGTCCTCCGCGACGGCGCCGTCGAGCGGGACGTCGCCGGGCTCGGCCACGACCACTTCGAATCCGCCGAGGGCGGCGCGTGAGCACGCCCGAGACGACCGACACGGGCCGCCGGCGGCGGAAGCGCTCGCTGCGACGCCGCGCGCTCAAGGTCCTGCTGCGGCTCATGCGCCGCGAAGAGTCGCTGGAGCGGGTGGCGGCGGCCGTCGCCCTGGGCGTCGGCGTCGGCCTCTCGCCCTTCATCGGCTTCCACTTCTTCCTCGCGATCGCCCTCGCGTTCCTCTTCCGGCTGAACAAGCTCGACACGGTGCTGGGTTCGCTGGTCGGAAACCCCTGGACGCTGCCGCCGTTCTACGCTCTCGGTTACAAGGTCGGGCGGGCTCTGCTCGGATTCGCTCCCGCCCGCGTGCCGCCCTTGCGGTGGCAGCGGATCCTGCACCACGACTTCTGGGTCTCGTTCCGGGGCCCGGGGTTCGGGCCGCGCCTCTCCTCGTTCCTCGTCGGGACGACGCTGCTCGCCACGCTCATCGCGCTCGCGACGTACCTCGCGCTGCGCGGCGTGCTCGCCCTCTACCACCGACGTCATCCGCGCGTGGCCCAGCGCGCCGCGCGAAAGCGCGAGCTCGAGGCGTTCGCGCCCCGGCCGGAGGAAGAGGCGCAGCGCCCGGACGAGCGGATCCACTAATCCATTTTGGATTTTGGATCTTGGAGTTTGGATCGAAGCCGGAGGGCGGGCTCGTACTTCGGGCCGCGGCGTAGCACCTCCGCGAGCTGCGCGCGGGCTTCGTCCCGCCGGCCGGCGCGGGCGAGCCACTCCGCGTAGGCCGTCCGTGCGGGCAGCGATCCCGGCTCGATCGCGAGCGCGCGGTGGAAGGCGTGCAGCGCCCCGGGCCGGCCCTCCGCCGAGAGGACGAGCGCGAGCCGGAACGCCAGCGGCAGGGACTGCGGATGGCCGCGGAGCCCATCCCGGTACGCGCGCTCGGCTCCGGGGAGATCGCCGAGGCTCTCGCGCGCCATCCCGACGCCGAAGTAGCCGTTCTCGGCGAACGGCGCGAGACGCAGCGACTCCGCGTACGCCGCCTCGGAGGCCGCGAAGTCGCCGAGCTCGCGCTCCATGCGCCCGCGTCCGGCCCACGCGTCCCAGTACCCGGGATAGATCTGCGTCGCCCGCGTGTAGTGCGCGAGCGCGGTGCGCAGGTCGCCCTTCTCCGCGGACATGTAGGCGAAGTCGTAGTGGGCCTTGGCGCTGTCCGGGCTGACGCGGACCATGTTCGAGAAGAGCGCCTCGTCGCCGTCCCAGACCGGATTGCGGATCACCGTACGGACCGAGAACGCCAGCGCGCACGCGGCGAGGACGGCGACCCGCGCGCCCGTGACGTCGGCCAGGAACCGCGCCGAGCCCACGATCCACGCCGCCGCGATCAGGCAGAAGCCCGCGGAGGGCCAGTACGCCAGCCGCTCCGCGAAGATGGTCCCCGTCGGAAACGCCAGGTTCGCCGTGGGCAGCGAGGCGAGGCACAGCCAGAGGAATCCGAACGCCGGCACGCTCCGGTCTCGGAGCCGGCCGACGGACAGGATGACGAGCAGACAGAGAAGCCCCGCGCACGCCCAGCCGAGGAGCGCGCGCGGCGGCAGGAGCGGGATCGACCAGACAGACTCGTCCGACGAGAGTCGCAGCGGAAACGCCATGCGCCCCAGGTAGCGGAAGAAGAGGTCGCAGGCGTTGCGCGCGCGTTCGGGCCACGGGAGCGGCGCCAGCGGGTTCTCGAGCGCGAAGATGCCGGTCCCGGCGGCTCGGAGCGGCCCGCCCAGGACCCGCGCCCGCACGACGAAGGTCGCGGCGAGGACCGCCGCCGAGCCGAGGTACACGGGGAGCCCCCGCCGGAGAGCGTTCCACGCGCGCCGCGCGACGGAGAGCCCTCGCGTCTCCGGATCGCGCGCCATTAGGCAGAGCATCAGGAGCGCCGGAGCGACGGCCGCGCTCTCCTTCGTCAGCGACGCGAGCGCATAGGCGACGAGGGCCAGAAGGAGCCAGCGTCCCCTTCGCCCGCGAGATCGAGCGTCCACGAATCGCAGGGAGGCCAGGAGGAACGCGAAGCCGAGGACGGCGGACTGGGTCTCGCCGCGGCCCACGACGCCGGTGACTGCCTCGACGTGGATCGGATGCACGGCGAAGAGCAGACCCGCGCCGACGGCGAGCGGCGGCGAGGCGCCGAGGCGCAGGAGCAGCGCGGCGAAGAGGAGGGTCGCGGCCGCGTGGAGCAGCACGTTGGCCGAGTGAAACGCGAGCGGCTCTCCCCCGTGGATCCACCACTGGAGGGCGAAGGAAAGGAGGAGGATGGGCCGGTACGCGGTGCCGGTTCCGGGCGGGCCGCCGAAGTACTGCGTGGTGAAGAGCTCACCGGCGCGCGAGACCGAACGCAGCCGGAGGTTGTCGCGCACGATCGCCTTGTCGTCGTAGGTGAAGGCCCCCGTGAGGCCGTTGGCGTAGACGACGACGCACGCGGCCGCCAGGAAGAGCGCCCACGAAAGGCGCATCCGACCGCCGGAATCCGCTGGGTCAGCGAATCTGATACAGCTCGTTCCGAATCCGGCAGCCCGTCGGCGTCATGGCGAGGCCGCCGTCGGCGGTCTCCTTCAATGAGCGCGGCATCGCCTCCCCGATCTTGACCATCGCCTCGACGACCTCGTCCATCGGGATGACGCTCTCGACCCCGGCGAGGGCCGTTTGTGCTCCGGTCAGCGCCAGCATCGCGGTGAACCCGTTGCGCACGACGCAGGGCACCTCCACGAGCCCGGCCACCGGATCGCAGGCGAGGCCGAGCGTGTTCTGGAGGGTGAGCGCGGCGGCGTGCACCGACATCCGCGGAGTTCCTCCCAGGAGGAACGTCAGGGCGCCCGCGGCCATCGCGGCCCCGACGCCCTGCTCGGCCTGGCAGCCCCCGGCCGCGCCCGAGAGCTCGGCCTTGGCGGCGACGAGCGCGCCGAAGCCGCCGGCCACGACGAGGCCCCGCGTCGCGAAGTCGTCGTCGAAGCCCCGCTCCTCCGAGAGCGCGAGGAGGGTGCCCGGCACCATGCCCGCGGCACCGGCCGTGGGCGCGGCGACGATGATGCCCATGCGTGAGTTCTCCTCGAGCACCGCGATCGAGTAGGCGATGCACTTCGCGACGAGGCGGCCGCCCGCGATGTCGCCGTCCCTCGTGTACTCCATGACCTTCCGCGCGTCGCCGCCCACGAGGCCGGAGAACGACTTGCCGCCAGCGAGGCCGCGCCGCACGGAGTCCTTCATGACCGTCCAGCGCTCGCGGAAGATCTGCACGACGCGCTCGGGCGGAAGCTCGCGCTCGGAGGATTCCGCCTCGAGGAAGATCGCGTCGAGCGGCCGCTCCGAGCGTTCCGCTTGCTCGAGCGTCTCCGCGAAGCTGTTCAGGGTCGCCATGGTTCTCCTTTCGCGCGAATCCGTCTAGGTGATCGGCGCGCCGCCCGCCACCCGATCGAGAACGTGAACCCGTCGAACACCCGGCATCTGCCGGAGCGCATCGACGTCCGGCGGCGGAAGCGGCGCGTCCAGGTCGATGCGCATGAAGGCCTCATCCCCCTTGCCCCGGCGGAGGACCTCCATCGACGCGATGTTGATGCCGCGACGCCCGATGATCTCGGAGGCGCGCATGACCACGCCGGGCCGGTCCTCGTAGAAGAGCAGCAGGCACGGGTCCTTCGCGGAGAGCGACACCGGGAAGCCGTCCACCTCGCGGATCTCGATCATGCCGCCGCCGATGGACGCTCCCAGCACCGCGATCGTCCGCGAGGCGCCGGTCAGCGTGATCGCCACGCTGTTGGGGTGGGCCTCCGGTCCCATGTTCTTGGGCTTCAGAGCGTAGCGGAGGCCCCGCTCCTTCGCGATCTCGAGCGCGTCCTTGAGCCTCGGGTCGTCGACCTCCATGCCGAGGGCGCCCGCGACGAGCGCCCGATCCGTCCCGTGGCCGCGCATCGTCTTCGCGAACGCGGAGTGGAGCTCGAAGCGCGCCTCGACCGGCTCCTCCTCGAGCAACGCGCGGGCCACTCGCGAGAGCCGGCAGGCGCCCGCCGTGTGCGACGAGGACGGGCCGACCATGACGGGCCCCACGATGTCGAGGAGCGAGATCACGAACGAAGTATATGGGCCGCAAATCGCGGACCGTGAGCGGCACTCAGGAACGCGGGCCCGTCGGCCCGACCCGCAGTTCACGCATCAAGTAGTGCAGCGCCTGGCGGGACAGCCCGAGCTGGCGCGCGGCGCGGGTGCGGTTGCCGCCGGCCCGGCCGAGCGCGTCGGCGATCAGGTCCCGCCGGTGGGCGTCGACCCGCGTGCGGTAGTCGCCGGAAGGCGCGTCCACGGCCCGCGTGAAGCCGCTTCGCACGCGCTCCGGCATCAGCGCGGGGGCCACGCAGCCGTCCGCGTCGCACAGCGCCGCGGCCTGCGACACCGCGTTCTGCAGCTCGCGGACGTTGCCGGGCCACGGGTAGGCGAGGATGGCCGCGGCGGCCTCGGGCGTCAGGGACAGATGGCCGCGTGCGTACTCCCGGGCGAAGGCGTCCAGGAAGTGTCGCGCGAGGAGCAGCGCGTCGCGCCCGCGATCCCTGAGCGCCGGAAGCCGCAGAACCGCGACGTGCAGACGGTAGAAGAGGTCCTCCCGGAACTCGCCCGCCTCGACGCGCTCGGCGAGGTCGCGCGAGGTCGCGGAGACGACGCGAACGTCGATCGGACGCGGGCGGTTCTCGCCGACCCGCCGGATCTCCCGCTCCTGGAGAGCGCGGAGGAGCTTCGCCTGGAGCGGCGCGGCGAGGTCGCCGACCTCGTCCAGGAAGATCGATCCTCCCGCCGCCTCCTCGAGTAGTCCCCGGCGGTCGCGCTCCGCCCCGGTGAACGCGCCCCGGGCGTGGCCGAAGAGCTCGCTCTCGAGCAGCGCGGCCGGAATCGCCGGGACGTTCACGGCGACGAACGGCCCGGAGGCGCGCGAGGAGAGGCGGTGCACCGCGCGGGCGACGGCCTCCTTGCCCGATCCCGAGGGACCGAGGACGAGCACGGTCACCGTCTGCGCGGCGAAACGCGTCAGGCGCACCCAGGGCTCCTCCATGCTGCGGTCCGCGGTGACGATTCCGAGCCTCCGCCATCCCTCCGCGAAGTCGGCGGGCGGGCGCGACGCGTCTGCGCGGAAGAGCAGGGTCTCGAGGAGCCAGGCGATCGACTCCGCGGCCTCGGGCGCAGCGGCCGGCCAGAGGGCGAGCTCGAACCGCGCGGTTCCGGCCTCGAGCGGCCGCACGCTGGCTTCCTCGCCGGGGCGCGCCGGGCGGCCGAGGCGCGCGAGCTCGCGCCCCTCCCCGTCGCGCAGCGCGAGGCCGGCGATGCCGAGAGACTCGAGGGTCCGGTGGCCGTCGGGCTCGTCGCCCCGAAACACCGACGCGATCTCGTCGCGGAGTCCGCGCAGGGCCTCGCGGGGCGGCGCCGGCGACGCCCTCGGAAACGCACGCTCGGCCAGCGCGTCCCCTCCGCCCGCGCGGAGGACCCGCTCCGCACGCTGCCGCAGCGCCTCGGGCACGCGCTCGAGGCCGAGGAGAAACCGCCACCGCACCACGGCCTCGGCCGCGCGATACGGATCGCTCGAGAAGAGCGCGTCCAGCGTCGCGAGCGCGGAGTCCGGAATCGCGCCGGCCGCGGCCCCGTCGAGCTCCGCGAGCCGCCCCCGGGCGAATCCGTCGCGGGCCGAGCGATCGCCCGGCCTCTCCGCCGCCTTCTCGAAGGCCTCGCGCGCGAGTGCGCAGTCGCCCTCGTAGAGCCGGCGATCGCCCTCCTCCAGCCAGAGCTCGCCGATCTCCAACCGGTCGAGCAGCCTCTCGGACAACGCGCGGGCCCGAGCGTTGTCCGTGGCGGCCGCGGCGAGGAAGCCGCGCCGCAGCGCGAGGCGGCCGCGGTGGTGGAGCGCGACGAGCCGCGGGATCGAGTCTTCGCCGGCGGGAGCCGACGCGTCGAGCGACGCGATCTCGGCCGCGGCCTCCTCCCACGCCCCGCGATCGATCAGGAGCTCGATGCGGTTGCCACGCGCGATGCGGATCAGATCGTTCCGTCCCGCCGCCGCCGCCGCGGCGAGGCACTCGGTCAGCCGCGCCTCGCTCCGCGCGGGGTCGCCGGAGTGGTACAGCGCCGCGGAGAGATCGAGCAGCAACGCGGCGCGCTCGCCGGGATCGTCGCGCTCCGCCTCGAGCGCCTCGCGAAACCTCAGGATGGCGCGCGAGGGCTCTCGGCGGTCCAGCAGCCGGCGCGCCTCCTGGGCCAGGAACCGGGCGGCGGCCGCGTCGCCCGACGCGAGCGCGGCCGGACGCAGCGCGTCGTACAGCGCCTCCTCCTCCGCGACGCGGCCCGCGAGCGCGAGGACCCTCGCTCGGACGAGGGCCAGGTCGACGCGTTCCCTCGGCGAGAGCGACCGTTCGAGGCCGTCCGCATCGCCGAGGAGCGCGAGGGCCGGATCGGTTCGCCCCTCGCGCGCCAGTCCGACGGCGCCGAGCGCCAGGGCCCGAACGGCCTCGCCCGCGGGCGCGTCCCCGTGGTCCCGCCGCCAGGCGGCCGCCCGGCGCGCCGCCTCCGGCCAGGCATCCCGGGCGGCGGCGATCTCCGCGAGCCGCAGCGAGGCGCGGCGCTTCTCGGCGCATCCGGCGGCGTCGGAGCGCAGGAGGCGCTCCAGCCGGTCGCAGGCGTCGTCGATCCGGCCGCCGGCGAGCTCGCGCTCGGCCTCGATCGCCTCGAGCCAGGCCTCGGGCGCGGCCTCCGTCAGCGGACAGAGACGCGCCGCGAGCGGGAACCAGACCTCTCCCCTTCTCTCCGGCGCGCTCGCCACCCAGCGCCGCGCCTCCTCCAGCGCGTCGGCGGCCCGCCCCTCCGCGAGCAGGCGCTCGATGCGAAGACCCGGGTCCGGATCGCCCGAGTGGCGCGAATCCTCCCCGGCGGCTTCGGTCGCACCGGGCGACGTCGTTGCGGCGGACCCGCTCGATTCCTCCGGCCACGGCGCGTCGCCCGTCGGGTCGGCCGCGAAACGCGTCCAGCCCGGCATCCGGAGGATTCGGAGCGCGAGGTCGCGTCCGTGCTCCGGCGCGGAGGCCGCCTCGTGCGCCAGGCGCTCGTAGAAGCGGACCGATGCGGCGATCGTTCCGCACGGCGCCCAGAGCGCGTCCCGCCATTCCGCCGGCGCGGACGGGGCCCTCGGCGTCCGCGGGATCCGGAAAACCCCGGCCCCCTCCGGCAGCGACAATACCGCGGAATCGAACGCGCGCACGGACAACTCGTCCCAGTCTTCCGGAGCGACCGCGATCCAGACGACCCGCTCCGCGTCCCGCGCGGTCCGTTCGCGCAGGAGCCGGCTGGCCTCACCGGCGTCGCGAACGTCCGGAAGCCGCAGCGCGCCCCCGGGCGTCAGGCGGGAGGCCTCCGCGCGGAAGACCTGGGGCGCCCGGCCCTTCGCGAGCGCCTCCGCCTTTCGGGCGAGTGCCCGGGACTCCGGCGAGCGCAGCGCGTCGGCGCTGATGCCGAGGGTGCGCGCCCGGGCGTTCGCGGCCTCGGGATTCTGGCCCGCGAGCTCGGGGAAGGCGCGGAGGATCCCGGCCAGCCAGAACTCCGGGCGCTTCCAGCGCGCCTCGGGCGCGCGGAGCTGTGCGAGCAACGTCGAGGCGGCGCGATGCGTGACCCGGCGCCCGCGCGCGAAGAGCCGCGTCAGGAACGCCGCCAGTGTTTCGCTGGCGGAGACGCCCGCGTACGGGTCCGCGACTGCGCCTGTGGCGGCGGCGCCCGGCATCCGCGTCAGCCAGAGGGACGCCCCGCCCGGGCCGGTCTCCACGGAGCATCCCTGCAGGTCCTCGGGCGCGAGCGCGAGGCCGTGGGCCGCGAAGAACGCGATCGCCGCGGCGGCCTGGAGCAGAACCGCGGGGCGGTGGGTGCGCGAGACGGCCGCGCCGTCGAGGAGGCGGGCGCCGGCGACGGCCTCGCGGGTGACGACGAGGGTTTCTCCCTCGCGCGCGACGTCGACCACGCGGGCGAGCGTGGCGTGCTCGAGCGCGAAGAGCTCGAGCCACCGTCCCCGACACACGGCGAGCGGGTAACGCTCCGTTCCGACGGCACACACCCTGTATTGTCGCGACCCCAAGTCGCGCGCCCCTCATCGCGACGCCAAGTCGCTCGCCCCTTGTCGCGACGCCAAGTCGCGCGTCTTTGTCGCGACGGCCGAGGCGCTACGCGCGCGGCGCGCGTCGGATCGCGAGCGACTCCAGGTCCCGGAAGAAACCCGGATAGGACTTCGAGACGCAGCCGGGGTTCTCGATCAGGATCCCGGGCCGCGCGACCGCGATGATCGCCGCGGCCATCGCCATGCGGTGGTCCCCCGCGGTCGGCAGGCGCAACGCGGCTCCGGCCGGAGCCCGAGCCGGTCCGACCACGGTGAGCGCGTCATCCTCCGCGACGGCGCGCGCCCCGGCCGCGTTCAGGAGCGCTGTGAGCGCCGCGATCCGGTCGCTCTCCTTCAGCCGCAGATGCGCGATCCCGGAGAAACGGCTCTCTCCCGGCGCGAGCGCGGCGAGCGCCGCGAGGGCCGGGACCGCGTCCGGGAAGTCGGTGGCCGCGACTCTCACCGGCCGCAGGTTTGCGCGATCTCCCTGCGTCGAGACGAACGTCGGCGTCGCCGAGAGGCGAATCCCCATGCGCTCCAGCACCGGCAGCGCCCCGGCATCGGCGTCGGCGGACGGCCAGCGCAGTCCCTTGAGAACGACCCGGCCTCCGGCGGCACCCACCGTCGCGAGCAGCGGAATGGCGGAGGAGTAGTCGCCCGGCACGGCGTACCGATCGGCGACGGAATGGCGGGGCGCGCGCCGCACGCGCAGGGCTCCACCCGTCGCGCCCTCCTCGACCTCATGTCCCAGCGCCCGCAGCGTCTCGATCGTCGTCCGCACGTAGGGCGCCGACGCCAGGGCGCCCGACGCGCGCACCGCAAGGCCGCCGTCGAGTGACAGCCCCGCGAGCAGGAGCGCGGAGAGAAACTGGCTCGACCGCGACGCGTCGACCGCGATCTCCCCGCTCCGCCAGGGACCTCCGTCGATTCGAAGCGGCAGGCAACCCTCCGCGCCCTCGTACGCCACCGCGGCCCCGGCGCTCCGGAGCGCATCGACGAGCTCCCCGATCGGCCGCTCGCGCAGCCGCGAGGATCCCGTCAGGAGGAAGCGGCCCGGCGTCACGGCCGCGGCGGCCGCGAGGAACCGCGCGGCGGTTCCGGAATCCCGCGCATCCAGGACGATCTCGCGGGCAGGATCGCCGCGCAGCGGCCCCGAGACCCGCAGTCCTCCGGCCGCCGGACGGATGTCGGCGCCCATCGCCGCGAGGCAGGCGCGCAGCGCCTCCGTGTCGTCGCTCTCGAGAGGCCCCTCGATCAGGACCGGCGAGCCGGTCAGCGCCGCCGCCAGCAGCGCGCGGTTTGTGGCGCTCTTCGACGGAGGCACGCGCACCTCGCCCCGGAGCTCCGAGGCGGCGGGTAGCGCCAGGTAGTCGGTCACTCCGGAAGCGCGACGAGCGACGTCGATCCGTCCGGCGCGATCTCCATCCAGCGCCGGTCCTCCACGAAGGCCGGCAGGATCTCGACGCGGCCGGCGTCGATCGTCTCCGTCCAAGACTTGTGGAAATGCCCCAGGAGAATCACGTCGACGCCGCCGCGCAGCCGCCGCTCTGCGAACGCGCGGATCATCTCGACCGGAAGCCGCGTCTTGTGCTTGAAGTTGGAGCGATAGAGACGCGCCTCGATCTTCCAGACGAGCCGGTTCGCCACGGCCTTCGGGATGAAATCGATCGCCACCCGAGAGAGGGGATTCTTGGAGAGCATCCTCCAGAACCGGTAGGGAAGGTCCCTCTCGTTCAACAGGTCCCCGTGCGTCGCGAGGAAGCGGCGGTCGCCGGCGCCGAAGAGCTCCTCGTCGCACACCGAGGCGAACGCGTCCTCGACGTAGGAGCCTCGCAGGAAGAAGTCCCGGTTGCCCTCGACGTAGGTCACCGCCACCCCGGCGTCGCGGAGCTCCCGCGCCTTCTCGAGAAAACGGGCGATCGCGGGCGTCTCGAACTTGGGGTGCGCGATGAAGAAGTGGAAGGTGTCCCCGAGCAGCGTCACGGCGCGCGCACCCCGGGCCCGCACCGTGTCGAGCGCCTTCAGGAACGGCTCCTCGTCGCCCGGCCGGCGTCCGACGTGGCAATCCGCGAAGACGGCGCGCACCGGCGCAACATAACCCAAGTCCAGGAATTTGCAGGTCTTCCGGGTGTTCTGCTGCGGTATGATTTGTCGTCCGAAACGACAAGTGAGGCTTCCATCCATGGTCCGTCTGGCCGCGTTCTCGGTGCTCCTGTTCCTCACGGCATCCTTCTCGACGGCCGCCGTCCGCGCGGTCTCGCCCGACGAAGTCCCCAGGGCCGACGCCTCGGTGCTCCGCGCGCTCAACGGCGGAGCGGACTCCGTGGACGTTCTCGTCGGCCTCCGCGACGGGACCCCCGCGCTGCGGAGCCTGGCCGCGCATCCGGACCCGGCGGGCGAGCCCGTTCGGCGCATCCGGCGGCTCGCGGCGCAGGACGCGCTGGCCCGCGACTTTGCCGCGACCCTGCGGGTCCGGCGGCGGTACGAGAGCTTCTCGATCCTTGCAGGCCGCGCCACGCGAGACGCCGTCGTGGGCCTCGCGAATCGCCCCGACGTCGACTGGATCACGGTCGACGGGGTTCGCAAGATGCATCAGGCGACGATCCAGAAGGCGCAGATGCTCATCCACAGCGACCAGGCAAACGCGATCGGAGTCACGGGAGCCGGCCAGTCGATCGCAATCCTCGACACCGGCGTCGACTACACGGTGCCGGAGCTGGGCGGCGGGGCGTTCCCCAATGCCAAGGTCATCGCGGGCCAGGATTTCGGCGACGACGACGCCGACCCGATGGACTGCGAGGGCCACGGAACCTCGGTCGCCGCGATCGCCGCCGGGCCGACCGGCGTCGCTCCCGACGCCACCATCGTCGCCCTCAAGGTCGTGAAGGCCGCCGACTGCGACAACGCGCAGGACTCGGACATCCTCGCGGCGGTCAACTGGGCGATCACGAACCAGGCCGCGTACTCGATCTCGACCATCAACCTCTCCTTCGGCGGCGCGCCCACGGACGGCCTCTCCCACGGCTACTGCGACGACCTCTACCCGGACTACGTCTCGGCCATCGACGCCGCGAACGCGGCCGGCATCGTGTTCTTGGCCTCCTCCGGGAACGACGCGCTCACCAACGCCATCGCCGCGCCGGCCTGCGTCTCGAACGCCGTCTCGGTCGGCGCCGTGTATCCGGACTCCTTCGTCCACGTCGGCTGGCAGGACGACTCGGGCGGCACGCTCTGCACGGACTCCTCGGTCTCGCCGGACTCGATCGTCTGCTTCTCGAACTCCGCGTCCAACCTGTCGCTGCTCGCTCCGGGCGCCTTCTGGCTCGTCGTGACCAAGGGCGGCGCCACCGACTACTTCCACGGAACCTCCGCGTCCGCGCCGGCCGCCTCCGGCGCGGCGGCGCTGATGCATCAGGCGCACCCCGAGCTCACGCCAACCGGAATCACGAGCCTGCTCAAGACGACGGGCCGCACGCTGACCGATCCCCGCAACGGCATCGCGACGCCGCGCATCGACACGCTGGCGGGAGCGCAGCTCGCCGCCGGCGCCTTCGCTCCGTATTCCGGGGATCCCGTTCTCGTTCCCGACGGTTCCGGCTCCGCGACGGCCACGGCGACCGTCTCGGGTTTCGCCGGCACGCTCGCGAGCGTCGAGGCCGTCGTCGAGATCGCCCACGAGGACCCGACCCAGCTGCTCGTGACCCTGACCGGACCCGACGGCACGACGGTGACGCTCCACGACCACTCCGGGGCCGCGCAGCAGCCGATCAACGGCATCTACGGCAAGACGCTCTCCTCCGCGCAGTCGCTCGGTCTGTTCCAGGGCAAGGCGGCCAACGGCGTGTGGACCCTGACCGTCTCCGACGATCAGCCGACGACCAGCGGCAGCATCCGGACGTTCGCCATGCGGATGGTGGCGGGCCAGCCGTCGGCATCCATCCCGGCGGCCGCCGCCATCGAGGTGGTTCCCGTGGTCGGCCGCGTCCAAGGGACCAAGTTCTTCCTGTCGGACGTTCGGATCTTCAACCCGCGCCCGACCGACCAGGAGCTGTCGCTCTACTACGTGGCGCAGGGCCTGAACGGTGCGCAGGCGGTGCGGGCCACCGAGACCGTTCCCGCCGGACGCGTTCTCGCCCTCAACGACGTCGTCGGCTCGGAGTTCGGCTACGCCGACTCGATCGGCGAGCTGACCATCCTCGGCGCGGACACGAGCTTCCTCACGACGAGCCGGGCCTACACCCAGGGCGGCACCGGCAACGGAACATTCGGCCAGTTCGTCCCCGGAATCTCGAGCGCCGAGGCGTTCGGACCCGGCGAGACCGCCACGGCCAACGGGCTCTCCAAGAGCCCGCAGTTCCATACCAACACCGGCTTCACGGAGGTCTCCGGGTTCCCGGTCTCGGTGAAGATGGACCTTCGCGACGCCGACGGCACGCTGCTCGCGACCACGACGCGCTCGGCGCCGCCCAACGGGACCGTGCTCGTGACCGACATCGCCGGCGACCGCGGGCTCGGGGCGACCTCCAACTTCCGCGTGGACTACACGGTGGTCTCGCCCGCCGGAAGGGTCACGCCCTTCGCGACGTTTATCGACGACACCACCGGCGACGGGGTCTTCGAGCCGGCGGATCGCGGGCTCTCCTCGAGCGACGACCTGATCGTGGCCCAGGCCTCCCATGCCTCGGGGGCCAACGGAACGTTCTTCCAGACCAACCTGCACATCACGAACCTCGGCGCGGCCGCGGCGACCGTGACGGTCTCGCTCATCCCGCGCGTCCTGACCGGCACGCCCGCCGCGCCGCGCGTGTACACGATCGCACCGGGCGCCACTCTCGAGAGACTCGACGTGCTCGCGAGCGAGTTCGGGCTCGGCGATCCGTCCGGCGCCGGGCTGCGCATCCATCCGGCAGCGGCCTCGCGCCTCGCGGTGTCGACGCGGACGTACGTCGAGAAGTTCGGCGGGACCTTCGGGTTCTCGATCCCGGGCCTGCCGGCCTCGACCGCCATCGGCGCCGGCGACGGCGTCGCGGCCGTGATCCAGCTCGACCAGACGACGGCCGCACAGGGGTTCCGGTCCAACTTCGGTTTCGCGGAGGTTTCCGGGGCGGACGTGCTCGTCGCCGTGACGGCGAAGAGCGGCGACACCGGCGAGATCCTCGGAACGCGCCAGTTCCCGGTCCCGGCCGGCGCCTCGTTCCAGGCCAGCCTCGACCAGCTCGTCGGCGCAGGAGCCTTCGCGAACCTCTACCTCGAGTTCACGGTGGCCTCCGGTGCGGGCCGGATCCTGGCCTACGGCGTCTCGGTCGACAACACCTCGGGCGACGCGATCTACGTGCCCGCGCAGCGGGAGCCCTGACGAGCGTCTCGCCGGCATAGAATCGCTCCGATGGTCGCGGGGAGCACTCCACCCGGCAGGCGATCCGCACCCGGTGTCCTCGCGCCGTGGCAACGGCGGCTCTACCGAATCCTCCTCGTCCCGCTCGGGCTGATCGCGGCCAATTCCATCTACCTCGCGGCGTTCACGCGGGACACCGCGTTCTTCTACGCGATGCTCCTGCTTCATCTGACGCTGGGGCTCCTCATCGCGATCCCGTTCTTCGTGTTCGCGGCCACCCACGCGAAGCGGATGATCCGGATGTGGAACAAGCGCGCCAAGTACGCGGGCCTCGCGATCTTCACGCTCGCGATCGTCTGCGTCTCGACCGGCCTCTACATGACGTTCCGGGGCGCGACGCTCAACCACCGCGTCGCCTGGCTCCTGCACGTCTCGTCGGTCCCCCTGGCGCTGATCGCGTTCGTCCTCCACCGCCGCGCGCACACCCACAAGCTGCAGTTCCGCCGGCTCTATGCGTGGGGCGGCGCCGTCGCGGTCTTCCTCGCCGCCATGGCGGTGCTCGCGAAGCTCGAGAAGCCTCCGAAGCGGATCGTCAACGTCAACGGCGACACGGTCTTCTTCCCGTCCTCCTCCGAGACGTTCGACCAGGGACTGCTCGACGGCAAGAAGCTCGCCGCCAACGCGTACTGCCAGTCCTGCCACCCCGACTCGTTTCACCAGTGGGAGCGCTCGGCGCACCGCTTCTCGTCGTTCAACAACCCCTTCTACCGGAAGAGTGTCGAGCTGATGGCCGACCGCGTCGGCCGCGAGCGCACCAAGTGGTGCTCGGGCTGCCACGATCCGGTGGTGCTCTTCACGGGTCAGATGGGCGCGGCGACGCAGGCGGCGTTCTCGTACGACTCGTTCGAGGCCCAGCAGGGCCTGACCTGCATGTCCTGCCACTCGATCACCGAGGTCAAGGACGTCAAGGGCAACGGCTCCTACGTCATCGAGGAATCGAAGCAGTATCCGTTCGCCTTTTCGAAGAATCCCGCGCTCGCCGCCGTCAACCGACTGCTCATCCGCATGGAGCCGTCTCTCCACCGCAAGACGTTCCTGAAGCCGGTCATGCGGACACCCGAATTCTGTTCCACCTGCCACAAGGTCTCCCTGATCCCGGCGCTCAACGGGTACCGCTGGATGCGCGGACAGGACCACTACGACACCTGGTACGACTCGGGCGTGTCGGGACGGGCGGTCCGGTCCTTCTACGATCCGCCGCAGCCCAAGGCCTGCCGCGACTGCCATCTGCCGCCCTACCGCTCCGACGAGTTCGGCAACAAGAAGGGCTTCCTGCACGATCACCTCTTTCCCGCCGCCAACACGGCCCTGCCCTTCATCCGCAACGACGGCCCGACGCAGAAGGCGATCCAGGACTTCCTCCGGAACAAGGTGCTGACGGTCGACCTCTTCGCGATCCGCCGGGGCGACGAGGTCCTTCCGCTCGCGGAGACGATGCCGGCCGTGCGGCCGGGCGAGACCCTGGAGGTCGAGGTCGTCGTGCGGACTCGCGGGGTCGGCCATCCCTACACGAACGGCACCGCGGACTCGAACGAGACCTGGGTGTCGCTCGCCGCCGATTCCAGCGGCCGCAAGTTCTTCGAGAGCGGCGCGCTCGACGCGGACGGGCGCCTGGACGGCGGCGCGGACCGGCTGGAAACGTTCCTCATGGACCAGGACGGCGAGCACATGGACCGCCGCCAGCCGCAGGACATCCGCGTGCCGCTCTACAACAACGGCATCGGCCCCGGCGCGGCGCGCGTTATCCACTACCGCGTCAAGATCCCGGACGACGCGCGCGGCGCGATCGCGCTCTCCGCCGGCACGCACTACCGGAAGTTCTCGCGCGACTACACGACGTTCTCGCTCGGCGCGGCGCATCCCTCGCTGCCCGTGACGACGCTCGCGAGCGATGCGGTGACGCTCCCCGTGGCGCCGGGACGCGAGACGGCCTCGACGGCGGCCGCGGCGCCACGCGGCAACGCGGACCCCCTCTGGCTTCGCTGGAACGACTACGGGATCGGTCTCTTCCTCCAGGGCGACCTGAAGGGCGCCGCGCGCGCCTGGACTCGGGTCGAGGAGCTCGCGAAGGACAAGCCGGACGGCTCCCTCAACCGCGCGCGCGCCGAGATCGCGGAGGGCCGGCTCGCCGACGCCCGCTCGTCGCTCGCGGAGGCCGAGCGCCGGAGACCGGGCTGGGGCAAGACCGCGTTCTTCCGGGCGACCGTGGCCAAGGACGAGGGCCGGCTCGACGACGCCGAGCGGGACCTGAAGTCCGTCCTCGAGAAGTTTCCGCTGGATCGCGTCGCCTGGAACGCGCTCGGTTCGGTGTACTGGCTGGCCGGGCGCCTGCCGGATGCGCTCGACGCGTATGGCCGGACGCTCGCGATCGATTCGGAGGACCTGAACGCCCACTACAACCGGATGCGGGCCTTCCGCGCCCTGGGCGACCGGAAGAACGCGGACCTCGAGGACGCGGCCTACCGAAAGTACAAGGACGACGAGACGATCCGGGCGATCGCGGGGAACTACCGCCTTCGGAATCCCTGGGCCAACCGGGAATCCCTTCCGATCCACGTCCATGGCGAGGCGGAGCCGCCGCCGCCGGTCGTTCCGGACTGGGTCGCCGGGATGGGGCCCAAGGGCTACGAGACCGACCGCGGCTACCTGACGCGCCGGCATCCGCCCGTGCCGAGCGAGAAGGATCAGTGGCGGTACGTGTCTGCTCATCCGGACGCGAGCGGTTTCGCCCCGCGGGTCTCTTCGGCGCCGTAGAGTCATGCCGTCATCCCGAGGAGCTCAACGACGAGGGATCCCGTGCGCATTCGGGACGAGACCTCTCGCCGCGCTCGGGGTGACGGCTTTGCTCGCTGCCGCAGTCTCCTGCCGCCGCGTCGAGAAGGCTGCGGTCGCGCCCGCGCCGACGCCCGTGCCCACTCCCTCCTTCTCGCTTCCCTTCGCGGAGAAGTCCGAGGCGATGGGGATCCGCTTCACGCATGTCAACGGGGCTACTGGCAAGAAGTGGATGCCCGAGACGATGGGCGGCGGCGTGGCGGTCCTCGACTACGACGGCGACGGCAAGCCGGATCTGCTGTTCGTCGGCGGCTCGCCGTGGCCCGGCGACCCGAAGGCGGCGCCCGGCCAGTCTCCGTCCCTCGTCCTGTACCGGAACGAGGGCCCGGACGCCTCCGGCCTTCCGCATTTCCGCGACGTGACTCGCGAGGCGGGACTCGCCGGGGTCGCCTCCGGCGCCCTGTACGGCATGGGCGCCGCGATCGGCGACTACGACAACGACGGCAAAGACGACGTCCTCGTGACGGCGCTCGACCACGCGCGGCTCTTCCACAACCTCGGCGGCCGCTTCGAGGAGGTCACCGCGAAGGCGGGGGTGGGCGCCCCGGGGTGGACGACGTCGGCCGCGTGGTTCGACTACGACGGCGACGGGCTCCTCGATCTCTACGTCTGCCACTACGTCGGCTGGAGTCCCGCCAAAGACCTCTTCTGCACGCTCGACGGCAAGACGAAGTCCTACTGCACGCCCGAGCGCTACCCGGGCACCTCCTCGCGGCTCTACCGCAATCTCGGAAAGGGACGCTTCGAGGACGTCACGCAGAAGGCCGGCGTCGCGACCACCAACCAGAAGGCCCTCGGCGTCGCGCCGTGGGACTTCGACGGCGACGGACGGATCGACTTCCTGGTGGCCAACGACACGGCCCCCAACAACCTCTTCCGCAACAAGGGCGACGGGACCTTCGAGGACGTCGGCATCTCGACGGGCGTGGCCGTCGACGAGGCCGGTCGCTCACGCGGCTCGATGGGCGTGGCCTGGGCCGACACCAAGAACGGCAAGGGAGCGGCCGTCGCAATCGGCAACTTCTCGAACGAACTCAAGTCGCTGTATTGGACCGAATCCGGGGAGGTCTTCCTCGACGAGTCCCCGGCGAGCGGCGTGGGGCCGAGCTCGTTTCTCGACCTGACCTTCGGGCTCTTCTTCTTCGATGCGGACCTGGACGGCCGCATGGACCTCCTGCTCGCGAACGGCCACGTCGAGCCGACCGTACAGGAGGTGCAGAAGGAGGTCGCGTACCGACAGCGCCCGATGCTCTATCGCAACCTCGGGGCCGGGAAGTTCGCCGCCCTCCCGGCGGAGAGCGCCGGGGACCTCGGAGCACCGCTCGTTGGCCGGGGCGCCGCCTACGCCGACCTCGACGGCGACGGCGACCTCGACGTGATCATCGTGCAGAACGGCGGACCGAGCCGGGTGTTCCTCAATCCGACGAACGCGCCGGCGAGGAGCGTGCGGCTGAGGCTGACCGGGGGGAGCGCCGGCGCGGACGCCGGCCGTGCCCGGGGATCGAACCGCGACGCGATCGGCGCGAGGGTGACGGCGTCGATCGGCGGCCTGCGCCTGACGCAACAGGTCACCGGCGGACAGTCCTACCTGTCCTCTTGCGAGAAGACGCTGACCTTCGGCCTCGGCGCCGCGGCGAAGGTCGACGCGCTCGAGATCCGCTGGCCGGACGGATCCGCGCAGACGCTCCGGGACGTTCCCGGCGGCTCGCGCCTGACGGTCACCGAGAATGCGAGCCCGTAACCTCCGCTCGCTCGCGTCCGCGCTCCTCGTCGCCGCCGCGACGGCCGGCCCGGCTCGACTCCACGCCTCGGAGCCGAAGACGCTCGCCGCCGGCGGCCGGACGCGCGTCTACCGCCTGCACGTCCCCCACGGCCTGCCCGCCGACAAGCCCGCCGCGCTGGTTCTCGTCTTCCACGGGGGCCGGGGCGAGGGAGCCACGATGGAGCGGCTCGTGGAGTTCGACGCGCTGGCCGACCGCGAGGGATTCCTGGTTGCATACCCCGACGGCGTCGGGAAGCAGTGGAACGACGGCCGCGAGGTCGCCGAGTTCGAGTCCTTCCGCGAGAAGGTGGACGACGTCGCCTTCGTCTCGGCGTTGATCGACGCGATCGCGAAGGACCACCGGGTCGACCCGAGACGGATCTTCGCCACCGGGATCAGCAACGGCGGCATCTTCTCGCACTTCCTCGCCGCCCGACTCGCCGGGCGCATCGCCGCGATCGCGCCGGTCGCCGGCGGCATCGCGGAGCCCTTTCGCGCGAGCTTCCAACCCGAGCGGCCCGTCTCGGTCCTCATGATGAACGGCACGGAGGACCCTCTGGTCCCGTATCACGGCGGGAGCGTCGGCGGCGGAAAGCACGGGCGGGTTCTCGACACCGACGAGGCCGCGCGGATGTGGGCCGCGGCCGACGGCTGCGCGAAGGACACGCGCGTGGAGACGCTGCCGGACGCAGACCCGCACGACGGCTGCCGCGTGAGGCGCTCCCGCTGGACCGGCGGCCGCGAGGGGACGGAGGTCGTCCTCTACACGTTCGAGCGAGGAGGCCACACCTGGCCGGGCGGTCCCCAGTACCTGCCCCGGCTCATGATCGGCCGCGTATGCCACGACGTCGACGCGACGCGCGTCATCTGGGAGTTCTTCAAGGCTCACCCGAGGCCGTGAGGGCGCCATGAAGGATGTCACCGTCCGCCCCGCCCGCGGCGAAGACCGGGACGACCTCGCCCGGCTCTCGACCCAGCTCGGCTATCCGATGACCGCGGAGCGGGCGTCCGAACGGCTCGCCGGGCTCACGGGTCACTCCGACCACGCCCTGCTCGTGGCCGAGTCCGAGGGCCGCCTCTCCGGCTGGCTCCAGGTTTCCCTGCCGCGCATCTTCGAGTCTGCGCCCCAGGCCGAGATCGCCGGGCTCGTCGTGGACGAGGACCATCGCGGCCGGGGGATCGGACCGGAGCTGCTGCGCGCGGCGGAGGAGTGGGCGCGCCAGCGCGGCTGCGCGGTGATCCGGGTGCGGTCCAACGTGGTGCGCGAGCGCGCCCACGGGTTCTACCGGCGCGAGGGCTACGGCGAGATCAAGACGCAGCGGGTTTTCGAGAAGCCGCTGACGCCCTGAGCGTCAGGCGCCGTAGAGAGCCGGGCGCGGCCGCGCCGCGAAGAGTTTCACGAGGAGCACGCCGGCGAGGAAGCCGCCGATGTGCGCGCCGTACGCCACCCCGCCCATGCTTCCCCCCAGCATGCCCGCTCCGGAGATGAGCTGGAAGAGGAACCAGATTCCGATCGCGACGATCGCCGGTACCTGCAGGATCTGGTACAGCCAGATCACGCGGACGCGGCGCTGCGGGTACAGCACGATGTACCCGCCGAGGACGCCCGAGATCGCGCCCGACGCACCGAGGGACGGGATCAGCGGGTTCCCCCCGAAGGCGGCCGTGACGAAGACGTGCGAGAGCGACGCGAGGAGTCCCGTCAGCAGATAGAAGACGAGGTAGCGGAAGTGCCCCATCGCGTCCTCGACGTTGTCGCCGAAGATCCAGAGGTAGAGCATGTTGCCGGCGACGTGCGCGAGCCCGCCGTGCAGAAACATCGCGGTGAGGAGCGTCAGGAACACCGGGATCGGCGTGGGCTCGAGGACGAGCTGATCGACCGTCCGGCCGGAGGCGTCCCGGATCGGGATCGCCTCGGCGATGTCCTTGCCCGTCAGAATTTCCGCCGGCACCGTGGCGAACGCCATCGTGAAGCGCTGGTTGGTGCCGAATCCCTGGAAGACGACGAACACGAAGACGTTCGCCGCGATCAGCATCCAGTT
>DASXPB010000062.1:0-14740 GCA_036493875.1 Thermoanaerobaculia bacterium
ATCGTGCGCGCGATCCAGGCCGGCTTCGTCCCGCAGGTCCACGAGAGCGTCTCCCATGCGGGCGGCTGACGCGGTGCTCCGGGAGCTGCGGGCGAAGGGACTCCTGCTCCAGCAGGACAAGGCGTTGCCGAGCGTCGTCGGGATCGTGACGGGCGAGTCTCTCCGCGGCTCGTGGTGGAGTCACCCGAAGGGTCGCCTGATCTTCACCGTCCTCTCGGAGCTCGCGGATCGCCCGGATGTGCTCTTCACGAAGCTCCTCTCGGGAAAAGTCACGCTCGTCCACCGGCGCCTCTGGCCGGCGCTCGCGGCCGTCGGCGCGGCGCGGGAGCCGTGGCAGCTTCGGGGGCTCTCTCCCGCCGCGCGGCGTCTCCTCGCGCGCGTGGACCGGGGCGGGGCGGGCGTCCGCGCGAGCGGCGCCGCCGCGAAGGAGCTGGAGGCGCGTCTGCTCGTCGTGGCGCGCCAGGTCCACACGGAATCGGGCCGTCACGAGACCGCCCTTCAGGACTGGGGCGAATGGTCGGCCGCCGCGCGGTGCCGTCCGCTCCGCTCCGCCGCCTCCGCGAGGCGAACGCTGGAGCGCGCGGCCGCGCGGCTCGGAGCGCCGCCCGAGGCCCTCCCGTGGAACGCGCGGTCCTCTTCGTCGCTATCGCGATCGCGAGGGACCCGGAGCCCAACCCGCCAGCAGCAGCGCGATCCCTGAGGTCGCCAGGGACTCGAAGACGCCCGACCATTCGAGCGGATCCGAGGGAGCGGCCGCGGCGCGCGGGATGTGCAGGATCAGGAACCAGAGAAAGATCATGACGCCGGTCGAAATCGCCGCGAGCCGGGCGATTCGCCTGCGGGGCGCCCAGAGGCCGAGGCCGCCCGCGATGAGAGCAACGCCCGCGAAGCGGGACCAGAACACGTGGCCCGGGATCCAGCCCGGGATCAGCGTCGCCACGAAGCTCTCGTAGACGAAATGCTGGATCCCGCCGAGGATCAGGAAGGCGCTGAGGAAGAGCCGCGGCGCGAACGTCGGGCTTCCCTTGCAGTCGGCGGCCGCCGTGCTCTCCGAGTCGGCCCGTCCCGCCGCGCTCGGGCGCCCGTCCCCGCGTGCGAGGCGCGCGAGGAGGAGGGCCCCGCCCAGGAGCGACAGGTATTTCGCCGGGCCCGTCCAGGCGCCGCCGAATCCGGGTCGCGCCAGGATCCTCGGAACGTAGCCGACGAGGAGTGAAACCGCGATGAGCGCCGCGATGCACAGCGCGCCGGCCCGGCCGCCTCTCTCCAGGAGAACCGCGAGCCCCGACACGATCAGAAGCGCGCCGAGGACGTACGGGGCGCCGGCGCGGCCCGGAAGCCAAGCCGGCCATCCCGGAAGAAACCGCGGAGTGAGATCGCCGACGGCCAGGTACAGAACGCCGAACGCCACCATCGGCAGCGCGTAGAACCAGCGGCCGAGCGAGAGGAGAGGAGCGGGCGGAGCGGCAGCGGCGACTTCGTCCTCGCCGAGGATGACCGCGTGCTCCATGGCCGCGAGTCTCGGGCCGCGTCCCGGAGCGGTCAATGACCATTCGCGGCACGCTCGCTATGACCACTCGCGGGATACGATGACGCGCCGTGAACTTCGACCTGCGCGACGGCACGGCCGTCCTGGAGCGCACGCCCGGCGTCCTGCGGTCGCTCCTCGCCGGGCTGCCCGACACGTGGACCCGTCCGAACGAGGGCCCGAAGACCTGGAGCGCGTTCGACGTCGTCGGCCATCTGATCGACGGGGAGGAGACCGACTGGATCCCGCGCGCCCGGCTGATCCTGGCGCAGGTCGAGAAGCGCCGGTTCGAGCCGTTCGACCGGTTCGCCCACCTGGCCGCCGGGGAAGAACAGACTCTCGCCGACCGCCTGGAGCGTTTCGCGCGGCTCCGGGCCCGCAACCTCGAGGAGCTCGCGGGCATGCGACTCGGCACGCACGAGCTGCGCCTCACGGGAGAGCATCCGGACTTCGGGACGGTCACGCTCGAGCAGCTGCTGGCGACGTGGGTGGCGCACGATCTCGGCCACATCGCGCAGATCGCGCGGGTTCTGGCCAAGCAGTACCGCGGCGCCGTCGGGCCGTGGGTCGCCTTCCTGCCCGTCCTTACGGATCGTCCGCGTGACTGAGAGGGCGGACGGGGTCGACAGGGTCGACGATTTCTACGGCTCCTACGGCCAGTGGGGCGACCGGTTGCTGGAGGAGGTCCGGGCGGAGACCTTCGGCGAGGACATCGGCCAGAACAGCTGGCTCACCGCCGACGAGCTCGACCGTTTCCTCGCGTGGCTCGACCTGAAGCCCGGGAACCATCTCCTCGAGGTCGCGAGCGGCTCCGGAGGCCCGGCGCGCGCCATGCTTCGCAGGACGGGCTGCCGCGTCACCGGCATCGACGCGAACGAGAAGGCCGTCGCGGAGGCCGCGCAGGCGGCGGCCCGGCTCGGCCTGTCCGAGCGGCTGGCGTTCCGGGTCGCGGACGCGAACGCGCGCCTGCCGTTCGACGACGGCGCCTTCGACGCGGTGACCTGCATCGACGCGATGAACCATCTCCTGGACCGCGCGCTCGTACTCGCGGAGTGGCGCCGCTTGCTGCGACCCGGCGGACGCGCGGTGTTCACGGACCCGGTCGTCGTCACCGGCCCGGTGAGCCACGACGAGCTCGCGGTGCGCGCGTCGATCGGCGCGTTCCTCTTCGTGCCGCCGGGCGTGAACGAGGAGCTCATCGCGAAGGCGGGGCTCGAGCTGATCCGCACGGAGGACGCGACCGAGAACGAGGAGCGCGTCGCGCAACGCTGGCGCGACTCCCGCGCGCGCCGCGCCGACGCGCTGCGGCGTCTCGAGGGCGAGGCGCGATTCGACGGCGTGCAGCGCTTCCTGGAGATCGTTCACCGCCTGACGGCGGACCGGCGGCTCTCGCGCAGGGTCTATCTCGTCGAGAGGCTTCGTTGATCGTGCGCGGTTTTTGAAGGATCCTTCAGGTGAAGGCCCGGTTAAGACCGGGGTTCGCGCGCACCCGAGGGGCCGGGTCGCGTGTATTTCGTAAGAGGGAGGTTCCACCAATGTCCAGAGACGACGCATCCGCCGACACACGGGGTTCGAACCGCCGCGCCAGGCTGCTGGCCGACCGCATCGAGGAGGGGGCCGGCGGCCTGGCCGCCTTCGCCGAGGGGATCACGGCGGAGGAATGGAACCGACCGGTGAGCAAGTCGGACCGTCGAACAGTCGGAGTGATCGTGGATCACGTGGCGAACGTCTATCCGATCGAGATTGACCTGGCCCGTGCGATCGCCTCCGGCAAGGACGTCACCGACGTTACGTGGGAGGTGGTCGCCGGCGTCAACGCGAAGCACGCGGGGGATCGGGCGAGCGTGACGAAGGCGGCGGCGCTCGAGCGCCTGCGCCAGGCCGCGCATGACGCCGCCGAGGCCGTGCGCGCATTCACGGACGATGACCTGGACCATGCCGCGCGCTTCTCGCTCAGCTTCGGCGCGCCGATGACGGCGCAGTTCGTGATCGAGGACCACCCGGTCCGTCACAGCTGGCACCATCTGGCGAAGATCCGCACCGCGCTCGGCCGCTGAGAAGCCGCCGCCGCGGGGCCTAGCCGTCGCGCGCGTCGAGCGCCGGCTTGATGTCCACGACGGGCGTTCCGTCGAGGGCCTCGATCGGCCCGATGCGCAGACGCGTGCCGTCGATCGCGCGGACCGTCACGCGGTGAAGCCCGAGCGGATTGGGCCGGTGGGGCGACCGCGTGGCGAACACGCCGGCGAGCGGCGCCTTCGGGTCGCCGCGCGGGTGTACCTCGAGCACGGACGGGTCGGCCCGATCGAGCCACGTGACGACCACGAGCGCGTCGCCCGCACCGATCCCGCGCAGCGCCCGAGCGAACGCGGGATCCAACTCGAGCCACGCGTCGGGCGCGCCCTCGGAGCCCCGGCGGGGCGCATCGGTGAGCGCCCGGAGCGTCGACCGGATTCGGCCCACGACCGTCAGTCGTAGGCTCGGGCGGGGGCCCCGGCGACGCCGCGGGGGCCCGGCGGATGGGTCGGTCATGAGTCGGTCCCTGCTTTCTCCCTTTCCAAGTATCGTTGATCTCGATGGACGTTCGCGACAGCTACGACTCCGTGGCCCGCGCGTACGCCGAGCACGTCGCGTCCGAGCTCGAGCACAAGCCGCTGGACCGCCACCTGCTCAACCGGTTCGCGGAGGCAACGCGCGGCCGCGGCCTCGTGGCGGAGCTCGGCTGCGGACCCGGGCACGTCGCGCGGTACCTCCACGAGCAGGGCGTCGCCATGGTCGGCATCGATCTGTCTCCGGGCATGGTCCGCGTGGCGTCCGAGCTCCACCCGGGGATCGAGTTCCGCGTCGGCGACATGACGCGGCTCGACCTGGCCGACGCGAGTCTCGCCGGAGTGGTCGCCTTCTATGCCATCGTGCACATCGAAGCGAGCGCGCTCGCCTCGGTCTTCGCCGAGATGCGGCGGGTGCTCGCGCCGGGCGGGCTCGCGCTGATCGGGTTCCACGTCGGAGACGAGGTCGTCCACCGCGACGAGCTGTTCGGGGCGCCGGTCTCGCTCGACTTCCGCTTCCACGATCCCGGCGCGATCGTGACGGGGCTCGGAGGCGCGCGACTCACGGTCCTCGAGCGCGTCGAGCGCGAGCCCTACGAGGGCGCCGAGTTTCCGAGCCGCCGCGGCTATCTTCTGGCGAGGGCGGACTGAGCACCCCCGGCATTTGGACGTGATCGTCGCGCTCGCGTCGCCGCGTCCGGCGTCGAGCCTCGAGGACGGACTCGCGCGCGTCGAGCGGCTGATCGCGGAGGCGTCCGCGCGGGACGCCACGATCGTCTGCTTCCCGGAGGCTTATCTGCCCGGTCTGCGCGGCCAGGATTTCGAGGTCCCGCCCTACGATCGCGCGGCGCAGGATCGCGCGCTGGAGGCCGCGGCGGCGTCGGCGCGGAGGCACGGAATCACGGTCGTGCTCTCGGCCGAGAGGATCACCGACGCGGGGCGGCAGATCGCGGCGTTCGTCTTCGACGCGCGCGGCGAGCGGTTGGGATTCCAGACCAAGAACCAGCTTGATCTCTCCGAGGACCGCCTCTACGTGCCCGGCGAGGGGCGGCGGCTGTTCGAGGCCGGGGGACTCCGGTTCGGCGTCGCGATCTGCCACGAGGGCTGGCGGTACCCCGAGACGGTGCGCTGGGCGGCGGTGCGCGGCGCTCAGATCGTGTTCCATCCGCAGCACACCGGGGCCGAGCGCGAGGGCGTTCGCCTGAAGCAAGCGGAGTGGGGATCGGCGGCGTCCCCGTATTACGAGAAGGCGATGATGTGCCGCGCGCTCGAGAACACGATCTACTTCGCCAGCGTCAACTACGCGCTCCGATTTCAGGAGTCGGCGACGAGCCTGATCGATCCGGCCGGCCGGTGTCAGGCCTTCCTGCCCTACGGGGAAGAGGGGGTCCTGGTGGAGCGCATCGACCCCGCGAGGTCGACCGGGCTTCTGGCTAACCGATATGCTCCCGAGCGCCACCGCGAAGACGCGCCTGCCTGAGCGTGCAGGGCGGTCGCGCAAGAGGAGACGTCATGAGCACACCACCACCACCGCCGCCGAATCCGGAGACCCCCCCGCCGCACATGCAGGTGATCCAGATGGCGACGGGCTACTGGGTCTCGCGGATCGTCTACATGGCGGCCAGGCTCGGGCTCGCGGACAGGCTCGCGGCAGGGCCGAGGAGCGCCGCCGAGCTGGCCGGCGAGACCGGCACGCACGCGCCGTCGCTGCACCGGTTGATGCGTACCCTCGCCTCCCTCGGCATCCTGACGGAACGCGACGGCCAGCGCTTCACGCTGACGCCTCTGGGCGAGTCGCTCAAGACCGGCGCGCCGGGCTCGGCGCTCGCCACCGTCCTGACGCTGGCGGGCCCGACCTTCTACCGCGCCTGGGACGAGATCCTCTATTCGTTTCAGACCGGCAAGACCTCGTTTGAGAAGGTCTTCGGGATGCCGGCGTTCGATTACCTCGCGAAGCATCCCGACGAGGCGTCGCTCTTCAGCGAGACCATGGTCGGCCTGCACGGACCGGAGACGCCGGCGGTCGCGGCCGCCTACGACTTCTCGCGGTGCCGGACCATCGTCGACGTCGGCGGCGCCACCGGCAACATGCTCGCCGCGGTGCTGAGCCGGCATCCGGGTCCGCGCGGCGTGCTGTTCGACCTGCCGCACGTCGTGCGCGAGGCGCCGGCCCTGCTGAGCAAGGCGGGCGTGGCCGACCGCGTCACGATCGAGTCCGGCAGTTTCTTCGACACCGTGCCGAAGGGAGGAGACGCCTACATCCTCTCGCACATCATCCACGACTGGTCCGAGGCGCAGTGCCTGACGATCCTGGGCCACGTGCGCAGGGCCATCGCTCCCAACGGCAAACTTCTCCTCGTCGAGATGGTGCTCCCTCCCGGCGACACGCCGCATCCGGGGAAGCTGCTCGACATCACGATGCTGCTCCTGCCGGGAGGCCAGGAGCGCACGCCCGAGGAGTACGCGGCGCTGCTGGCGAAGGCAAAGTTCCGCATGGAACGCGTGGTTCCGACGGCGTCGGCCGCCAGCGTGGTCGAGGCCGTTCCGGTCTAGAGGAACCGTGCGTGCATCCGTCTTCGTCGGCGTCAGCGTGGACGGCTTCATCGCCCGTCCGGACGGCGCCCTCGACTTCCTGCCTCCGGGCGGCGGCGAGGAGCACGGCTACGAGGCGTTCTTCTCGTCGGTCGACGCGCTCGTCATCGGACGAGGCACCTTCGAGACCGTGGAGAAGTTCGCGGAGTGGCCTTACGGCGAAAAGCGTGTCGTGGTCCTGAGCAGCCGGCCGATCGACTTCTCCGGCGAGCGCAGGGGACCCGCGGCGGGGAACGCGAGCGGCCAGAGAAACGTCGAGCAGATGAGCGGTTTGCCCACCGAGATCGCCGCGCGGCTCGATGCGTCGGGCGTGCGCCACGCCTACGTCGACGGCGGCGTGACCATTCAACGCTTCCTGAGGGCGGGGCTCATCCAGCGCCTCGTCATCACGCGTGTGCCCGTGCTGATCGGCTCCGGGATCCCGCTCTTCGGCGCCCTGGACGCGGACGTGCGGCTTCGGCACGTCGCGACGCGCTCGTACGCGAGCGGGCTGGTCCAGAGCGAATACGCGGTGGGAGACTGAGGCGCCCGATGCGTCGCCGGGACGCGCAGGGCCATGGCGATGGCTATGGAACGTCCGGGGTGGTTTCCAGTGCGTTCCCTAGGGATGTCCGACCGCCGTCTCCTCTTCCGCGAGGATGCCATGAGGCTGCGTCTCGTGGATGACCCGGGCGCTGCCGTCACGCGTCGCATCCGACTCGTTACCCGCGCGATCCTGGCGGTGGGCTTCGCCGCGGCGGTCGCGGTCTTCGTCGTCGCGGGCGCGCGGCCCGAGGATCCGCTCAACGAGCAGCTGACCTCGAAGAAGTACCTCCACGACCTCGAGGTCTACGGCGGCAAGGCCAACGTGCTGGCTGCGGAGTTCCGGGACTGGTTCGCCGGCCTCTGGTACGGGCGGAACCTGGCGGGCACTATCGCGGTCCTCACGATCGTGGCGGCGCTCGTCTACCGCTTCTTCGCGACGCCTCTGCCGCCTCCGGAGGACGAGGAACTGGAGGACGTCGAGAAGCCGCGCCCGGGCCCCCGGAGGCTGTAGAAAAGAGCCGGCCGCCCTCGCGAGCGGCCGGCATTCGACCCATCTGGAGAAGAGGCCCGCTACTGGACTACTGGACCACGATGCTCCCGGTCATCGCGGCGCCGTGCGGGATGCAGTGGTACGGGAAGGTCCCGGCCTGCGTGAACTTTCGCTCGAAGACCTTGCCGGAGCCCGTGCCCGAGTCCCAGAGCCCGTCCGCGTGGCAGCCGCCCGAGCAGGATCCGGACGTCGTCGAGTGGGATCCTCCCACCCAGACCCACCGCACGGTGTCGCCGACGTGGATCCGCGTCATGTTGGATCCGCTCGCCTGGTCGACGAAGTTGAGCCCGCCCTCGCCGACGTTGACGACGACAGTCTGGCCCTGCGCAACGGGAGTCGGCGTCGCGGTCGGTCGCGGCGTGGCCTGCGGGGTCGGAGTCAGCGTGGGCGCCGGCGGCGGAACGTGGCCGGGAGGCGCCGGAACGTCCTCGGATCCGATCACGAGGAACGGGTCCGTGGTCTGGTTGTCGATGACGGCCGCGAAGCTGAAGAGCTCGGCGCTCCCGGTCACGACGATGACCGCGTCGCTGATCGACTCCGAGGCGCGACCGATCGCACCGAAGATGTTGTTGATCTGAATTCCCGAGTGCGCAGGGATCTGCTTCGACTGGCTCCCGAGGAGCTGGCCCGCGGCGTTGAACACGTCGAACCGCGCGGACGCCGCGGCGTCTCCCGGGTTGAAGGCGCCCGCGTTCGTCCGGAACCCCAGGCCCGAGCCGCCGTTGGCGATCTGTCCGAGGAACGTCACCGGCTGCGCCGCCGAGGTGAGGACGCCGGGGATGAACATGCCGACCGTCGGCACCGGCGAGGTCGAGTAGAGCCGGCTCGTGACGCCGATGTCCGCCGCGCTCCCGCCAGCGGTCACCACGAACTCGATGCCGCCCGCGGTGTTCGGCTCCGAGAACGCCACGCCTACGATGTCGTTGAACGACTTCGTCTCGCGCGGCGCGATCACGATCTGCAGTCCCCGATCCACCGAGGGGCAGGGGCCGATGAAGCAGCGGTACGTGGCCTCGAGCGAGATCGTCGCGTCGTAGGACGTGTTGAAGACGCGCACGTCCGAGAAGAACGGGGCGACGCCGACGATCGACGCCGCCGTAGGCAGCGTGATCCGGTTGGGATCGTCGAGCGCGAGCGCGTGAGCTGCGACACCGAAGAGAACCAGAAGCGTGACGGACGCGAAACGAGAGACGCGAGTCTTCATTGCCGACCTCCAATCGCCGTTTGAATCCCTTGAAACCGGAGTCGGCAACGTTCCCCGGGATGCGCGTCATCCCGTTTTACCCGACGCTAAGAGTTGCGTCACAAGCGCCGTTGTGACGTGACTCTCAAGAGTTCGTTAAGGCGGATCGCGGCGCGCGCGTTGTACGCTGTGCCGAACGATGTGGCTCCGACACCTCTTCGCGATCGCCGTACTTCCCTTCACCGCGGCGATTCTCATTCCGGTGTTGATCGCCAGGAGGAACGCGACGGCGCTCGGCGCGGGCCCGACGCCCGGCGCCGTCCTGATCCAGCTCGGGGGCCTCGTGCTCCTCGCCGTCGGGCTGCTGCTCTTCGTGGAGTCGCTCCGCCGGTTCGCGAGGGACGGGAGAGGAACGCTAGCGCCCTGGGATCCGCCCCGGGCGCTCGTCGTGCGCGGGCCGTACCGGTTCGTGCGCAACCCCATGATCTCCGGCGTCGTCTTCGTGCTCCTCGGCGAGGCGCTCGCGCTGCGGTCGATGCCGCACGCCGGGTGGGCGGCCGCCTTCCTCGTCGCCAACCTCGTCTACATTCCCCTCCTCGAAGAGCCGGTGCTGGAGGACCGGTTCGGCGCGCCCTACCGGGAGTACTGCCGCAACGTGCCGCGGATCTTCCCGCGGCTGCGCCCCTGGGATCCGAAGCCTCGGTGAGTCCGCTGGCGCGCAGGCCCTGATCGCGGCCGCGGCATTTTTGGCGGCGCGACTGCGCGCCTCCCGGCGCACAATGGAGACGTGAAGCGCTTCGGGCGGGCCGTTCGGCTCGTGGCGATCATCGCGCTCCTCCTCCTGACGGCGTACACGGGGATCGCCGACGGGCTCGACACGTTGCGCTCCGCGTCCGGGCCCCTCGAGCGCGTGGCCGCGGCGAGCCAGCTCGCGTACGGGGCCCTCGCGATCGCGTCCCTGCTCGCGTCGCTGATCCTGCGGCGCTGGGTGGTTCCGCTTCTGGTCCTGTGGGGCGCTGTCCTCACGCTGACCGGAGGGCTCGCGCCCGTCGTGTGGGGCGAGCAGAACGCGCTCGTCGGCCTCCTGGCCGGCCTCTGCACGGCGGGGATCGCCGCCCTGGCGCTCTGGGGATGCCGCCGACACAACGTCGAGCTGGCCGACCGGAAACGACTGCAGAGGAACGCCGCATGACACTCCCGCGGCTCGTCGCGTGGATGCTGGTCTGGGGAACCGGCTGGGCCCTCTTCTTCGTCCGACCGGAGGGACCCGATTCACTCGGTGTCGTCCTCCTGCTCGGCGTCGCGCCTCTCGTCATGGCGGCGCCGCGCCAGTGGACCAGAGATCCCTCCAGCCGCGGCACGACGGCCGTCCTCTGTTTGCTCGTGCTCGTCTTCCTCTCACTCGTCTTCGTGCTTCCGCCCTCCTACCGATGGCAGTTTCCCAGCAATCGCTCCCTCGCGGCGGCGCTCAGGATCTTCGGAGCGCTGGTGGCGGCCTTCGGGATCGCGGCGAACTGCCGCCGCTTCGCGCGCGGGGCGGCTGCCGCGCGTTGAGGGCGCCGAAGGCCGTCCCGCCGGTCGCCGCTCGCCATCCGCACGCCGTGAAACAAAGCGGCCGCCTTTTCGTGTGCAGAGAAGGAGGCTTGCGATGACCGGGATCGCGCGACTCGTGCTCTCCGCAGCGTTCGTGATTTCGGCGGGGTCCGCTCTCGCGGCGCCTGCTTCCGCCGAGGGAAGGGTGGAGGAGCGCGCGCTCGGGACGCGGAGGCTCTGGGTCTACACGCCGCCCGGATACGACGCGGCGGCGAGGACGGCCTACGACCTGCTGCTCGTCTTCGACGGCGAGGAGTATCTCGAGGAGATCCCGCTGCCGAAGATCCTCGACGCCCTCGTGGCCGAGAAGAATGGACCCGCCCGCGTCGCGGTGATGATCGACGACGGCGCCGGCGCGCAACGCCTGGCCGACCTCGCGAACCGCGTGTCGTTCGCCGACTACCTCGGCGAGGAGGTGCTCCCGTTCGTGCGGAAGAACTGGAACGTAACGCGCGATCCGCACCGCGTCGTGGTGGTCGGGTCGAGCGCGGGCGGCCTCGCGGCGGCCTTCGCGGCGTTCCGCCATCCGGAGCTCTTCGGTGTCGTGCTCTCCCAGAGCGGAGCGTTCTGGCGCGGCGCCGAGGCGTCCAACGATCCGCCCTGGGAGTGGCTGACCGCGCAGTACGCGGCTGCGCCGAGGAAGGACGTCCGCTTCGTCCTGGAGGTCGGCGCGCGGGAGACCCGGGGTGCGCTGGGCGGCGCCGCGCCCTCGATCCTCGACGCGAACCGCCGCCTCCGCGATGCGCTCGCGCAGAAGGGCTACCGCCTCGCTTACTACGAGGTTCCGGACGGCCAGCACGGGCCGGAGTGGTGGAAGGAGCGGCTGCGGCCGGCACTCCAGGCGCTGGCAGCGCTCGAAGCGCCGGGAACGGAGAAACCATGACCATCCGCGTCCGTCCGGCGCGGCCCGCCGACACCGCGGCCCTCGTCCGGATGCGGCGCGCGCTCTGGCCGGAGGGGTCCGCGGCCGAGCATCGCTCCGAGCTTCTCCGATACTTCCGCGGCCGATCTCGCGAGCCGCTCGGAGTCCTGATCGCCGAAACGGAGCGCGGCCGTCCCGTGGGCTTCGCCGAGGTCTCGATCCGCGCCTACGCGGAGGACTGCTCGACCGACCGCGTCGGCTTCCTGGAGGGCTGGTGGGTGGCTCCCGGAGAGCGCCGCAAGGGCGTGGGCCGGCTGCTGATGGAGGCGTCGGAGGCCTGGGCCCGGAAGCGGCGATGCCTCGAGTTCGCGTCGGACGCGCTGCCCGGCAACCGCGCGAGCATCGCCGCGCATCGCGCGCTCGGCTTCGCCGACGCGGGCACGGTCGTCTGCTTCCGCAAGGAGCTCGCTCCCGCGCGGCGATCCGCGAAGTGAGCCCTGGCAACCCGGTTGCATGAACGGAAGCGTGACGATCGACTCGAGCCACATCGCATGAGTACGGACCCCGCATTCGAGTCGCTCGACTACGTCTACTGGGCGGCGCCCGAGTTCGAGTCGTCGCTCGCGTTCTACACCGGCGCGCTCGGCGGCGAGCTCCTGTGGCGCATCCGGGACGGGGAGACCTGGGTCGCCGCGGTGCGGCTGACCGAGTCCGGCCCGCCGATGCTGCTGGCGAACCACCTGGAAACGGGGCGGGGCCTGCTCGTGTATCGCGTCCGGAGCCTCGAGCAGACGCGGGCGCGGCTGCTCGGGAAGGGGTGGGCGCTAAGCGGAGCCGGGGAGACCTTCGAGCTCCCCCAGGGGCCGTGCCTCGTTCTGGAGGATCCGGGCGGCCAGCGCCTCGCGGTGTACGAGCGCGTGCGCCCGGAGATGGATCGGCGTTTTCTCGGGAGGTACGACACATGATCCGAAAGCTCGCGTCGGGAAAGTATCGGCTCTACTCGCGCAAGAAGGATCCGAAGACCGGCAAGCGCAAGAACCTCGGGACGTTCGCGACGCGTGCGGCCGCCCAGAAGCACGAGCGCGCGGTCCAGTTCTTCAAGCGCCATTGAGAGTCGAGCGTGTGGCGGCGGTAAGCCGCCCCACAGGGATGCGACGGAGAGCCGCCCCACGGGGATGCGGCGGTGAGCCGCCGAATGGAGGTCGTCGATGATCCGCGAGGCGTTCATATCGGTCGTAGGACTCCTCTTCGCTACCCTGGCGCTCGCCCAGACTCCGCCGGCGCGCACTGCCGAGGACACGCCGCCGCCGAGCGTCACCCTGCCGCCGGAGCTCGCGCGCGTGCTGACCGACTACGAGAAGGCCTGGCGCGCCCACGACGCGGCGGGCCTCGTCGCGCTGTTCGCCGAGGACGGCCTCGTGCTCTCGGCCGGCGCTCCTCCGGTCCGCGGACGCGCCGCGATCGCGAAGGCCTACGCGCACGCCGGCGGCGAACTCGTCCTGCGCGCGTTCGCGTTCGCGACGGAGGGACCGCTCGGCTACATCGTGGGGGGCTTCTCGCGAAGGGAGGGGCAGCCGGACGTGGGCAAGTTCACGCTGACGCTGCGTCGCGGCTCCGACGGACGATGGCTCATCGTCTCGGACATGGACAACGGCAACGCGCGCCCCTGAGCAAGCGACCGAAGCGCCCGCGCGCCGAGCTCAGAAGACGATCGTCAACCCCGCGCCCTTCTGGTCCTTCGCGAGGATCGGCGCGAAGGCCACGTGGACGGTGCGATCGCCGGCGCGGATCCGGTTGTTGACCGCCACCACGGTGCGGCCGACCAGCGTGCCGATGAGCGCGCCGGCGACGACGTCCGAGGTCCAATGCGCGTTGTGGTACAGGCGCGAGAAGGCGACCAGGCTCGCCAGCCCGTAGGCGGACGCGGACACCCAGAAGCGGTCGGAGTGGGCGCTGATCACGGAGGCCACGGCGAAGGCCTGCGTGGCGTGTCCGGACGGCATGGCCGTGTCGTTGCCGCCCTGGAACGGCTGGAACCTGAGCGGGTCGTCCGTCTCGTTGGGTCGGCTGCGGCCGATGACGAGCTTCAGGCTCGGCGTGATGATGCCGCTCGCGAGAATGCTCGCGAGGGCGCCGTCGATCGCCGTGTCGCGCGCGTCGGCGTCGTGGAAAACGAAGCCGACGAGGCCGTAGGCGCCCAGGACGGCGAGGGAGTATTCCTGGCCGAAGGGCTCCACGACGCGCGTCAGGTCGTCGAGAGCCCCGCTCCGGTGGCTCAGCATGTGCTCGCGGACGACGACGTCGGCGAACGCGCCGACGACCACGATGCCCGCAACCGCTCCGCCGGCAATCACCCATTGCTCGCCGCTCCAGCGGACCGGTGAGCCGAGCACGCAGACCGCGTCGTCGAGGGCCATTCCCGGCAGCCGCCGCAGCGTGCTCGGTCCGGTTGCCGCCGGGTCGGCTTCGTCGGCAATCGGAGGCGGCGGCGTCCCGGAATCTCCGAGCGGCCCGGCCGCATTCTCGGCGGTGGATGGAGCCGAAGCCTCAACGCAGTCGGGGGGAGCCAGACTCGCGGGCGATGCGGCGTGCGCCGCCGGGGGAGGGCGCAAGAGGAAGGCGATGCAGCCGATCGCGGTGATGCGCCAAACCGTGGCCATCGGGGCGCTCAGCATAGCGCCGCGGTCGCCGACAGGATTTATCCGCCGTTTAGGAGGCCTCGCGATCGCGTCCTCCTCGTGCCGATCCCGTCTGTGCGTTCTCGCCGGCCTCCAGAGGAGGCCAACCCGCGCTCCCGCGAGCTCATCCGAGGGTCACGGCGATCCGGTGATCTCTGCCATCGTTCATCAACGGAACCTCGCTGCCGATGACGGGATGATCGTCGATCGAGATGCGCGCCACCCCTCGCATGACACCGCTCGGGTTCTCGACCGAGAGATGGTAGCGGGAGGAGTGGTATCGAAAGACGATGTCGAAGCGCGGCCACGCCCGCGGAATGCAGGGATCCACGTGCAGCACTGTGCCCCGCAACCGGAACCCGAGGATCCATTCGACTCCCGCCCGATACATCCATCCGGCGGCTCCCGTGTACCAGGTCCAGCCGCCGCGGCCGGTGTGCGGGCGCTCCGAATAGACGTCGCCGGCCATGACGTAGGGTTCGACCTTGTAGCGGTACAGCCCGGCTCGCGTGCTCGCATGATTGATGGGGTTCAGGACCGAGAAGAGCTCGGCGGCCTTGTCTCCGTCCCCGAGCGCGGCGAACGCGATCATGGCCCAGACGGCGGCGTGGGTGTACTGGCCGCCGTTCTCCCGGACGCCCGGAGCGTAGCCCTTGATGTAGCCGGGCTCGAGGGCGGTGCGGTCG
>DASXPB010000063.1:0-23470 GCA_036493875.1 Thermoanaerobaculia bacterium
GACACGGCGGTTCTGATGGAGCGGCTGACGGGGCCGTCGTCGCGGCTGGAGCCGGACCTGCGCGTGCTGACCGACGAGATCGGGGGGCGCCCGACCGGAAGCCCGGCGTACGAGGCCGCTCTGCGATGGGGCGTGGACGCGTTTCGCCGAGCCGGTGTGGACGACGTGCGGATCGAGCCTTATACGGCGTCGGCGAAGTGGCAGGCGATCTCCGCGTCGGCCGAGGTCGTGGAGCCCTCGCGTTTCCCGGTGAGCGTCGTCTCGTTCGCGCTCGCGCCCTCCACGAGCCCCGGGCTCACGGCGCCGCTCGTGGACGGCGGCGCGGGCAGCCCCGCGGACTTCGAGAAGCTCGGCGCGAGAGCGAAGGGCGCGATCGTCCTCGTGCGGACGCCGCCGATGAACTCCTTCGAGGATCTGTTCGCGGAGTACCTCGCCGGCCCGGCCATGATGAAGGCCGCGGTGGCGCATGGAGCCGCCGCGCTCCTGGTCTGCTCGACGAGGCCGCGCGACCTCCTGTACCGGCACTCGATCACGTGGGGCGCGATCGCCCCCATCGCGATGGGCCAGGTGCGCCGGGAGGACGGGCTGCGGCTCGCGCGGCTCCTCGACGCCGGGAAGGCGCTGCGCATGCGCCTCGACCTCCGCAACGACACCGGCGGCCCCTGGGAGGCGGCCAACGTCGTCGCCGAGATCCGGGGGAGCGAGCACCCCGAGGAGATCGTCCTGCTCGGCGCGCACCTCGATTCCTGGGACCTCGGCACCGGGGCCCTGGACAATGGCGTGAACTGCGCGCTCGTCGTGGATGTCGCCCGCGCGATCGCCGCGGGGCCACGGCCGAAGCGCACGATCCGCTTCGCGCTCTTCACGGGGGAGGAGATCGGGCTCCTCGGTTCGCGCGGTTACGTGCACAACCACCGCGATGAGATGGGGCGGTTCGACGCCGTGCTCATCCACGACATCGGCGACGGAAAGATCACGGGCTACTACACCAACGGACGCCCGGAGCTCGACGCGCCGCTCAAGGCGATCCTCGCAGCGGCCGGCCCGGGCGCGGACGGCGCCAACGACGAGGCGATCCTCGGCACGGACAACTTCGACTTCCTGCTGGAGGGCGTCCCGAACCTCGTGGCGGATCAGCAGACGGAGCGGTACCTCGCCGACTACCACGCCGAGTCGGACACGTACGACAAGGTCGATTTCGCGCTCGCGCGCCGCAACGCGGCGATCGCCGCCGTCGCCGTCGTCGGCATCGCCAACGCCCCCTCGCGCCTTGGGCCGCGGCAGACCCGCGCCGAGATCGAGCGCGTGCTGGAGCAGAACAAGCTCGACGCTCAGATGAAGACGTACGACATCTGGAGCGACTGGGAGACGGGAAAGCGGGGGAGGCCGTGACTGAGCCGCGTTCGATGCGGCATCCCCGGCGATGAAGTTCGGGATCCCTCGCTGCGCTCGGGATGACGGGCTGAGATGAAGCGTCTTCTCATCGCCAATCGTGGCGAGATCGCCATCCGCATCGCGCGCACGGCCCGGGAGATGGGTCTCGAGACGGTCGCGGTCTACGCGGAGTCGGATGCCGGCGCGTACCACACGCGCCAGGCGGACCGTGCGGTATCGCTCGGAGCGGGCGCTCCCGCCGATACGTACCTCTCGATCCCTCGCGTCCTCGACGCCGCGCGCTCGACGCGCAGCGACGCCGTCCATCCCGGATACGGCTTCCTCTCGGAGAGCGCGGCGTTCGCGAAGGCGGTGATCCACGCGGGCCTGACGTGGGTCGGGCCACCGCCCCGGGCGATCGAGGAGATGGGCGGCAAGCTCCAGGCGCGGGCTCGGATGGAGGCGGCCGGCGTTCCCGTCACGCCCGGCTCCCGCGGGGGCGTCGCCGACGACGCCGGCCTGATCGCGGAGGCGAAGCGGCTGGGCTTTCCGCTCCTGATCAAGGCCTCGGCGGGCGGAGGCGGCAAGGGCATGTCACGGGTCGACCGCGCCGAGGACCTGCCGGCCGCGCTCGCCGAGGGCCGGCGCGTTTCCCAGGCCGCGTTCGGCGACGACACGGTCTACCTCGAGCGGCTGCTGGAGGGCGCCCGCCACGTCGAGTTCCAGGTCTTCGGCGACTCGGCGGGCCGGGTCGCGCACCTGTTCGAGCGGGAGTGCAGCGTCCAGCGCCGGCACCAGAAGATCGTCGAAGAGGCGCCCAGCCCCGCCCTCGACGCTACGCTGCGCGCCGCCATGGGCCGCGCGGCGGTCCGTGCGGCGAAGGCGGTCGGTTACGTGGGCGCGGGGACCATCGAGTTCCTCCTCGACGAGGACCGCCGCTTCTACTTTCTCGAGATGAACACGCGCCTGCAGGTCGAGCACGCCATCACCGAGGAGACGCTGGGATGCGACCTCGTGCGCGCCCAGCTCGACATCGCGCGCGGCCGGCCGCTCCCGCCGGTCTGGTCCGACGGGACACTCGCGCCGCGCGGGCACGCGATCGAGATGCGCCTCTACGCCGAGGACCCGCGCGACTTCCTGCCCCGCTCCGGCCGCCTGCTCGAGTACCGCGAGCCGCAGGGGCCCGGGATTCGTGTCGATTCGGGGGTCGATCGCGGCAGCACCGTCGGGCTCGAGTACGACCCGTTGCTCGCGAAGCTCATCGTCTGGGCGCCGGATCGAGAGGCCGCCATCGGCCGAGGGCGTCGGGCGCTCGCGGAGTGGGTCGTCCTCGGAGTCGAGACGAACCTTCCACTCCTGTCCGAGGTCCTCGCGTCGGACGCCTTCGCGTCCGGCGTCTACTCGACCGGCCTGATCGCCGGTCTGCCCCGGTCGGATCCGGAAACTCCGGATCCCGCCTGGATCGCCGCCGCGCTGGCGGGGGGCGACGGCGCATCGCCGGGTGCGGCGAGAACGTTTGCGGGCCGGGAGGCGGCGCCGGATCCCTGGTCCGAGGAAGCGCTGCGGGGCTGGAGACTCGGATGAGCGCATCGCGCCTGCGCCGCGGCCGGGAAGAGCGCGAGGTACGCGTCGAAGCCGACGCCGCGTCCCTCGACGGCCGCCGCATCCCGTTCGAGCGCGTGGAACGCGACGGGGTGCTGGCCGGAATCCGCATCGAGGGGAAGGAGCATCCGGTCGTGACGGCCGTCGAGGGAAACCGCGTGTGGGTCTGGTGCGACGGCGTGGTGAGCGCGTTCGAGCGGATGTCCGCGGGCCGCTCCGCGGCGGCGGCGGCCGCGAGGGACGCCGGCGGCGACCTGATCTCGCCGATGCCGGGCCGCGTGCGCCGGGTCCTGGTCGCCGACGGCGCGCGCGTCGCGCGCGGGGAGGTGCTCCTCGTGCTCGAGGCGATGAAGATGGAGCACGCGATCCGCTCTCCCAAAGACGGGACCGTGCGACTCCGTGTCGCGGAGGGCGACCTCGTGGATGCGGGCGTGGAGCTCGCCGCCGTCGAGGAAGCCGCGGATTAGCCCGCGTCGCGCGCCGGGCGGATAATGACGGCCGTGGACAACTGGGAAGAGCATTCTCTCCGCCGCCCCCACCTTCCGGACCGCGTCACGGTCTACGAGGTCGGCCCGCGCGACGGCCTCCAGAACGAGGCCGAGACCCTTCCGGTCGCTGTCCGTGCGGAATTCATCGACCTCCTGACGGACTCCGGCCTGCCGGCGATCGAGGTCGGCTCGTTCGTGTCGCCGAAGGCGGTCCCGCAGCTCGCCGATACCGAAGAGGTCTATCGGCTCATCCGGCCTGCGAGCGGGGTCCGCTATCCGGCACTCGTCCCCAACGTCCAGGGACTCGAACGCGCGCTCGCGAGCGGCGTCCGGGAGATCGCGGTGTTCACGGCCGCCTCCGAGACCTTCAACCGCAAGAACATCCATGCCGGGGTCGACGAGTCGATCGAGCGCTTCCGTCCCGTGGTCGCGAGGGCGCGCGAGGAGCGCGTGCGGGTGCGCGGCTACGTCTCCACCGCGTTCGGATGCCCCTACGAGGGGGAGATCGCGCCTGAAGCCGTGCGCGAGGTCGTTCACAAGCTCCTCGACCTGCCGGTCGACGAGATCTCGGTGGGCGACACGATCGGCGTGGCGACGCCGGGGCGCGTCTTCGACGTCATCGAGGCGCTCTACGAATCGGGCGTGACCCGCGGCGTCCTGGCGCTCCACTTCCATGACACGCGCGGCACGGCGCTCGCCAATGTCTACGCGGGGCTGCAGTGCGGCGTGACGTCCTACGACTCCTCGGCGGGCGGCCTGGGCGGCTGCCCGTACGCGCCGGGAGCGTCCGGCAACCTCGCCACCGAGGACCTGCTCTACATGCTGGATGGGCTCGAGATCCAGACCGGTGTCACGCTCTCCCGGGTGGTGGACGCGTCCCGTTTTCTGGCGGAAAAACTGGGCCGGCGATCGCCCAGCCGCTATCTGGCGGCCGTGTCGGGCCGCACAAGTTGACTTGAGGGCCGAATCGCGTTAACCTCCTGACCTACTGAAGGTTAACTAGTGGCGAAAAAGATCCTCCTGGCGGATGACAGCCTCACGATCCAGAAGGTTGTGGAGCTGACGTTTTCGGACAGCGAATACGACCTTTTGTGCGTTCCCAACGGACAGAGAGCGCTCGAGAAGGTCGGCGAGGAGGCGCCCGACCTGATCCTCGCGGACGTCGTCATGCCGGAGAAGAACGGCTACGAGGTCTGCGAGGCGATCAAGGCCAACCCCGCGACCGCGCGCATCCCGGTCATCCTGTTGTCCGGCACCTTCGAGCCCTTCGACCGCGACCGTGCCGAGCGCCTGGGCTGCGATGCCATCGTGTCCAAGCCCTTCGACTCCCAGCAGCTGCTGCGTCAGGTCGAGGCCCTGCTCTCCCGGGCGCCCGAGGAGGTTCCCTCGAACGCGACGATGGCGATTCCGATCATGACGAACCCCCAGCCGCCGGCATCCGCGACGACCGTCGTCGTTCCCGAACGGGCTCACGCCGACTCGAGCTTCGCCGAGGAGGACTTCACCGCGACGGTGCGCGTTCCGCACCGCGTCGAGGGCGGTCCGGACCTCTTCGAAGAGGAGTACGGTCAGGCGGACGTCGAGTCGGCGATCGCGGCATTCGAGAAGGCTCACCCCGAATTCAGCCATCCCGAGGAGACCGCGACCGCCGCGGCCATGGACCTCGGCGATTCGACCGCGGTGGAGCCGCCGGTGGATCACCGCGAAGCAGCCGAGAGCGGCGCGCTCGCGGGCTGGCTCCGCCAGGACGCGGAGTCGGACTCCGCTTCGGAAACCGAGACCTTCCAGGGCGACCGGGTTTCGCTCGAACCGCCTGCGCCGGCCGCGCCCGCGCCGTTCTGGGCGCCTCGCGACCCCGAGCCCGAGCTGCAGCCGATCCCGTTCGCCGCCGACGATTCCGCGGCCCGCCATTCGACCGTTCCCTCGGCCCCGATGCGTGCCGACGAGGCGCCGACGCAGCAGATCCCGCTCTCCGCGGACTACGCGTCGCTCTCGCGGGAGTCCGTCGCTCCCGCTTCGATTTCGGACGCCGACCGCGACACCGATCGGACGAAACGCGAGACTCCCGCGGCCGCGTCGTCTCCGGCTCCCGCCGCTCCGTCCGCCGAGGCGCCGGCCCCGGGGTCCGTCTCCCGGGAGATCGAGCTGCTCGCCGAGACGACCTCGATCGGCCAGCTGAAGGAGATGCTGTCCTCGGTCTCGCGGCCGGAGGGCGGCCTCAGCGACGACGAAATCGATCGCCTCGCCTCCCGCGTGGTCGAGCGGCTGTCGGAGAAGATCGTCCGGGAGATCGCGTGGGAAGTGATCCCGGACGTCGCGGAGCTCGTCATCAAACAGCGCATCAAGGAGTTGGAGGCCGGCGCCGAATAGGACGCGCGGGCCGTTCTGTTATAGAAGAGGGCTCCGAGAGCCCTTTTTTGATGCGCGAAGAACCCGTGGACCACGGCAGGAGGCCGGAGGAGCCGTCGGAGTCGGCGTTGGAGAGTCTGCCCAAGACCTTCGACCCCTCCCGGTTCGAGTCGCGCTGGTATGCCTTGTGGGAAAGCGAGGGCCGCTTCCAGCCGCAGGGGGAGTCGGGGTCGCCGCGCTACGTGATGGTGATCCCGCCCCCGAACGTCACCGGCCGCCTCCACATCGGGCACGCCTACGGTCGGACCGTCGAGGACATCCTGGCGCGCTGGAAGCGGATGCTCCAGTTCCGCGTCCTGTGGGTCCCGGGCACCGATCACGCGGGGATCGCGACGCAGATGGTGGTCGAGCGCAACCTCGCCAAGCAGGGGATCGACCGCAAGGTCCTCGGCCGCGAGGCGTTCGTCGAGCGCGTGTGGGAGTGGCGGCGGGAGTCCGGGGACGTGATCCTCGGGCAGCTCCGGCGGCTCGGATGCTCGCTCGACTGGTCGCGGCTGCGGTTCACGCTGGATCCCGCACTGTCGCGAGCCGTCCGCCACGCCTTCGTCCTGCTGTACCGGGACGGGCTCATCTACAAGGGCCGCTACGTCGTGAACTGGTGTCCGGGATGCGGCACGGCGGTCTCCGATCTCGAGGTCGTCGAGAAGCCGACGAAGGGGACGCTCTATAAGATCCGCTACGACGTCCCCGGCGTTCCGGAGGGCGCGGTCGTGGCCACGACTCGTCCCGAGACGATGCTCGGCGATACCGCGATCGCGATCCACCCGGAAGATCCGCGCACCGGAGGCCTCAAGGGTCGGAAGGCGATCCTCCCGATCGTGGGACGCGACCTGCCGGTGGTCGAGGACGCGATCCTGGTCGACCGCGAGTTCGGGACGGGGATCGTCAAGGTCACGCCCGCGCACGACGCCAACGACTTCGCGGTCGGGCAGCGCCACGCCCTGTCGGCGGTCGTGGTCATCGGCCCGGACGGCAAGATGACGGCGGCGGCGGGCGAGTACGCCGGACTCGACCGCTTCGAGGCGCGCAAGCGGATCGTGGCGCGGCTCGAGCAGGAAGGCCGCCTGGTGGCGGCCGAGCCGTACACGATCAACCTCGGCACGTGCCAGCGCTCGGACGACGTGGTCGAGCCGTACCTCTCGGAGCAGTGGTTCGTGAAGATCCAGCCGCTCGCCGAGCCGGCGATCCGCGCAGTCCGCGAGGGCACGGTGCGCTTCGCGCCGGAGTCGTGGGCGAAGACCTACTTCTCGTGGATGGAGAACATCCGCGACTGGTGCATCTCGCGGCAGCTCTGGTGGGGGCACCGTATCCCCGCCTTCACCTGCGTGAACGGCCACGTGCTTGTGGAAGACGAAGACGAGCCGCCGGCGGCATGTCCGACCTGCGGCTCGCCCGAGCTCGTCCAGGATCCCGACGTCCTGGACACGTGGTTCTCGTCGCAGCTCTGGCCGTTCTCGGTCTTCGGCTGGCCGGAAGCGACCCGGGACCTCAAGGATTTCTATCCGACGGACGTCCTCGTCACGGGCTACGACATCCTCTTCTTCTGGGTGGCGAGAATGATCATGGCGGGCCTGCGCTTCACCGGAAAGGCGCCGTTTTCGACGGTCCACCTGCACGGCCTCGTCCGCATCGGCGGCGAGAAGATGTCGAAGACCCGCGGCAACGTCATCGATCCCCTCGAGGCGATCGAGGAGTTCGGCGCCGACGCGGTCCGGTTCACGCTCGCCTGGGCGGCAGCGTCCGGTCCAACCGTCTCCGTCGAGCGCGGGCGCATGGCGGGGTCTCGCAACTTCGCGACGAAGGTCTGGAATACGGCGCGCTTCACTCTCGCTCAACTCGACGGTCGCGAGGTCCCGGAGGATCTCGACGGGCGCTCGCTCTCGCTGGCGGACCGATGGATCCTTTCGCGCCTCTCGATGGCTTGCGGAGACGTGAATCGCCATCTTTCGGAGTTCCGCTTCGACGAGGCGGCCGAGCGGATTCAGGGGTTCGTCTGGCACGAGCTCTGCGATTGGTATCTGGAGATGGTCAAGCCGGTGTTCGCGGGTCCGGACGCGTCTGCGGCGGAGACGGCCCGTGGGGTCCTCCGGCGCTGCCTGCGGGACTCGCTGGCGCTTCTCCACCCGTTCATGCCCTTCCTCACGGAGGAGATCTGGGAGAAGCTGACCGGCCGTGCCGGCACGCTCATCGTGACGCCCTATCCGCAGGCCGTGGCCGCGTGGCGCGACGACGAGGCGGAGGCCTCGCTCGAGGCGCTGCGCGCCATCGTCACGCGTGTGCGCAACCTGCGAACGGAGCGGGCCGCCTCGCCGACCGCGCCGGTCGCGCTGTGGATCGATCCCGCGTCCCCGTCGAAGGAGACGCTGCCCGCACTCGAGGCGCTCGCGCCTCTCCTGACGCATCTGGGCCGCCTCTCGGAGCTGCGCTTCGCCGCGCCCGCTGCGGGCTCGACCCGCGACGTCGTGGCCGGGATCCGCGTGGGCATGGAGCTTCCCCGGTCCGAGGGGTCGGCGGCGGCCGTCGCTTCGGGGGACGCCCGGGACGAGAAGACCCGGCTCGCGCTCGACGACGAGATCGCGCAGCTCTCGGCCAAGGTCCAGAACGCCGCATACCTGGAGAAGGCGCCTCCCGCGGTCGTCGAGAAGACGCGCCTGCGGCTGCGCGAGCTCGAGGCGAAGCGGGCGGCTCTGGGAATGTCGGGACCGTCGTGATCGGATTCGGCGGCGAATGGCTGGACCCGGCGGGTTGGCGCGCGATCGAGAACTGCGTGGCGTTTCACCGCATCCCTTCTTCGAACGGCCTGGCGCGGACTCTGATCGAGCTCTACTTCGAGGAGGGGCAGGACCTGCGTACCACGGTGCTCGTCGCCGAGTCGCAGCCGGGAGCTTACGGCCGCAACGGCCGCTCCTGGGCCGCGCCCGAGGGCAAGGGGCTGTATCTCACGGTCGTGCGCCGCGCCGTCGAGGGCGAGCCGCTGTCCGTCGTGCCGATCGCAGTCGCGCGCTGGACCGCCGAGGCCCTCCGAGAGAAGACCGGCATAGCCGTCGAGCTGAAGTGGCCCAACGACCTCTACGCGAAGCGCCGCAAGCTCGCCGGCGTGATCGCCGAGTCGCGGACTCAGGGAGACGAGACCTACGTGGCAGTGGGCATCGGGATCAATGTGCTCGGCAAGAGCGACGCGCTCGGCGTGCCCAACGCCACCACCGTCGAGGAGGAGACCGGGCGCGCGTACCCGCTCGCGGAGCTTCTCCAGGCGGTTCTCGACCGGCTGGACCGTGAGCTCGCCGCGCCCCGGTGGGACGCGGAGGTCGCAGCCTGGGAGGTCGCCTCGCTGCACCACCCGGGCGACCGCATGACGGTCCGCCGCAACGGCGAAGAGGTCACGGGCGAGTACCTCGGGCTCAACCCGGCGGGGTTTCTGCGGCTGCGCACGGAGAAAGGCGAGGCGGTCGTGGCGACGGGCGAGGTCTCCGAGTGGTGACCGTGAGCGGGGGCCCGCCCGGCGAGGCCCTGCTCGCGGTCGACGTCGGCAACACCAACACGGTCCTGGGCCTGTGGAACGGGGACGTGCTCGCCCGGCATTGGCGCCTGACGTCACGGCGCGACGCCACCGCGGACGAGATCGTGCTCTCGGTGCGCGGCCTGCTGGACTCCGGCCCGGCCGGGTCGCCGATTCCGCCGATGCGCGTCATCATCGCGAGCGTCGTCCCGTCGCTGCGCTTTCCGATGCGGCAGGCGTTCCGCCAGATCGTGGACCGCGAACCGGTCTTCGTGGAGCCCGGGATCAAGACGGGGATGCCGATCCTCTACGACGTGCCCCAGGAGGTCGGCGCCGACCGCATCGTCAACGCCGTCGCGGCGCACGCGCGCGTCGGAGGACCGTGCATCGTGGTGGACTTCGGCACCGCGACCACCTTCGACGTGGTGACCGCGAAGGGGGAGTACGCGGGGGGAGTGATCGTGCCCGGCATCGCGATCTCCGCCGAGGCCCTCTTCGAGAAGGCCGCGCGCCTGTGGCGCGTCGAGATCCGGCGGCCCGAGCGCGTGGTCGGCAAGACCACGGCGGGGTCGATCCAGTCGGGCCTCTACTTCGGCTACCTGTCGCTCGTGGACGGAATGATCGACCGGATCGCCGCGGAGGTCGGAGGCAAGCCGCGCGTGATCGCGACGGGCGGCCTCGCCGAGCTCTTCGGCGGCGGATCCGAGCGCATCGACGAGGTCGATCCTCTCCTCACCCTCCAGGGGCTGCGTCTGATCGATGAGCGAAATCGCGGAGGATAGGGACTACTACGCGGCCGCGGAGGCCGCCTTCATCCGGCGGCGCGGGACGCCGTTTCTGCTTTCGCCCACGGACTTCGCGCTCCTCAAGCAGTGGCGCGCGCTCGGCGTCCCGCTCGCCGCGGTCGAGGCCGGCATCGACGAGGCCTTCACCCGGCGCGAGGAGCGCTCCGCCGTCGGAAAGGTCAACTCGCTCTCGTACTGCCGCGACGCCGTGCTGGAGGCATGGGAGCGCCACGCCGAGGCCGCCCGCGGCAAGGGCGGCCCGGGCTCCGGGGCGGGAGCCGAACCCGACGAGGCCGCGACGAGGAGCGCGCTCGAATCGCTGACGCGGCGCCTGGAGGAGGCGGCAAACGCCCGGCGCGACCTCGAGGCTCCGCTAGCCGCCGCGGTTCGGTCGCTCGACCGACTCTCGCGCTCGGGCAAGCGTCCCGAGGAGATCGAGGCGTCCCTCGCGCGGCTCGACCGGCGGCTGGCCGGCGGGCTCTATGCGGCGTTCCCGGAGCCGGAGCGCGCGGCGCTCGACCGGCAGATCGACGGCCTCCTGCAGGGGGCCGGGGCGGGCGAGCGCATGGATCCGGCGACCGCCGAGAAGACGCGCAAGGCCCTGGCGCGGCGGACCGTGCGCGAGCGGCTCGGCCTCCCGCGCCTGTCGCTCCTGTGAGCCCGAGACGGGAGGATCCGGTCGGGCGCCGTGCGACCTCGCGAGGGGACGCGGGCGGCACTGCGGTCATCCGCATCGAGAAGCTCGCTCCCACCGGGGAGGGCATCGCCCGCACGCCGGAGGGCGTCGGCTTCGTCGATCGCGTGCTTCCGGGCGAGCTCGTCGAGACAAGTATCTATGAGAGGCGAAGGCGATTCTGGCGGGGGAGCCCGCTGAGAATCCTGGAGCCTTCGCGGGATCGGATCGACTCGGCGCACGCCGGCTGCGGCGGCTGCGATTGGGCGCACTACGCGGTGGCGGCCTCGCGCGAGGCGAAGAGGGAGCTCTTTCTGGAGACCATGCAGAGGATCGGCCACCTGGAGCCGGAGCTCTTCGGCGCGCTCGAGCCGCCGGCGGCGTCGGGCGCGGGCTACCGTCTGCGCCTGCGGCTGCACGTCGCGGGCGCCGGCGCGGACGCGCGCATCGGCTACTTCGCGCCGGGCACGCACCGCGTCGTCGACGCCGGCGCGTGCGAGGCCGTCGCCTCGTCCACCCGCGCGGGACTCCCCGAGTTCCGCGACGCGATCGCGGAGAGCGGGATCGAGGCCTCGGAGCTCTCGATCCTCGAGGACCTGCCCGGCACGCGGCGCCTCCTCCGCCTGACCGGGGCCGGCGACGCCGCGGGGGAGGCGCGCCTCGCCGAGCGGCTCCTCGCGAGCTTCGAGGGCGTCCTCCTGCGGTCCGCGGAGGGAAAGATCCGCTTGGAGCGCGGAGGCCGCCGCCTGCCGCTGGACGTCGGCCCGCGGCGCTTTCGCGTGTCGGCCGATTCCTTCTTCCAGAGCAACCGCCACCTCGTCGCCCGCCTGATGGCCGACGTTCGGGACGAGTCGGGCCGCGTTCCGCCCGGAACCGCGCTCGACGCCTTCGGAGGCGTGGGGCTCTTCGCGGGCGCCCTTCTCGACGCGGGCCACGAGGTCACCTCCGTCGAGTGGGACCGCGAGGCGAACGAGGATGCCCGCGCCACGCGCGCGCAGTGGTCCGACGGCGGCCGCTGGGTCGCGGAGGCGGCGCCGATCGCGGACTTCCTCCGCGACGACGAACGGGACTTCGACGTCGTCGTCGCGGACCCGCCGCGCGCCGGGCTGGGAGCGTCGCTCGCGGAGGAGCTGGCCCGGCGGGCGCGCCGGCTCTTCCTCTACGTCTCGTGCGATCCGGCGACACTCGCGCGCGACCTCGTCGTGCTGCGGGCGCCCCGTAGCGGTCTCGTGATCTCCAGCGCCCGGCTCTACGACCTCTTCGCGTTCACGCACCGCGTCGAGGCTCTCGTCGTCCTCGAGCGGCGGTCTTGATCCGCCCGGTCCTGGAGGAAGGGGCGGCCCCGGCCGCCCGGGCCGCGGTGTGCGTGGTGGCCGGGACACTGGCCGGCGCCTGGTCGGTTCGGGGCGAGATCGAAGCGCTCGGACTGCTCTGCTGCTCCGCGACCCTCCTCCTCCTCGCGGCGCGCCGGCCCCAGAGCGGCGCCGCGGCCCGGGTCGGCTTCTTCGCGTTCTGGCTCGCGGCGGGATTCCTGGCTGGCCGCCTGCGTCTCGCGATCCCGGCCGAACAGGCACGGGACGCGTTCCGGCGGCCCGACGCGCCCGGCGAATTCTCGGACTCGGTCGAGGGCGTCCTCGCCGATTTCTGGAGCGGCGAGCCGCCTCGGGCGCGCACCACGCTGCATGCCCGGAGGCTCCTCGGCCGCAGCGGAGGGGTTCCCTTCCCGGCCGAGGTCGTCGTCTACCTCTCCGGTCAGCCGCCCTCCGGGCCGCTCCCGGACCGGGGCGACCGCGTGCGGGTCACGGGGCGGCTCGAGCGCGAGGACCTTCCCGCGTCGGAGCGGGAGCTGCCGCTGCCCTGGCCGCGCTACCGCCTCTCGGTGAAGAGCGCGCGCCTCGTGGAGCCCCAGGGCTCGACGCTGCTCTCGGCGCTGACGTTCCCGAACCGCTTCCTGTTCCGGGCGGCGACGCACGCGCACGGCGCCGGCGAGAACGGCGCTCGCGGCCCGCTCGCGGCCCTGCTCCTGGGACGCACGTCGGAGCTCGACCGTGGTCTCGTCGCGCGGTTTCGCCGGGGCGGGCTGTATCACCTGCTGGTCGTCTCCGGACTCCACGTGCTGCTCGCCGCGGGTCTCGCCGCCTTCGCGCTCGAGCGGCTCCGCATCGAAGGCAAGCGCCGGGACGCCGCGCTGCTCGCGGCCGTCGCGCTCTTCGTGCTGATCGGCGGAGCCAACCCGCCGGCCGTTCGGGCCGGCGTCGTGGTCGGCGTCTTTCTCCTGACGAGGCTGCTCGAGCGGCCCGTGACCGGCGCCCAGGCGGCGGGTCTGTCGGCCTGCGCGCTCTTCCTCGTCTCGCCGCGGCAGGTCTTCTCGGTCGGAACGGTCCTCACCTTCGCCGCGGTCCTCGGCATCGCGAGCTTCGCCGGTCCGATCGCGGCCCTTCTGCCCTCGCGGCCGCGCTGGCTCTTCGCCGGGCTCTCGGCCTCCCTGGCCGCGCAGTGCGCGACGGCCCCGGTCCTGCTCTGGAGGTTCAACCTCGTGGCGGCGGCCGCGTGGCTGACGGCTCCTCTCGCCATTCCGTTGTCGGCGGGACTGATCGCTCTCGGCGGGTTGGTGCTCGCTCTGGACGCGCTCGGCCTCCCCTCGGCCGCCGCTCCGCCGGCGGGCCTGTTCGCGCTCGGGATGTCGGTCCTCGAGTGGACGGCCGACCGCGCCGCCGGCGCCGCGTATCTGCGTCCCACGCCTCCCCTTGCGGGCGTTCTCCTCGTCGGCGTCCTTCTCGTCGTGGCGGCGGCCTCGCGGGGGAAGCTTCGGGCGGGCGCCTCCGCCGGGGCCGCCGCCGCCTTCGCCGTCCTCGCGCTGTCGCCGGGACCCCGGGGACCGAGGGAGGGCTTCTCGATCGAGGCGCTCGACGTGGGCCAGGGAGACGCGATACTCCTGCGCTGGAAGGACCGGGCGATCCTGGTCGATGGAGGAGGCCCCTTCGATGCCGTCTCGACGGATTTCGGCCGCACGCGGGTGGTCCCGAAGCTCCTGGACCGCGGGATCACGCGACTCGACGCCGTGCTCCTCACCCATCCGCATCCGGACCACGCGCTCGGACTCTTCGGGGTGCTCGAGGAGCTGCCCGTCGCGAGCCTCTGGCGCTCCTGCGGCGACGACGAGGGCGACCTCCTCGCGCGGCTCGGGGCGTTGGCGGCGAGGCGCCGGGCTCCCGTGCGCGCCCTCCAGGACGGGGACGCGTTGGAGCTGCCGGACGGCGCGCGCCTCACCGTGCTTCACTCGGGGGGCCGCCGGCGAAAGACGGACGCGGTCAACAACCAGTCGGTGGTGGCGCTGTTCGAGCGGGACGGGCGCGCCGCGCTCCTCACCGGCGACGCCGGGGCGCCGACCGAGGCGGACCTGGCGGCGGGGGGAGCGCTGACTCCCGTGGACGTGCTGAAGGTGGGGCATCACGGGAGCCGGACGTCGACCTCCGCCGCGCTCGTGGACGCGATCCGGCCGCGCGTGGCGCTCGTGTCGTGCGGACGCGGGAACCGCTTCGGGCATCCGGCTCCGGACACGCTCCGAACGCTTGCGCGCTTCTGCGTCCCCGTCCTCCGCACCGACCAGCGTTCCGACTGCAGGATCGAGCTCCTGCCGCGGGCCACGCGGCTGCGGTGGCGGGGGACCGAGGAGCCGTGAGCCAGATCCTCGTCATCGTCGGCCCCACCGCCTCCGGCAAGACCGAGGTCGCCCACGCGGTGGCGCTCGCCGCGGGCGGCGAGGTCGTGTCCGCGGACGCCTTCGCGGTTTACCGGGGAATGGACGTCGGGACGGCGAAGCCCTCGGCACGGCTCCGTCGCGAGGTGCGGTACCACCTGCTCGACGTCGCGGATCCGGAGGAGCCGTTCTCCGCCGGACGGTACGCGGCCGAGGCGCGGCGGGCGGTCGAAGACATCGCGAGCCGGGGCCGCCTGCCGATCGTCTGCGGCGGAAGCGGCTTCTACGTGGAGGCGCTCCTGAAGGGGCTTCCGCCGGGGCCGGCTCGAAGCGATCGCCTTCGCGCGGCGCTCGCGGCCTGGTCGAGCCTGCGGGGGCCCGCGGTCGCGCACCGCGTGCTCGCCGTGAACGATCCGGTCTCGGCCTCGCGGATTCCCGTGGGCAACCTCAAGTACACCCTGCGCGCCCTCGAGATTCTGCTCCTGACCGGGGCCCGCCCCTCGGCCCGCGTCCCGGGACGCGACCCGTGGGCCCGACGCTTTCGCGTCATTCGGCTCGGGCTCGCGCCGGCGCCGGCGTCACTCCATGTTAGGATCGAAAACCGGGCGCGCCGGATGCTGGATTCCGGGTGGGGAGAGGAAGTCCGGCGCCTCCTCGATCGCGGGCTCTCGGCGGACTCCAACTCCTTTCAAGCGATCGGGTACCGGGAGGTGGCGGAGTGGATCCTCGGGCGGATTCCGAAAAGCGAGGCGGAGACTCGGATCGTGGCGGCCACGCGGAAGCTGATCAAGCGCCAACGAACCTGGCTCGCCCGCGAGACCGGCATCCGGTGGGTGGACCCGCAGGAGGCCGTCGCGAGGGCGCTCGCCCTGCTGGGCGAGGAGGACAGGGAGACGGAATGAACAAGGCGCCGATCAACGTACAGGACTCCTTCTTCTACAACCTGCGCAAGGACAACGTCCCCGTCACCGTGCGCCTGACCTCGGGCGAGGAGCGCATGGGCCGCCTGCGGCGTTTCGACAAGTTCGCGCTGGTCCTCGAAGTCGACGGACGAGAAGAGATGATCTACAAGCACGCCATCGCCTCGATCCGGCCGGAGTCGCTGCCCTCGAGCACCTGATCCGAGAGGGGCCTTGAGCCGCTTGCGCCCTTCCCGCGTTTCTCTTTCCCAGTCGGCCAGATCATCCGCCCTCGCGAAATCGCGGCGCGGAGCGCGTCTCGCGCTCTCCGCGTGGGCCGTCGCCTGGGCGATGGCGACGGTGCTGCTCCTGCCGACCGGCTGCGCGAGCGCGCCCCCGGCGGGAGCCGTCGCAGACCGTTTCCCGCTGGACCCGCGTGAAGGACTGACGGGGCCGTTCGACGTCGCCGTCGACAAGGGCTGGCACGCCCTCGCGTCCGGCGATCCCGCGGGCGCGCGGCGTGATTTCGAGGCCGCCGCCTCGGGGCCGTCCCGCCGGGCCGGGGCGATCGGAACGGTCGAGGCGCTGGTGCTCCTCGAGAACCTCGATGCGGCCGAGCCGCTCTGCACGCGCGAGCTCGGCGAGGCGCCGGCGACCGTGCCGCTGTGGACGGCGTGCGGGGAGCGGGCGGCGCGGTCGGGCGATCCGGCCGGCGCGTACGAGCTGTACCAGCGGGCGGCGGAACGCGCGCCGCAGCGGCGGGGCATCGTGCGGCGCGCGGACGAGCTGCGGGGGCAGGCCACCGAGTCCGTGATGGCCGCGGCCGAGCGGGACTCCGAACGGGGACGGCGGGCGGACGCGTCGGCCGGGGTCGCGCAGGCGCTGGCCTGGAACCCGGGCTCGGCCGCCGTGCTGGTGCGCGCGGCCGAGGTCGAGTGCGCGGGCGGCGAGAAGGAGAGCGCGCTCCGCTATTACCGCGACGCCCTGGCGCTCGGCGGGGTCGACGAGGACGCTCAGCGGCGCGCCGGAGAGCTCGCCCTCGAGGTCGGCGACTATTCCATGGCGGTCATGGTGCTCGACTCCCTCGCGGCCCGGAACCCGGAGCTCAAGGACCGCGCGGCGGAGGCCCGGCTGGCCTTTCGGATCGACAACTGGCCCGATTCTGAGCGGCAGGTCGCCCGGTCGCGCCGGCTGACCCGCTCCGGCGCCGCGCTGCTCTTCTCCTGGATGTATCCCGAACTGCGCGAGGGCCGGATCCAGTCGGGAGTCGTGGCCAGCGACGTCCTCGAGCGAAAGGACCGGGCCGTCATGATCCGCGCCGTCGGCCTGGGTCTCCTGGACGTAGACCCGGAGACGCATCGGGCCCGGCCGGACGCGCCGCTTTCCCGGCTCGCGGCCGGGCAGTTCCTCCTGCGACTGGCGGTCGTTCTCGGACGGCCGGGGAGCCCGAAGGGCTGCCTAGCCTCGGCGGCGGAGGCGTCTCGAACCGGGGGCGACGCAATCCGTCTGGCGGCGCGGTGCGGACTGCTGACAGAATCGGGTGGAATGTACGTGTCCGGGGCGGAGATGACTCGGGGAATGGATCGGTTGCGGACGGCGTACGCCGTCGGGGAGGCTGCCCGGCGTGATTGATACCGCTGTCTTTCGGCGTGTCGCCCTCTTCGCAGAGCTCGAGGAGTCGGAGCTCCAGGCCCTGTCCCGGCTGGCCACGGTCAGGCAATACCCGAGCGGCGCCTCCATCCTGCGCGCGGCCGAGCCGGGCGACCTGTTCTTCGTGCTGGTCCGGGGCGAGGTCAAGGTCTACGTCGATTCCTCGGACGGACGCGAGGTCGTGCTGACGCACCTGCAGGCCGGCAGCTTCTTCGGGGAGATGGCGCTCTTCGAGGGCGAGTCGCGGAGCGCGTCGGTCTCCGCCCTGACGGAATCGGAGCTGGTCGTGCTCACGCGCACGGACTTCCTCAACCTGCTGGAGCACGACTTCACGCTCACGCGGAAGATTCTCAAGACCCTGTCGGCGCGCCTGCGCCGGGCCAACGACGTGATCGAGTCGCTCGCGCTCCTCGACGTCGGGGGACGGCTTGCGCGCTACCTTCTTCGAATGGCGGACGAGTCGGGGAAGCCGCCGGTCGACGGCTACTTCGTGGTCAGCCGCCCGACCCACCAGGAGATCGCCAATTCGATCGGCGCCACGCGGGAGACGGTCACGCGAATGCTCAAGCAGTTCGAGGACCGTAAGCTCATCCGCGTTCAGGGCTCGACCGTGTGGGTGCCCGCGGAGGTTCCTCCGGGGGCGCGGGAGAACGAGTGGAGACGTAAGTGAAGGGTCCCTGGACCCTTCCCAACTTCATCACCCTCATCCGCCTGGCCGCGTTGCCGTTCTTCCTCCTCTCGATCGCGGAGGGCCGTTTCGGCATCGCCCTCACGCTCTTCGTGGCGGCCGGCGTCTCGGACGGCATCGACGGGTTCCTCGCGCGGCACTTCCACATGAAATCGGCGCTCGGCGCGTACCTCGATCCGATCGCCGACAAGCTCCTCCTGATGTCGTCGTACGTCTTCCTCGCGATCCCGGCCTACCCGGGGCGCCTGAAGGTGCCGATCTGGCTGTCGGTGATGGTGATTTCCCGGGACTTTCTGCTCCTGCTGGTCGCCCTGCTCCTCATCCTCGCTTCCGGGCGCAAGCGGTTTCCGCCGAGCTGGGTCGGCAAGGTCACGACCGTGACGCAGATCCTGACGGTCTTGTTCGTGCTCTGCGCGAACCTGTGGGCGTGGCCGGACGCGGTCGTGTCGATCGCTTTCGGAGCCGCCGCGGCGATCACCGTGGTCTCCGGCTTCGACTACGTCTACCGCGTGGCGCGTGATCCCGAGGAGCCGGCTACGCCGGCGGCGTGAGGCCGGCTCCATGAGGAGGAGCGCCGCGTGATCCGGCTGCGCCTGCTCTCGCGCCCGGGCTGCCACCTCTGCTCGGAGATGCGGGCGGAGGTGGACCGGCTCCTTCAGGGGCACGCGCACGAATGGGAGATCGTCGACGTGGACTCGGACGACGAGATCGCGCGGCGCTGGTCGGACTCGATTCCGGTCCTGTTCGTCAACGGCCGACTGTTCGCCAAGATCCGCATGCCCCGCCTCGCGCCCGCCCTGAGGCTGCTGAGGGCCGCGGCGGAGGGAGGGGAGGCGAGCCGATGATCGGCCGGGTGATCCTCGCCGCGTCGCTGGCGGTCTCGCCCTCGCCGGGCCGGGCGTCCGACAAGGGCGTCGTTCTCGAGGAGCTCACGTGGGTCGAGGCGGAGAAGCGGCTGACGCCCGACGCGGTCGTCGTCGTCCCGCTCGGCGCCGGCTCCAAGGAACACGGGCCGCACCTCAAGCTCAAGAACGACTTCGTGCTGGCCGAGTACCTCAAGCGGCGTGTCCTCGCGAAGGACGCCGTCGTCGTTGCGCCGACGATCAACTACGGGTACTACCCGGCGTTCCTGGAGTACCCGGGCTCGACCAGCCTTCGCCTCGAGACGGCGCGGGACATGCTCGTCGACATCTGCCGCGGCCTGTCGCGCTTCGGTCCGCGGCGCTTCTACGTGCTCAACACCGGCGTCTCGACGGTGAGGGCGCTCGAGCCGGCCGCCGCGATCCTCGCGGGCGACGGAATCCTGCTCCGCTACACCGACGTGCTCGCGTGTCTCGACCCGATCGAGAAGGAGGTCTGCCGGCAGGAGGGAGGCACGCACGCCGACGAGGCCGAGACCTCGATGATGCTCTACATGAGCCCGGCCGACGTCGACATGCGCAAGGCCGTGAAGGACTACCACCCCGGTGAGCACGGCCTGACCCGCGATCCGAAAAAGGAGTCGGAGGGCTTCACGTACTCGCCGACCGGCGTCTACGGCGACGCGACCCTCGCGACGCGGGAGAAGGGCAAGAAAATCACCGAGGCGCTCGTCGCTGCGATCCTTCGCGAGATCGAGGCGCTGCGGACGGCGACGCCCCCGCCGGCGCCTCGCAGCGTTCCCTGACGCCCGTTCCCGGAGCCGCGCTCAGCGCCTGGCGACGACGGCTCCGACGCCCAGGCCGAGCGCGGCGAGGACCGCCGCGAACAGCGCGGCCGCGACCGCGCCCCGTGTGCGCGGGCGGGTGACGCTGAGGGGAGTCACGTCCGCCGTCTGGGTCGACGACGTGTAGCTCAAGAACTGCGCGCTCGGGTCGTTGGTGACGTTGTCGACGGTCGCGCCGTAGACGATCAGCCCGCCGCCCGAATACGTGATCTGGATCGACTGGTTGTTGGCGAGGCTGAACCCCAGGAAGCCGGTGGCCGAGTCCTGGATGAAGAAGTTCGGCGGGAAGGTCGTGTTGACCGTGTGTACGACGGCCCCGGACGAGCTGCGCACGGTCGCAGTCACGTGGACGTCGCTCGTCAGCGTCCGGAAGCCCAGGTTGTAGCGGTACCGGGAGACGTCTGAGGGGCCGATGAGGTAGCCGCCACCGTTCTGCGGAATGTCGGCCAGCCGGAAGAAGGGCTCGGTGAAGCCGCTCGTCCCGGCGGCGCCGCCATCGTCGTAGATGCGCGTCAGGAGAACCGGGATCGGCGAGCCCTGCGCCACGTAGAGGTCGAGGGTGCCGAGGCCGTTCTGGCCCATCGCGGCGACGACGTCGTCGTACGCGATCGTCTGCCCCGGCGCGAGCGACCAGCCGAGCGTGCCGTTCGCGGGCGTCAGGCCGGCCTCGTGGTAGAAGAACCGGCCCGAGGTCGGAGCGGCGCCCGGGTTCGTCAGCTGCACGGCCGTCTTGAAGAAGGAGCCGAAGTTGCCAGGCGTCGAGCCGGCGACCGCCAGGGAGCCCACGAGGACCTGAGGTCCCTGGACCGGCGTCGGCGTCCGGGTCCTGGTGCGCGTCGAGGTGGGGCCATTGGTCGGCGTGAACGGCGTTCCGGTCGTTGTCGGCGTCGCCGTAGCGCCTCCAGGGGGGGTGGCCGTGACGGTCGCGGTCGGCGTGCTGGTCGATCCCGGAGGCGGCGTCGTGGTCTGGGTCGGTGAGACGGTGGCCGTGAAGGTCGGCTGGCCGAAAGGGGTCTCGGTGGACGTCGGCGTGATGCTCGGCGTCAGGGTCGCCGTACGGGTCTGCGTCGGCGTGGGAGTGTTGGTCACGGGAAGACCAATGTTCAGGACGTGCGTCACGAAGACGCCGCCCCCTCCGGTGTGATCGTTCGCGACCGTCAGCGCAACCGTGATGGGACCGGTCGACGCATAGCTGTGCGAGGGGCCGTGAAGGAACGAGCCGCTGCCGTCGCCGAAAGCCCACGTCCAATGGCCCACCGCGTCCGCCGGGATGGTGGTGTCCGTGAACGTCACGGGCTGGCCGACGATCGGGTTGGTCGGGCTCCACGTGAAGTCCGGCGTCAGAATGAGGTCCGTGTTACCAGGAGGCAGAACACCGACATCCTTGGAGATGGATCCGTTGGGGGAGGTCGTCGTCAGCGTCACCGTGTAGATGCCGACGTTCGCGTACGTCGCCATCTGCTGGCTGCAGGTCGGATCGTCGACGGGAGGGATGGTCGGATCTCCGAAGTCCCAATGGCAGCTCGCCGCGGCGCCCGGGAAGAAGGAGACCGGGGTTCCGACCGTGGGTCCGAACGGGGTGAAGGTGAAGGATTGTGCGAGGATGGGAGCCGTGATCCCGGCCAGGGCGACGCCGCACAAAATGCGCCACGCTCGGTCAAAGCGTGCCGAAAAAATCCTCAGGGCAGTCCTCGAAACGGACATCGGGCACCTCGCAAGTTCAGTGGCGACGATGGTTTAGGGTCGCAGACGGAGCCCCTTCCGTCAAGCTGGCCGGTGTGACAGGGAGCACCGGTCCCGCAAGGGGGTGACCCTGCCGCACCGGAATCTCGATCGAGGCTCAGAAGGCCGCGGTGTCCGCCACGCTCGCCTGGTTGCCGCTCTCGTTCGCGTAGACCTTGACGTGGCCCGTCTGCGTGTCACGCACCGTGATCGTGTACTTCACGTTCGAGAGCGCGCCGTAGAACACCCAGTAGTGCTGGTTCACGCCCGTGCCGTCCAGGACCTTGATCATCAGCTCCACATTGGTGTCGGTGAAGAACCAGAAATAGCCGGTGTCGTCGGTGATGGGGATCGCCGTCCCGGCCCCGGACCGCCCCTGGCTGGGGACCTCCCAGTCGACCGACACCTGGAAGCGCGCCTGGTGCAGGCAGGCCGTGGTGCTGTTCGCCGTGCAGCCCGCGCTCGTGGACCTCGGCGCGGCCTTCGCCTGCGAGAGCACCGCGTAGAGGCCGTACAGCTCCTCGGCGGAGCGCCTGTCGATCTCGGCGTCCTTGTCCGTCGCCTCCGCCGCCGCGCCGGCGGGGCTCGCAGCGCTCGGGAAGGCGGAGGTGTCTGCGATCGAGGCGAGCGTGCCGCTCGGGTTGTCGTAGACCTTGACCGCGCCGGTCTCCGTGTCGGTCACGGTGATCTCGTACTGCACGTTCGAGAGGGCCCCGTAGAAGACCCAGAAGTGGTGGTTGACGCCCGTCGCGTCGAGGACCTTGATCACGAGCTCGACGTTCGCCTCGTCGAAGAACCAGAAGTACCCGGTGTCGGAGGTGAGAGGAATCGCCTGCCCGGTGCCGCTGCGGTTCTGGGACGGCACGCTCCAGGTCACCGCGACCTTGAAGCGGGCATTGTTGAGGCAGAGGGTCTCGCTGCCGGCGACGCAGGTCGAAACGACGAGCGTCTCCTGGGCGGTGCTGGAGCCGAACACGTTGGTTACCGTCAGGGACACCGTGTAGCTTCCCGCGGCCGAGAAATGGTGCGACGGGTTCTGTGTGGTCGAGAGGTTTGCGCCGCCCGAGGCCGGGTCGCCGAAGCTCCAGGCCCACCTCGTCGGTGGACCCGTCGAGGTGTCCGTGAAGGCGACGTCCAGGCCCGCGGCGGAGGACGTGAAGCCCGCCACGGGCGCGGACGAGCCGTTCTGAACCGTCAGCGTGCGCGTCCTCGAGCTCGAGCCCGCCGCATTCGAGGCCGTCAGAGAGACCGTGAAGGTCCCTTCCTTGCTGAAGACGTGCGTCGGGTTCTGGGCGGAGGACTGGTTGCTCGGCGAGCCGATGTCGCCGAAGGTCCAGGCCCACTGATCCGGGCCTCCGGTCGACGTGTCCGTGAATGCGACCGTGAGCCGGTTGGCGTTGAAACTGAAGTCGGCGACGGGAGCCGTCGGGGTCGAGACGATGACCTGTTGCGTGAACGGGGTCGAGCTCCCGTTGGCATTGCTCGCGACGAGGGCCACCGTGTAGGCCCCGCCCGTCGAGAACACGTGCGTCGGATTCTGCAGCGTCGAGGTGTTATCGCCTGGGGAGCTCGGATCCCCGAAATTCCATGACCATGAGGTCGGGCCGCCGGTGGAGGTGTCGGTGAACTGCACGACGGTGCCGGGGGTGGGATTCGTCGGCGAGAACGTGAAGCTGGCCACGGGAATTGGCGTCGTGACGTGGACCGTCAGGGTCTTCAGCTGCAGCGACGCCTGGTTGCCGACCTTCAGAGTGACCGCGTGGTCTCCGATTGGGAAACTCTTCGTCGGGTTGTGAAGGTAGGAAATGGATCCGTCGTCGAAGTCCCACTCCCATTGCCCCACCGAGTTCGCCGGCGACGTCAGGTCGTTGAACGTGACGTCCTGTCCGGGGGCCGGGCTCGCCGGCGACCAGGAGAAATCGGGCGTCAGGGGGTTCTGTCCGTCGGCGTTCGAGCGGATGCCAATGTCGCGAACCAGCTGGTTCTGGCTCGGGAGCACCTCGAGTATCACTCGGTACACTCCCAGGTTGTCGTATCCGTGGGTCGTGCCGCAGCCGTTCCCCGCCGGATTCGTGTTGGTGAAGCTTCCGCCGTCTCCGTAGGTCCACAGCATCGACGTGAGCGTCCCGGGACAGAGATCCTCATAGGAGTAGTTGACGACCTGCGCCGGCGTCGGCGCGATCGGCGTTATCGAGAAATCCGCGTCTTGCGCGAGGAGCACGCTCGCCGAAATCGCCAGGGCGGTCAGCGCGAAGACGACCGGAGCAACGCGCCGT
>DASXPB010000064.1:0-17644 GCA_036493875.1 Thermoanaerobaculia bacterium
CGGAGGTTCTGTCGCTCGAGCGCCCGCGCCCCGAGGAGATCCGCGTGCGCGTGCGCTGCGAGCGGCCCCGCGTCCTCGTCCTTCCGGACACCGACGACGGCGGATGGATCGTTCGCAAGGCGGACGATCCAAATCCAAACGGGACTCCGCTCGCGACCATCCGGATCGACGAGGCCTTCCTGGGGATCCGCGTGCCGGCGGGTGAGACCGCGATCGTCTGCCGCTACGTGCCGCCCGGGATGCGCGCGGGCGCGTGGATCAGCATCGCGTCGGCGGCGATCCTGCTCGGCGTCGCCGTCGCCGCAACCGCGACCCCGCGGCGTCCGTGATGCGAAGGGTCCTCGCCGCCTACGCCGCGCTCGCGGTCGTGACCGCGTTCTATTCGGTCTTCTTCGGCGAGCTCCCCGTCCCGACCGACTGCGCGTTGCGGCTCCTGCCGGGCCGCATGGAAACGTCGCCGTCGCCTCTCGTGGGCGGCAACGACGAGCGCTGGGACCTCCCCACGCAGTACCTCCCGTGGACCAAGGCCGTTTCGGACGCGTATCGCCGGGGACAGCTCCCGCTTCGCTTCGCGGCCAACGGCTGCGGCAACCCGCTCTGGGCGAACCCGCAGGCGCAGGTCCTGACGCCCACGACGTGGATCACCTGGCCGCTGCCGGAGCCCTGGGCGCTCGCCGTCGCCGCCGCGCTGCGTCTCTGGCTCGCCGCCGCGGGCGTGTATCTCTGGCTGCGCAGGCGGCGCCTCTCGGATCCGGCCGCCGCCGCGGGAGGTCTCGCCTACGGCTTCTCGCTCGCGTTCACGACCTGGCTCCACTATCCGCTGACGTATCCCCAAGCGGTCTTCCCGTGGCTCCTGCTCGCGCTGGAGCGGTTGGCCGAAGGCGGACGCGGCGGATTCGCGGGAGCGGTCTCGGCGATCGCGGCGCTCCTCCTCGGAGGATTTCCCGAGGGAGAGTTTCTGGTCGTGGCCGGCGGAGTCTGCGTCTTTGCCACGAGCGTCCTCAAGCAGAAGGTGCGCGCTCCGCGCCTGGGATCGCTCGTCCTCGCCGCGCTTCTCGGACTCGGACTCACGGCGGTCGTCTGGCTGCCTCAGCTTCACGCCGTCCTCGCCAGCGAGCGCTCCGAACACATCGCGCGCGAGGCCTCCGACGGCTCGCCCATGACGCGGTTCACCTCACAGCTCCTGCGTCCGCCGCTCTATCTGGATCTCCTCCGCTACTGGGTCGTCCCCGAGGCCCGCGGGAACCCGAGGGACGGCGACAAGTTCGGGACCTACTCCTTCGCGGGGCGCACCAGCGGCTACGCCGGGATCCTGGTGCTCGCCCTCTCGCTCGCCGCGTTCGCGTGGCGGCGGGCGCCCGCGGCGGTCTCGATCGCGCGCGTCGCTTTCGTGTTGCTCCTCCTCTACGTCCTCTGGTTCCCGCCGCTGCGCTGGCTGACGGACGCGGCGCCGGGACTGCGCTTCGTGCTGCACCGCGTGACGACCGGGCGGATGCAGTTCCTGGCGGTCTTTCTGATGGCGCTCCTCGCCGCGTTCCAGCTCGACCGGCTCCGCTCGGGAAAGGGCCGCGTTGCGGCCCTGTGCGCGTGCGCGCTGCTGCTTCTCGCGATCGGCGTCGTGTTCGTCCAGTCGCTGGGCGAGCCGACGCATCCCCCGCTGACCGCCTGGCGCGCGGTCCGCTTCGTGCTTCCGGCGCTGCTTCTCGCGTCGACGCTGGTTCTCCTGTCGCGCCCACCGTCGCCGAGGGGCGCGCGCGTGCGGTCTGTAACGGTCCTCTTCCTCGCCGGCACGGGGCTCGAGCTGCTGCGCATCGGCGCGCGGTTCAATCCGGGGACGCGTCCCGACGAATACTTCCCGATGACGCCGGTGGTGCGGAACCTCCGGGCGGCGGCCGCCGGCGGGCGCTTTGCCGCCAACACCGGCGCCCTCTCGGGCATGGCGTACATGTACGGGCTCGAGGACGTCGGCATGCAGGACCCCATGACCCCGGCGCGATACCTCGATGCGCTCGCCGCAGGCACGGGCTACGACGCCCCGGCGCATCCGCTCGGCAACGTTCGCCGGATGGACGCCCCGATGCTCGACTTCCTGAACGCGCGCGCCCGGCTGGACGGGGACACGGTCCGCAGCTCCCCGGCCCCCGACGGCGTCCTTCCGGAGCAGCTGATCGGCTGCGCGGACCGCGAGGAGCTTCTTCGCCGCCTCGCGACCGAGCCAGACCTCGTCCACGCCGCGCTCGTCGTGGGGCGCGACGAAGCGTTCGGCGGCAACAACCACGTCGAGATCGTCTCGCTCGAGCGGCCGTCACCGGAGCGAGTCCTCGTCCGCGTGCGGAGCGACGCTCCGCGCGTCCTGGTCCTGCCCGAATCCGACGACGGCGGCTGGAGCGCCGACTCCGCGGGGCAGCCGCTGCCGACCCTTCTCGTCAACGGGGCGTTCCTCGGAGTCCGCATCCCGGCCGGGGACACGCGGCTCGTGTGCCGCTACCTGCCGCCGGGATTCCGCAAGGGGCTGGCGGCCTCCGCGCTCGCGGCGATCGTCGCGGTCCTCGCGCTCGCGCGCCGGAAGCCCGCGCTCTAGAAGCCGTTCTCGCAGACGCCGCGCGGGATCTCCGGGGCGGCTCCGGACGGCAGGTAACGAACCGTGCAGTGGTTGGTCATCGAGAACGTCGCCCGGACTTCGAGAGCGCCGACCGTCTGCTCCAGTTCCGGCCAGACCGGGCAGTTGGCGACGACGAGCCAGGCCGGGCCGGCGACGGCGGTCCTCGCCCGCTCGAGCGCGACACCCGGCGCTCCCTGACGCTCGTCCGTCCAGTAGTAGCCGAGGTTCCGAAAGGCCCATCCATTGACCGCGACGACATGCTCGCCGGGTCGCACTTGATCGCGCAAAAACGCCGCGACCGCGTCCCAACGCGGGCGGCCGTGGTCGTAGTACTCCACGAGCGTGCGAGCGTCGTAGACGGCGATCGCGCAGAGCGCGAGGACGGCGGTCCAGCGGCCGGCCGCGAATCGCACCAGAACGGAGATCGCGCAGCTCGCGAGGAGCACGGCGCCGAGCCAGCTCGGCAGGAAGTGGCGGACGGCCGGGTAGTGCGGGCGCAGCTGCATCACGACGATCTGCGCGAGGCCGCCGAGCAGGAGCCAGGAGGCCGCCACCAGGGCAGGCCGCGACGTCCGCACCCGGGTCAGGCCCACGACCACGAGGAGCCAGAAGAGAATCGACCCGAGGGAGAGCGGCTCGACCTTCCAGTCGCCCGTGCCGAGAACCTGGAGATGCTCGATCCACCATGCCGCATCGAGCCTCTCCCCCGGCATCGGGGGCGACTTGCGCGCGACCGTGACGACGGACGCCAGCCAGGGGAGATAGCCAAGGAGCCAACCCGTCAGGATCATCGGCATCCGGCGCCACAACGCGCCGAGCGGCCCGCGGCGTTCGACGAAGACGAGGCAGACGCCGACGAGGATCGCGAGGAGCCCGGCGAAGTACAGCGTGTACATCGCCGCGAGGACCGACAGGAACCACGCCGCGGCGAGACCCCTCCCGGGCTTCTCGCGATAGGCCTCGAGCGCGGCGACTGCCGCGGTCAGGAAGAGAAGACCGAGCGCGTAGGGCCGCACCTCCTGCGAGTAGCGGACGTGGATCGGTGAGACGCAGAGCAGCAATCCCGCCGCGAGACCCGCGCGCGATCCGAACCAGCGCCCGGCGAGGAACAGGAGCAGCCCGATCCCGGCGGTCCCCGCGAGGACGCTCGGCAGACGCCGCATCCATTCCGCGGCTCCGAGCCGCGTGAGGACTGACTGCACCAGGAAGTCGAGCGGAGGATGCGCGCCGTCGCGGAAGACCTCGACCAGCATCTGGCCGACCGGCAGGCGCGCCCAGCGCACCTCCTCGATCTCGTCGTTGCCCAGCGAGGAGCGGCCGAGGGCCAGACAGCGGAGCGCCAGGGCCGCGACGAGAATCGCGATCGCCGTGAGCCTCCGCGGGATGACCGGGATGACCTCGCTTCGGACGGAGTGCAATCACGGCAAGAATAGGACGCGCCCGATCGAGGTGGACACTCTTATCGCGAGTATTGGAAGGGCCGGCGGCCGTTCCGTCCGAGGAGGCCGTGGTTGAATGGGCCCCCCGTGAAGACGTCGCGAGCCGAAGGGTCATGACTCTCCGCCAGCGCCTCTCCCGAGGGCTCCGCCGGGCGGGCGCCGTCACGGACCCGCTCCCGAGCGGCCCCGGCGACTACAAGGCGGCCTGGAACCACGAGGCCCGCATCGACGCGCAGGACGCGGTGCTCACGGGCTCGACGCCGGAAACCTTCGAGTCGACCGCCCGCATCGACGCGGAGCGGATCCGGAAGTTCCTGAGTGGACGCAAGGACGAGGCCGTCCTGAACATCGGCTGCGGCGTCGGCCGCATCGACCTCTATCTCGCGCCGCACGTCCGGGAGCTCTGGGCGATCGACGTCAGCGGCGAGATGCTGGCGCGCGCGAAGGCGAGGCTGGAGGACTGCCCGAACGTCCGCCTCCTCGAGGTCGGCAACCGCGACTTCCTCGCCGCGTTCGCGGCGGACACCATGGACCTCGTGTTCTCCAACCTCGTGCTCCAGCACCTCGAGAGGGAGGACGCCGTGAAGTACCTGCGCGAGGCCGCGCGCGTGCTTCGGCCCGGCGGCGTCCTCGTCACGCAGTTTCCGAACTACCTCTCGCCGGAGTACGAGCGGATCCTGCTGGTCGAGAGCGACGTGCCCGACCGGAGTCCCGGCCGCGTCCGCCCCTACACCGAGGCCGAGGTCCGACGGACGCTCGCCGTCCTCGGGTTCGAGATCGTGGAGCTGTACCTCGAGGGCGGCCGCGAGAACGTGGCGGAGATCTACGTGGTGGCCAAGAAGCCCGCGGCGAAAGCAACCCCCGCGCGCGTCTAGCCGAACAGGTGCTCGATCGAACGGGCGTAGTAGCGCAGGAGCGGCAGCTCCTCCGGCACGGCGCGGTAGAGGCCCCGGGAGTCCTCCTCGACGAGGTGCCGCAGCGTCAGCATCCGCAGGCCCACCGTGATCGCGTAGTCCTGGTCTCCGCGCGGGACGTAGACGTGGGCGCCGCGGCGCTCGAGACCCTCGATCTCCTCGAGAACGCGGCCCTTGAGCTCGAGCTCGCTCCAGCGCCGCTCGGGCTCGCGGACGAAGACGGTCGCGACGAGCGCCACGGGGACCACGGGGATCACGCGCGCGACGTCGGCCATCAGTTCGCGGGCCAGCTCCTCGAGCCGCCGCGAATGCTCCTCCTTCGAGAGCGCACGCAGGTCCAAGCCTCGCCGGCGCACCCAGGCCGCGAGTGAGACCGGTGAGCCGAAGTTGACGCACGCGTAGCCGAAGCGGTGCCAGCGGCTGCGGGCCCGCAGCCATGCGTTGCGGCCCACGAAGCGCACGACGGTCGACAGCGCCCCCGCGGCGCTCGGGCGCGTGAGCCTCACCGCGGGGTCGAGGTCGAGGAGGAGGCTGCGGTCCTCGAAGGTCCGGTCGTAGTTGATCCCCACGGGCACGAACACGATGTCGCGGGTCGCGGTCGGATCGAACGCGCGAAGCATGTCGCGCGTCTCGAACGCGCGCAACATGTAGTCGAGGATGCCGAGTTTCGGCGGACCTAGGCGTCCGTCGCGGGACAGGCCGCCCTCGGGGAAGACCGCCTGCGTGACGCCCGCCGCCGTCGCCATGCCGACGTAGCGTTCCAGCACCTTGCGGTACAGCGCGTCGCGGGAGTTGCGACGCACGAAGTAGGCGCCCATCGCCCGAATCAGCGTCTGGAGCGGCCAGATGCGCGCCCACTCCCCGACCGCGTAGGAGAGCGCGGTCCTCTCGGCGGCCAGGTATCCGATCAGGACGTAGTCCATGTTGGAGCGGTGGTTCATGACGAACACCACGGTCGAATCCGGCGCGATCGCCGCGAGCCCCTCCTCGTCGGCGTAGCCCAGACGAACCCGGTACAGCGAGCGCGCGACGTTCCGGGCGATCGCGTAGCCGACGCGGAAGTAGAGGTACGCGTTGAACGCCGGCACGATCTCCCGCGCGTACCGTTGCGCCCGGGCCATCGCGGCTGCCCGCGGTACGTCGTCCTCGCGCGCGAGCGCCTCGGCCGCATGCTGGACCTGCGGATCCTCGAGGAGCCGGTCGATCAGGACCTCGCGTTTGGTCAGCTTGAAGGGCTGGATCCGGATCTTGAGCCGTGTCTCGAGCTCTTCGAGCACGCGGTGGACGCGCCGTCGCAGGATCCAGCGCACGCTCGGGATGAGGAGCAGGTCGAGCGCGGCCCACGCCGCGAGCAGCACGAGCAGAAGAGCGAGCCAGAGCGGGAGCGCGATCGTGGAGCGGATCGGAGTCCTCGTGTCCCTTGTGGAAAGTGGAAGCATAGGATGAGACCGATGACGAAACGCCACGTCTTCGTCACCGGAGCACGGGCTACCTCGGCCGGAGGATCTCCGAGCTCCTCGCGCGCGGACACGCCGTGCGCGCGCTGGCCACGGCCGGGCTCGCATGGGCTTCGCTCGAAGCGCACGAATCGCCGGGCTCGCCGCCGGCTCGCTTCTCCTAGCGGGTGACCGTCCGCGTCCCGAGCATCCCCGGACAGGCGAGGTGCTCCGCGAGCGCCTCGTAGCCCTCGTCGCCGTCGACCCACCCCACCGCCCACGCCTCGTTTGGCCCAACCGAGACGATCCCGCTCAGATAGTTTTCATGGCCCGGGCTCGGGCTCGGGACGACTTTCCACGCGAAGCCGTCCCAGTGAAGGATGATCGTGCCAGGCCCCACGGCCCAAGCGCTCCCCGCCGCGACCCCGACCACGCCGGTGAGGTTCCCCACTGGGAAAATGCTGTCGATTGGCGCGAGGCTCCAGACGCTCCCGTTCCAGTGCAGGATCGAGGTCCCGTTGCCGTAGCCCACGGCCCACACGTCGTCCATGGAAGTCGCCGAGACCGCCTGGAGCCCGTTGCCGTCCGGACTGACGTTGGGCGCGTCGACGTTGGTCCAGTGCTGGCCGTCCCAGTGCTTGATCAGGTTAACCTGGAGGACGTCGACGGAGTTGGACCCCACAGCCCAGATGTCGTCGGGAGCCACGACCTCGATCGCCGTGAGCCGTCCGGCCGATCCGTTGTCCGGCGTCGAAAAGTCGGCCCGCTCGGCATCGGCCGGCGCGGGTCAATCGATCCCGAATCCGCGCGAGCGAGCAACTCGACGATAGCACTCTCGAATCGCAGGAAAGTCGACACCGCTCCGGCCATGTCCGGCTACTTCGCCGACGCGCCGATCTTTGCGAGGAGGATTCGGTCCTCGAAGTGGGCTCGAAGCGCTAATCGCCGGGCTCGCCGCCGGCTCGCTTCCTCTAGCGGGTGATCGTCCGTGTCCCGACCATCCCCGGACACGCGAGGTGCGCGACGAAGGTCTCGAAGCTGATTCCGGCGGCATCCTGACCCGCGGCCCACGCCTCGTTCGGCCCGACGGACACGACGCCGGTCAGCTGGTTGATCGCGTCGCTCGGATTCGGGCTTCCCGAGATCACGTTCCAGGCGAAGCCGTCCCAGTGCTCGATCAGCGACAGGATCTGCACGCCGTTGTCCCAGAATCCAACGGCCCAGGCGCTGCCCGCGGCCGTTCCCACGATGCCGAAGAGCTCGTTGTTCTTCTGGCTGCGGTTGGGGCTGTCGACGACGCTCCAGGCGCTACCGTTCCAGTGCAGGACCGAGGTCTGGTTGACCTGGTCGACGCCGAAGATGGCGAGGTGGTAGCCCACGGCCCACACGTCGTCCTTGGAGGTCGCCGAGATCCCCTGCAGCTGATTGACGAAAGAGCCGACGTTGGGCGCCTCGACGTTGGTCCAGTGCTGGCCGTCCCAGTGCTTGATCAGGTTCACCTGGATGAAATTGACGATGTCGAAGCCGACGGCCCAGATGTCGTCGGGAGCCACGACCTCGATCGCCGTGAGCCATCCGCCGTCCCCTTCGTCCGGCGTCGACATGTCGGTCCACTGGACGCCGTCCCAGTGCAGGATGAGGCTCTGGCTGTTGGAGAAGTCGGCCGTCTTGCCGACCACCCAGACGTCTCCCGGGCCCGCCACGCCGACGCCGAAGAGCTCGTTGGTCGACTCGCCGCCGCCGGGCATCGTGGGATTGGGGCTGTCGACGACGCTCCAGCTCGTGCCGCTCCAGCTCTCGACGAGCGTCGTGCTCTGCGGGTCGAAGGGGTTGGCGCTCGCGGAGAAGCCGACCGCCCAGACGTTGCCGGCGCCCTTCGAGTCCACGGCGGTCAGGAAGTTGTTGGGCTGGGACCCGTCGGGCGTCGCGACGATGTTCCAGGTCCCGCCGGTCCAGCGCTCGGCGAGGGTATGCCGGTCGGTCCCGTCGAACGAGCTGCCGACGGACCACATGTCGCTCGAGGAGATCGCCGTGATCGCGCCGAGGACGCTGTCGCCCGAGGCGCGGTTCGCGCTCGGAGCGGTGTTCCAGATCTGACAGAAGTGCGGCGAGTAGCCGAAGTGCGGCTGCTGCGCGGACGCGGAGGACGGGAAGGCCAGGACACCGACGACGACGACGACGACGGCGGCAACCACGGTGAACGCCGGGGAGGACCACTTGTATCGGACGCGTGACATGTCAACTCCTTCGATTCGCGCTCGAGCGCGTTGAGAAGGGCGGAATTCTTTCCCGGCCGCGGCGCACTTCCGGTGGTTTAAGGCAACCCTAATTCCGCTCCGGCGATAGCATGCGCGGCATGAATGCGGCGAGAGACGCCGAGGAGTGGCATCGGCAGTCGTACGTGATCTCCACGGATCCGGACCGCCTGGATCATTCCGTCATCTACGGCTATCTCCGCGAGTCTTACTGGGCGAGCGGGATCCCGCGCGAGACCGTCGACGCGTCGATCCGGAACTCGCTTCCGTTCGGGCTGTACGACTCTAGCGGCCAGATCGGCTTCGCGCGGGTCATCACCGATTTTGCGACCTTCGCCTACATCGGCGACGTCTTCGTCCTCCCCTCGCACCGCGGCCGGGGTCTGGGGGTCTGGCTGATGGAGGTCATCCGCGCGCACCCGAGGCTCCAGGGACTCCGGCGCTGGCTGCTCTCCACGCGGGACGCCCACGAGCTTTATCGCAAGACCGGCTTCACCGAGGCGGAGCCGGGCCGATTCATGCAGGTCCTGGACAAGGACGTGTACAAGCGATGACGGACGGCAGGGGCAAAGCCCGGAAGGCGCCGCTCAACTGGTTCGAGAGCTTCTTCGCGGGCCTCGCCGTCGAGTTCTGGCGCGTCGTGGTTCCGGAGCAGGCGACGGCGGAGGAGGCGGCGTTTCTCTGGAAGCACCTCGGACTCTCTCCGGGCGCCCGCGTCCTCGACGTGCCGTGCGGGCACGGCCGGCTGTCGGTGCCGCTCGCCGCCATGGGCTGCGCGCTGACGGGCGTCGACCTCTCGCGGGAGTTCCTGAAGGCCGCGAGGGACGGGGGTGGCCGAAGCGGTGCGCCGCGGGGTGGCTCGATCGTCTGGCATCGCGCCGACATGCGAACGCTCCCGTGGCGCGGGAGCTTCGACGCGGCGTTCTGTATGGGCAACAGCTTCGGTTACCTCGACGACGCGGGCAACGCGGCGTTTCTCGCGGCCGTGGCGCGCGCGCTCGTCCCGCGGGGGCGCTTCGTCCTGGACTTCGGGCAGTGCGCCGAGTCGATCTTCCCGAGGCTCGAGCCGCACCTCGAGGTGGAGATGGGCGGATTCCGCTTCGCGGAGGAGACGCGCTACGACATCCCGGCGGCGCGCATCGAAAACGTCTACACGATCGAAAAGGACGGGAAGTCCGAGCGCAAGCTCGCGTCGCAGCGCGTCTACCTCGCGAGCGATCTCTGGCGGCTTCTCGAGGAAGCGGGATTCGAGGTTCTCGAGGCCTTCGGCTCCTCGGGCGAGGAGCCGTACGCGCTCGGGGCGCAACGATTGCTCACGGTCGCGCGCAAGCGAGCGGTAGGCGAGAAGCTCGGCTCCAGGCTCGCGCGGAAGAGGAAGACGCCCCTCACCCCAACCCTCTCCCGCCGGGAGAGGGGGAAGAGAGCGCACGGCGCGAAGCGCCAAAAGCGGAAATCCTCGTAGGGGCGGCCCTCGCGGCCGCCCTTAGTCGCCGGGCTACGATTTCCGGGTTCGAAGCGACGTCCGCGCCAGCGAAACGACGCTGATCACGGCCCAGCTTCCCTCGAGCGCGATCAGGCCGAGGTTGCGCGCCTCGACCGCGAAGTAGGTCAGGATCAGGGACCCGAAGAGATTGAGGACCAGATAGGCCGGCGCCTCGGGTCCGAGCCGGCCGGCCTGCTGCAGCCCGAACGCCGCCAGGATCATCCCCGCTCCGAGGAGCGAGACGACCTGCCCGATCATCGCGCGGCCTCGAGGCGCATCGGCCGACCCTGGTGCTTCTTCGGCGGCATGGTCAATCTCCTTCTGCTTCCCCGGGGGGCTCCGCGCCGGGAGTCTCCGGGTCCTGGACGACGGGTACCGGTGACGGGTAACAGGCCAGCACGAGCCGATAGGGACGCCCCCGGCCGGGCCGGCCCGACGCCGCGCGGTCGGGCGAGCTGTTGCGCGCGATGACGTCGACGATCGCCTGCCGCAGCGCCGCGGCGAACTCGGCGCGCTGCCCGGGCGAGTCGAACCGGAACTGGGACTTGATCGAGAGCGTGCTGACGCGCTGGCCGCGGCCGCGGGCCTCCTGCTCGACCCTCGAGACGTCGAGCCGCACCTGCTCCGACAGGGCAAGCAGATAGTCGGCGGAGGCCGTGTCCTCGATGGCGCGCCAGTCCGGCGAGAGCTCCCCGAGGATTTCCGGCGAGAGGACGTAGGAGCGGGCCGTGGCGACGTAGCGCTGCTCGACGAGGTTGCGCTTGCGGCGGCGCCCCGCGGGCCGAAGGAAACCGGCGCGGGCGAGCGCCCGGACGTGGTAGTTGACGCGCTGCCGCGGCAGGCCGAGCCGTCGGGCGAGCTCGGTGGCGGACGCCGGCTCCTGGGCCATCCGCAGGAGCCGCATCCGCATGGGATTCATCAGGGCGCTCGCCCGGCGGGCGCTGCCCACGCTCTCGAGAGCAATCCGGGCCGAAGCCGGTGCCGGCTCTGCCATGACAGTATTATTTGTCTGGAAAGAAAAGATTGTCAATAAGAGGCTCATCCGATTCCAAAGCCTTCGCGCGTGCGTATTTCCCGCCATGGCGCATCCTTACTCGGGACTCCTCGGAGCCCGTCGCTACAATCGGGTCATGCCGACCCCCGGTCTCTCGGAGAAGCCTAGGACATGGCCCGCATCGGTCTGACCGGCGGCGGATTCTCCTCGCGGGCGGCGAAGGCCGAGCGCCCCCGGGGCGGCCGGCTTCGGCCCGAGGAGGACTCCGGAAAGAAGAAGACGAAGTCCCTCCCCCTGTCGGTCCTCGCCCGCGACGCGATGGAGCTCATCCATGCCCGGAGGGGCCGGCTCGCCCTCGGCCTGGGCCTCATGGTCATCAGCCGGCTCTGCGGGCTGGTCCTCCCCGGAGTCACCAAGGTGCTCCTCGACGACGTCATCGGCAAGCACAAGACCCAGCTCCTCGTCCCGATCGTGCTGGCGGCCGCGGGGGCGACGCTCATCCAGGCGATCGCGGGCTTTTCCCTCTCGCAGGTCCTCGGGAAGGCCGCCCAGCGCTCGATCACGGAGATGCGGCGGGCGGTCCAGGCGCACGTCGGCCGGCTCCAGGTGGCCTTCTTCGACCAGACGAAGACGGGCGTTCTCCTGTCGCGCGTGATGACCGACGCCGAGGGCATCCGCAACCTCGTCGGGACCGGCCTCGTCGAGCTCGCGGGCGGTACGCTGACGGCGGTCTTCGCCCTCGCGATCCTCTTCTACTTCTCGGCCAAGCTCACGCTGATCGCGCTGGCGGTCCTGTCTCTCTTCGGCCTCGTGCTGCTCTACGCCTTCAAGACGCTGCGGCCGCTCTTCCGCGAGCGATCCAAGATCAACGCGGAGGTCTCCGGGCGGCTGACCGAGTCGTTCTCGGGCGTGCGCGTGGTCAAGGCCTATCGCGCCGAGCGGCGCGAGGCCCTCGTCTTCACGGAGGGCGTCCACCGGCTCTTCCGAAACGTGGCGAGGACGATGACGGGCTTCTCGGCGGTCTCGGCGTTCTCGACGCTGCTCCTCGGTGTCGTCGGCGTCTCGATCATGTGGGTCGGCGCGCACGAGATCGAGGCCGGCCGCATGACGGTGGGGTCGTTCGTGTCCTTCACGCTCTACCTGGGCCTCCTGGTCGGGCCCGTCGTCCAGATCGTCTCGATCGGCAGCCAGGTCACGGAGGCCTTCGCCGGGCTCGAGCGGATCCGCGAGCTGCGCAACGAGCTCGCCGAGGACGCGGGGGACCGGCTGCGCGATCCCCTGCCGCGTCTGGAGGGACGCGTCGAGTTCCGGGACGTCGTCTTCGAGTACGAGAAGGGCACGCCGGTCCTCCAGGGGATCTCCTTCGACGCCCGGCCCGACACGGCGACCGCGCTGGTCGGGCCGTCGGGGGCCGGCAAGAGCACGATCATCGGCCTCGTCGCGGCGTTCTACCGGCCGACGGCGGGCACGATCTTGGTCGACGGACGGGACCTCTCGAAGGTCCGCCTCTCCGACTACCGCTCCCAGATCGGCGTCGTCTTCCAGGACAACTTCCTCTTCGACGGCACGGTCTTCGAGAACATCGCGTACTCGCGGCCGGACGCGACCCGCGAGGAGGTTCTCCGCGCGGCCGACATCGCGAACTGCGACGAGTTCATCGCGAAGCTGCCGCAGAAGTACGACACGATCGTGGGGGAACGCGGCGTCAAGCTCTCCGGCGGCCAGCGCCAGCGCGTCGCCATCGCGCGCGCCATCCTGGCGGATCCGCGCATCCTGATCCTCGACGAGGCGACCTCCTCGCTCGACAGCGAGAGCGAGGCGCTGATCCAGGAGGGCCTGGCCGAGCTGATGAAGGGACGTACGACATTCGTCATCGCGCACCGCCTCTCGACGATCCGTCGCGCCGACGCGATCCTGGTGGTCGAGGACGGGCGGATCGTGGAGCGGGGGCGGCACGAGGAGCTGCTCGGCCGGGGCGGCCGCTACGCCGACCTCTACAACCGCCAGTACGGGCTCGAGAGCAACCTCTTCCTGAATCCCGGCGAGGCCGTGCGCGCTGAGGAGGACGAGAAGATCCCCGTCGCGGCAGCGGACGCGGGTATCGGGCGCTTGCCCATCGTGGGGTCGTAGGGCTCGAAAACGCCGCCTCGCTCGAATCCCTCTCCCGCCGGGAGAGGGTGCTCTCAACCGTTAGCTTGGCTACAAAGAAAGAGGGCGGCCACTTGGCCGCCCTCTAGTCGGTTCGCTTCCGATCCCGTCAGTCCCTGCGCCCCCCCATGAACCGGAGCATGAACAGGAACAGGTTGATGAAGTCGAGGTACAGCGAGAGCGCGCCCACGACCGCGTAGGCGCCGTACTGGCCCTCCGGCAGCTGCGCCGCCATGACCTTCAGCCGCTGCGAGTCCCAGGCCGTCAGGCCGGTGAACACGATCACGCCGATGATCGAGATCCCGAACTGGAGTCCGGGAGAGTGCCAGAACATGCCCACGACCGACGCGAGCACGACGCCGATCAGGCCCATGAAGGCGAACTGCCCGACTCCGGCGAGGCTCCGCTTCGTGGTCGAGCCGTAGAGCGCCAGCGCGCCGAACATCCCGGCCGTGACGAAGAAGGTCGTCGCGATCGATGTCCCGCTGTACGCCAGGAAGATGAACGAGAACAGGACTCCGTTCAACGCGGAGTAGAGGAGGAACAGGCCCGAGGCCACCGCCGGCGAGAGCTTGTTGACTCGCGCCGACAGGTAGAACACGAGACCGAGCTGGCCGATGGCCAGGGCGAAGAAGAGGAACTTGTTCGTCACGAGCCCCTGCACGATGGACGGCGAGCTCGCCACGGCCATCGCGATCGTGGCCGTCACGCCGAGCCCCACGAACATCCACCCGTAGACCCTGCGCAGAAACGCGGTGGCGCGCTCGGCCGTCAGGGCTCCGGCAGAGGTGAAGGCGGAAGCCGGCGTCGTCTGGAAATCTTTCATTTGGCACTCCTCCCGAAGTGGGGATTCTATCCGTGATGAGAACGTCCTGCAGAGGCTCCGGATTCCCCGGGTTGGGCCGTCATCCTGAGCGCAGCGAGCCGACCACCGAAGACATTCCCCCGGCAGTAGGCAACGCCTCGCTTCAGCGAGGCGTTTACGATCCCGGACTCGATTGCCAGTCGCTCAGAAAGCACGGGATCCTTCGTCGCTCGCTGGCCGCTCCGCTCCTCAGGATGACGCTTGAGGCCCGCCGCGGATCTCGCGCTCCTCGGGAGGACAACCGAAGTTCAGTTCACCTTCAGCCGGAGCCGCTGGAGCGCGGCGAGCGCCATCGGGTCCCCCGGGTTCTCGCGTAGGGCGCCCTCGAACTCCGCGAGCGCCTCCGCGACCTGGCCGCGGGCCGCGCGCAGCCTCCCGAGGTTCAGGTAGGGGAAGTGCCGGGGGTCGTAGCGCGGCGCGCTCTTGGCCTTCTCGAACCACGGGATCGCCTCGTCCCAGGCGCCGCGCTCCATGAGGTAGCAGCCGATGTCGTTGTACGGATTGCCGAAGGTGGGATCCGTGGCGATCGCCTTGCGGCACTCCTCGATCGCCTCCTCCAGGCGGCCCTCGAAGGAGTAGGCCCAGCCGCGAAACGTGTACGCCTCCGCCGTGGGCTCCGCCTCGAGCGAGCGCGTGAAGAGGCCGATCGCCTCTTCCAGCTCGCCCGCCAGCAGGCGGGATGTGCCTTCGCGCCAAAGATCCAGCGCGCGCTCGGATGGCGGCCCCATGCCTCTCCGATTATCCAATACAATTTCCTGCGAGCGACCTCTTGAGCGACGATCGCAAGTACCGTCACCGCGGCTATCAGGAATCCGACCGTGATTCCTCCGGACGGCGACCCTCCGGCCCGCGCCCGCCGCGAGAGGACGACGGAGCGCCGCGCGGCCGCGGGATCGACCAGAACAAGGCCGTCGTCTTCCGCTGCAAGCACTGCGGCGAGCGCGTGCTCGACCTCGACTCGATCAGCGTCGACGCCGTCTGCCGCAAGTGCGGCGCGTCGCTCCACGCGTGCAGCCAGTGCGCGCACTTCGACACCTCGGCGCGCTTCGAGTGCACGGAGCCGATCCCCGCGCGCATCGTCTCGAAGAAGGCGAAGAACGAGTGCACCTTCTTCGCGCCCGCGAAGGCGTTCGACCTGACCGGCAGCCGCGGCACAACCGCCACACCCGACGACGCCCGCTCGGCGTTCGACGCGCTGTTCAAGAAGCCGTAAGAGCCGAGTACCAGTCCCCTCTCCAGCCGTGAGGGGGAGAGGGCAGGGTGAGGGGGGCGCTCGACGACACGCTCTGACCGTGTCGGGCCTCTCAGGCGCCCCTCACCCCAACCCTCTCCCGCCGGGAGAGGGGGTTGCTTCGCCCGCCAGCCTCTTCGCCTTCCTCAGCACCTCCCGCAGCATCCGCTGCGTCAGCTTGCCCGTGAAGGTGTTCTGCTGGCTGGGGTGATAGGTGCAGACGATGCGATCCTCCCCGACGCGGCAGACGGCGCCATGCGCGAAGCGCGGGCGCGGCTTCGGAATCGTCGCCCCCTCATCCGAGAGGACCCGCAGGCACGCGTCGAAGGCGAGCGCACCGAGCGCGACGAAGACGCGCGGCCGCGACGCGCCGGACAGGAGCGCCGCCTCGCGCGCGAGGTACTCGCGGCAGGTGTCGAACTCCTCGGGCGTGGGGCGGTTGTCCGGAGGCGCGCAACGCACCGCCGCCGATATCAGCAGGCCCGCGAGCGCGAGGCCGTCGCCCCGCGCGACCGACGTCGGCTGATTCGCCAGCCCGACGGCGTGGAGCGCCTCGAAGAGGAAGTTGCCCGACTCGTCGCCGGTGAAGATCCGGCCCGTGCGGTTGCCGCCGTGTGCCGCCGGGGCGAGCCCCACCATCAGGATTCGGGCGGCAGGGTCTCCGAACGCGGGAACCGGGCGCGCCCAGTAGCGCTGTCCGGCGAATCGTCGCGGCGGGTTTGCGGCGGCCTCCTCGCGCCACGCGACCAGGCGCGGGCAGCGCCGGCAGGCGACGACCTCGCGTTCGATCCGCGCGAGGCGGCGCGCCGGCCCCGTTCTTTCCCCGGTCTTCCTAGTCGCGCCGGTGCGGCGCACGCCAACCCTAGTCGCGCCGATACGTCCCCGTCGTCTTCGCCTGCGCGAGGACGTGGCCCTGCATCGCTTTCTCGACCTGCTCCTTGGTCGAGCCGGGCGGCAGGTTGAGCGGCGCGTCGAGCGCGGAGAGGCGGAACTCGTAGTGGTGGACGCCGTGGCCTCGCGGCGGCTGCGGGCCTCCCCAGCCGACGTCGCCGTAGTCGTTCTTGCCCTGGACACCCCCGGACCGGGGCTTGTCGCCCTTCGCCACCCCCTCCGGGAGCGCCGAGAGGGATGCGGGGATGTCGAAGTACACCCAGTGCACCCAGGGCGTCGGACGCGGCGCGTCGGCGTCGTCGCAGACGAGCGCGAAGCTCCTCGTCCCCTCGGGCGCGCCGGACCAGGAGAGGGCCGGCGAGAGATCGGCGTGATCGCGCGCGTTCTTGTCGGGGACGGGTTTTCCTTCGGCGAACGCGGAGCTCTGCAGATTCATGGCGGGTCCTCCGGAGCGGGTACCTACTTCTTGGCGGGCAGTGCCTTGGGCACGCCCATCGCGCGCCACCGTTTCTTGTTCTCCTCCCACTCCTTCTCGGCGCGCTTCCTGTTGACGGCGGCCGCCTCGGCGCGGCGGTCGTCCTCGTTCGGGGCGGGCTCGGGCGGAGCGTCCGGAGTCGTCGTCTCGGGGGTGTCTCCGGCGGGCTTGGCGTCGTTGGCTTCCATCGAGCCGCTATTGTAGCCATCTCCGCGCCGACGCCTGCAGCTCACTCGATGATCAGGCTTCCGATCATCCCGTTGTGCTGCTCGGGATCCCCGCCGCAGTCGTTCTGCGTGCAGACGAAGGGATACGTGCCGCGCTGGTAGTCCTGGGGAGTGAAGCCCGTGATCTGGAAGTCGTGGCCGGGCGAGATGTCGTCGGTCGAGGGCAGCCCGAGGTCGCTTACGCCGGAGAAGCCGTGCTGCGGGTTCGGCGTGCCCGGCACGTCGACGTTATGGAAGATCAGCGTGTACGTGACACCGGCCTTGAGGATCAACGGCGGCGAGATGGGGCCCCCCGGATCGAAGTTCCATGCTCGGACGGAGATCATCACCGTCTGCGGACCGCCCGGAGGCTCCGGGTCCTGCGCTCCGACCACGAAGATTGGATCCGTCGTGGCGTTGTCGATGACCGCGGCGTAGCTGTGGAGTGCGACGCCGCCGCCATCCACGACGACGACCGCGTTCTCCGTCGCGGTGGACGAGGCGCCGACCGCAGCGAAGATGTCGTTGATCTGCGCGCCCGTGCGCGGCGCGAGCGGCGACGGAAGCTGGGTCGAGCCGAGCAACGTCCCCCCGTCGTAGACACGGAGCGTCGGCGTCGCGGGCACGTCCCCGGGGTTATAGACGCCGACGTTGGTGCGGAAGCTGCTCCCGGTACCTACGCCGCCGTTTCGGACGGAGGTCAGC
>DASXPB010000065.1:0-57020 GCA_036493875.1 Thermoanaerobaculia bacterium
CAGATCGTCCGGAGATCTTCCGGGTCGACAACCGTGCCGGTGGGGTTCAGCGGCGAGTTGAGCACGATCAACCGCGCCCGCTGCAAATGCGGCGCGAACTCATCCGGGGTCGGGAAGAAGCCATTCTCTCGCCGCCCTTCGATCTCGACGGGCTCGACCTCGACCAGATGCGAGTAGTGATTGTTGTTCCATGACGGGACTGAATAGACAACCGTATCCCCGCGGTCGAGCACGGTCCGGTACATTCCATAGAGGATCGGGCGGGCGCCCCCGCCGATCAGAACCGACTCGACGGGATACCGAAGGTTTTGATCCCGCTCGACGAGCCGCACGACCTGTTCCCGCAGGGCGAGAACCCCGTCGGAGGGAGGGTAGTTGGTCTGGTGCTCCCGATAGGCGCGGTCGATCTCCGCCTGCAGTCCCTCCGGGATGGGAAACTGCTCCGGCTCGAAGTCCCCGACGGTCAGATTGAGGAGCTGTTCGCCCCGTGCGAGCGCGTGGCGCACGCTGGCGGCAATCTTCAGGATCTCCGACCCGACCACTCCCGTTGCGACACGGGACAGGCTCGAGTCCGTACTCTCGGATTCCGGGAAGAAATTGGCTGCCTCGTGCATCCGGGGCCTCCTGACAGGCTAGAAGACGACCGGTTCCTCGTACGTCGCGAAGACCTCGCGCATGACGTCGGAGACCTCGCCGACGGTCGCGTAGGCCTTGACGGCGTCGATCAGCGGCGGCATGACATTGGCCCGGTCCCGGCAGGCCTGGCGCAGCGCGGCGAGCGTCGCGGTCACGGCCTTGCCGTCCCTCGCGCGCCGCAGGTCCGCGACCGCGCTCTTCTGCTCGGCCTCGACCGAGTCGTCGATGTAGAGCGTCTCGATCGGCCGCTCGTTCTCCTCGACGAACTCGTTGACGCCGACGACGATCTTCTCGCCGGAGTCGACCGCGCGCTGGTAGGCGTACGCGGCGTCCATGATCTCGCGCTGCGGGAAGCCGGCCTCGATCGCCTCGACCATCCCGCCGAGCTCGTCGATCCGCCGGAAGTACTCGAAGCAGCCCCGCTCCATCTTCGTCGTGAGGTCCTCGACGAAGTACGACCCGGCCAGCGGATCGACCGTGTTGCCTACGCCGGACTCGTGCGCGATGACCTGCTGCGTGCGCAGCGCCAGCTTGACCGCGAAGTCGGTCGGCAGCGCGAGGGTCTCGTCCAGCGAGTTGGTGTGGAGGGAGTTCGTGCCGCCGAGCACGCCCGCGAGCGCCTGGAGCGCGGTGCGGACGACGTTGTTGTACGGCTGCTGCGCGGTCAGCGAGCAGCCTGCGGTCTGCGTGTGGAAGCGGCACATCCAGGAGCGCGGGTCCTTCGCGTGGAACCGCTCGCGCATCGTCTTGGCCCAGATCCGGCGCGCGGCGCGGAACTTGGCGATCTCCTCGAAGAAATCGTTGTGCGAGTTGAAGAAAAAGGACAGGCGTGGCGCGAACTCGTCCACCGGCAATCCCGCCTCGATGCCGTACTGGACGTACTCGACGCCGTCGCGCAGCGTGAACGCCAGCTCCTGCAGAGCCGTCGATCCCGCCTCGCGGATGTGGTAGCCCGAGATCGAGATCGTGTTCCACTTCGGCACGTGCTTCGCGCAGAAGGCGAACTGGTCGGTCACGAGGCGCATGGACGGCCGCGGCGGGAAGATGTACTCCTTCTGGGCGATGTACTCCTTGAGAATGTCGTTCTGGAGCGTGCCGCCGACCTTGTCCCAGGGCGTGCCGTGCTTCTCGGCCACCGCGAGGTACATCGCGAGCGCGACGGGGGCGGTCGAGTTGATCGTCATCGAGGTCGTCACCCGGCCGAGGTCGATCCCGTCGAAGAGCGTCTCCATGTCGCGCAGCGAGTCGATCGCGACGCCGCACTTGCCGACCTCACCGCGCGACATCTCGTGGTCGGAGTCGTAGCCGTAGAGCGTCGGCAGGTGGAACGCCGTCGAGAGTCCGGTCTGCCCGTGGTCGAGCAGATAGTGGAAGCGCGCGTTCGTCTGCTTCGCGGTGCCGAAGCCCGCGAACTGCCGCATCGTCCAGAGCTTTCCGCGGTAGCCGGTCGCCTGGACGCCGCGGGTGTACGGATACTCCCCGGGCCAACCGAGGTCGCGCTCGAAGTCGAAGCCGGGCTGCGTGTCGGGGCCGGCGAGCGGCTCGACCGGCGCGCCGGAGACGGTCGTCCAGTCGGACTTCCACGGCGGCGTCTTCGAGAACGCCTTCTCGGAGGCCTTCTTCCAGCGCGCGCGCCCGGCGGCGACGCCCTCGGGGACCAGAGGATCCTTCTCGCTCATCCCAAGAGGATACCTCGGGCTCCGGCAAGGGATAAGATCCCCGGCATCAAGCCGTTCGGAGGTGCGCGTGCACGGTGACTCCGAGATCCTCAAGCTGCTCCAGGAGGTCCTGTCGGCGGAGCTCACCGCCATCAACCAGTACTTCATCCACGCCCGCATGCTGCGCAACTGGCGCTACATGCGCCTCGCGGACCACACCGAGAAGGAGTCCATCGGCGAGATGAAGCACGCCCAGCAGGCGATGGACCGGATCCTCTACTTCGACTCCATCCCGAACATGCAGAAGTACATGAAGATCAACGTCGGCAAGACGGTGCCCGAGATGATGAGGCTCGATCACTCGCTCGAGCTCGACGCGGTGAAGCGCCTCAACCGCGGCATCGCGCTCGCCGCCGAGAAGGGCGACAACGGGACGCGTGCGCTCTTCGAGCGGATCCTCGTCTCCGAGGAGGAGCACATCGACTGGATCGAGGCCCAACTCCAGCAGATCAAGGACATCGGCGCCGAGAACTACCTCGCGCAGCAGATCGAGGGCGCGGGCGGGTAAAGAGTCGTTAGCGGACCCGCTCCCAGACGACGCGAAAGGTCTTGCCGTCCGAGAGCGTCAGCCGATCGCCGTCGAGCTTGGCCGGCCGGACCTGGTCGGTGCCGAAATACGAGGGGTTGAGACTTCCCTGGACGTGATGGATGACCGCGTGCGCGGTTTCGTCCACGGTGTAGGTGCCGAAGTACGCGACGTAGCCGAGGTAGGCCGTGCGCGCCTCGTCCGCGGTCGGGTTCCAGTCGTCGCCCGAGGAGTTTTTCGCAGGCGGCGGCTGCTTCTCGAACTCCACCATCATGTGGCCGGTCGAGTCATACAGGAGGTATCCCAACACGTCGTCGCCGAACCGCTCGAACCAGGTCTTCCCCTCCGTGGTGCTGCTCTCGTACGAGACGAGCCGCCAGGTGCCCTGCACCTGAGCGCGCAACGACGGAGGCGGAGGCGGCGGCGCGGGCGGCGGCGGGATCAGAACGGCGAGGCTCAGAATCGATGCGAGGGCCGTGATCATGCTCCCCCTCCGGATCCCATGGCCGGCAGAAACGCCGACTTCGCCAGGTGCGCCGCGCCCTTGACCGAGAACGGGAGCGACGAGGTCATGAAGCAGGAGTGCGTGCACCAGCACTCGTGCGCCGCGATCCGCCGCCGCATCGCGACCGCCTTCTCCGAGAACCACGCCTTCTTGAACGAGTAGTCGAAGTCCCGGATGTTGCCGATCTCCCACTGGACCTCGCACAGCGCGACGGTCCCCTCCGGGTTGAGCACGCCGGAGATCGTCCCCGCGTAGCACGGGTAGACCATGCGCTCCTGCTGCAGCGTCTCGAGCTCGGCCGTCCGCGCGCCGACCTTGAGGTTCCGGAGCACGGGGTTGTAGCCGCCGAACCGCGCCCAGTACGGCCGCAGGAAGGCGAGCGCCTCGGCGTACTCGGCCGGCGTGAGCGCGCGGATGGACGGGTCCGGGAACGGCGGCCGAAGCAGCTCGAAGGAGTGGAAGTCGATCTCGGGCATGTTCGCGGAGATCCAGGCGGTGATCTCCGGCAGATCGTCCTTGTTGAAGGAGGCGAGCACGGTCTGGACGTTCAGCGTCAGGCCCTTCGACTTCCGCTTCAGGGCCGCAAGGCGGCGGTAGGTCTCCTGGAGCTTGACGAAGTTCCCGGGCGCCCCGCGGATGACGTCGTGCCTCTCGCCGAGGTGATCGGTCGACAGGCCGACCGTGAACGTCTGGCGCTCGTCCCTGCGCGACTCGAGCACGCCCGCGACGATCGCCTCCACCTGCTCGGGGATGATGGCGTTCGTCGGCATCGTGACGTTGGAGGCGTCGTGACGCCGGTAGAGGATCCGGGTGATCTTCGGCAGGTCGCGGTTGAGCGTCGGCTCCCCGCCCGTCAACACGACCGAGTACAGCGATCCCAGGTCCGCGAGCGCGCGATCGTACTCCTCGAGGCGCATCTCGAGGTGCCGGTTGACGTTCAGGTGGTCCCAGTAGAAGCAGGTCACGCACTTCGAGTTGCACAGGTTCGTCATGCCCAGGATGAGGTAGCGCGGGAGCGTCTCCCGGCCCCGGACCCAGTGCGCCGCCAGCTCGAGGCTGTTCATCGGGCCGGCTCCACGCCGCGGCGCGCGAACACCCCGCGCGAGATCCCCGCGACGAGGCCCGCGAAGTACGTCGCGTGGTGCACGGCGAACGCGAACGGCACGGCCGGAAACAGCGCCGGATCCCGCCGCCAGATCGGGAATGCGCAGCCCCAGGCGAGCGCCGCATAGGCCACCGCGGCCGGCGCGAGGAACCGCAGGCCGAAGAGCGCCGCGCCCGCCGAGACTGCGAAGCCCGCCGCCAGCAGGGCCGTGACGCGGCCGCGCGCGTGGAGGCCCGGGCGCTCCACGAGGAGCCGGCCCGTCTTCACGCGGTACTTCCAGCGCTGCGCGACGTAGGGCCCCGGAAACGCGCGGCGGCGGTGCCGCACGCGCACGTTCGGCTCGAGGACGACGCGCGCGCCGGAGTCCATGGCCCGCCGGACGAAGTCCGTGTCCTCGCCGATGTAGCCGAAGCCTTCGTCGAACCCGCCGAGACGCTCGAAGATCTCGCGCCGCACGAACAGATTGCACAGCGCGACGTCGTGCGCCGATCGGACCGGCCCGCCGCGGGGATTCCACTCGTGTGCCGGCACGCCGCTGCCGATCCACGGCGTGGCGAGCAGGAGGTCCGACAGCCTCTCGGCGTAGGGGGCGCCGCGAGGTCCGAGGTCCGGTCCGCCCACGATGTCGGCGGACGCAAGCGCCGCGAGACCCGCCGACGCCCAGCCCGGCTCGGCCTCGGCGTCATCGTCCAGGAACGCGAGCGCGGCGCCCCGCGTTTCCCGGGCGGCGAGGTTGCGCCGGTGCGCGGGATTGCGCGAGGCGGCCCGCACCCAGCGGACCGGGATGTGCGCTGGAACGGCTCCCTTCGGCGGCGGGTCCGCCGAGGCGACGACGACCTCGAGCGCCTCGGAGTCCGCCTGGCCCTCGAGGGACGCCAGGCAGGCGGGCAGCAGCGACTCCACGCGCTCGGAGGCGATCACGACCGAGAGAACGGGCTCCGTCCGGACGGCTTCGGGCACGCTCACAGCATAAGCGCATCGGCGCCTGTCACGCCGGAGCCCGAACCGACTCCTCATATACTGGGTGTCCAAACGGAGAGACCCGTGGATCTGACCCGCGACCAGAGACTGGAGCTGTACCGACTCATGCGGTTGAACCGCGTGGTCGAAGAGAAGCTGGTCAATCTCTACCGGCAGGGCAAGGTGGTCGGCGGCCTCTATCGCTCGCTGGGCCAGGAGGCGACCTCGATCGGCTCCGCCTACGCCCTCTCCCGGGGGGACATCGTGGGCCCGCTGATCCGCAACCTGGGGGTCGTTCTGGTCATGGGCTACTCGCCCCGCGACGTGATCACCCAGTACATGGCGCGCGCCACCTCGCCCTCGGGCGGCAAGGACTGCAACCTCCACTTCGGCCGGCCCGACCGGGGGGTGATCTCCCCCATCTCGATGCTCGGGGCCCTCATCCCGGTCATGGCGGGGATCGCGCTCGCCGGCCGGATGCAGAAGAAGGACCTCGTCACGATGACCTGGATCGGCGACGGCGGCACCTCGACCGGCGCGTTCCACGAGGGCCTCAACTTCGCGGCCGTGCAGAAGCTCCCGCTGGTCGTGATCGCGGAGAACAACGGCTGGGCCTACTCGACGCCCTTCCACAAGCAGACCGCGGCGAAGTGCCTCGCCGACAAGGCAGCGGCCTACGGGATCCCGGGAGAGAGCGTGGACGGCAACGACGTGCTCGCGATGTACGCGGCCGCCCGCCGCGCCGTGGACCGCGCGCGGTCCGGCGGCGGACCCACGCTCGTCGAGGCCCTGACGTACCGGATGAAGGGACACGCCGAGCACGACGCGCAGGCCTACGTCCGCAAGGAGGAGCTCGAGGCGTGGCGCCAGAAGGATCCCCTCGAGCGGTACGCACGCGTCCTGATCGAGTCGAAGGACGCGACCGCCGAACAGCTCGCCGCGATCGACCAGGCGATCGGCCAGGACGTCGACCGCGAGGTGCAGCTCGCCGAGCAGAGCCCGCTGCCGGCGCCCGAGGTCGCTCTCCAGAACGTGTACGCGAACGGGATCCGGGGCGTCGAGATCGAGCCGGCACCCACGGGCGCCCGGAGGCCGCGTTGAGCGGCGCGCCGCACCTGGGCGGGCCCGATCCCGGCGCCTCGGCGACGAGCGCCAAGGGGCTGACGACGTACGTCGACGCGATCCGCGAGGGACTCCGCGAGGAGATGGCGCGCGACGAGAGCGTGTTCCTCCTGGGCGAGGACATCGGGGTCTACGGCGGCGCGTTCAAGGTGACCGACGGCCTGATCCAGGAGTTCGGCGAGGAGCGGGTCATCGACACGCCGATCGCGGAGACGGCGATCGTCGGAGCCGCCGTGGGCGCGGCGATGATGGGGATGCGGCCGGTCGCGGAGATGCAGTTCATCGACTTCATCTCCTGCGCCTTCGACATGATCACGAACTTCGCCGCCAAGTCGCGCTACCGCACCGGCGTGGGCGTCCCGCTCGTGATCCGCGGCCCGTCGGGCGGCGGCGTTCACGGCGGCCCGTTCCATTCCCAGAACCCGGAGGCGTACTTCGCTCACACGCCCGGTCTCAAGGTCGTCCAGCCGGCGACGGCCTACGACGCGAAGGGGCTGATCAAGGCGGCGATCCGCGACGACGACCCCGTGCTCTTCTTCGAGCACAAGTTCCTGTACCGCCGCATCAAGGAGGAGCTGCCGTCGGAGGATTACATCGTGCCGATCGGCAAGGCGGCCGTCCGGCGCGAGGGCCGCGACCTCACGGTCGTCACCTACGGCGCGATGATGTGGACCGCGCTGGAGGCCGCGAAGACGCTCGAGGCCGAGGGCATCGACGTCGAGGTCGTGGACCTGAGAACGCTCTTCCCGCTGGACGAGACCACGGTGCTCGAGTCGGTCTCGAAGACGAACAAGGCGATCCTGCTGCACGAGGCCACGCGCACCGGAGGGATCGGCGCCGAGATCGCCGCCGTGCTCTCGGAGCGCTGCTTCGAGTATCTCGACGGGCCCCTCGTCCGCGTCACCGCGCCCGACACTCCGGTTCCCTACTCCCCGCCCCTCGAGGAGTTCTTCCTCCCCAACTCCGAGAAACTCTGCCGGGCGGCGAGGGCGCTCGCGGCGTACTGACCCGAGCCGGGGAGAAGGGTTCCTGAAGTGCGCGAGATCCTCGGCGACATCGAGCGCTGGCGGTCCGCGGGCGAGCCGATCGCCCTGGCGACGGTCGTCCAGACCTGGGGATCCGCGCCTCGGCAGCCGGGCGCCAAGATGGCGCTCTCCGGATCCGGAAAGATCGCGGGCTCGGTCTCCGGAGGCTGCGTCGAGGGCGCCGTCGCCGAGGCGGCGAAGAAGACGCTCGCGACCGGGCAGCCGGGATTGCTCTCCTTCGGCGTCTCCGACGAGAGCGCGTGGAGCGTGGGCCTCGCCTGCGGCGGCAACGTCCAGGTCTTCGTCGAGCCGCTCACGGACGAGATCTACGAGCCCGTGCGCGAAGCCGCCGCGGGACGGCGCGCGATCGCCATCGCGACGGTCGTCTCGGGCTCCGAGGGGCTGATCGGCCGCAAGCTCTGGCTGCGCGACGACGGCGCGACGGGCGGGAGCCTCCCGGAGCCGGCGGCGGTCCACGTGCGCGAGGCGCTCGCCTCGGGCGCGAGCCGCCGCGCGGTGATCGCCGGGTCCGAGATCTTCCTCGACGTGCTGATGCCCCCGCCGCGGCTGGTCGTCGTCGGCGGCGTGCACATCGCGATTCCCCTGATCGCGCTGGCGAAGACCCTGGGGTTCGAGACCATCCTGGTCGATCCCCGGGAAGCCTTCGCGAACCCGGCGCGCTTCCCGCACGCCGACCGCATCGTGTCGCAGTGGCCGGACGCCGCCCTCGCGGAGATCCGCCCCGACGCATCCACGGCGGTCGCCGTGCTCGCGCACGATCCCAAGCTCGACGATCCCGCGCTGATGACGGCGCTGCGCGGCTCGGCGTTCTACGTCGGGGCCCTCGGGAGCAGCCGGACGCAGGAGAAGCGCCGCGCCCGCCTCCGGGAGGCGGGCCTGCCCGAGGAGGCGCTCGCGCGCCTCTACGCGCCCATCGGGCTCGACCTCGGCGGCCGGTCCCCCGAGGAGATCGCGCTGTCGGTGCTGGCGCAGATCGTCGCAGCGCGCAACCCCCGGCGCTCCGGGGTCAAGCGCGAGTCCCGAGACGGATGAGCGCGCGGCGCAGGCGCGCATGCCGCTGGAGCCCCCGCAGGTAGGCGCGCTCCAAGGGCCCCGCCTTCGCACGGACGACCGCCGCCGCGGCCCGGCGCTCCGCCGCACTCCAGCGCTCGAGGTCCGGGATCAGATCGAGCACGAGGGCGAGCTCGGAGAACGCGCGCCGCGCGACCTGCTCTCGGGGGATCGCCATGCCGAGCGCCGCGGCGACCCGGCCCTCCGAGACGGTGCGCAGGCGCGCGGCCGAACCCCCGAACTCGCGGCGCATGCGGCGGTTCACGGCCAGCCCGATCTCGCGGACGTGGAACCGGTCCCACTCGCCCCGGGGGTGGAGGCCGCCGGGAGCCTCGTAGAGCACGTTGTGCGTGACGAGACGCCGCAGCGCCGCGGGCGACGAGCGGTACGCGGGGTCGCGCGCGATGCGCGACTCCTCTCGTGCGACACCGCGTGCCACCGAGGCGTCGGTCGGTCGGAAGCCCAGCTTGCGGTAGAACCAGAAGGCGCCGGAGCTGATCGCCTCCTCGTTCTGGAAGCCCAGCTGGTAGGGATCGATCGAGAAGGAGGTCACGCCGAGCGCGTCGCGGTGGAGACGGAGCACCTGAGCGTAGATCCAGGCCGACTCGCCCTCCCGGAAGGTGTAATAGACGTTGAAGCCGATCTCTAGCCGTTCGAGGAACGCGAGTCCCTCGATGTAGCCGACCGGCACTCCGTTCTTCACCACGAAGCCGCCGTATGCGGCGCGCAGCGGCAGCCGGCGATCGGGCGTCACGCCGAGGAGGAACAGCTCCACGCCCCTCCCGGGGCGCGCCGACACCACGCTCGCCGGATCGGCGTACGTGAACGTGTAGAACTCGCGGTAACGGACCGCGGTCGCGTCGCGCACCATGTCGCAGACGCGCTCGCCCTCGCGCCGCGAGAGCCGCCTGAGCGCGAGCGGAGGGCCGCCCACGATCGCGTCGAGGGAGACCTCGCGGCGCGGCAGCAGAGGGCCGCCGTGGAAGAACGGAGACGGGCCGGGCCGGCGCATGCGCGTGCGCGAGGACCGCGAGCGCGCCAGGTCCCACGCGACGGGCGCGCCCAGCGAGTCCCAGCGTTCGGCTCGGTCGTCGTCCGTGCCGGGCAGGGCCTCGTAGCGGGGGACGATCCACGCGGCGTCGTTCTCCTCCCGCCCCGCCGCCGCCGCGAGCCACTCCCTGTACGGCACGTTCGCGTCGGCCAGCGCCTCCTCCTCGAGGAGAGGCACGAAGGCGGGCCACGTCGCGCGCATCCGGTCCTCGGCGTTGCACGCGTCCCAGTCGATCGAGAGCTCGCGGGGATGCCGCGGCAGCAGGCGCCGCACGAGGTCGAACGAGAAGTCCGTGGACACGACGGTCCCGGCCACGCCCGCGACCTCGAGCGCGTCGAACGCGTCGAGGTCGAATTCGGAGTCGGAGTCCCGCAGGCGGGCGACGCGCCGCGCGAAGTCCCGCAGAAGCCGCTCGGACGCGCGTAGGACGCGCGCGTCGTGCGGGTAGGCGCGCAGGAAGAGCAGGGCCTCGTGGAGGCGGATCAGGTCTTCCGGATCCCGGAACTCGAGCCGAGACGCCGTCCGAAGCAGACGCAGGACGGCGGGCACGCCCGGCCGCAGATGCCGGGCCGCCTCGAGCCGTTTCAGGAAGACGCTGCTCGGGCGCGGCACGGGCGGGATGCTACTTCGGTTATGCTCGCCCGCCCGGAGGAAGAATGCGATTGACCCTCTCAGGAATCGCGGCCGCTCTCAGCGCGGGATGTTTCAGCGCGTCTCTTGGCGCGACGGCCCTCGCCGCCCCGGGTCCCACGCCTCCGGCGCCGACTCCGGCTTCCTCGCCTTCCTCTTCCTCCGCCGCGTCCTCAGGCGCGTCCCAGGCGGAGGCCCGGACCCTGTTCGACAAGGCCGTCGCGGCCCTCGGCGGCAAGGAGAAGATCGCCGCCGTCCGGGACGTCCGCACCCGCGGGCAGGTCTCCGCGAAGACCGAGTCGGGCGAGTTGAACATGTCGATGGAGACGACGATGGTCTTCCCGGATCGTCTCGCGCAGCAGGTCGACGGTCCCTATGGACGCTTCGCGATGATCGCAACGCCTGCCAGCGCCTACATCCTGACGGACAAGGGACCGAAGGACCTTCCCACCCCGATGCGCGACGAGCTGCTGCGGCAGGTGACGCGCACCGCCTTCTTCCTCGTACAGAACGCCGACGACCCGAAGTTCAAGCTCGCCCTGGGGGGCGGCGAGGAGACGGTCGGCGACGTTCAGACCCGCGCCCTGGACGTCTCCTACGGCGGGGTCTCCGTGCGCTGGTTCGTGGACCCGGCGAGCGGCCGCATCCTCCGCTCGTCGCACGACTCGATCTCGCCGGCCGGGAAGTCCGTGCACATCGTCTCCGATTTCTCCGATTTCAAGACGGCGGACGGCGTCACCCTGCCCTACAAGATCCAGGTGAAGACCGAGAACGAGCCCGACCAGGCGGTCGTGCTCGAAGAGATCAAGATCAATCCGGGTGTCGATCCCGGCCTCTTCGTGAGGCCCGCGGAGCCGACGGGGCCGGCGCCGGCGGGGCCGACGCCGCCGGCGCCCGTGACCCCGAAGCCGAAGGCCTGACGCCTCAGGGGCTCGGCGGCGAGCAGGTGCTCGGCGCCGTCCTTCCGTCGAAGCGATCCCGCATCCACTGGATCGCGCTCGTCGCCGAGATCCGCGCCGCCCGCATGTGCGCGGCGCCCGGGAGCTCCTCGTACCGGACGACCTCGCCGCGTCCGCACAGGCCGCGGACGAAGTCGGCGGTCACGGGCGGCCGCACCACCGGGTCTTCGGTTCCCTGCGCGACGTAGATCGGCGCGCCGATGCGCTCGGCGCCAGGCCGGTTCTCCTCGAGCAGGCGCTTCCACGGCTCCTCGTCGAGTGCGCCGCGAACGAGGAACGATCCGCCCATCGCGAACGAGTCGAGGCCGACGCGGTAGCCCTCGTTCTCGGTCTCGATGCAGTCCCGGGCGACCTTCTCGATGCCCGGGATCGCCGACGGCGGAACGGCCGCCCCCAGCGGCGCGCCGTAGACCTCCGCCCACGACCAGAGGGCGTAGGCCGTCAGGATCTTTCCGACGCGCTCGGAGAAGTCGTCCTGCAGCAGCTGGCGCAGGTCGGTCGGCGGCGCGATCGCCGCGACGCCGACGAGGGCGAGCTCCGGCGCGTAGCGGCGGGCGAGCTGGCCCGCGAAGAGCGCGGCATGCCCGCCCTGCGAGTGGCCCCACGGGATGAAGCGCGGGCCCGCGCCGGTCCCCTTCAGTTGCGCCGCGGCGCGTACAGAGTCCAGAACCGACCGGCCCTCGCTTGCGCCCACCAGATACGGATGCGGCCCCGGGGTACCGAGGCCCTCGTAGTCGGTGGCTGCCACGACGTAGTCGAGCGAGACCAGGGCGGGCAGGTGGGGAATCGTGTCGAAGAACTCGGGGTTGGTCGACGGCGCGCAGTGGTCGGAGATGCCGGTCGTAGGGTGCGCCCACGCGACCACCGGCCGGCCTCCCTGCGGCGGCGGCAGATCGGGCGCGATGATCACGCCCGAGACCTCGACGCGCTCGCCGTGAAGACCCGTCGAAGCGTAGAGGACCCTCCACGCCTTGGACCCCGGAGGCGACCCCTTCATCTGCTCGGAACGGACGATCGCTCCCGGCTCTCCGCCGGGACGGGCCTCCGGCGTGTAGAAGGCCGGCGGAGGAGGCGGCATGCCGCCGCAGGCGATCGCGAGGAAGACGAGCGCGAGCGGGGCGGCCACGATGAAGGCGGTGGCGCGCGTCGCCCACCGCATTCGGCCTCGCGCATTCACGCGACGAGTGTACGCGCCGCGCGTCCTCGGTCCGGCGAACGGATGTTATTCTTCAGTCGAATGCCGGGACGGCCTCGGGGCCGTCCGCGAGGTGGGGCGGCCGTTCGGCCGTCGAGTGTCAGGACGGGCGGGAACGACCCCGGCCCGCATTGGCTGGCGAGGAGAAGGAACCCATGTCGACCCAGGTCATCATGCCGCAGATGGGCGAATCGATCGCCGAGGGCACCATCACGAAGTGGCTCAAGAAGGTCGGGGACACGATCAAGCGAGACGAGCCGATCTTCGAGATCTCCACCGACAAGGTCGATGCCGAGATCCCGTCGCCGGTCGCCGGCACCCTTCTCGAGATCAAAGTCAACGAGGGACAGACGGTCGCGATCAACACGGTGGTCGCGGTCATCGGCGAGGCGGGCGAGCAGCCGGCTGCCGGCGCCGCGACGGCCCAGCCCGCTCAGGCCGCTGCTGCTCCTCCGGCTCCTGCGGCCGCACCACCACCGCAGACGCCGCCCGCTCCGAAGCCCGCCGCCGCGCAGGCTCCCGCGCCGGCGCCGCCTTCCGAGTCCAAGCCGACCACCCCGGCGCCAATCGACGGCCCGGCTCCTGCGCCTCCCGCGCCCGCGCGCCCGGCTCAGCCGGCGTCCGCGGCGCCCTCGTCCCCCTCGGCTCCCTCTCCCTCTACCCCTTCCGGCGGCGGCGCGGGCGGGACCGTCGAGTCGATCGAGGAGCGCATCAAGCGGCGGTCGTCTCCGCTCGTCCGCAAGATCGCCCAGGAGCACGCGATCGAGATCGGCGAGGTCGAGGGAACCGGGATTCACAACCGCGTCACGAAGAACGACATCCTCTCGCACCTCGAGAACCGCAAGGTCGCGGCCGCGGCCTCCGGTTCGGGCGCGGCTCGCCAGGCGGCGGCCCCCGCCCAGGCACCCCAGGTCGGCCGCGCCGAGCCCGCCGAGGCGCCGGCGCCGCGCCCCGCGATCTCCGTCACCGATCGCGACGAGGTCGTCGCGATGACGAAGATCCGCCGGATCACCGCCGAGAACATGATCCTGTCGAAGCGCACCTCGGCGCACGTGACGACGGTCTTCCACGTCGACTACTCCAACATCGCGAAGCTCCGGGCGAAGCACAAGGACGACTTCCTCGCGAAGACCGGCGTCAAGCTGACCTATCTGCCGTTCATCTTCCGTTCCTGCATCCAGGCGCTGCGCGAGTTCCCGCAGGTCAACGCGTCGATCGACGGGGACAACATCGTCTTCCACAAGGACATCCACCTCGGCATGGCGGTCGCCCTCGACTGGGGCCTGATCGTGCCGGTCATCAAGAGCGCCGACGAGAAGTCGATCCTGGGCCTGGCGAGGGCGTCGCAGGACCTCGCGGAGCGGGCGCGCACCAAGCGGCTGAAGCCCGAGGAGATCCAGGGAGGGACGTTCACCGTCACGAACCCGGGCGTCTTCGGCTCGCTCTTCGGCACGCCGATCATTCCGCAGCCCCAGGTGGCGATCCTCGGCGTGGGAACCATCGAGAAGCGGCCGGTCGTCGTGGAGGACGAGCACGGCCAGGACGCGCTCGGCATCCGCACGGTCGGCTACCTCGCGCTGTCCTTCGACCACCGCCTCATCGACGGCGCCGAGGCGGACCGGTTCATGGCGAGCGTCAAGAAGACGCTGGAGAAGGGAGAGTTCGATCTCGGCTGACGCGCCCGCGTCCCTGCCCCTCTCGTCTCGCCTGCTCGGATCGCTGTTCTTGCTCGGGTTCCTCGTGCGCCTCGCCGCGGCTTCCGCCGCGGGCCTCGCGACGCCGCGCTTCGGGGACTGGGACGCTTTCGTCAGCGGCGCGCGGTCGATCGCGAGCACAGGCGCCTATCCCGATCGCACGACGTACTTCTTCTTCGAGGCCCCGGGCTATCCCTTCTACCTGGCGGCCGCGACGCTCGGCCACCCCGAGAGCATCGCGCGCGACAAGATCGCCTCGGCCGCCGCGGGCGCCGCGGCCGCGCCGCTGCTCGCGTGGATCTCCCTGGCGCTCTTCGGCTCCCGGCGGATCGCGCTCGCCACCGGAATCGCCGGGGCCCTGCTGCCGAGCTTCGTGCTCTTCTCGAGCGACGTCCAGAGCGAGTCGCTCTTCCTACCGCTGCTGCTCGCGGCGGCGGCGCTTCTCCTTGCGGCGGCCGACCGTTCCGCGGCCGGACTCGGAGCCGCCGACCGGCGCTCGGCCTGGCTGGGTGTCGCCGACCGTTCCGCGGTCGGACTGGCGCTCGCCGCCGGCGGCTGCCTCGCCGCGGCGGCGTTGACACGGCCCTCCGCTCTCGCGCTCGCGCCGCTGCTGCTCGCGCCTCTTGCCGATCGCCGCTCCCCGCCGCGCGCGCGGAGGCGCCTCGCGCTCGCCGCCGCAGCCGGTTTCGCCGCAGCTCTCGCTCCGTGGACGATCCGCAACGCGCTCCACTTCGGCGAGCTCCTTCCCGTCAGCGACGGCCTCGGCGCGACCTTCTTCGACGGCAACTCCGTCTGGGCCAACCGGATCTACGCGCTCGAGGACCGCCGCGACGTCGCGCCGATGAACGCCGCGATGCACGCGGACCGCGTCGCGCGCCTCGCCGCGCTGGGCATCGTGCCCGGCACGGAGGCGTTCCGCTCGCCCTCCCGCCGGTCGTGGGCGCTGATCCTGGCCGCCCTCGAGGACCGCCGGGCGGATCCCGCCGGGACGCGCCTCCTCCTCGCCCGCAAGATCTGGCACTGGCTGCGGCCCTATCCGACTCCGTTCTGGGGCTGGCCGATCGTGCTCTCGGCGACGCTCTTCTACCTCGCGCTCTATGCCGCGGCCGCCGCCGGGATGGCGACCGCCGTGCGTCGAGGCACGGTCTGGTTCTCGCTCGCCGTGCTCGCGATCTCCATGGCCGTGCACCTCGCGATCCTGGTCCTCTGGCGCTACCGCGTGCCGTACTGGGATCCCATCCTGCTGCTCTACTCCGTGCCGGCGGCCGGCCGGTGGCTCGCCGGGCGGGCGACCGGAAGGAGTCTCGCCTGAACGCCGCGACTCCTCCGATCCCTCGCCTCGGGCGCGCCGGGCTCGCGCTCTTCGCGCTCGCTCTGGCGGTCCGCGTCGCCGCCGTCCTCTGGAGCGGGGTCTCGACCACGCGGTTCGCCGATGCGCCGGCCTATCTCCTCGCGGCGCGGTCCCTCGCGGAGACCGGCCGGTACCCGCTGCGGACCGATCCCCATCTCTTCCGGCCACCCGGGTATCCGGTCTTCCTCGTCGCGGCGACGCTGGACCATCCCGACCGCATCGCGGCCGCCCGCCTCGCGAATGCGCTGCTCGGCGCGCTCGCGGCTCCCCTGCTCGCCGCGCTGTCCGCCCGCATCTTTCGTCGGCGCGGCGTCGCGCTCGTCACCGGTGCCGTCGCCGCCGTGCATCCGACGTTCGTCCTGGCCTCGTCCGACCTCCAGACGGAGCCGCTCTTTCTCGTCCTGCTGCTGTGCGCCGGCTACCTCCTGCTCGTCGCGGGCGACCGTCCCTCGTCGAACTTCGCCCTGCTCGCCGGAGCGCTCCTCGCGCTCGCGGCGCTGACACGCTCCTCCGCTCTCGTTCTCATCCCGCTGCTCCTCGCTCCGCTTTGGGATGGCCGCTTCCCGCGCCGGGTCGGGACCCACCTCGCGGGATCCGCCCTGCTGGGGTTCGCGCTGACGCTGGCCCCCTGGACGCTGCGCAACGCACTCGTGTTCCACGAGGCGATCCTGGTCAACGACGGAGCGGGATACGTCTTCTACGGAAGGAACGCCGAACCCGCGCTGGCGATGGCGCGGGCGCGGAGCCGCGAGGAGCTGCAGGCGGCGACGGACGCCTTCGAGCGCGAGCGGGAGGCGCGCATCGCCGCCCTGCCCCCCGAGGTCCGGGCCTCGCCGGGCCGGCTCTCCCGCGCCCTGTTCCGCGCGGCCCTGGAGCAACGCGCGGCGGACCCGCGCGGCACCCTCCGGCTCCTCGCGTGGAAGGCGTGGGACTGGCTCCGTCCCTACCCCGATCCGAGATTCTGGCCCCCCGCCCTCGTCGTCGCGGGCGGCGCCTATTTCACGGCGCTCTATGCTGCCGCGGCCGTCGGACTCGCGCGCGCCTCGCGGCCGGGCGTCCGACTCTTCGTCCTCGTCTTCCTCGCCGTCACGCTGCTCTTCCACCTCGCGCTCGAAACGAGCTGGCGATACCGGGCCGCGTACTGGGACCCCGTGCTGCTCCTCTACGGCGTCGCCGGCGCGGCGTCGCTCGCGGGATTCCGGGCGCCGCCGAGGGCTCCTTCGAGGGCCGCATGACGACCGACGCGGAGGAGACGCCGCGAATCGGCTGGAGAGCCGGCCTCGGTCTCCTTCTGCTCGCCCTCGGTGTCCGCCTCGTCGCGACGGCCGTCGTCGGGTTCTCCACGCCTCGCTTCGGGGACGCCGACCGCTACCTCTCGGCGGCGGCCGAGCTCGCGCGCGCCGGCCGGTATCCGGATCGGACCGATCCCTACTTCTTCCGGCCGCCGGCGTATCCGCTACTCCTCTCCGCGGTGACCGGCGGACGCGTCGACCGCGTGCCCGCCGCGAAGGTCTCGAACGGCGTCCTCGGCTCCGTGGCGGCGCTGCTTCTCGCGATGCTGTCCGCGCGGATCTTCCGGCGGCGGGACATCGCGCTCGCCACCGGCGGGCTCGCCGCGATCCACCCGAGCTTCGTCCTGCTCTCGACCGACGTCCAGAGCGAGCCGATCTTCCTGGTCTTCCTGCTGCTCGCCGGACTGCTTCTGCTGCGAGCCGCCGACCGCGCCTCGCCGCCGATCGCGCTCGCGGCCGGAGCGCTGCTCGGGCTCGCGGCGCTGACGCGCCCGTCCGCCCTCACGCTGGCCCCGCTGCTCGCGGCGCCGGCCCTGGATCGCCGACTCCCGCGAGGCGCCGGATGGCGCGTGGGAGCCTGCGCGCTCCTCGGCTTCCTCCTCGCGCTCGCGCCCTGGACGCTGCGCAACGCGCGGCGGTACCACGAATTCATCCCCGTCAGCGACGCGGGCGGCGTGAGTCTCTATGCCGGCAACTCGTCGTGGACGCGCAGCTTCTACCAGCTGCGCAGCCGCCGGGAGTATGCGGACTGGCTCGAGCGGTTCGACCGCGACCTCCGGGCGCGCCTGGCCTCGATCGAGAAGGACGGCCCGCTCTCGCCGGCTCGCCGATCCTCGGCCTTCGCGCACATGGCTCTGGCGGAGGCGCGGCAGGATCCCGCGGGGGGCCTGCGCCTCCTCGCGCTCAAGGCATGGCAGTGGGTGCGGCCCTATCCGACGCCCTGGTACTGGCCGCCCGCGGTGGTGGTCGGGATCGGGATCTACTCGCTCGTCCTCTATGCAGCCGCCGCGCGGGGCCTCCGGCTCCCGCCGCGCCCGGGCGTCGCCGCCGTCGCCGTCGCCGTCCTCGCGATCAGCATGGCCGTGCACGTTCTGCTGCAGGTGGTCTGGAGATACCGCGTCGCCTACTGGGACCCGATCCTGATCCTCTACGGCGTCTTCGGGATCGGCCGCGGGACGCTTCGTCGATGAATCCGGAGCCGCTCCGCTGGGCCCGCACGGCGGCGCTCCGACTCGCGGGTCCGTTCGACTGGCTCTGGCGAAGGGCTCGTGGAGACGGCCGCGCGGGTCTGCCGCCCCTGTGGCTGCGGCGGCACACCGGGCCCGTGCGCGACTTCGAGCGCTCCGCGGCGGGGATGGTCGGACTCCTCGAGGAGCTCGGTCTCCTGCCGCCTCCGGAGCCGGGCACCGTCCTCGACGCCGGCTGCGGCGCCGGCGCGATGGCCGCGGCGCTCGCCGGACGCCTCGGCGAGACGGGGCGATACGTCGGGTTCGACGTCCACGCCCCCTCGATCCGCTGGTGCCGCCGGCGCTTCGCATCGGACCCGCGCCTGCGCTTCGAGATCGCGGCGGTGGCCTCCCCTTACGGCTCCTCCCGCGGCGCTCCGGCCACCGGCTACCGCTTCCCGGTCGAGGACGGCGGCGCGACGCTCGTCCTCGCGAAGTCGCTCTTCACGCACCTGACGCGCGACGACGCCGCGCACTACCTGCGCGAGATCCGGCGCTCGCTCCGGCCCGGCAGCCCCGCCCTCGTCACCGCCTTCCTGTTCGACCCGTCCGATCCCGCGATGTACGGCGTTCGCCGGGAGTTCCCTTACGAGGACACGGACTCGACTGCGGCTCGAGGGAGCCCGGTACGCTTCAAGTCCCGCCTTCGGCCGACGGCGGCGGTCGCCTATTCGCGCGACGCGTTCGAGGCCCTGGTCGAGCAGGCGGGGCTGCGCGTGCAGTGGCTGCGGCCCGGCTACTACCCAGGCGGCACCCCGGTCACCGGCCAGGACACCCTGCTCCTGGGCCACTGAAGCCGCCGAGGGAAGCGGGCTAGACTCGACCCGATGGAAGCCGCCGCGACGAGCCGCACCCTCACCCGTACCCTCGGCCCGCGCCTCGACGCCCGGTGGCTGGGACGCGTGTCGTACGACCGCGGCCTGACGCTGCAGCGCGAGGCCGCCGCGCGCGCTCTGTCCGGCGGGGACGAGAGCCTGCTTCTCCTCGAGCACGATCCGGTCTACACGCTGGGCCGCAACGCGTCCCGGGACGACGTCCTCTGGCCCGCGGAGCGGCTCGAGGAGCTCGCGATCGCGCTCCGCGAGTCCGACCGCGGTGGAAGGGTCACGTACCACGGCCCCGGCCAGCTGGTGGGCTATCCGATCCTCCGGCTCGAGCCCGGGCGACGCGACGTGAAGCGGTACGTCCACGACCTGGAGGAGGTCCTGATCCGCACCCTCGCCGAGCTCGGCGTCGCGAGCGCGCGCTCGGAGCGCCGCGAGCGCGTCACCTCGGTCTGGGTCGGCAACGCGAAGATCGCGGCGATCGGAATCCACGTCGCCCGCTGGGTCACGACGCACGGCTTCGCACTCAACGTCACCGACGAGCCCCTCGCGGCCTTCGCCGGCATCGTCCCGTGCGGGATCACGGACGGAGGCGTCACCTCGATCGCGCGCGAGACCGGCACCGCGCCGGCCCTGGACGCGCTCGCGCTCGCTCGCCGGATGCTCCCGCACTTCGCGAGCGTCTTCGGCCGCGACGTCGTCTTCCGGGCGCCTGAGGGATAATCGCGTCGTGGGAAGCGAATTGCCGGTGCGCCCCGCGGTGTCGCGCCTCGAGCGGCCCGAGTGGCTCAAGGTCCGGGCCAACACGACGGGCGAGTACGAGGAGGTCCGCGCCCTGATGCGGCGGCTCTCCCTCGTGACCGTGTGCGAGGAGGCGCGCTGCCCCAACATCCACGAGTGCTGGGCGCGCGAGCGCACCGCGACGTTCATGCTGCTGGGAGACATCTGCACGCGACACTGCGGGTTCTGCGCGGTCGGCAAGGGCCGTCCCGGAGCCGTCGACCCCGACGAGCCGGGGCGCGTCGCCGAGGCCGCCCGGGAGCTCGGCCTCGCGCACGCGGTCGTGACGTCCGTCAATCGGGACGACCTTCCCGATGGCGGCGCCGGCCAGTTCGCCGGGACGATCCGGGCTCTCCGCCTGCGCAATCCGGGAATGACCGTCGAGGTGCTCATCCCCGACTTCCAGGGCAACTGGGACGCGCTCGACGCGGTGATCGACGAGGCGCCCGAGATCCTCAACCACAACACCGAGACGGTGCCGCGGCTCTACCGGCGCGTGCGCCCCGACGCGCGCTACGCCCAGTCGCTCGAGCTGCTCGCCCGAGCGGACGCTCGCCGGCGCCGCGAGGGCCTGCCGATGCGGACCAAGTCGGGTCTCATGGTCGGTCTGGGCGAGGATTGGGACGAGCTCCTCTCCACGCTTCGCGACCTGCGCGAATCCGGCTGCGACATCGCGACGCTCGGCCAGTACCTCCAGCCCCACGCGCGCCGGCTTCCCGTCGAGCGCTACTACACGCCCGAGGAGTTCGAGCGCCTACGCGCCGCCGGCGAGGCCATGGGCTTCTCCCGCGTCGAAGCGGGACCGCTGGTGCGTTCCTCGTATCACGCCCGGCGGGCCTTCGACTCCGTCCCGGATGCTGTGGCCGCGACGGCTGCGGCTGCGGCGACGGAGCGCACGGCCGAGGGCCCGCCCGCTTGAGAACGGCCCGCGCGGCGTTTCGCCTCGGGATCGGCCTGGGCGTCGTCCTCGTCTTCCTCGCAGGAGCCCCTTCCCTGCGCGGCGAGGACCGCGGCGCCGAACGCACCCACTATCAGGCGCCGGTCTATCCGGACGACCTCCTGAAGCAGCAACGCCAGGGCAACGTTCTGCTGACGGGGCGCATCGACGCCCAGGGAAGGCTCGCCGACCTGCGCGTCCTGGCCGCCACGGATCAGGGCTTCGTCAAACCTGCCGCCGAGGCGGTCCGCGCCTGGCAGTTCCGTCCGGCGACCCGCGACGGGAAGCCGGTCGAGATCTTCGCGAACGTCGGCGTCCGCTTCCGGCTGGAGGGCGAGCATCGGGGGATCATCCCCGCCCCGATCCTTGGCGACCTCGCCATCTTCCCGGCCGACGAGTCGGGCAAGGCAACGGCGCCGGAGGGCTTTCCCATCCGCCGCGGCAAGGACAAGTCGCTTCGCGCCGAGGCCCAGCTCGATCTCCCGCCCAACGTCAACGCCCGGACGCTCTCGCTGAAGGTCGAGGCGGTCTCCCCGAGCGGGCGTCACGTGGCGATCTTCCAGCCCCCGGTCGCGGCTCCCGCCGGCGCCAAGGAGGTGAAGGTCCCCGTGGTCGCGCGCGTGGGCGCCGACTGGGAGGAGGGGGTCTGGATGCTGCGGTTCACGGTGGACAACGGGTTCGCCGGATCCGGGCAGTTCTGGCTCGCGAACGACCCCGAGCACTTTCACTTCGTCATGCCCACGCCCGGGCCCCGGCGATGACGCCGGACGGGGTGCGAGCCGGGATCCTGGCCGCTCTCGTAGCCGCGCTCGGACTCCTTCTCGCCTGCGCGAGCTCGACGCCCTCGACTGTCTCAGCGTCCGAAGGACGGCCCTGCATGGGCCTGCATCCGCCGGCTGCGGTCCGCGTCGTTCCGCTCGAAGTGCCGCCGACGTTCGCGGCGGCCCGGCTCTCGGCGGAGCTTCCGGCCGAGCTCGTCGTGACCTCCGACGGGACCGTGCGAGAGGCTTCCATGCGGACCGCGGAGTACGGCATCCTCGCGCCCTTCGCGGAGGAGACGCTCAAGCGCGGGCGTTTCAGCCCCGGGACCTTCGAAAACAATCCGACCGCGGTCCGGCTGCCCGTGCGCGTACCGATCGGAGAGCCCCGGCGCCCCGGCGAGGCGCACGCAGTGCCGGAGATCTGGGTCTACGTCGCGGCGGGCCAGTCCCGCGAGGCGCGCTGGCAGCTGCGCGACAGCGTCGCGAGCGTGACGCTGGTCGGTCACGTCCCGAGGCTCCCCGCCCCCGGCGGATCGATCGTCGCGATCGGGCCCGACAGGCAGGTTCGCACGCTGCTGACGATCCCCGCCTCCGACGCGCCGCAGGAGATCCGCCAGACGGTCTCCGCCGGCCGGGTCTTCGCGGGAGCGGGCGAGTACCGCGTCGAGCTTCGCGGTTCGAGCACCGTCGCGCTCGCGTCGGCCCGCTTCACGGTGTCCGACGATTATCGCGGCGCGGTGATCAATGCGTGCGAGACGCTCGCGCTGACCAGAAAAACCGGGCCGGGGAACTGATCCCCGGCCCCCACGCGATTCCTCGACTTCCCGCCTGAGGACTAGTGTGGCACGCGGCGCCCCGCCGTGTCGAGAGTCCTGGGGGAAGAAGAAGAAGACGGAGACGTCGCTTCGCGAGCGGAAGACGGGGCGGGCAGCGGGACGACGCGCCGCGCGAGAAAACCGCGAACGGCGCCCGGTCGCCGGCTCCTCGCTACGACGGAAAGTCCCGGATGTCCTTGAAGGGTGTCGCCCGGTCGCGAAAGTCCGGGCGGTAATACTTGTTAGCGGTCTCGAGCTCCTGCTGGAAACCGTTATCCATTCCGTTGAACTCCAGGGCGGCCAGCGCCTGCGCCCATTCCTCGGCGGTGATCGAGCGGTTGAGCGCGGCGTACTTGTCGCCCGCGAGCGCGCGGTGGATCGGGTAGTACTGCGCCATCAGCGAGATCGCGACCCGGGGCGAGAGCGTCTCGGCGATCCAGGACAACGACTCGGCGACGCCGGCGACGCCGTTGGGCAGCACGAGCACGCGGACGAGCAGCCCGCTCTTCAGGAGCCCGTCTTCGCCGATCTCGAGGCGAGCGCCCTTCTGCCGATACATCTCGAGCAGCGCCTCGCGCGAGCGCTCGGCATAGTCCGGCACCTTCGAGTACAGCGAGCCCGCGGCGGAGTCGGCGTACTTGAAGTCGGGCAGGTAGACGTCGACGATCCCCTCGAGCAGGCGGAGCACCTCGACGGAATCGTAGGCGTTGGTGTTGTAGACGATCGGGAGGCGCAGCCCGGCCCGCGCCGCGAGGAGCACCGCCTTCGCCATCTGGGGAGCGAAGTGCGTCGGCGAGACGAACCCGATGTTGTGGCAGCCGCGCGCCTGGAGCTCGAGCGCGATCTCGGCCAGCCGCTCGACGCTCACCTCGTTGTGCTTCTGGATCGGATAGTCCTGCGAGATCTGGTAGTTCTGGCAGTAGACGCAGCGCAGATTGCAATTGCCGAAGAAGACGTTGCCCGCGCCCCGCGTCCCGGCCAGCGTGGGCTCCTCTCCGAAGTGCGGCGCGTACGCGGAGACGACCGGGCGCTCGGCCGAGGCGCAGGACGCGAGGACCCCCGCGAGCCGGTCGTTGCCGCAGTTGCGCGGGCAGACCGTGCACGCGGACAGCAGGGCGTAGAGCCGCTCGACGCGCTCCTCCAGCTCGCCGGTGGCGAGCAGGCCGACGTAGCCGGGCTCGTCCATTTCGGAAAGCTTAACAGCCCCGCGCGCCGGACTTAAGATCGCCCTTGTGCCGGAATCGTGGGCGACGCGCCGCATGCGCTGGGCGTTCAACGTCTTTCCGGCGTACCGCGGCACCGGCGCCCGGGTCGCCTACATCGCCTCGGACTGGCGCGAGGTCCGCATCGAGCTGCCCCTGTCGTGGCGCACCCGGAACTACGTCGGCACGATCTTCGGCGGGAGCCTCTACGGCGCGGTCGACCCGATGTACATGATCATGCTCATCCACATCCTCGGATCGGGCTACACGGTCTGGGACAAGGCCGCGACGATCCGCTTCCTGAGGCCCGGGCGCTCGAAGCTGTCGGCGCGATTTCTGCTGGAGGAGGCCGAGATCGACGAGATCCGGCGGCGACTCGAATCGGAGCCGTCGGTCGATCGCGTCTATTCCGTGGAGCTCAAGGACGCGGCCGGAGTGACGCACGCGGCGGTCGAGAAGACGGTCTACGTGCGGAAGAATCGCTGACGGAGTGCCGTCTCCCGTCTTCCATCTACCGCTCGTCGCCCGGCATCCGAACCTCGCTCGCCTTCTTGTCGTCTCGCAGTCCGAGGAAGACGGGCTGCCGCAGCTTCCGGTCCGCGGTCCACTCCTGGTACGCGATCTGCGCGACGAGCCGCGGCGCGAGCCACCGCGCGCCCTTCTCGCGGGGCGGATCGACGAAGGGCGGCGTCTCGCGCATGAGCGGTGAGAACCGCCTCGAGAGAGCGGCGAGCGTCTTCTCGGAGAACCCCGTGCCGACCTTGCCGACGTAGTGCAGCTTCCCTCCGCCGTACGCGCCCAGAAGCAGCGCGCCGATGTGCGAGCGCGCTCCCTTCGGCGGGGTCATCCCTCCGATCACGAACTCGTCCTCCTGGTGGACCTTGACCTTCAGCCAGCGCCCGCTGCGCCGCTCCTCGTAGACCGAGGACGCGTCCTTCGCCACGATGCCCTCGAAGCCCTTGCGCCGGGCGACGCGGTAGGCCGCCTGTCCGTCCTTCGCGAGGCGGCGCGAGAGCAGGAGCCGCTCGCCCCCGGCGATCCCCTCCTCGAGAGACTCGCGCCGTTCCGAGAGCGGCCGGCGGCGGAGGTCGGCGCCTTCCCGATAGAGGCAGTCGAAGACCGCGAAGACGTGCGGCGCGTCTCCCCTCTGGAGGAGCTGGAAGCGGGAGACGAGCTTCGCGTCGAAAGCCACGACCTCGCCGTCGAGGAGGATGGTGCGCGCGCGCAACCGCGCGACGTCGCGGGCGATCTCGGGAAACGTCGCCGTCCGGTCCTTCGCGTTGCGCGAGAGGAGCGTCACGCGTGCTCCTTCCTTGTACGCGAGGATGCGGTAGCCGTCGTACTTCTCTTCGTAGACCCAGCCCGGACGATCGAAGGGCTCATCCACGAGCGTGGCGAGCATGGGTCGGACGCGGAAGGGGATGCGATCGCTCAAGTCCGGTTACACTAGCCTCCAATGCTGCGGGACATTCTGGCATGGGCCTTCACCACCGAGGTGTTGGGGCTCGCCGTCCTCCCGCTGCTGCGGCGCTACTTCGACGATCGGCGGGATGCCGCCCTGCTCTCGCGGCCCCTCGGTCTCGCCATCGTCGCCTACGTCGGGTGGGTCCTGTCGTACGTGCTCCCGACTCACTTCTCGCGGATCACGCTCCTCGCCGCGTTCGCCCTGGTCGCGCTCGCGTCCTGGCGCGTCCGGCGCGGAAGCGCGGAGGGCTCGCCCGCGCGCGAAGCCTGGTGGGGCGACGAGGAGCGGCTCGCCGCGATCCTGTTCTGGGCGTCGACGGGCGTCTTCCTGATCATCCGCGCCGTGGGGCCGGCCGTCTACGGGGCCGAGAAGTACATGGACCTCGCGTTCCTGAACTCGCTCGCCCGGTTCCCAGGAATGCCGCCGGCGGACCCCTGGATGTCCGGCAAGAGCATCAACTATTACTACTGGGGATACCTCCTCGCCGCCGTGCAGGCGAAGCTCTCGGGGCTTCCGCCGCTCCTGCCCTCCGTTCGTCCGACGGTCGCCTACAACCTCTCGGTCGCGTCCTTCCCGGGCTTCGCGTTCGTGTCCGCCGCGTGTCTCGGGTTCCGGCTCTCGCGGGGCCGCCTGGGGGTGGGACTCGCGGCCGCGGGCGGCACCGTGTTCGCCGGCAACGTCGTCGGCGCGCTCGACGCGTGGGCCTCCCCCTTCGCCCGCGACTTCGACTACTGGCACGCCTCGCGCGTCATCGCGGCGGGCAACACGATCAACGAGTTCCCGTTCTTCACCTTCTTCCACGCGGACCTGCACCCGCACCTGCTGGCGTTCCCGTACTTCGTCGCGGCCTTCGCGGTGGCGCACCGCTTCATCGAGCGAGGGACCGGGCTCGGCGAGCCCTCCCGCGGATGGGTGACCGTCGCGGCGCGGCTCGGAAGGCCCCTCCTGCTCGCGCTCGTCGCCGGCACCGCGTGGGCGGCGAGCCTCTGGAACGCCCCCGCGATGGTGATCCTGCTGATCGCGTCGGGCATCTTCGTGACCGTTCACGGACGGCGGCTCCCGAGCCTGGGCGAGGCGGTCCCGGGGGCCCTCTACGGCGGCCTGGTCGCGGTCGTGGCCTACCTGCTCTTCTACGGGTACTACGCCTCCTTTCACCTCGCGGACCAGGGGCTCGGGCATGCGGACCTCCACTCGGGCTGGATCGAGCTCCTCGGAGTCTGGGGAACCTGGTTCGTGGCCCTCGCGCTCGCCCTCTGGCCCTCCCCTCGGGAGGACACCGAGGGGGACCGACGGCGGCGTGATTTCTTCCTCGCGCTGACCGGGGCCGGGGTGATGTTGGTCGCGTTCGCCCTCGGCGCGACGGCGCTCGCGATCATGCTCTTCCTCGGCGCGCTCGCCGCCCGCGCGGCCTGGCGCGCGCTCAGATCCACGCCCGAAGGCGACCCCTCCGGCCTCTTCGCCGCGTTCCTCGTCCTGCTCGGGCTGGGGATGATCGGCGGCTGCGAGCTCATCTACTTCCGGGACAGCTACGGCCACGACCTCGAGCGGATGAACACGATCTTCAAGTTCTACCACCAGGCCTGGCCGCTCCTCGCGATCGGCGGGGCGGTGTTCGCAGGGCGCGCGTGGGAGGCGGGAGGCCGCCGCCGCACGGGCTTCCGCGCGGTGATCGCCGCCGTCGTGATCGTCTCGGTGATGTATCCCCTGAACGCCACGATCTCGCGCATACGGCAGAAGGACGGTCCGCTCTCGTTTGACGCGCTCGAGCCGTTCGCGAAGCGGAGCCCGGGCGACGCCGAGACCGTTGCGTGGATGCTGCGGGCCGTGCCCGCTGGGGCGGTCGTCATGGAGGCGACCGGCGACCCGTACTCGGACTTCGGACGCATCGCGACCCACACGGGCATCCCGTCGGTTCTGGGCTGGGCGAATCACGAGGGCCTCTGGCGCAACAACGACCGCGAGGTCGCGGAGCGGATCGCCCGCGTCCGCAACTTCTACACGGCCGGGGACCCGCGCCAGGCCTGGGAGACCGTCTCGAAATTCGGCGTCACGCACGTCGTCGTCGGGGACCTCGAGCGCCGGACGTATCCGAGGTCCGACGACGTCGTCGGAAGCTATCCCTTCCTGGAGCCGCTCCACCTGGGGCCGACCACCGTGTACAAGGTGAACCGCCCGAAATGAAGATCCTGATGGCGCTGGACTATTACCGGCCCAACGTCTCGGGACTCACCCTCTACGTCGAGCACCTCGCGGAGGGCCTTGCCGCGCGCGGACACGAGGTCTCGGTCCTCACCCACCGCCACCTCCCCGAGCTTCCCGAGGAGTCGATCGAGAACGGAGTGCGCGTCGTGCGGGCGCCGGTCGGAGGCCGCCTGGGCAAGGCCCTCATCGCCCATCCGACCGCCATCCCGCAGGCCGCCGCCGAGATCAGCCGCGCCGGCGTCCTGCACCTGCATTCTCCGCTCGTCCGCGCCGTCGGTCTGTCGACTCTCGCCGCGACCCTCCGCGTTCCGATTGTCGTCACTTACCACTGCGATCTGAAGCCACCGGCCGGGCTGATCCACCGCCTGGTCGAGATTTACGCGCGCGTGTCTCAGAACTTCGCGCTCGAGCGGGCGGAGTGCGCGGTGACGTACACCGAGGACTACGCGCGCCACACGCCGGCGCTCTCGGATCGCATCGACAAGGTCCGATGGATCCTTCCGCCGGTGACCGAGCCTCCGGAGACCGGCCGGACGGAGGCGCAGGTGCGCGAGCGGTATCACGTCCGCGGGGGACCCGTCCTGCTCTTCCTGGGCCGGTTCGCCGAGGAGAAGGGGCTCTTCTACCTCCTCGAGGCGCTGGCGCTCGTGCGGGAACGCTTCCCCGATGCGGCGCTCGTCCTCGCGGGAGAGAACAAGCTCGTCCCGGGCGAGACCGTCGGGGAGCGTCTCGCGCCGCTGCTCGCCGACCCCGACTCGGGCGTCGTCGCGACGGGCATCGTGCAACCCGACGCGATCGCCGATCTCTTCACGATGTCGGACGTGCTGGTCCTGCCCTCGATCAACTCGACCGAATCCTTCGGTCTCGTCCAGGTCGAGGCCATGCTGCGCGGGGTGCCGGTCGTGGCCTCGAATCTGCCGGGGGTCCGGCAACCGACGCGCATGACGGGCATGGGCGAGGTGGCTCCGATCGGCGACTCGGCGGGGCTCGCCCGGCAGATCCTGAAAGTCCTCTCCTCGCCGGAGCGCTACGTCCGGCCTCGCGCGGAAATCCGCGCGATGTTCTCGCTCGAGAAGACGCTCTCCGACTACGAGACCCTCTACCGCGTGGCGACCGGGCGTCGCCCGGGCACGGCGAAGGCGTTGGGGCGAGAACTCCTGTAGAATGAGGCCCCTCGGACCAAAACTCGAGGGAGAACGAATGCGATTTCTGATCACCGGCGGAGCCGGTTTCATCGGCTCGAACGCGGCCCACAAGCTCCGGAGCCTCCGGCACGAAGTCGTCGTCTTCGACAATTTCAGCCGCTCCGCCTCCCGCTTCAACCAGAAATGGCTGGAGCAGGGCGGCTCCCCCATACGGTTCATCGAGGGCGACGTCCGCGATTCCGAGGCGCTTCGGGCGACCCTCGCCGACCCGTACGACGTGGTCCTCCACCTGGCCGCCCAGGTCGCGGTCACGACCTCGATCGTCGACCCGCTGACCGACCACGACATCAACGCCCTCGGCACCTTCCGCCTCCTCGAGGAGATCCGGCGCCGGTACGCCGACGCTCCGGACAAGGCGCCCCTCCTGATCTATGCGTCGACCAACAAGGTCTACGGCCACCTGAGCAGCGGGGAAACGATCCGCGACGGGCGCTGGGACTTCGCCAGCCTCCCGACCGGCGTCTCCGAGGCCGAGCCCCTCTCCTTCGAGTCCCCCTACGGCTGCTCCAAGGGTGCGGCCGACCAGTATGTCGTCGACTACCACCGGAGCTTCGGCCTGCCGACGGTCGCGATGCGCCAGTCGTGCATCTACGGGACCCGCCAGTTCGGAGAGGAGGACCAGGGCTGGGTCGCCTGGTTCGCCCTCGCCGCGGTGTTCGGGCTACCGATCACGATCTACGGCGACGGCCTCCAGGTGCGGGATCTGCTCTGGGTGGAGGACCTCGTCGACCTCTACATCGCCGCGGCCGAGCACCGCGCGACCGTCAACGGCAAGGCCTACAACGTCGGGGGCGGCCCCCGCTGCCGCCTCTCGCTGCGCGAGCTGATCACGATCCTCGAGAAGCGCCTGGGAAAACCGATTCCGTTCGCGAAGGCGGCCACGCGCCTGGGCGACCAGCCCGTCTTCTATTGCAACGTCGATCGCGTCGCCGGAGACCTGGGATGGAAGCCTCGCGTCGAGCCCGCCGAGGGCGTCGACCGGTTGCTCGAGTGGATCGAGAAGAACCGCGAGGAGATCGGGAGCTTCCTCACCCGCAAGGGACTCCGCGTCGCGGCGAGTTGAGGCGCCCCTGACCCGACTCTCCCGCGCGCGCGCGCGCGCGATTCTCCTGGCGGTGCTGGCCGTCGGCGCGGTGTTTCGGTGGCAGGGCCTGCGGTGGGACGAGGGCCACCACCTGCATCCCGACGAACGCTTCATCTCCATGGTGGAGGAGAAGCTCACCGCCCCGAAGAGCCTCTCCGCGTACTTCGACTCCTCGCGCTCGAGCCTCAATCCCTACAACCACAACGAGGGCTCCTTCGTGTACGGCAGCCTGCCGATGGTGCTCACGAAGGGCGTCTCCGCGCTCCTCGGGAAGAAGGGCTACGACGGCGCCTACCTCGTCGGCCGCGCGCTCTCGGGATTGTTCGACCTCATCACCGTATGGCTCGTGTACCTCATCACGCGCCGCTTCGCTCATCGGCGCGCGTCGCTCTTCGCGGCGGCGCTCATGGCGTTCTGCGTGCTCGGAATCCAGCTGTCGCACTTCTGGACCGTCGACACGTTCCTGACCACCTTCACCGCCGCTGCCCTGCTCGGGGCGGTGCGCATCGCGCAGGGCCGGGGCGGCACGGGCTCCGACGTCGCGACCGGCGTCGCCCTGGGGCTCGCCATCGCGTGCAAGATCACCGCGCTCGCGCTGATCGGGCCGATCGGACTCGGGCTGCTGGTCGCGGCCTACCGCAACGGCGCGAGAGTCGCGCCGACGACGGCGCGCGCGGACGTCGTTCCGATGACGCCGCGCGTCGCGGGCTTCGTCCCCGCGACGCTTCGCGCCGCCGCACGGCTGGCCGTGATCCTGATCCCCGCGGCCGCCGTCGTTCGCGTGGCGCTGCCCAACGCGTTCAAGGGTCCCAGCGCGTTCTCGCTGCGGCTCGACCCGCGCTGGATCAACGACCTGAAGAACCTCTCCGCGATCCAGCATTCGGTCGCCGGATTCCCGCCCGCGGTCCAGTGGGCGGGCCGGACCGTTCTCTTCCCGATCGAGAACATCGTCTTCTACGGCGCCGGGATCTTCTTCGGGGTGACCGGCCTCCTGGCGGTCGCCTGGTCGATCCACGCGATCGTGCGGAGGCGGGAGCTCGACCTCCTGCCCGTCACCAGCCACGTCCTCTTCCTGCTGGCCTACCACGGGCTCTCGCTCGTCAAGTCGATCCGCTACTTCTACCCCGCGTATCCCGGCATGGCCGTCCTCGCCGGCGTCCTCTTCTCGGCATGGCTGACGCGGTCGCCCTTCCCGAGGCTCGCGCGCGCGGCGGCGGTGACCGTCCTCGGCGGCACCTTCCTCTGGGCGCTCGCGTTCACCTCGATCTACCGCCACACCCAGACACGCGTCGCGGCGTCCCGCTGGATCTTCGCGCACGCGAGGCCGGGCCAGCGCTTCGCGAACGAGTCCTGGGACGACCCGCTCCCGATGGGCGAGGCGAACCACGACCCCTCGCGCTACGCCGGGCCGAGCCTCCCGCTGGTCGATCCCGACTCCCCGAAGAAGGCGGGCGAGGTCGTGGCGGCGCTGGAGGGCACGGACTGGATCGCGGTCACGAGCGGCCGCACCTACATGAACTTCACGCGCGTGCCCGCAGTCTTCCCGATGACGATCGCGTACTACCGCGCCCTCTTCGACGGCAGCCTGGGCTTCGACCGGATGGCGGACATCACCTCGTATCCGTCTCTCGGACCGCTCCGCTTCCCCGACGACCGTGCGGAGGAGCAGTTCACGGTCTACGACCATCCGCGGGTGCTGCTCTTCCGCAAGTCGCCGCGCTTCTCGCCGGACAAGGCGAAGGCGCTGCTGCTCGCCGCGATCCCGCAGACGCCCCCGACCATGAACGACTGGGAGCGCTGGCCCCGCGCGCTGCGGCGCGTGACGGAGCCGGTTCGGCCGGACCGGCGCACGACGAGCGAGACGTCTCCGTCGCCGCCGGCCCTCGAGACCGCGATCGGGAGCTCCTTCGTCGCCGCCCTTGTCTGGTACCTCGTGCTGGCGGTGGTGGGCCTGGTCGGCGCGCCGCTCTGCTGGGCCGCGTTCCCGCGGCTCGCCGATCGCGGCTTCGGGTTCGCGCGGCTCGCGGGGCTCGTCGTCGCGACCTACGTTCTGACCGCGCTGCTCTCGGCGCACGCGGTCCCCAACGGGAGGCGTGCCGCGGTCCTGAGCCTCCTCTTCGTCGCGATCGCCGCGGCCGTCTTCTTTCTGCGCGATCTCCACGACTTCAAGCGATTCCTCCGGGAGAACCGCCGTACGTTGCTCCTCTCCGAGGCGGTCTTCGCCGCCGGCTTCCTCCTGTTCCTCGGGATCCGGGCGCTCAACCCGGCCATCTACTGGGGCGAGAAGCCCATGGACTTCTCGATCCTGAACATCCTCGTCCGAACGCGCTCGCTGCCGGCCTCGGATCCCTGGCTCGCGGGGGCGCCGCTCGGCTACTACACCTTCGGGCACGAGATCGTCGTGCTGCTGACCTTCCTGACGCACCTCTCGACGCGGTTCACCTTCAACCTGGCCTTCGGTCTGCTCGGCGGCGTCATCCTCCAGGGCGCCTTCAGCCTCGCCCGCAACTGGGGCGGGACCCTCCGAGCGGGGATCGCGGGAGGCGCGTTGACCCTGCTGCTCGGGAACCTCTCCGGTCTTCGCGAGTGGCTGATCGCCAAGCGACACCTGGACTGGGACTACTTCTGGGCGACCTCGCGCGTCATCCGCGACACGATCAACGAGTACCCGCTCTGGAGCCTCACGTTCGCGGACCTCCACGCGCACGTGCTCGCGATTCCCATCTTCCTGCTGTTCGCCGCCGCCGCGCTCAACCTGGTTCGCCTCCACGCCGAACCGGCGGCCTCGACGCCGCGGCGAATCGTCGCGGCGTGCCTCGTGGGCTTCCTGGCGGCCGTCCAGGCGCTGACCAACGTCTGGGACGTGCCCCTGCTCTCGGGGCTCCTGATCCTCGTGCCGCTGACGGCGGCCCTGGCCGCGCCGAGGGTCTCCCTGCGGAGCCTCGGGCGCGGCGGGGTCGCGCTGCTCGCGGCGGCGGTCTCCGCGTACGCTTTCGCGCGGCCCCTGTGGGTGAGGATCGGAAACGGTCCCGCGATCGCGAGAAACACGGAGGCGTCCGCCGCCGGCTTCGACCAGTTCACCGCGTTCGGGCTCTTCTTCGTCCTCGCATTGGGCTGGTGGCTCTCCGCCGCGTCGGACCGCCTCCGAGACCGGGGACGCGGGCGAGGATCGCGCGTCGTCCTGGTCCTGGCCGCGATCGCCGCGCTCGCCGCGTTGCTCTGGCGGTGGCCGGACGCGTTCCTGGCCGCGGCCACGGTCCTCTTCCTGGCGGCGTACGTGACGCTCGCCGAGCTGCCCGAGGACCGGCTGGCGATCGCCTACCTCGCCAGCGCCTTCTTCCTCGTGCTCTTCTGCCAGCGCTTCTACATCTACGACCGGATGAACACGTTCTTCAAGCTCTACCTGGAGTCGTGGCTGCTCTTCTCGGCGGCGACGGCCGTCCTCGTCTTCCGCAGCAGGGAGCGGCGCGGGACCTGGGATCGCTGGGCCTGGCCCGGCCGCGCGCTCGTCGCGCTTCTGGCGCTCGCCGCCCTCTTCACGACGGTCACCGGAGTGCGCGGCGCCCTGAGCCGCCGCTTCGCGCCCTACGACGGGCCGACGCTCGACGGGATCCGATACCTCGAGACGTTGCATCCGGGCGAGTACCGCGCGGTCCTGTGGATGCGGCGCTCGATCGAGGGCACGCCCGCGATGCTCGAGGCTCAGGGACCCTCCTACCAGGACTTCGGCCGCATCTCGATGCTCACCGGGCTTCCGGCGGTCATCGGCTGGGACTACCACGTCAAGCAGCGCGGCAACTCGGAGACCGAGATCGAGTCGCGCAAGCGCGCCGTGGAGACGATCTACTCGACTCCCGACGTCGCGCGGGCCGAGGCCCTGCTGCGGCGCTACCGGGTCGCCTACGTCTACGTCGGATGGCTCGAACGGAAGACCTACCCCCCGGCCGGGCTCCAGAAGTTCAAGGGGAACACCGACTTCCAGCTGGTCTACGAGAATCCGGAGGCGCAGATCTACGGCTTCGGGGGCGGCGGCCCCAGCCAGGAGGTGCTGTTGCCCACGACGGAGGATCTCCCCGAGGCCGCCGCCGCGGCGCAGCCGCAGGACGAGCCCGAGGAGCCGCCCTCGATCCTGGACAAGCCCGCGGAGGCGAAGCCGCCCTTCGACGGCCTGCGCGAGCCGCGCGGCATGGCCGTCGACGACCGCGGCAGGATCTGGATCGCGGACTTCGGCCACTCGCGCCTGCGGGTCTACGACCCGGACGGCGGTTTCCTCGGAGGCTGGGGCGGGAAGGGATCCGGGAAGTTCGGATTTCGCGAGTTGTGCGGGGTCGCGATCCGCGGCGAGACGCTCGCCGTCGCCGACACCTGGAACGGCCGCATCCTCGCCTTCTCGACGGCGGGGGTCCCGCGCGCCATGGCGACCGACCTCTACGGCCCGCGCGGAGTGACGATCGCCCCCGACGGCAAGGTCTGGGCATCCGACACGGGGAACCACCGCGTCGTCGAGTACGACGCCGAGCTGCAGAACCCGCGCTTCATCGGCCGCAAGGGGGCGGGCTGGGACGAGTTCTCGAGCCCCGTCGGCATCGCAGCCGGGCCGAGCGGCACGATCTACGTCGCGGACACCGTCAACCGCCGCATCCAGGTCTTGAACGGCGATGGCACGTTCCGCGGCCACTTCGCGTTCCCGGGCTGGGGGGAGAACGTCGAGCCGCAGCTCGCCACCGACGCGGACGGCACGATCTACGCGACCGATCCCGGCGGCGCCGCCGTGGTGGCGCTCGAGCCGACCGCGGGCCGCGTCGTGCAGCGCTGGACGGTCGACGAGACGGGGCGGAAGTTCGAGAACCCGACCGGCATCGGACTGGATCCGAAACGCCGTATCCTCTACGTGGTCAACGCCGGCAACAGCTCCATCTCGAAGCTTCCGCTCCCCGAACGGAGGACGACACCTTGAGCGACGCCCCGGTACAGGTTGCGGTTCCGAGCCCGGCTCCGACTCCGGCTCTCTCTACCCCGGCGCGGACCCGGCAGTCCCAGGTCCGGATGCTGGTGTTGTGCGGCGCGATCCTCCTCGCGGCGGTCTACACGCGCTTCTGGGACCTCGGCTCCCGGCCGCTGCACCACGACGAGTCGATCCACGCGTTCCAGTCGCTGAGCCTCGCCAAGGGCGGGGACTGGCGCTACGACCCCGCGTACCACGGACCCTTCCTGTACTACGCGAACGCGCTCGTCTACAAGGTCCTGGGCGCCACCGACACGACCGCTCGCCTGATGCCGGCGGTGTTCGGCCTGATCCTGATCGCCTTCGCGATCCCGCTGCGGCGCTGGATCGGCGACACCGCGGCGCTCGCCTACGCGCTGGCGATCCTGACCTCCGGCCACATGGCGTACTTTTCCCGATTCATCCGCGAGGACCTCTACTCGCTCGTGTTCACCCTCGCGACCATCCTCGCATTCCAGCGCTTTCTCGAGACGGACCGCGCCAAGTGGCTCTCGCTCTCCGCGGCCGCGTTCGCCTTCGCGGGCACGACGAAGGAGAACGCCTACATGACCGGCGTGCTCTTCGTGGCGTACGGGCTCTGGCGCCTGTTCTCCGAGACGCTGTTGTACCGGCGAGACCGATCCGGCGCCGCCGACCCGAACAGCCGATCGCCCTTCCGGGCCGCCATCTTCTGGATCTGGGACCACGCCGTGCCGATCGCCTCGGCCGCCATCCTGTTCCTGGTCATCTGGGTCACGATGTACACGGGCTTCGGAAAGCACCCCGAGGACTGGTGGACGACGATCCCCAAGGCCGTGAAGTACTGGATGGGCCAGCACAGCATCGCCCGCATCCCGGGGCCCTGGTACTACTACTTCCCGCAGATCGCCTACTACGAGACCGCCATCGCCCTGGCCGCGCTCTTCGCCTTTCCCTGGCAGGCCTGGAAGAAGGACCCTTTCCTGCGCTCGGTCCTGCTGGCGGTCCCAAGCCTGACCCTCTACGGGCTCGCGCGCGTCTTCGTCCACGCGCTTGCGGGACACGCCGTCGTGTGGGTCATCGCGATCTTCGCGCTCGCCTCGTTCCTCGCGATCGGCTCGCTGCGGCCCGCGCCGGAGCGCGTCCTCACGCCCTTCCTTCGGTTCATGGCGTTCTGGACCGTGGCCTCGCTCGGGATCTACGCGTGGGCGCGCGAGAAGGTCCCCTGGCTGACCGTCCACCCGCTGCTGCCGCTGACGATCCTCGCGGCGGTGGGCTTCGCGCGTCTCTGGCAGGACCGCCGCCGCGCCATGGCGCGCGTCGCGCTCGCCGCGGTCGCTCTGCTCCTCTTTGTCAACATCGGCGGGATGTACCTCGCGTGCTTCCGCTACGGCGCGCACGACGTGGAGCGGGAGCCCAAGCACGCGGAGATGCTCGCCTACGTCCAGACCTCCCGCGACCTGATCCGCGCCCTCGAGGTGGTGAATCGCGCGAAGGACCGGGTTCCCGCGGGCCAGCCGGTCATCACCGCGGGAGGCGAGGCGAGCTGGCCCCTGACCTGGTACCTGCGCGACGTGCAGACCGCCTGGGCGACACGGATCGAATCCGCGTCGACGCCGATCATCGTGGCCGACTGGGATCCCGAGGGCGGCCTGGAGAAACAGCTCGCCCCTCAGTACGACGCCAAGCGCGTGCCCATTCGCGCGTGGTGGTTCCCCGAGCCCCGCACGGAGGCCGGAGTCTCCCACCCGACGCTCAAGGAGTTCCTGCGGTGGTGGCTCTTCCACGAGATCTGGAGCCCGATCGGCTCGCAGGACACGGTCTTCTACGTCCGCAAGGACCTCGCGAGCGGGACCGGGCCGCTCGCCCCGCTGAATCTTCAGATCCAGGACATGACCTCGCGCGACTACCCCGCCGACGCCGACGCGCTGCCCGCAGCCCGGTCCTGGGGGTCCGCCGGTGCGGCGCCCGGCCAGCTCGCCGAGCCGCGCGGGGTCGCTGTCGACGCGAGGGGATTCGTCTACGTCGCCGACACCAAGAACAGCCGGATCTCCATCTTCGACGGAAACGGCGTCTTCCAGCGCGCCCTCGGCTCGAAGGGAGCGGACCCGGGCCAGTTGAACGAACCGTGCGGCGTCGCCGTGGGGCCCGACGGGACCGTCTACGTCGCCGACACGTGGAACCACCGGATCGCGCGATTCGGTCCCGGAGGCGAGCCACTGCCGCCGTGGGTCGATCCGGACAAGACCTTCTTCGGTCCGCGCGCGGTGGCCCTGGTCCAGGGCAACCTCTACGTGGCGGACACCGGCAACAAGCGGATCGTGCGGCTCGACGGCGGCGGAAAAGTCACGGCGAGCTGGGGCTCCGCCGGCGGGGAACCCGGGCAGTTCGTCGAACCGGTCGGGCTCGCCGCCGACGGCACCGGCCACGTCTACGTCGCCGACACGGGGAACCATCGCGTGCAGGTGTTCGACGCGGAGGGAAAATTCGTCCGGCAGGTCCGGATCTTCGGCTGGAAGGACTTCTACACGGAGCCCTACCTGGTCGTGGCCCCGGGCGACAGCGTGATCGTCACCGACGCGTGGAAGGGCCGCCTCGCGCACTACGACGCGGCGGGCAACCTGGTCCACTCCTATCAGTATCCGGAGCTGAAGCGCCCCACCGGCATCGCGATCGACCCCTTCGGCCGGGTCCTCGTCTCCGACCGCGAGACCGGCAAGCTCTTCTCCTGGGGGCTGGCCGACCTGATGAAGTAGGTCAGCGGAAGCCGATCTCCCGGATCTCGAGGTGGTCGGGCTCGCCCTTCCCGGGCTCGCCGACCTCCATGTGGATTTTCGCGACGTCGAGCGGCGCCGCGCCCAGGCGGAAGGTCTGCTGCGTGTTCTCGATTCCCCGGCGCACCGTGCGGGTCTGTCGCACGGGCTCGCCCCCGGAGACCGGCGTGACCTCGATTCGGATCTCGCCCTCCATCTCCCCGACGCGGACGTCCAGCTGCGAGATCTTCCGGGGCGGATCGAACACGAACTCGAGGATGAACGGATTGTCCTCGAGCCCGCGAATCAGCGTGTTCTTGTCGCCGTCGAAGAGGTCCGGGACGTTTCCCATGTCGAGGTGGGAGTGGCGCACGAGGACGTTCGGGGACTTCACCCGGTCCTCGCTCAGGATCCGGCGCTGCTCCCGCTCGGCCGCGAAGATGGCGTCCGCCCGCTGCGAGTAGCGGACCCTCGCGAAGTAGAAGCCGGGCTTGCCGTTCGGAAACGGGATGACGCGCTTCGGCGGCAGGACCTCGAGCTTCGGATCGTGGCTGTTGCGCTCGTACTCCGAGGGCGTCATCACGAAGAGCACGTTGTCGGGCGGGGCCGTCCGCGTGGAGAGGTACGGCCCGAGCTCGCCGAGCTGAACCCGGGACCGCAGCGGCGGCCGGAAGAAGAAGTCCAGGAAGGTCTCCGGGTTGTTCGCCCAGCCCGAGCTGATGTGGATGCGGACGTCGGGGTCCTTCTCGAGCTCCTCGCGGGCGGCGTCTGTGACCTGCTTGGCGCCCCACTGCATCCCGTAGAGGCCGTACTCCGGGAACCAGGCGGCCGAACCGGTGAAGCTCATCGCGCAGAGCCGTACGGTCGCCGCCGCGAGGGCGCCGGCGAGACCCGTCGCGAGCACGACGTTCGGCACCCAGCGCGCGAGCAACCGGCGGACCTCCTCCATCCCCACGAGCACGAGCAACGCGATCGGAACGAGCATCGGCAGGAGGCGGAGCATCTGCCGCTCGTGCGCCGCGGCGGCGAATGGCACGCCGAGCGGCGACAGCAGGATCACGCGATGCGCCGGCGACCGCACGCATCGGACGAGGCACGCCACGATCCCGATGACGAGGAAGGGCAGGAGCGCAAGCGGGACGAACGCGAGGTGATCGACGCGGTGACGCATCATCTCGGCCTCGTTGGGCCAGAACCAGTAGCGAGGCTCGAAACCCGTGACGTAGTTGTGCGCGAAGATGCGGAGCTTCTCCGACAGCGGCAGCGGCCTCGCCCAATACGCGCCGAGCTTGGTGAGCTGCTGCATCGTGGTCCCGGGATGCAGGCGGTGCTCGCGCCAGGCGGGGAACGCCAGCAGCAGGGCGAAGGCGATCGCCCCGGCCAGGCGCGCTGGGGGCTGCCGGAAGTGATAGCGGGCGTCCGTCACGAGCAGGAGGACCCCCATCACGAGCACGATTCCCTGTCCCGCCGTGTAGCTGTAGAAGACGGCCGCCGCCATGGCCAGCGCGAGGAAGACGTAGCGCGGCGACCGGAGCCGGTAGAGCAGGTAGGCGCACAGGAAGCCGGCGTAGCACGCCGGCGTGGTCTCCATGGCCCAGCGCGAGTGCACGAAGTCGACGGGCATGGCCGCGAGCAAAAACGGCGCGGCCCACCACAGGCCGACGCCGGACACCCGCAGGGCGATGCCGGCCGCGGCGGCGCCGAGAGCGCTCACGACGGCGAAGGTGCCGCGCGTCACCACGATCGACTTTCCGAAGAGGAGGATCGGAGCGACGAGCAGGTAGATGTTCAGGCTCATGGCCCGGCGCTCGTCGTTGGCGAAGTACGAGGGCAGCAGGACTCCCTGAGCGTCGCGGAAGTGGTGATGGACCAGATCGGAGGCCGTGTTCGCCTGGATCGCCTCGTCGCAGAAGAAGAATCCGGGGAAGTCGTTCAGGTGGACCAGGCGCGTGGCGAGGTAGAAGGCGAGGGCCGCCGCGAACCACCAGTTCGAGGAATCGGCGCGCGGGATCTTCTCCGGCTTCTTCGGAGCGCCGGTCTCCGAGGCCGGGACGGGAACGCTCATCGGGGGGACAGGAGGACTTCGGAGGTTCGGACTCGGACGCGAGACCGACGCGAGGAACGCCGGCGGCCGGCGCCGCCACGGCGATAGCCGCCAAAGCGAGAAGGAAACGGGCGCGAGACGTGCCAAGGCCGGCGCCCCGACTCGCTGTGCGACATTGCCCGCCATTTTACCAGCGCCCCGACCGGTGCTCTCGCCGGCGCTCCCGGATGCGCGCAACGCCGGCGTTCTTGTCCCGGACGCTCCGGGATGCGATACTGCGCGGCGAAGAACCGAATCGAACCGGATTCGTCGGACGCGGGAGGCTGTGCATGACGGACGACACGGGCTCCTCCGAGACGCGGGCGGCTTCGTCTCGAACCGCGGCGATGGTGTGGATCGCGCTGCTCGCGGTCGTTGCGCTCGCGGCGTGGGCACTCCTTCGTTATCTGCCCCATCGGGCGGCAGCGAAGCCCGAGGCGGCGGCGAGCACCAACTCGGCGGTCGAGCAGCCGGACCTTCCGGGGGGTTCGCAGCCGCTGATCCGCAAGACGGCGGAGCCGAACCAGGCGCCGTATGCGGGCCTGCGGCAGCCGCACGGCGCCGCGATCGACGGTGAGGGCCGTCTCTGGGTCGCCGACTTCGGAACCTCGCGGCTGCACGTCTTCGATCCGGACGGAGGTTTCCTCGGCGGCTGGGGCGGCGACGGGAACGGACAGCGCAAGTTCAGCCACCTCTACGGCGTGGCGATCTCCGGAGACACCGTCTACGTGGCGGACTCCGAGAACAGCCGCGTGACGGCGTTCTCGCTGGCCGGCGACTGGAAGGCGTCCTCCGGGGGCCTCTACGGGCCGCGCGGCATCGCGGTGGCGCCGGACGGCGCCATCTGGGTGACCGACCTCGGGAACCGCCGCCTGATGCGTTACGACCCCGAGCTCAAGCACTGGGACAGCTACGGAAAGAGCGAGACGGGCGTCGATCTCCGGGCCCCGATCGGGATCGCCGTCGCCGCGGACGGCATGGTCTACGTCTCGGACCCCGACGACCACAGCCTCAAGGTCGTCGACGCCAACGGCAAGCCCAAGGCGCGCTGGTCGATCCCCACGTGGGGACCGAACTCCGAGCCGTATCTCGTCGTCGGGCCCGGCAACACGCTCCTCGCGACGGACCCGCTCAAGAACGCGGTGTTCGTGCTGGACCGTTCGGGCAAGGAGACCCGGCGCTGGACCACCGACTCCCGGAACACGCCGTTCGCCGACCCGACCGGGATCGCGCTGAACCCGAAGACCCAGACCGTGTACGTCGTGAACACGGGGAACAACACCGTCGCGCAGATCGATCTGTCGAAGAAGTGACAACCGCTTCGGGGCGACTTCGCGAGCGAATCGCCCCGTGGCTGATCGCGATTTCCCCCTTCCTGGAGCTCCTGGGCGCCACCTTCGTCCTCCTCGCCCTCGTCTTCTCCAGGCTCTTCACGAACAGCTTCGCGTACTTTTCGGCCGACCACAGCGAGCTCTACTTCCCGTGGTGGGTCTTCATCAACCAGAGCGTCCGCTCCGGGACCTTCCCGGTGCTGAACCGCTTCTGGTTCTCCGGCTCGCTGCCCTTCGCCGCGCTCGAGACCGGCGTCTTCTATCCCCCGACGATGTTCTTCCAGCTCCTCTTCGACGCGAAGAAGGACCTCGATCACGCTTACTACTTCTTCCTCGCGTCGATTCTGCTCCACTACCTGCTGGCGAGCCTCGCCTTCTACCTCCTGGCGACGCTGGGGCTGAGGCTGCGCCGCTTTCCCGCGCTCTTCGGTTCGCTCGTGTTCTGCTGCAGCGGCAGCTTCATCGGGCGGTTCGTCCATCCTCTGCTGCTCGTGAACCTCGCCTGGGTCCCGCTCGCGTACCTCTTCTTCCTGCTGTTCCTGAGGGACGGCCGCGTGATCCACGCCCTGGCCGCCGCGGTCGTCCTCGCGCTCATCGTGGCGGCGGGACATCCCCAGATGGTCTATTACACGTTCCTGGTCTTCGGCTTCACCGCAATGGTCGCCGCGCTGACGGCGCGCGTGAACCGCCCGCTCATCCTGGCGTTCTCGGCCTTCATCGTCATCGTCGGCGTCCTCCTGGTGGCGCAGAAGGTGTTCCTCGGAGTCGAGCTCGCCAACAACATCGTCCGGCTGGGCGCGCTGGAGTCGTCGGAGAACCTCTTCAACTCCCTCCACCCGCTCTACTACCTGACCCTCCTCGCACCGTACCTCTACGGCCGGCACGGCGTGGCCTACTGGGGATCGCAGTACCACTGGGGAAACTGGGAGAACTTCCTGTACGTGGGACTGCTTCCGATCCTCTGCCTGCCCTTCTGCGTCTTCTGGAAGAACCGCCGGCTCCTCACGATCTTCGGATCGGGCCTCGCGCTTTCGGTCCTGATCTCGCTGGGCCGCTTCAGCGCGCTCTCCGCCCTCCTGAATCGGAGCCTCCCCTTCTCGTCGTCCCTCGGCTATCTGAGCAAGATCACGGTGCTCTTCCACTTCTTCCTGGTCGTCCTCGTGACCGTCGGGTTCCAGGAGCTGTGCGAGCTGACCCCGCGCAAGCGGCGGGTCGCCTGCGGAGTCGCGGCCGCGGCGTTCCTGCTGCTCTTCGTCGTCCTGACGCGAGGGACCGTCTCGCGGCTCGCTCCGAACGGGTACCCGGCGCCGTCGGAGGTGGCGCGCGAGTTCGCGTTTCACAATGTGGTCGTCGCGCGCTGGCTGTTCCTGCTGGTCGCGGTGCTGATCGGGGCGCCGCTCCTGCTCGGCCGGCGCGCCGCGCTGCGGTTCGTGCTGCCGATCTACGCCCTGGATCTCGTGATCAACGTCTCCGGCTTCAACCCGATCGACTCACCGATGGGGGCCCCCTCCGACTATCTCGGGCCCACGGCGGCCACCGAGGCGATTCAGAAGGATCGCGGGATCTACCGCGCTCAGAACCTCCGTCCGGTCAACGTCAACATGGTCGCCGGGATCGAGACGACCTACGGCTACCACACGGTCGCGACGCGCTCCTACGCCGAGCTCCTCGGGTCTCTCGCTCCGGAGTACCGGGGCCTCCTCGACCTGCTCGGCGTCCGGTACTACGTCGGACGCGCCGGCGGCTCCGGGCTGCTTCCCGTCGCAGAGGCCCTGTGGAAGAGCCCGTCGGCAACGACACGGGTCAGCTTCGTCCCGGCGTACCAGACGGTTCCCGACGAGGACGAGATGCGGCAGCGGGTCCTCAGCCCGGCGTTCGATCCGCGCCGCGCGGTCTTTCTGGAGAGTTCCGTTTCCGCCCGGCTTCCGGCCGGGTTTCGGGTCGCTGCCCAGACCCCCGCGGGAGCTCCGGAGACGCCGGTCAGGATCCAGGAGTACTCGGCGACGAGCGTCCGGGCGTCGCTCGAGGCGCCGACCGACGGACTCCTGCTGTTCGGGCAGACTCGTTACCCGGGCTGGGAGGCGATCCTCGACGGCGCGCCCGCGACGCTGCTACCTGCGGACCTGTCCTTCTACGCGCTGCCGGTCGCCAGGGGACCCCACCGCGTGGAGTTCCGGTTTCGGTCGCGGCCGCTTCTCTGGGGCCTGGCCGTCGCGGGGATCACGGGGGGGCTCGCCGTCCTGCTGCTTCTCCTCCCCGGAACGCGCGGCTTCTTCGTCGTGCCGTTTTTCCAGTGGGGAAAGGGCGCCGGCGCGGGACGAGAAGGCGGTCCGACCAGTGCCGTACCGCGAGGCGATCCGGCCGAACGAGGCTGACGCCTCAGCTGCGGAAGACCTTCTCCTCGGAGCCGTCCAGCCAGCGGTCGACCAGCTCCACGCCCTGCATCAGGGAGTGGTCCTGGTTGCCGATCTCGTACTTCCACGATCCGAAACGCCCGCGCGAGAAGATCCCGAGCGGCTCGAGGTATCCGTGGATCGTGTCGAGCGCCGGGTTCCGGTCCACCGACGGGATCGGGTACGAGTGGCCGGCGTGGATCAGGAAAACCGTCTCGATCTTCGAGAGGTCGGAGGGCTGCAGGATCTCCTCGGCGAGGAGGCCGTCGACGACCGCCTTCCCGAAGTCGCCCTGCGGCAGCGGCTTGAACTTCGAGTAGGACGTCTCGGTCAGGATCGAGAAGTAGCGGCTCGTGTCGCCGCCGGGAACGATCTGGGGCGAATAGTTCGAGAGGTACGTCATCCGATAGAACGGCGTCTTCAGGTTCGGGAAGTAGATCCAGTTCTTGTCGGACGGCGAGGGCCGGGAGAGGCCGATTCCCACGGAGAACAGCCGGTTGAAGAGCAACTTCCCGGCGGCCGCCCGCACCGTTTCCGGCGCGTGGACGAGCCTCGCGACCAGCGCGTCGAGCGGCATCGTCGAGAGCAGCCGGTCGTAGGAGCGCGTCGAGCCGTCGGAGAAGGCGACCTCGCGCTTCTTCTCGTCGATCGAGACGACGCGCTTGTGAAAGCGGACGCGATCGCCCAGGAACGGCAGGACGCCTTTCCAGAGGCCCAGCGTCCCGCCGCGGGCCGGATAGCCGAACTTCGCGTTCGGTCCCCATTCCGTGGACTTGGGCACGAGCGTCGTCTCGATGGCCTTGCGCCACTCCACGACCGAGACCCGCTCGGCGATCCAGTAGTAGCCCATCTTCTCGAGCGGCGTGGCCCAGACCTTGAAGTTGTAAGGGTTCATGAAGTGCTTCGCGACACCCGCGCCGAACTTCACGTGGACCCACTCCTCGAAGTTCCGGAAGGCCATGTCCTTGTCGATCGTCTGGGACTCGACGAGCCCGATCAGGCATTCGAGCATCGCCTGCTCGGGGAGAGAGGAGAGGTGGTTCTGGAACGGATAGCGAACGTAGCGGTCCTCGAACTTGATCCAGCTCTCCCGGTCGATCCAGCGAATCCCGTCCTTCCCGAGGACCTTTCCCAGGAAGTCGTTGAAGTACTTGTAGCCCGAGAAGATGATGTGGCCCGAGACGTCCCAGGTCCAACCCTTCGGGTCCGTGAAGCTCGTCGCGAGCCCTCCGACCTGCCCGGCACGTTCGAAGATCTCGAAGCCGGTCTCCTGACGCTCCGCGAGCCGATACGCGGCGCCGAGGCCCGTGGGGCCGGCGCCCAGGATCACGATGCCTCCGCTCACTCGGCCGCCTTCCTCTTCCGCGATTCCGTGAGGCGCCGCATGGCCTCCGCCTGGTGCATCTCGGAACGGAGATCGAACAGGTAGCGGATGACCCGCAGGATCGTTCCGAGCATCTTGAACGGGCGGTGGATCGACTGGCCCGCCTCCCGGGGGAAGTGGCGCACGATGACCTCGTCCACCTTCCAGCCGGCGATGCGGCAGCGGACGTAGATCTCGTCGCCGACGAAATTGATGCGGTGCTTGATCTCCATGCGCCGCGCGATGTCCCCGCGGAAGGCGCGGCAGCCCGCGTTGATGTCGTGGAGCGGCGAGCCCAGGATCCAGTGCGAGAGGACGCGCAGCCCGCGCGAGAGGATCTTGCGGCCCAGGGGGTCGTGGCGGACCTTCTTCCAGCAGAACACGACGTCGCTGCCCCGGTCGATCGACTCGAGGAAAAGCGGCGCGTCGCCCATGGTGTGCTGGCCGTCCCCGTCGACGACCATGACGACCTCGCCCGGCACGTTGCGCAGGGCCGTCTCGGTCGCGACGGCGTAGCCCTTGTTGCCGTCGTGGTGGACCACCGAGATGCGCGGATCCGCCTTCGCGAGGCCCTCCGCGATCTCGCCGGTCCGATCCCGGCTGCCGTCGTTGACGACGACGACGTGCCAGGTCAGGCCCGGGATCGCCGAGAGGGAGGTGACCGCCTCCTCGACGGTCTTCGCGATCAGCTCCTCCTCGTTGTACGCGAGGAAGCCCACCCCGAGCCGGACCTGGACGTTCTTCGGCGGAGGCTCCTGCCGCCCACCGACCTCCCGATCAGTGCCCATAGATGATCCAGCCGGCCGTCGCGACCCACCCGATCACGATCGCGAGGAGCCACGGGTCGTCGACGAGGAGGGCCTGGGTGGGATTCCCTCCCCCGCCCCTCCGGTAGACGAGGCGCACATAGCGCGCGAGGCCGAGGATGACCAAGGGCACGGTCGGCGCGAGCGAGTGGCCGCCATACTTCGCCAGCGTGGAGGCCGACACGCTGTAGGCCGCGTAGCCCGCCGTCGTCGCGAGCGCCGTCACGACGAAGAGGTAGTCGAGGCCCTCCTCGCGGTAGGCCGACAGCGCCGGGCGGTGCTCGGAGGAGGAGCGGCTGCCGGCGTTCTGGAAGCCGGCGTTCTGGAACTCCCACTGGCGCTTTCCCGCGACCAGGAAGAGCGCCAGCAGATAGGCGCAGCCCATCAGGTAGGGCGACGCCCACACCCCCGCCAGGGCGGCACCGGCGAGCGCCCGCAGCGGCATCCCGGCCGCGACGATCAGGGCCTCGAGGAAGGGGATGTTCTTGAGGAAGAGCGAATACAGCACCATCAGCCCGGCGTAGATCGAGCACCAACGACCGAACTCGGGCCGGAGCAGGAACGCGACCGCGAGCGCGGCGCCCTCGAGCACAGCCGCGGCGGCGAGCGCCGTTTGCACCGGCAGGCGGCCGGACGCGATCGGACGGAACCGTTTGACGGGGTGCGCCAGGTCGCGCTTCCTGTCCATGACGTCGTTCAGGATGTAGATGCCGCTCGAGACCGCGCTGAAGAGGAGAAATCCAGCCGCCGCGAGCGCCCAACCGCCCGGCGTGGCCAGCGCGTGCCCGAAGAGGAACGGCAGCGGGACGACCAGGTTCTTGACCCACTGCGCGGGCCGGGCGGCCGAGAAGAGCGCCCGCAGGACGCCGCCCCCGGTGGCAGCCTCGGTACTCGTTCCAGCCGGCGTCGATTGTCTCGACGGGGTCGCTGCCATTGGCCTCATTCTACGGGATTTCGGAGCCGCGACGAACCTCTGCGGCCATACGCCTGGAAAGAAAACGGCCGCCCGAAGGCGGCCGTTTTTGGGACTCGATGGGAAGCGATCAGTTGGGGAAGTGCAGGCCGAGCGCCTTCGCCATGAAGACCGCCATCTCCTGGCGCGTGATCGGCCGGTCGGGACAGAAGTTCGGCACGCCGTCGCAGCCGGCGGTGATGCCCGAAGCGGAGAGCGCCTCGATGAACTGGTAGTAGATGCTGCCGCCGTCGACGTCGGCGAAGGTCGGCGTGACCGGAGCCGGGCTGACCTGGAGGCGGTAGCCCACGGCCACGCTGGACAGGAGGAGAGACCCGTCGCCGGCGTTATCGACGACCTCGATCGAGATGGCATGGTTCGCGTTGTCCACGGTGTAGCCCAGGGAAGAGACGCTGAGCACCTGACAGCCGGTCGAGCCGGTGGTCGTGAGGGAGGTAGGGTTACTGCAACCGGTGTTTCCCAAGGGATCGCAATCGAGCATCGACATGCTCATGTCGGTGGTGGCATTGCTGTCGCAGGCGTCGAGCTCCACGTAGTCGATGATGGCGCCGGTCGGCACGTGAATCGGCACCTCGAGACCGGTGCCGGAGAAATCGCTCCAGCGGAGATTCCCAGACGAGACGTAATGCGACAATTGACTGTTGTAGGGGTAGAACTCGAGCCCCGTGTAGCGAACGTAAGTGAGGTCCTTGGTTCCGAAGCTCTGCTTTCCAGCCACCTGATTGGGATTCCGCGCCGGGTTTCGAGGCCCAGCTGCCGCCGATTGCGACGTGACGTTCTGTTGCGCGAATGAGACTGCCGCCATCAGCAGTCCCGCAAGCACGACCGTAGACCGAGCGAGGTCGCGTGGACGCATGCTTCTCTCCTTCGAAAAATAGTGAGGGTTCTGCAAGATGTTAGCGCGTCGGCGCCGTCCTGGCTGTGCGCCCCCGCACACGCGGCGCGATAGAGTGGGAGGGCAGGAGGCTCCGATGGCGAACCGGCCCGTGGAACGCGTGATCGACTTCACCGACCCGGCTCTCCAGCGGACGCCGGGCCTCTCCCCGGAGGAGGCGCGGGCACGGTTGGCCTCCGGAGACCCGGAGGCGGTCCTCTCCATCCCCGGCTCCTTCGCGCTCGTCGCGCGCGACGGATCGACGGTCCGGATGGCGCGCTCGCTCGATCGCCCGATGCGCTACTTCCTCGCCAAGCAGTCCGACGGCCCCATGCTCGTCGTCGCCGAGCGCATCGACGAGATCCACGCCTTCCTGAAGGCCGAGGAACTCGACGGGCAGTTTCATCCGAGCTACACGCGCATGGTGCCGGCGCACCACGTCGTCGAGATCCGGCTCCTCGGCTGCCCCGACCCCGACGCGACCTACGTGCGGTTCCTCGAGCCTTTAGCCTCCGACTCGGAGGATCTCTCGGAGATCGGTCGCCGCTACGTCGGCGCGCTGGCCGACGAGATCGCCCTCTGGCTGACGAGCCTGCCGCCGGCGGAGCCCATCGGCGTCTGCTTCTCCGGCGGCATCGACAGCGGCGCCGTGTTCCTGACGACCCACCACGTCTTGCAGCGGCTCGGCATTCCGGCCACGCGGCTCAAGGTGTTCACGCTCGCGGTTCGAGGAGGCGGCGGCGAGGACCTCCCCCAGGCGCGGCGATTCCTGGAGGCGCTCGGGCTGGGCCTCTTCCTGGAGCCGATCGAGGTGCCCGAGGACTGGATCGACCCCCTCGGCGCGGTCGGCGTCGTCGAGGACTACAAGCCGCTCGACGTCGAGAGCGCGGCGGCGGCGCTCGCCCTCCTGCGGGGCATCCGCGCCCGCTACCCCGATTGGCGCCACCTGGTCGACGGCGACGGCGGCGACGAGAACCTCAAGGACTATCCGATCGAGGAGAACCCGGAGCTGACGATCCGAAGCGTCGTCTCGAACCCGCTCCTCTACCAGGAGGGCTGGGGCGTCGGAACGCTCAAGCACTCCCGGACCTACTCGGGCGGACAGAGCCGCGCCTGCACGCGGACCTGCGCGCCCGCGCGACGCTACGGCTTCGAGGGGTTCTCCCCCTTCACGCGGCCGGCCGTCGTGCGGATCGCCGCGGGCCTTCCTTTCGCGCGCCTCGCGGGAGGCGACGTCGCGCGGCTCTACGCGCTGAAGGGAGAGATCGTGGGCCGCGGGATCCGCGCGCTCACCGGTCTCTCGATGCCGATCTTCCCGAAGCGGCGCTTCCAGCACGGCGCCCGCGGCGGCCGGAGCTTCCCGCTCGGCGAGCCGGAATATCGCCGGCACTTCCAGTCGCTCTACCCCGAGCGCTGAGCAAGCTTGAGGCCGACCTGAGCTCCGCCTACCCGGACTCGCCCCTCGCCCGGGATCGGTGGGTCCTGGAGCGGCGGGGGCCTCGGAACCGCCTGGACCCGAACGTGCCCGCCGCGTTTCTCTTCGAGGAGGAGCCGGACGAGTCCGGCGCGCCGGTGTCGATCGCGACGGTGTTCGTGGCGAACCGCGAGTGCCCCTGGCGCTGCCTGATGTGCGACCTGTGGCAGAACACGCTGCCGGATCGGACGCCGCCCGGCGCGATCCTGCGCCAGATCCGCTCGGCCCTGGCGGCGCTCCCGGCGGCGCGTTGGATCAAGCTCTACAACGCGGGGAGTTTCTTCGACGCGATGGCGATCCCGGCGCACGAGACCCAGGCCATCGCCGAGGAGCTCTCGCGCTTCGAGCGCGTGATCGTGGAGTCGCACCCGGCGCTGATAGGCGACGGCTGCGCGGATCTGGCGGCGCGACTGCCCGGGAGGCTCGAGGTGGCGATGGGCCTCGAGACGATCCATCCCGACATCCTGCCGCGGCTCAACAAGCGCATGTCCCTCTCCCAGTTCCGCGAGGCCGCCGCCTTCCTCCGGGCAAGGGAAGTCTCCCTGCGCGCCTTCGTCCTCGTCGGCCTGCCCTGGCTCGAGCCGCGAGAGGCCGTCGAGTGGGCGATCCGCTCCGCCGAGTTCGCCTTCGACTGCGGCGCGCGCGTCGTCTCGCTGATCCCCACGCGCACCGGCAACGGCGCGATGGACGCGCTCGAGGCCTCCGGCGACTTCGTTCCGCCCACGCTCGGCCAGCTCGAGCAGGCGCTTTCCGGCGCCCTGGGCCTGTGCCGCGGGCTCGTGCTCGCCGACCTCTGGGACCTCGCGCGCTGGAGGAGCTGCCCCGTGTGCTTCTCCGAGCGCGAGCGCCGGCTCGAGGCGATGAACCGCCGCCAGGAGCCGACCCCGCCCGTCGCCTGCCCGATCTGCGCGGGACGCGGCTGAGGCGGGGCGGTTGAACGGATGAACGGTTGAACAGATGACCGGGTCACTCGACGTCGACGTCGCCGTCCTCGGCTCGGGTTTCGCCGGCTCGCTCACGGCGCTGCTGCTGCGGGCGATGGGCCGCTCGGTCCTGCTCGTCGAGCGCGGATCGCACCCGCGCTTCGCCATCGGCGAATCCTCGTCGCCTCTCGCCAACCTCCTCCTCGAGGGCCTCTGCCGCCGCTACGGGCTCGACGACGTCGCGCCGCTCGCCTCGTGGGGAAGCTGGCAGCGCCGATACCCCGGGATCGCCTGCGGCCTCAAGCGGGGCTTCACGTTCTACGGGCATCGATTCGGAGAGCCGTTCGGCGCGGCCGCCGATCGCTCGGACCAGCTGCTGGTCGCCGCGAGCCCCGAGGACGAAGTCGCCGACACGCACTGGTACCGCGCGGACTTCGACCACTTCCTGCAGCGACGCGCGCAGGACGCGGGCGCGGAGTACGTCGACCATGCTCGGGTCGAGACGGTGTCCGTCGGAGGCGGGGACGCCACGCTCGAGATTTGCGACGTCCGGTCGGGGCGGCGCGACCTGCGGCGCGCGCGGCTCGTCGTCGATGCGACCGGGCCGGGAGGGTGCCTCCACCGGGCGCTCGGGCTCTCCGAGTCCGAGTTCCCGGGGTTGCCGGCGACCGAGGGCCTCTACACGCACTTCGCCCGCGTCCGGCGGATCGACGCGATGGGTCTCTTCCCTTCCGGCGAGCGCCCGCCGTATCCCGCGGACGACGCCGCGCTGCACCACGTCTTCCCGGGCGGATGGATCTGGGTCCTGCGATTCAACAACGGAATCACGAGCGCGGGCGTCGCCGCCGCGCCGCCGCTCGCGCGCGCGCTGCGGCTCTCGGAGGGCGCCCCTGCGTGGGACCGCCTGCTCGAGAGCCTGCCCACCGTGCGCGAGCAGTTCGGGGAGGCGCGCGCGATTCTTCCATTCGTCCACCGGCCCCGCCTCCCGTTCCGCAGCGAGCGCGCGGCTGGGCCGGGTTGGACGCTCCTGCCCTCAGCGGCCGCGTTCGTCGACCCGATGCTCTCGACCGGCTTTCCGCTCGCGCTGCTCGGGATCGAGCGCCTCGTCGGCGCCGTCGAGCGGCACTGGGGCCGCGAAACGCTCGGCGTCGCGCTCGCCCGGGACGGCGCCCGCACGCTCGCCGAGGCCGACACCGCGGCGTCTCTCGTCGCGGCGCTCTACGCGCGCTTCCACGATTTCCCCGTCTTCGCGGCGCTCACGCACCTCTACTTTGCCGCCGCGAGCTACGCCGAGGCCTCTCGGCGCCTGGAGCGGCCGGAGCGCGCGGGGGCGTTCCTGTCGGGAGATCACCCGGCCTTCGGCGCGGCGCTGCGCGCCTGCTGCGCGAGCGCCCTCGACGTCTCCTTCGAGCCGCGCGACGCCCTCCTCGCGCGCATACGCCGAGCCGTGGAGCCCCTCGACGTCATCGGCCTGTCGGACCGGAGCCGCCGCAACTGGTACCCGGTGGACGCCGGCGACCTGCGCGCCGCCTCGGGAAAGCTCGACGCGAGCCCGGCGGAAATCGAGGAGCTCATCGCCAGGATGTCCCGACCGCTCGACGCGGCGCTGGAGCCGCGGCGTTGTGGCGCCGCCGCCCCTACGACTGTGTCAGCTTCTTGTAGCTCTTGAGGTGCTGGAGCGCCTCGGCGGTCCGTCCGAGCCGCTCCGCCAGCGCCGCCGCGTTGTAGTGCGCGTCGGCGTTCTTCGGATCCAGGCGCACCGCCCTCTGGTAGGCGAGGAGCGCCTCGGGAAGCCGGCGGAGGTCCTCCTCGGCGACCCCGAGGTTGAAGGCGGCGACCGCGTGGTCGGGTCTCGCGGCGAGGGCGGCCTCGTAGTGCGTGGAGGCCTCCGCGGCGTCGCCCGCCTCGTGCAGCAGGCGGCCCAGGTTCACGTGCGCGTCGGCGTGCGCGGGGTCGAGCGCGAGGGCGCTGCGGTAGGCCGCGATCGCCTCTTCCGGCGACGCCGCCTCGAGCTCACACCCGAACTCGAACCACTGCTCCGCGGAAAACTCGGGCTCCGTGCGATCCGTCGCGGCCGCGCCTGCCTGCGGGGCTCGGGCCGCGAAGACGTCCCTCGGCGCCCCCGCCGCCGGCCCGGCGGCGACGGGCCGGGGCGGATCGAAGTCGAGCAGGATCTGCCCGGACTCCGGCTGCCAGCGGGCCGCGCCATCCTCGGCCACGATGCGGCTCCCGTCCACCGCGAGGCGGACGGCGGACAGCGGCCGCCCCTCGGGGAGCTGCTCCTTGAGCCGCGAGAACGCCCGGCGGATCCGGCGCGGCGGCAGGCGGGCCTCCGTGAGGCCGTGGGCGGTGCGCAGGAAGACGAGGTCCTGGAAGGAGAAGAGAAGCTCGCCCCCCTCGCCTCGCCCGGGGGTGAGGAAGCCGGCACGGACGTAGCCGCGCAGCTCCCCCTCGGACATTCCGAGAAGACGCCCGATGTCTTTGGCGGAGTAGCCGGTCACCCGGCTTCAGGATACCCGAGGGGTCAAGAGCGGCGCGAGCCCGCGGCCCGTTTCGCGGGCTTTCGGGCCGAGGAATCCGATGACGCGGCCGCCCTGGCCGCGCGCGGCGCCTCGGGCTTCTTTCCGAGGCTGGCCTTGAGGGCCTCCATCAGGTCGACGATCTGGCCGCCGCCCGTCTCGGGCTGGATGAGTGAGATCTCCTGACCGTCGACCTTCTTCTGGATGAGAGAGAGCACCCGCTTCCGGACGTCGTCCTCGTACTCCTCGGGCTTGAACCCGTCGGCGGCCCGCTGCTCGACGAGGAGCTTCGCCAGGTCGAGCTCCTTCGAGCTGACGTCGGCGGACTCGATCGGGACGTCCTCGAAGGAGCGGACCTCGTCGGCGTAGAGCAGCTGCTGCATCACGAGGCCTCCCCGGTCGCCGGGCCGAAGCATCACGAGGTACTGCTTGCCGCGCGCGGCGTAGCGCGCCAGCGCGACTCGCCCCGTCGCCTGCATCACCTTGGAGAGCAGGGCGTACGCCTTCGCGCCGCCCTTGTCGGTCCCGAGGTAGTAGGTCCGGTCGAAGTAGACCGGGTCGATCTTGCTGATCGGCACGAACTCGACGACCTCGATCGACTGGGTCGACTGCTCCTCGAGGGCCTTGAGCTCCTCCGGAGTGAAGGTCACGTAGTGGTCCTTGGAGAACTCGTAGCCCTTGACCATCTCGTCGCGCGGCACGAGCTCGCCGTCCTTGACGCAGACGTACTGCTGCTTCAGTCGCGAGGCGTCCTTGGCGTGCAGCAGGTTGAACGAGATCGCCGACGACGCGTTGGACGCGGCGTAGACCTTCACCGGGATCGAGACCAGCCCGAAGGAAATCGTCCCTGACGCTATCGGCCGTGCGCTCATACGTTTAGGGCCAGTAAATGTAGCATGGACCCCGGAGGGCGAGCCCATGCCGCTCGAGAAGTACGGCCGGAGGCGATCGGCCGGCCGGACGCCCGAGCCGCTCGGGCGCGAGGGCGAAGACCGCCCGCATCTCCTCGCGGTTCAGAAACATGCGGCCTCCGGCGCGTAAACGTCCTTCGCGTCGCGGAGGACTCGGGACGGTCGGGTCGGGTGCCGGACACGCCGCGCTGCTCGCGACGCTCGGGCGCCTCGAGGCACCGCGGCGGACGGTGCGCGTGGCCGACGTCGGCCTGATGCTGGCCGAGAGCCGCGACCGGGCCTTCACCCGTCCGGGCTGGATCTGGGAGCTCAAGTACGACGGCTTCCGCCTGCTGGCGGGCAGGCACGGTGGGAAGGCGCAGCTGCGCTTCCGCCACGGAGGGGACGCGACCGCCACGTTCCCCGAGATCGCGCTGGCGGTGACGGCGCTGCCCGGCGTCGCGAAGGATCTCGTGCTCGACGGCGAGGTCGTCGTCCTCGACCAGAGTGCCCGGCCGCGTTTCGGACTCCTGCAGAAGCGCGCCCTCCTCCAGAGGCGCACCGACATCCTGCGAGCCGCCGTCGACCTCCCCGCGACGCTCTTCGCCTTCGACCTCCTGGGGTTCGAGGACTTCGACCTGCGCCCGCTGCCGCTCTCGGAGCGCAAGGCGCTCCTCGAGCTCCTCCTCCCGCACGCGGGTCCCCTGCGCTACGCCGACCATTTCGAGGAGCGCGGCGAGGATTTGCTCGGCGCAGCCGGCGGGCTGGGGCTCGAGGGCGTCGTCGGCAAGAAGGCGGATTCTCCGTATCGCGAGGGCCGGTCGCCGAACTGGGTCAAGGTCCGCCTCGAGCGGACCGCCGACCTCGCAGTCGTCGGCTACACGCGCCCCGAGGGAGCGCGCTTCGGATTCGGCGCGCTGCACCTCGCCTACTGGCGCGAGGGCGAGCACAGAAAAGACGGCGAGCTGATCTACGGCGGGCGCGCCGGAACGGGCTTCACCGCGAAACAGATCTCCGACATCCATGCGCGCCTGCGCCCGCGCGAGCGCGCGACCCCGCCGTGCTCGGGTCCGCTCCCGAAGGGACGCGGGCACGTCTGGGTCGAGCCGGAGCTCGTCTGCGAGATTCGCTATCGGGAGTGGACCGAGGAGGGCCTGCTGCGGCACCCGGTCTTCCTGCGGCTGCGCGCGGACAAGCGGATCGAGGAGTGCGTTCGCGAGTAGGCGCAGGAGCGGGCGCCCCGACCGGACCTCCTCAGGGCTGAGGCGCGAAGCGCAAGAGCATCTGCGCGGCGAGGCGCGGCCCGGTGCCGGCGTCCTCGTGCTTGAAGAAGACGTACGCCTCCTCCCACGCCTGCGCGCGCACGCGATCCGCCCAGGCCTGCACCTCGGCCTCGCCGTAGTCCGGCCGGCGCAGGCGCAGGTATCCCCAGCCGGCGGTCGCCACGAGCGGCGCCGCGAGCTCCTCGTCCTCCGCGACGCAGAGCGCCGCGCCGCGCCGGCGGAGGACCTCGAGCACGTCGTCCTCGAACCAGGAGGCGTGCCGGAACTCCAGCGCGGCGCGCGTCGCCGCGGGCAGCAGCTCCAGGAAATCCGAGAGGCGCGGAAGGTCCTTCTTCAGGTTCGGCGGAAGCTGGAAGAGGATCGGCCCCAGGCGGTCTCCCAGAGTCGCGGCGACCCTCAGGAAATAGCCGACCTCTTCGGAGACGTCCTTGAGGCGCTTGAAGTGCGTGATGCGCTGCGATGCCTTCAGGACGAAACGGAACCCGTCGGGGACCTGCTCGGACCAGCCGGCGAGCAGCTCCGCCTTCGGCATGCGATAGAAGGTGTTGTTGATCTCGACCGCCGGAAGCCGTTCTGCGTAATACCGCAGCATCTCGTCGGCGGGAAGGTCCTCCGGATAGAAGCTCCCCTTCCACTCCTTGTACGAGAAGCCGCTGGTCCCGGTCAGGACACGCATCGCGGCAAACTGTAGCAGTGTCCGGGTTCACGGAATCCCAACGGCGACTGGGGTACCCTGCTTCGCGTGAACTCGGCGTCGGCTCCGGCCTCCGCTCCGCGCTTCGACCCCGCCCGACGCCGCAAGGTCACGGCGGCGCTCATCCTCGTGACGGCGCTCGCGTCGTTCGAGTCCACCGTCGTCTCGACCGCGATGCCGACGATCATCGGCGATCTCGGCGGGCTCCCGCTTTACTCGTGGGTGTTCTCGATCTACCTGCTGACGGCGACCGTGATGATGCCGATCTACGGCCGCCTCGCGGACATCTACGGCCGCCGGCGCGTGCTCCTCATCGCGATCGCGGTGTTCCTGATCGGCGCGGTGAGCTGCGGCCTCGCGCGCTCGATGCCGCAGCTCATCATGGCGCGGGCGGCGCAGGGTCTCGGCGCGGCCGGACTCGTTCCGATCGCGCTGACGGTGTCGGGCGACCTCTTCTCGCTCAAGGAGCGGGCGAAGATCCAGGGACTCTTCTCGGGTGTCTGGGGCTTCGCGAGCCTGGTCGGCCCGCTGGTCGGGGCCTGGATGACGATGAGCTTCGGCTGGCGATCCATCTTCACGATCAACATTCCGCTGGGACTGATCGCGCTCGCCCTGGTGTGGACGCAGATGGTCGAATCGCGCGCGAGCCTTCCCGATCCGCTGGACGTCGCCGGCGCGACGAGCCTGGCGGCGGGAGTCACCGCGCTCCTCTTCGGCGTGCTCCACGAGCCCGGCTCCGGCGGCCTGGGACTGCCGTTCCGCGCCGCCCTCCTGCTCTTCGCCGGCGCCTCGCTGTACCTCTTCGTGCGCCTGCAGGTGCAGCGCGAGCATCCGCTCATCCCTCCCGAGCTCTTCCGGCACATGCGCACGGCGGCGCCCTACCTCGCGGGCGTTCTCCTGGGCACCACGATCTACGGCGTCGACACGTTCGTCCCGCTGTTCGTGCAGGGGGCGCGCGGCGGCACCGCCGGGGCGGCCGGGGCGGTCGTCACGCCGCTCGTGTTCCTCTGGGCGGTATCGGCGACGATCGCGGCCCGCCTCATCGTCCGCTTCGGCTTCCGGAGGACGGCGCGCTGGGGCGCGCTGCTGATCCTCGCGGGGTTCATCGCCCTCATCGCCGCCGCCTGGTGGAACGCGTCGGTGCCCTGGATCTCCGCCGCGTGCGCGCTGATCGGCGCGGGCCTCGGGCCGTCGTCGATGTCCCAGGTCCTGGGGATCCAGAACGTCGTGTCGGAGCGTCAGCGCGGCGTCGCGACGAGCCTCGTCCCCTTCTTCCGCACGATCGGAGGCTCCATCGGCGTCGGCGCGATGGGCGGGCTGCTCGCCGCGGGTCTCTCGCGCCGGCTGGGTCCCGCGGCCGAGACGGCGGGACGCATCCTGGCGGCGGGATCTCAGACGGGCGGAGGCGCGGCGGTCGCTCCGGCAGCCTTCCGGGTCGCGATCGAGCGCTCGCTCCTGCCGGTGTTCGGGATTCTCGGAGTGCTCGCGATCGTCAACGTCTTCGTGACCGAGCACTTCCCTTCCGAGGAGGAGATGGCGCCCGAGCCGCACGCCCTGGAGACGGAGCTGCCGGGCTAACGACTCTGGCGGCCTTCGCCGCCTTCGCCTCGGCCTCCTTTCGGGCGAGCTCCGCGTACGCGTACACGAGGGCGAAGCTCCGGTGAGGCTTCCAGCGTTCGGCGAACCGGCGCATCTCCTCCTCCTTCACGCGCGCCGGCCTTCCCAGCAGTCCCACCGCGAGGTACTTCACGACGCCGAGGTCCCCGGCCGGGAAAATGTCCGTCCGGCCGAGACCGCGCAGCAGCGCGATCTCCGCCGTCCAGCGGCCGACGCCGCCGAAGGCCGTGAGAGCCTCGATCGCCGCCTCGTCCGGCAGTACCGCGAGAGATTCCTCCGCGAGCGCGCCGTCGGCGAAGGCGCGGGCGAGCTCCCGGATCGCGGCGGCCTTGCTGCGAGAGAGGCGGAACCGGCGCAGGTCGCGCGGGGTGAGGCGCGCGACGGACGCCGGCGAGGGGAAGTCCACGTGGACCGCGCCCCCGATGCGCGCGCGGCGGCCGAGCGCGAGCGCGAGCTCGCGGCGGATGTCGTAGGCGAAGCGCAGGTTGACCTGCTGGCACAGGATCGCGGTGACGAGCGCCTCCCACAGCGACGGGAACCCGGCGACGCGGAGGCCCCGGAAGTCCCGGATGGACGCCGCGAGCAGGGGATCTGCCGCGCAGGCGCGGTAGAACGCCTCGACATCGGTCGTCGCGCCGAGCGACCGCTCGACGACCCGCCGCGCGGCGCTTGCGGCGGCGGGCGCGCCGGCGCCCGGACCCTCGAGGGTCACCTCCAGCACTGCGCGGTCCGAGCCTCCG
>DASXPB010000066.1:0-49700 GCA_036493875.1 Thermoanaerobaculia bacterium
CTCAGAACTCCGTGCGATCCGCCCGCACCGGATGCACCCGCCGCTTTCCGTTGACTTCATCCACGATCGTGCCCCACGGCACGTCCGGATCGTTCTCGAACACGCACAGCCAGCCCTCCGCCGCGGCGCGGTCGAGCAGGCGCTTCCTTTCCGCGATGCGCTCGACCGGGTATTGGTGGAGATCGTCCTCCAGGATCCATGGGATCGGTACGTGCGCCGCGGTCGGGAGCACGCCGCCGAAGGCGAACGCGGTCTTTCCTTCGGAATCGATCCGCACCGCCTGCCCGCCCCCGACGTCGCCGGCGAGAGGAATGACCGTCACTCCCGGGCGGATCTCCGCCTCGCCGGAGACGGTCGCGAGCCGCCCCGCCTCCGCATAGGGCTCCCAGTTCTCGGGCCGGTACCACGCGGGCCCGCCGTCGCGCTCGTGCGTCCGCGCGTAGGCCAGCTCCGCGTCCGGGACGAAGAGCGTCGCGTTGGGAAAGACCGGGAGGAGGCGCGGGCCGTCCCGGCGCGTCGCACCCCCCGAATGGCCGAACCGAAGGTCCGAGAGAATGACCGCATCGATGCGATCCGCACGGACCCCGCGGGCCGCGAGACCCTCCTCCAGTGTCGGCCGCGAATCGATCGCGTAGGCGACGCGCTCGTGCTCGTCCCACTTGTCGCCGAGGCCGGTCTCGATCAGGACGGTGAACCCGGCGTCGCGTACCAGCAGGCAGTGGGCGGCCAGGCTCACGCGGTTCGAGGCATCGACGGGGAATCGGCGCTCCCAGAGCGCCCTCGGCGCGACGCCGAACGCTGCGCCGCCGTCCAGACGGAAGCGGCCGCCCAAGACGAGGTCGAGCTGCAGGCAGCCGAATTGCATTAAAGGGTCGTTCGGGTCACTGCGTCCCGCGAGGGATGCTGGCACAATCCCCGGGCCGAGCCCAGGGACTCGGCTGCGAGCGCCCAGTCATGCTTCTGCAGTTCTTCGGGACAAAGGGCTATGTCGAGGAATCCTCGAGGGCGCACTCGGGGCACTCGGCCTTCGTTCTCGAGGAGGCCGGGTACCGCCTCCTGTGCGATTTCGGCCAGAACCGCAAGGGATTGCTGTCGAAGATCCGACCCGACGCTGTCTTCCTCTCGCACGCCCACCCCGATCACGCGTGGGGGCTCGAGGAGGGAACCGAGGCGCCGGTCTACGCATCGGCGGTCACACACGAGATCCTGGCCAAGCTGCCGATCAAGAATCGCGTCGTCCTCTCTCTGGAGGAGGCGGCGGACCTTGGGCCCTTCCGGCTGACGCCCCACCGCGTCCTGCACTCGATTCGATGTCCGGCGATCGGGGCACGGATCGCCATCGGCGGCTTCACGCTGGTCTACTCCGGCGACATCGTCGCGTTCGAGGATCCCGACGCGGCGCTGCCCGGCGCCGACCTCTACATCGGCGACGGCTCGACGCTGACGGGCTCGCTCGTGAGGCGCCACCCCTCCGGCGCCCTGATCGGGCACACGACGGTCCGGGCGCAGCTCGGCTGGCTCTCGCGCTACGGGATTCCGCGCGCGATCTTCTCGCACTTCGGCAAGCAGCCGATCGAGATGGGCGACGGAGCGCTCGAGGAGGCGCTCACGAAGCTCGCGACGTCGCCTCCGCCGGGATGCGCGGTGACGGCGGCGGCCGACGGCCTGGAGCTCGAGATCGGGGTCTGAGCTACAGCGACGACCGCGTGTGCGCGGGAAGGGGCGGCGCCGCCGGCGGAACGGGCGCCGGCTCGGCCGGGGACCTTTCCGACGCCTCCAGCACGGCGCGGCGGGCCTCGCCGGCCCGCTTGACGAAGGCGAGCAGACCGCCCGCCATCATGACGTAGAAGCCGGCCCACACGAGCGCGATGAGAGGCTTGCGGGTCACGTCGACCGAGAGCGACTCGACGGTCGCCGCGTGGAACTCCTCCGCCGGATTCTTGGAGACGCCCGTCAGGCGCAGCACGACGGCGCCGTCGTTGGGGGAGACCGCCATCACGCGGAGCTTGCCGCCCGGCACTCCCGGGATGTCCGGCTGCTCGGCCTCGGGCTCGCGTCCGTCCATGTGGAACACGTAGCGCACCGTCAGATCGTGGCTCGACCCGTCCGCGGGCGTGATCGTGAGGTCGGTCAGCACGAGGACCGTCTTCTCTCCGCGCATCATGGCCGAGCGGTCCGCGTTGAAGTCGCGGAAGGTGAAGCCGGTGCCGTCGATGTTGGTCGTCGTGCCCTTAACGAGCCGCACGTCGCGGCCGATCGTCTCCGGCTGACCCGGGTCGTACTGCTGCGGGGCGACGTAGAGGTCCATCAGGGCGGAGCTCTTGATCGCGGGATTGGCCATGAGCTGGCCGGTGCGGCTGTTCTCGTACATCTTCGGGTACGCGTAGAAGGACTTGCCCGTCGCGGTGTCGACCTTGACCTCCATGGCCTGCTTGCGTTGCGCCGACCCGGGGATGACGCGCAGGAAGGTGAGGGTCGTGTCGCCCGTCTTCTTGGGGACATTGACGGGGAGAGTCAGGCGCTCCGAGCGCGCGTAAGCTCCCGAGACGACGATGCCGGCGAGCATCAGCCCGACGCCGACGTGCGCGAGGTAGCCGCCCGCGCCGGCGAACTTACCGTTCTTCGCCTTGCGCAGCACCGCGCGCAGATTCATGTCGGCCGCGAAGAACGCCGTGAAGAGCAGGATGAGCGTCTCGGGCTTCTTCGCCCCGAGCGCGAACGACACGAAAGCCAAAACGGCCGCGACCGCGAGCGAGCGCCGGGCGCTCTTGCCGAATTCCGAGGGCGTCTCGCCCTTCCACGAGACGAAGGGAACCATCCCGGCGAGCAGGATCAGGAGGAAGCCGGCCGGGGTCGTGGTCTTCGCATAGAAGGCGGTCTGGACCTGCGAGGGATTGCCCGAGAGCCGCGTCAGGAGGGGAGCCGAGGTCCCGAGCAGGATGACGCAGCCGAGCGCGCAGAAGACCGCGATGCCCAGGATGAAGAGCACGCTGCGCGAGAGGATGGGCGTCTCCTCGTCCGCGGCGGTGGGGATCGACCTCCAGCGGAAGATCAGGAGAACCGCGGCGAGCCCGATGAACGTCGCCAGGATGCCGACCAGCCAACCGGTGATCCCGAGGTCGACGAACGAGTGCACCGAGAAGTCGGCCAGCACGCCCGAGCGCGTCAGGAAGGTGCCGTAGAGGATCGCGGCGTACGCGGTCGAGGCGAGGATGAGGTTGATCTTGCGGTGGCGCTTGCGCGAACGCTGCAAGAACATCCCGTGCACCAGCGCCGCGGTGAAGAGCCACGGGACGAGGCTCGTGTTCTCGACGGGGTCCCAACCCCAGTAGCCGCCCCATCCCAGCGTCTTGTAGGCCCAGTAGCCGCCCATCAGGATCGCGGTGCCGAGCGTCAGGAACGTCAGCAGCGCCCAGGGCAGCGCCCGCGTGATCCAGCCGTCCCAGCGCTTCTTCCAGAGCGCGGCGATCGCGAAGGAGAACGGCACCGACAGCGAGGCGAAGCCCAGGAACATCACGGGCGGGTGGATGACCATCCACGGATCCTGGAGGAGCGGGTTCAAGCCGACGCCGTCGGCCGGGGGAGGCGGGGGCAGCAGCTTGAACGGGCTCTGCTTGCAGAGGATGGCGACGATCCCCAGGAAGGTCGCCAGGTACACGACCATCACCGGGGCCTCCTGCTCCTTCGCGCTGCGCCAGACGAAGAGCCCGATCAGGCTGCCCCAGAAGCACCAGAGCAGGAACGAGCCCTCCTGTCCCGCCCAGAAGGTGGAGATCAGGAAGTGCAGGGGCAGATCGACGCTCGAGTAGGAGTTGACGTAGGCCACGTCGAAACGGTGCTGCAGGAGGAGCGTCATCAGGATGGCGGCGGAGGCGACGATCGCGGTCGCGAAGGCCGCGTAGGTGGTGCGGGCGAAGGGCAGCAGGTCGCGGCGTCCCCGCTCGACGCGGACGTACGTCACCGCCGAGGCGAGCCCCGCGAAGAGGGCTCCCCACAGGGCGATCACGCCCGGCCAGAAATACGTCACGAGGTCTTACCGGGCGCCGGGGCGGACGCGTAGGACTTCTCGACTTCCGCGCCCTGGTACTTCGAGGGACACTTCACCAGGAGCTTCTCCGCGTCGATCCGTCCGTCCTGGTAGCGCCCGATCGCCACGATCGAGATGGCGTCGCGGAAGTTGCCGGGGCGAATCCCGCGGTAGACCACCGGCATGCGGTGGCCCTTGTCGTCGAGCAGTTCGAAGGAGAGCTCCTGCGTCGTCGTGTCGTAGCGATCGCTCTGCTTGTCGAGCCCTCCCATGACCTGGACGACCCCGCGCGCCTTGCGCGCCTCGTCGAAGGTGAGGTAGGGCGTCAGCGTCTTCTGGAACGCGGTCAGCCCGAATCCCATGAAGGCCAGAGTCAACGCCGCCGCGATCCAGTACCCCTTCTTCATGATCCTCCTAGCGGCGCCGGTCCAGCTGTTCGATCCGGCGGTCGAGCCGCCAGAGGTAGAAGAACAGGCCGAACCACACGACGACGTTCACGGCCGCCAGATACCCGAGGCTGCTCACGACCGGAGTCTCTCCCTTCTCCGAGTCCAGATCAACCGGCCCCAAGGTACATCGCCCCCGAGAACAGGCAGAACGCCCCGAAAAATGCCCTCAGACGGGGTCGGGGATTTCGGCCGCGTGGACCCGCGAGAGCACCGCCGACACGATCCGATCGCAGCGGGCGCCGGCGAACGGGTACAGGGCGGCCTGCGAGGCGCCGGCGCGTGCGAAGAGGTCCTTGCGCAGGAGGCCGCGCGCGCGATGGAGGCGCGTCTTGACCGCGTCGGTCGTGATCTCGAGGCTCTCGGCGGTCTCTTCGGTGGACATGTCCTCCACGGCGCGGAGCACGAAGACGGTCCGATAGGTCTCGGGGAGCGCCGCGACGGCGGCCTCGAGGATCGCGCGCATCTCGGTTCCGGCGGCGTCGGTCTCGGGATCGGGAGCGGGAGACGGATGTTCCACGGTGAATTCCTTTCGGCGCTCCGTAGCGTCCTCGGCGCCGGCGTCCCTGAGGGGCTCGCTCCGGCGGAGCTTTCGGGCGCGCGCCCAGGCCTCGTGCAGCGTGATGCGGACCAGCCACGTCGGCAGGCTCGACCGTCCCTCGAACTGGGAGAGGTGCGCGAAGGCGCGGACCCAGGCGTCCTGAACGACGTCCTCGGCCTCGCCCGGATTCGCCGGGAAGACCGACCGGGCGGCGCGGTAGAGCTTCTGGTTGTAGCGTCGCATCAGCACCTCGAAGAGGTCGGTCTCGCCGCCGCGGATGCGGTCCACGACCTCGGCGTCGGGCGCCTTGCCGGCATCGGGGTTGCTGCGCATTTCTTACTAGAGAGTCCTGGCGAGGGAATTGGTGACACAAGCTGTCACCTTCCAGTGCCCGCGCGCTCTGTTAGGGTGGAGGCGAAAGGAGGCCCACATGAGGCTCAGGATCGCGGTTCTCACGTTTGCAGCCGTAGCCCTCGCGGGCGCGTTGGCGGCGGAAACCTTCAAGGACGTGTCGCTCATCGATACCCAGTGCGTGGACAAGGTCAAGTCCAACCCCGACAAGCATACGGTGAAGTGCGCCATGTCGTGCGAGGACGGCGGCTACGGCATTCTCACCGCGGACGGGAAGTACCTCAAGTTCGACGACGCCGGCAACAAGAAGGCGGTTTCGGCGCTCCAGGCGACCAAGAAGACCGACCACATCCGCGCCACGGTCGAGGGCACCGTCGCGGGTGACGAGATCAAGGTCTCCTCGCTGAAGCTCGACTAGAACGACTCCGATCGACCGGCCGGTGGCCGAAAGACAATCCCGAAGCCCGAAGGGAACCGCGGCGCACGTCCGCGGTCTGTCCCTTCGGGCGTCTTGACCCGCCCTCGCTTCGCCCGTAGTCTTCAGCGGTCTCTCCCTATCGAAGAAGACGAAGACGAAGGAGTCCGCATGAGACCTCGGGGTTCCCTACTCGCCGTGGCGTTGCTCGCCCTGGTTTCCCTTCCCCGGTCGTTGTCGGCGCAGAGCTTCGACCTGCGGGACCTCCTGACGGACTTCCTCCGCGAGGGCATCACGCTCGCGCCGCCGCCCGCCGGGTTCCCGAGCCACGAGGCGCACTTCATCGGCGCCGACTCGCCGCAGTTTCAGGCGCTCCAGCAGGTCAACGGACAGATTGCCGATCAGCTCTCGTCCTTTCCGCTCGCCTCGTCCGCGGGCGGATTCACCTACGTCTTCGACACGGCGCTCGGCGTCTTCGTCCGGTCGTCCGACAGCTTCGGGCCGGTGTTCGCCGAGCGGGCCGACACCATCGGCAAGGGCCGCTTCAACCTGGGCGTGAACTACAGCCACTTCACGTTCGACCAGTTGAACGACCTGGACCTGCGGGGAGGAGACCTGCGGCTCGTCTTCACGCACCAGGACGTCAATCACGACGGCTCGAACCAGGAGCTCTTCTTCGAGGGCGACGTCATCACGGCCCAGATCTCGCTCAAGATCACCACCGACATCACCGCCTTCGTGTTCAACTACGGGGTCACCGACCGCTTCGACATCGGGACCGCCATCCCGGTCGTCCGCGTCGGGATCGACGCGCGAACGGATGCGGAGATCGACCGGCTCGCGACCGGAACGGTGGCGCCGGGGATCCACCGGTTCCTGAACGGGACCTCCCAGGAGACGTTCAGCCAGTCCGGCAGCGCGTCCGGCGTGGGCGATGTCCTGCTCCGCGCGAAGTACCGGCTGACCTCCGGCACGAAGGTCGGGCTGGCGATCGGCACCGACTTCCGGCTTCCCACCGGCGACGAGCGCGATCTGCTCGGCACCGGCGCCACGCAGATCAAGCCGTACCTCATCGGGTCGGCGCACTTCGGCGCCTTCTCGCCGCACGTGAACCTCGGCTACACGTGGTCGATCCATCCCGCGGACGGGCGACACCGTCCCTCCGAGATCGACTACACCGGCGGCTTCGACGTTGCGCTCTCCCCGCGCGTCACCTTCGCCGGCGACGTCGTCGGCCGGACGTTCGTCAACGCCGGCGTCATCGCCGTCGAGAACCACACCTTCGAGGCGAACACCAACCCTGATCCCACGGGACCGCAGACTCACGTGTTCGCCGACCTTCCCCGGCTCGTGGTCAACCCCGGTGACGTCCACACGCTGCTCGGGTCGGCCGGCCTCAAGATCAACCCGGTGGGCAACCTGCTCATCACCATCAACGGGCTGTTCTCGATCGGAGGGGAAGGCCTGCAGGACAAGTTCACGCCCACGGTCGGGCTGGACTATTCCTTCTAGTCGCTCGTCACGGGCGCGGCGCCGGATTAGCGCCGTCCGGTCTCAGTTGATCCGGACGATGATCCAGCCGTCGGGTCTCTTCTCGAGCTCGAGGACGCGGTCGGCACTGACCCGCTGCTCCGTTCCGGCGCGCGGAACGGCGGAGCGCTTCTCGTAGCCGTCGACCCGCGCCCGGGTCCCGGACGGATCGATCTGGATCTTCCGGACCTCGAACTCGACCGACTGGGACGCGAGGCTCTGGAACGCCCGCTCGATGCGTTCGCGGTCGACGGAGGGGAAGATGCGCGCGTAGAGCTGTGCGTCGAGCGTGCTCTGCGCCTTCTCGTAGCGCCGGATCGTGTCCCGGATCCGATCGTTCTCGGTCGGAGCCGGAGGCGCCGCGGGCGGCGCCGGGGCGGCGGAAGCCGCGGCGGGGTGCTCGGGGGCCGTTGGAATCACGGGTGGGGGAGGCGCCGGGACCTGCGGAGCCGGGCTCGGGCGCGCCAGCAACGCCTCGGAGACGGGCACGGCGGTCGGAAACGACGTCCGACGGGATTCGGGCGTCGGCCGGGGCGCACGCGGCGCCCTCCGGATCGCCGACTCGGCCGCCGCGGGCCGGGTCGGCGGCGGAGGCGCCTCGGTCGGCGGCGGAGGAGCGGTGGGCTCTTCCGTCGGAACCGCGGCCGCCACTCCCGCCGCGGCCGGAGCGGGCGAGGGCGCCTCTTCGCTGCGCCGCGTGTCCGGTGCGGCCGCGCCCGCCGTCCGCTGAGACTCTGCGACGCGCGACACGGTCGCAGGCTGAGCCCCGCGCGTGCGCAGGAGCACGGCGGCGAGCGCGACGACCGCGGCGCCGACGAGCGCCCAGACCCAGGGTCGCTGGGTCGACGGCGGAAGCGGCTGCGGCGCGGCCGGCGCGGCCGGGGCGATGCCCATCTGGCTCGTGGCCGACACCGTCGGCGCGAAGGTCAGGTTCCGATCCGACGGGAGCGGCGTCGTCCCGGGAGCGAAGTGCTCGTCGAGCCGGCTCTGCGCGCTCGGAGTGGGGGTCCCGATCGCCGGCAGGACCGCCGGCAGCTGCGCCAGCAACGCGCGCGTCCGCTCGAGGTCGCTCTGCCCGAGCCGCCGCTGGATCGCCACGATCTGCTGGTCGAAGTCCTCCGCCGAGGCGAAGCGGTCCTGTCTCTTCTTCTCGAGCGCCTTCAGGATCACGGCGCGGAGCTCGGGCGGGACCTTCCCCTTGGGGTCCGACTGCTCGAACGGCACCGGCGCGTTGAACAGCTGGGCGCGCAACAGCTCGGCGGGGTTCTCGCCAGCGAACGGACGGACGCCCGTGATGAGCTCGTACAGAACGATCCCGAGGCTGTAGAGGTCGCTTCTCCCGTCGAGCTTCTCGCCGGCGGGGAGCGAGCCGGCCTGCTCCGGAGAGGCGTACCGCAGCTTGCCCAGGAAGACGCCCGTCGCCGTCATCTCGATCGGGCGGTCGGCCTCCTTCGCGATGCCGAGGTCGATGATCTTGACGTGCGGAACCCCGTCGTCGCGCTTGCTCAGCATCAGGTTGTCGGACGCGATGTCGCGGTGGACCACGTTCTTGCGATGCAGGTATCCCAGGGCGAGGAGCGCCTGGTGGGCGATCTCGAGGCTGAGCCCGACGCCCGGCGGCCCGTGGATCGTCCGCAGCTCCGCGAGGTTCACGCCCTCGATGAACTCCATGACGAGGTAGGCCGTCGCGTCCTCGTCGACCGCGAAATCGTGGATCGTGCAGAGGTTCGGATGATTCAGCCGGGTAGCCATCTTGGCCTCGTCGACGAATCGCCGCCTCAGGTCCGGGTCGGCGCGGGCGTGCGCGCGCATGACCTTGATGACGCGAATCTGGTCGAGCAACCGGTGGCGGACGAGGTAGATCGTCCCCATCCCGCCCTCCCGGAGCTTGGAGAGGATCTCGTACTTGCCTTCGAGGAGGGTGGCCGGCTGGGACACGGGCGCTATTCCTCAGCTCGCTCGGCTCGCTCCGACGCGGGCGAGCCGGCTCGTGCGGGCCGCGAGCGAGAGCATCCAGAGGAAGAGACCGGAGAATCCGGCGAGCGCGCCGAAGAACACGGTCTTGGTGGGCGTGTCCATCAGGATCTTGCCCTGAGGGTTGATGACCGTCTGCGGGTGCAGCGAGGCGGTCACGCGCGGCGCGACGAAGACGAGGAAGGGAAGGAGGATCGCCGCGAAGACCGCGTAGGCCGCGGCGACTCGGCGGCGCTTGTCGGGATCCTCGATCGCCGCCCGCAGGAACAGGTACGCCCCGTACAGGAACACGAGGAGCAGGTACGAAGACTCGCGCGGGTCCCAGTTCCACCACGAGCCCCACATGATGTTGGCGAACAGGGATCCCGTGATCAGCGTCAGGACCCCGAAGAGCAGCCCGATCCGCACGGCGGCGTAGGCGACGTCGTCGTGCCAGGGATTGCGGCGGATCAGGTAGGCCACGGAGTACGCGGCGGCGACGAGGAAGGCGAGCGTCGAGGTCCACGCGCAGGGAACGTGGAAGAAGACGATCCGCGAGGACTCCCCGATGAACCCCTTCGAGGGCTGCGGCCAGAGGAACGCCGCGGCCACGACGGCGGCCATGTAGGGGAGGAGGAGGAACTTGAGGACCTTCATCGTTCGGGTTCCGGATCGCGGCTCCTGACGCCCGAGAGCATACACGCGGAACGCCAGACGGGCTCCGAGTGGACTGATGCAAATGCATCTGGGTCGGGATCCGCTCCCTCTGTAGATTAGAGACGATGAGAACGCGGAGCGCCGAAAGGCGCGGGAAGGAGTCGAACATGACCACTCTTCTCGGGCGAATCGAATCGTCGCCGAAGCGGAATCCGAGGATGCGTGCGCCGGTGCGAATGCTCGTGTTCCTGGCCGCGAGCGCCGTCGGGGCTCTTGCGGCGGCCGCGCCGGGAGTCGGAGAGATCGAGAGCTTTCACGCCGTCACCGACCGGGTCGCGATCGGGGCTCAGCCGACCCCGGAGCAGGTGATCGCGCTCGCCAACGCGGGCTTCAACGGAATCATCACTCTGCGCGAGGAGTCGGAGCTCAACGACGGGCCGCAGTCCCACGCCGCGGTCACTTCGGGCGTGCAGTTCTTCCGCATTCCGGTCTCGAGGGAAAACCCCTCGGACGCCGCGGTGGAGAAGTTCCTCATGGTGACCGACGACGAGAACGTCTATCCGCTCTTCATCTACTGCGCCTCGGGAAATCGGGCCGCGGCGCTCTGGATGATTCGCCGCGTCCTCCGGGACCGCTGGACCGTGTCGGACGCCGAGGCTGAGGCTGCTCGGGTCGGGCTGACCAGCGCGACGATGCGCGACTTCGCGAGGGACTACATCCGACGGCATCCGGCGCACTGAGCCGGCCGACCGTCGAACCGATCGACGCGCCGGATGGCGAGCGGCTCGGTCACCGTCCGGTCAGGGCTCCTCTCGGGACGCGGGCCGCAGCAGGCCGGCGATGAGCGGGGAGACGAGCTCCGCGAGAAGGACCAGCCCGAACAGCCGTCCACGGCTCACGTCGTAGTCGCGAAAGAGATCCGCCGCCGGAAGGCCGCGCGCGAGGCCGATGCCGAGCTCGCAGAGGATCGTGAGCGCGGCCCAGAACGCCCCGATCGCGAGAAGCATGCGCCGCGGAAGGCTGCGCTCCCGGAGGGCGAAGACGAACATCGAGACGATCAGAACGAACCCGGCGAGCGTCGTGGTCGACAGGACGTGCGCGACGTCCGGCCCGAGCGCCGGCTCGAGCACGCGCTCGCGGAAGAGGCCGTTGACGAGGGCGAACCCCAGGAGAAGCAGCCAGACTCGTATCGCCACCCAGACGAGCCGCCGGTGAATCATCGCGCGGAGTCCTCTCCGGAAGACAGATTACGTCCGGGGGAGCTCTCCGTCACTCTTCCCACACGGCCTCGATCAGGATGTACGCGGCGCCCGCGGCCGCGCCGTCGTAGGCCAGAAGGACCCGCAGGCCGGTCCACGGCATTCCTCCCCGCGTCGCCTCGAGGGTGGCCGCGATCGCGACCAGCAGGAGCGGCAGCACGAGCGGAAAGGCGATCAGCACGAAGAGGACGTTGCGCTGGCCGGCCGCGGAGACGATCGCGGAGAGAAACGTCGAGACGATGGCGAGCCCGAGGCCGCCGAGCAGCACGGCCGCGGCTAGGGCGAGGGGAGACTCCACCCTCCAGTCGAGCAGGATCGCGAAGCCGGGGATGGTGACCGCGGCGACCGCCAGGAAGAGCAGCGCGTTGAACAGGGTCTTTCCGGCGAGGACGACGCTCGCGGGCACGGTCTTCCGCAAGGCGAGCGCGGTGCCCGTCTCCTCCTCCCGGACGAAGGCGCGCGGCAGGCCGGTCGCCGCGGCGAAGAAGAGGACGATCCACAGGAGCGCGGACTGCAGCGCCGGGCGATCCTCGGCGCGCAGGCCGAAAGGTCCGATCGCGTACGAGACGAGCGCCAGCGCCGTCGCCGCGAAGAAGAACACCGCGACGATCGCGACGCGGCGGCGCAGCTCCTGGGCGACGTCCTTGCGGAAGACCGCGGAGACGGCCCGTCCCGTGCCCGCGGCGCTCACGACTCCCCCCCTCCGGCCCCGGGAATGGGCGAGAGCTCGATCCGAGCCTCCGGCGCCTGGAAGTCCCGCTCGTCGTTGGAGGCCAGGACGACGGGTCCGTGCGTGCGCGCGCGGGCCACGACGCGCTGCACGATCTCCCGCCCCTCCGTGTCGAGACCGGACATCGGCTCGTCGAGGACGAGGACGGGCGGATCGAAGAGCAGCGCGAAGGCGACCCGGAGACGCTGCCGCATGCCCGTCGAGAACTCCTCGACGGGACGGTCCACGGCCTCTGCGGCGAGCCCCGTCTCCTCCAGGCGGCGGCGCAGCTCCGAATCGCCGGCGGGAGATCCGGCGGCGGCGCGAAAGAAGCGGAGGTTCTCGAGCGCGGTCAGCTCGGCATAGAGCGAGAGGTCCGGCCCGGCGAAACCCACGGCGAGACGCCGTGCCTCGCCCGAGAGCGCCCGGCCGCCGCGCTCCACGACGACGCGGCCTCCCGTCGGCCGCATCAGCCCGGCCAGGATCTTCAGGAGGGTCGTCTTCCCGCTGCCGTTTCTCCCGGCGACGGCGAGCAGGCCGCGGTCGAGCCGCAGGTCGAGTCCCGAGAAGAGCGGCGCACCCGAGAAGGACTTCGTGAGCCGCTCCGCCGAGAGCGTCGTCAGAGACGTGGACACGCCGTTTCATCAGAACACAACACGGCGGCTTCCTGCTGACGGCGTTCCGCGCCATCAAGCGGCGCTCGGCCCGAGCGGAAATGACCCCGGGTGGGCGAATCGCGAAGTGGCGGATGGGGCCGGTGCGGCTTGAAAAGCCCGCGCGGGCTTGGATATGATCGGCCGCGCTTTTCGAGCGGCGCCGCGACATCCGAGCATCCTTGTCGCGAGATCCGCGAAGCGGCGACGTCCGAGATTTCACTGAGATTAGAGGAGTTGGAATGATCAAGCGCGGTCTTTTTCTGTTTCTCCTGACGGCGGCCTCGCTGTCCTTTCTCCACTGCGGTGGGCAGAAGGAAGAGGACGCGCTGATGGAAGACGAGGGAAGCAAGTCCACGACGACCGCCTCCACGGCGGCCCCGGCGGGTGGGGCGCCGGCCGCGGCGGCTGCGGCGGCGCCCGCCACGGGCGGGGCTACCGTCACCGGAAAGGTCAACTTCGACGGCACCGCTCCCCAGATGCCGCAGATCAAGATGGACGCGGACGCCTACTGCAAGGCCGAGCACAAGGAGCCGGTCTACGAGCAGGAGGTCGTCGTCAACCCGAACAAGACCCTCCAGTGGGTACTGGTGTACGTCAAGGAGGGCGTGACGGGAACCTACCCGCCCCCGACCACGCCGGTGACTCTCGACCAGCACGGGTGCCAGTACCACCCGCACATCTTCGGGATCCAGGCCGGCCAGCCCCTCAGCATCCTCAACAGCGACGGGACCCTGCACAACATCCATGCCCTGCCCAAGAAGAACGCCGAGTTCAACATCGGCCAGCCGTTCAAGGGCATGACGACGGTCAAGAAGTTCGACACCCCCGAGGTGCCGCTGCGCTTCAAGTGCGACGTGCACAAGTGGATGGGCGCCTACACGGGCGTCTTTAACCATCCCTTCTTCGCCGTGACCAACGATCAGGGGACCTTCGAGATCAAGAACCTGCCGCCCGGCAACTACAAGATCGAGGCGTGGCACGAGAAGTACGGCACGCAGACGCAGGACGTGACGATCACGGGCAGCGAGGCCAAAACGGTCGATTTCAGCTTCAAGGGCTGAGGAGAGTTCGGTAATCTACGCAATCGTGAATACCGTTCGTCTCCGCCCATGCGCCGTCCGGGTCTTCCGGTCGGCGCTTTTTCTTTTCGGGGCGATCCTCGCCCCCGCGGCCGCCTCGGCGGACGCGCTGCCGTTCTGGATGAAGCTTCCCGAGCAGGTCTCGACCTACGCCGCCAGCATCGACGACATGTTCCACCTGATCATGTGGATCACGGGGATCATCTTCGTGATCGTCGAGGGGCTCCTGCTGTTCTTCCTGTTCAAGTACCGGCACCGGGAGGGGCGCCAGGCGCACTACACGCACGGCAACAACCGCGTGGAGGTGATCTGGACCATCGTTCCCGCGCTGATCTGCGTCGTGCTCGCGCTTCTCTCCCGCCACCTCTGGGAGGACATCAATGAGCACATGCCCCACGACGCGGTCGAGATCCACGTCACCGGCGAGCAGTTCGCGTGGAACTTCCGCTATCCGGGCCCGGACGGCAAGTTCGACACGCCGGACGACATCCTGACGCTGAACCAGCTGCACTTCCCGGTCGGGAAGCCCGTGGTGGTCACGCTGACCTCGAAGGACGTCATCCACTCCTTCTTCCTTCCCGAGTTCCGGGTCAAACAGGACCTCGTGCCGGGCATGAAGACACGCATCTGGTTCGAGGCTCAGCGCGTGGGTCACTGGGAGCTCGCGTGCGCGGAGCTTTGCGGGCTGGGGCACTACCGGATGAAGGGATTCGTCACCGTCGACACGCCCGAGGACTATCAGAAGTGGCTGGGGGAGCAGGCCGCGGCTCAGGCCGCGGAGCAGCCGAAGGCCGCCGAAGCCGCACCGGCCTCGACGGCGCCCGCACCTGACTCGACGCAACAGAGCGCGGAGCCAGCCGCCACGCAGGGAGGAAATTCGTGAGCACGGTCGCCCGCCCGCTCGAGGTCCCGCACCACGGCGTGCACGCCGCGCCGACGTCGTTCTGGCGCAAGTACATCTTCTCGCTGGACCACAAGGTCATCGGCCGCCAGTACCTGTTCTACGCGCTGTTCATGCTGATGATCGGCGGACTGCTGGCCGGGCTCGTCCGCTGGCAGCTCGCGTGGCCGGGCCGGCCGATCTCGTTCATGGGCAAGCTCGCGCCGGAGGGCATGCCCGGCGGCGTGATGCTGCCCGAGTTCTACAACTCGCTCTTCACGATGCACGCGACGATCATGATCTTCTTCGCGATCATGCCGATCCTGATCGGCGCTTTCGGCAACTTCGTCGTGCCCCTTCAGATCGGCGCCCGGGACATGGCGTTCCCGAAGCTCAACATGATGTCCTTCTGGGTCGCCGTGCCGGCGGCCGTGGTCATCATCTGGTCGTTCTTCGTGACGGGCGGAGCCGCGGGCGGCGGCTGGACGTCCTATGCGCCGCTCTCGGCGATCGCGCCGAGGGGGCAGACGCTCTGGCTGATTGCTCTCCTGTTCCTGGGCCTGTCCTCGCTGCTGACCTCGGTCAACTTCATCACGACGATCATCAACATGCGCGCGCCGGGCATGACGTTCTTCCGCCTGCCGCTGACGACGTGGGCACTCTTCATCACGGCGATCCTGCTCCTGCTCGCGCTGCCGGTGCTCTCGGCGGCGCTCATCATGCTGCTCTTCGACCGGATCCTCGGCACGACGTTCTTCCTGCCGGCGGGCCTGGTCGTCTCGGGCCAGCCGTGGCCCAACGCGGGAGGCGGCCAGGTGCTCCTCTGGCAGCACCTGTTCTGGTTCTTCGGGCACCCCGAGGTGTACATCATGATCCTGCCCGCGATGGGCATCACCTCGGAGATCCTGCCCGTCTTCTCCCGCAAGCCCATCTTCGGCTACCGCGCCATGGCCTACTCGATCATGGGCATCGCCGGGCTCGGGTTCATCGTCTGGGGCCACCACATGTTCCAGAGCGGCATGAACCCGATCCTCGGCACGACCTTCATGATCTCGACGATGGTCATCGCGGTGCCGTCGGCCATCAAGACGTTCAACTGGCTTGGGACCCTGTGGGGCGGCAACATCCACTTCACGACGCCCATGCTGAACGCCCTGTCGTTCGTGGCGATGTTCGTCATCGGCGGGCTCTCGGGGATCTTCATGGCGTCGACGCCGGTCGACATCTTCATCCACGATACCTACTTCATCGTGGGGCACATCCACTACGTGCTCTTCGGCGGCTCGCTCTTCGGCGCGTTCGCCGGCCTCTACTTCTGGTATCCGAAGATGTTCGGGCGGATGATGAGCGAGACGTGGGGAAAGATTCACTGGGCAATCACCTTCGTCTGCTTCAACCTCATCTTCTTCCCGATGCACTTCCTCGGGATGCGGGGCATGCAGCGGCGCATCTACGACTACACGAACTACACGCACCTGAAGGGCCTTCAGCCCATCAACCAGTTCATGACGATCGCGCTCTTCGTGCTGGGCGCGGCGCAGCTGATCCTCGTCTTCAACTTCTTCCTCTCGATGCGGCGCGGGAAGCTCGCGGGCCCGAATCCCTGGCACGCCAACACCCTCGAGTGGTACGCGGCCTCGCCGCCGGTGCACGAGAACTTCGAGCGGATCCCGACGGTCTACCGGGGGCCCTACGAATACAGCGTTCCGGGCCATGGCTCCGACTTCTGGCCGCAGACCGACTCCGGGGGAGCCGGCGCTGCCGGCGCCCATGGGCATGCCTGAGCCCACCGCCTTCGGACGCCGTCCGCCGGCGAGCCGGCGCGTCAGCGTCGTGCTCCACCGCTTCGCCGTGGGCACGGCCTGCGCGACGCTGCTCCTGATCGTCGCGGGAGGCCTGGTCACGTCGACCGAGTCGGGCCTCTCCGTGCCGGACTGGCCGACGACCTACGGGTCCAGCATGTGGACCTTTCCGGTCTCGAAGTGGGTCGGCGGTATCCGCTACGAGCACTCGCACCGGCTGATCGCGTCCTTCGTGGGGTTCCTGACGATCCTGCTCGCGATGTTCCTCGCGCGCCGCGAGCCGCGGCGCTGGGTCCGGCGACTGGGCTACGGCGCGCTCGCGGCCGTGGTCGCGCAGGGGATCCTGGGCGGGATGACCGTGCTCTTCCTCCTGCCGACCTGGATCTCCGTGGCGCATGCGTGTCTGGCGCAGCTCTTCTTCTGCCTGACGGTGGCGATCGCGGTGGTGACCTCGCCCCGCTGGGCGGAGGCGACGCCGGGAGACCTCCGCGCGGCCCTCTCCCGCAATCCCGTCGCGCGCATGAGCCTCGTCACGGCCGCCGCGATCTTCCTGCAGCTCCTGCTCGGCGCGATCATGCGCCACACCAAGGCCGGCCTGGCCATTCCCGACTTCCCGCTGGCGTTCGGGAGGCTGGTGCCGCCCCTCACGACCGGCGCCGTCCGCCTTCACTTCGCGCACAGGATCGTCGGCGCGTGCATCGCGGTGCTCGTCGCCGCCTGCACGGTCCGCGCCTTCCGCTCCGGGCGGGAGGGCCTCCGCAAGGCCGCGCTCCTGCTGTGCGCGGTCGCGGTCACGCAGATCACCCTGGGAGCCGCGACGGTTCTCTCGCAGAGGGCGGTGGGATTCACGACCGCGCACGTGGCGGTGGGTGCGCTGCTGATGGCCGGCACGCTCGTGCTCGGCCTCTCCTCGCTGGCCGTCGAGGGCCGCAAGAACAACGTCGTGCCGATCCGGCGAACGCCGCTGAGGGCCTCGGGATGGAAGTAGCGCCGGCCGCCGCCAGCGTCCGCGCGATCGCCGCCCCGGCGGAGGCGGTCACGCCGTCGCGCGCGGCCGACCTGCTCGAGCTGACGAAGCCGCGGATCACCGCGCTCGTCCTCGTGACAGCCGCGGTGGGCTACGCGGTGGGCACGCTCGGCGCGTTCGACACGCCGCGCTTCCTGCTGTTCCTGATCGGCACGGCCCTGCTCTGCGGGGGCGCGTCGGCCCTCAACCAGTACGTGGAGCGCGACGCGGACGCCCGGATGGCGCGCACCAGCCGGCGCCCGATCCCTGCCGGGCGGCTGCGGCCGGAGGAGGCGCTGCGCTTCGGGATCGCGCTGTGCGTGACCGGCCTCGCCGCGCTCGCAGGCGTGAACCTCCCGACCCTGCTCCTCGGCGCCGCGTCGGTCCTCTCGTACGTGCTGGCCTACACCCCGCTGAAGCGGGTGACCTCGCTCTGCACCGTCGTCGGCGCCGTGCCCGGCGCGCTGCCGCCCCTGATGGGCTGGGCCGCCGCCCGCGGCCACCTGTCACCCGCGGGCTGGGCCCTGTTCGCGATCCTCTTCCTCTGGCAGCTGCCGCACTTCCTCGCGATCGGCTGGCTCTACCGCGAGGACTACGCCCGCGGCGGCTTCCCGATGCTCGGCGTCACGGATCCGCAGGGCGGTGCGACCGGTCGGCAGATGATCCTCTACACGACGGCGCTCCTGCCCGTGACCCTCGCCGCCGGGATTCTCGCGACTGCAGGCCGCGGCTACATGTGGGGAGCCCTGGCGCTCGGCCTGCTCTTCCTGGGCTGCGCGCTGCTCTTCGCCGCCCGGCCGAGCCCGGGGACCGCGCGCCGCGTGTTCCTCGTCTCGGTCCTCTACCTGCCCGTGCTCCTCGGGCTGATGGTCTTCGACCGATGATGCGGATGTCCGCGTCGCTCCGGAACGCGAACCGCCGCCTGCTCTGGCTGCTCGTGCTGGTGGGGACGAGCCTGTTCGTGGGCTCGGTCCTCTTCATCCTTTCGCGTGCGCACTGAGGGGGCTTCGATGAGCAACGACACACACCAGATTCCCAACTACATCGCGATCTTCTGGTGGCTGCTGGGCCTCACGCTCGTCGAGCTCGGGTGGGCCGTGCTCATGGAGCACTCGAAGCTCCTGCTCGCGAGCGGCCTCGTGATCACGGCCGTCGTCAAGGCCGTGCTCGTGGCGATGTACTTCATGCATCTGAAAATGGAGCGCAAGCTCCTGGGCATCCTGTTCGCCTCGACCCTGATCCTGGGAGCGATCCTGGTCTCGGTCGGCATCGGCGAGCAGGTGCTGCCCAGGCCGTAACGTGGAGACACGATGACCGAAGCCGCCGCCATCACGTTCGACCCGCACGTCGACGAGGACCGCACCTCCACCGGGATTCCCCACGACAAGATGGGGATGTGGGTCTTCCTGTGCTCCGAGGTGATGTTCTTCACGGGGCTGATCGGCTCCTACATCGTCCTGCGGTTCGGCTCGGTCTGGCCGGAGCCGCGCCACACACTGAACATCGGTCTGACGGCGGCGAACACGTTCATCCTGATCTGCTCGTCGGTGACGATGGTCAAGGCCCTCGAGTGGATCCAGCGCGGGGATCCCCGGAAGATGAAGCTGTTCATGGTGCTGACGCTCCTCGGCGGGACGACGTTCCTGGGGGTGCAGGTCTTCGAGTACCACCACCTGCTCCACCACGGCTTCAACCCGCACGTGTCGCTGTTCGGCTCGACCTTCTTCACGATGACGGGATTCCACGGCTTTCACGTCTTCTGCGGCGTCGTGTGCATCGCGTGGTGCACGGGGAAGGCGTTCCTCGGCAAGTACACACCGGAGCACCACCAGGGCATCGAGACGCTGGGCCTCTACTGGCACTTCGTCGATCTGGTGTGGATCATCCTGTTCGCGATCGTGTACCTGTTCTGACGAGCTCAGCGTAAGCAGAGCGCGTCATCCTGAGGAGCGGAGCGACGAAGGATCCCGTGCTTCATTGCCACGGAGGCGATCGAGTCCGGGATCCCTCGCGTCGCTCGGGATGACGTGAATCACCTCCCCGCCGTGAACGCCACGCTCAACGCCACGAGCGCGGTCCTGCTCCTGCTGGCGTATCGGGCGATTCGCCGGCACGACGTCCCACGGCACCGAGCGCTCATGCTATCGGCAGCCGCGACGTCGACGGTCTTTCTCGCCTGCTACCTCTACTACCACGCCCACGTCGGCTCGGTGCGCTTCACCGGGCAGGGGGGCCCCGTCCGCGCGCTCTACTTCGCGATCCTGATCTCGCACACGATCCTGGCCGTGGCGATCCTGCCGCTGGTGCTGCGGACGCTGTACCTGGGCCTGCGCCGGCGGGACGACGAGCACCGGCGGATCGCGCGCTGGACCTTCCCGATCTGGCTCTACGTGTCGGTGACCGGCGTCGTGATCTACCTGATGCTTTATCGGCTTTACCCTTCCGGCTCGGTGGGTATAAGGTGAAGGCGTGAAGGCCAAGACCGTTCTGCGCGTGGCCGCGATCGTGTTCCTCCTGGCGGTCCTGGCGCCGTGTCTCGCGAGCGCCTGCCCCCTCTGCAAGGACGCGATGCCCGACGCCCCTGGGGCCACGTCGGTGTGGCGAGGCATGTATTGGTCGATCCTCTTCATGGTCAGCGCGCCCTTCACGATGGTGGTGGCGATGATCGTGATGGTCCGCCGCGCGCGACGGAACCTGCCGGGACGCGGATTGGCCTCCACGGCGTCGGCGCGACCGGGGTCGGTGACGGGCCGGCCGCTCCCAGAGCCTTCCGGAGAGCGGCTCTGAAGCCTTCGCCTCCGAGGGCGTTTCTCGCGGCCGTCCTCCTCCTCGCGTCGTCCCTGCTTCTCGCGGCCGAGAAACCGCCCGCGTTCTCGAAGCTCGATCCCTCGCCCGCGCTGGAGGAGCTCCTCGCGAGGGTCGCGCGCGACACGGTCGCGGAGTTCGCCGGGGCCGGGCTGACCGAGGACGGGCTCTCAATCGCGGTGATCGACCTGACCGCGGCCACTCCCGTCTCGTCGTTTCCGGCGGCCGCCTTCCGCGGCGACGTCTCGTACTACCCCTGCTCGGTCGTGAAGCTCTGCTACCTCTCCTACTACGCCGCCCAGCGGGAGGCCGGGAGGCTCGCCGACTCGCCGGAGCTGTCCCGCGCGGTCACCGACATGATCACCGTCTCGTCCAACGACGCCACCGGATTCGTCGTCGACTCGATCACGGGGACGACCTCGGGGCCCGAGATCACGGACCCGCGCGAGTGGGAGCGCTGGAAGGCGAAGCGCAACGTCGTCAACGACTGGTTCCATGCGCGCGGCTACACGAACCTGAACGCGAACCAGAAGACCTTCTGCGAGGACGCGTACGGGCGCGAGCAGGCGTTCCGCGACGGAGGCAAGAACCGCAACCGGATGACGGCCGCCGAGGCCGCGCGGATCTTCAAGGAGATCGTGCGCAACGAGGTCGCCGGGCCGGCGCTCACCGACGCGATGCTGCGGCTGCTCGGCCGGGACATCACGCAGGAGAAGCCGTTCGAGGAGATGGAGCCCGAGGACGCGCGGCTGGCGGGCCAGGGCCTGCCGGCGGGCAGCCGTCTCTGGGCGAAGTCCGGCGACGCGTACGACTTCCATCACCTCGTGGGCCGCGTCGCGCTGCCCAACGGCTCGGACTTCGTCATCGCGGTGTTCACCAAGGGCGTGAAGACCGTGCCCGGCGTCATCCCGCGCGTCTACGAGAAGGTGGCGGAGCACTTCATGACCCGCCGTCCCTAGGAGAGCTCTTGTTCGGCGCGCGCCTCGCGGGCGGCCTGGTCGGCGCGACGATCCTGGGCCTCCGGGCCACGATCCGCATCGAGGAGCTCGATCCCGAGCACCAGCGCGGCCTCGCGAAGAGGGGCGTGCCGTACGTCTACGCACTCTGGCACGGCCGCATGGTCCTGCCGATCCTCGCGCACCTCCACCAGGACGTCGTCACGATGGCCTCGCGATCGAAGGATGGCGAGATCATCGCCCGCTGGCTGCTGCGCAACGGCTACGTCCCGGCGCGCGGCTCCTCGACGAGAGGCGGGGGAGCCGCGCTGCAGGAGATGATCGAGCGCGTTCGGGAGGGCCACCCGGCGGCCCTGACCGTAGACGGCCCGAAGGGGCCGCCGCGCGTCGTCCAGCCCGGAATCCTGCGTCTCGTGCGCGAGACGGGTGCGTGGGTCCTCCCGATCAGCGGCGCGAGCTCCCGGCCCCGCTTCGTGCGCTCCTGGGACCGCTACCTCGTCCCCATGCCGTTCTCCCGGAACGTGGTGACCTACGGTGCCCCTTTCGAGGTGCCGGAGGCGCAGCCGGACGCGGAGGCGCTCCGCCGCATCGGGGAGGCGGTCGACGCCGCGACGCGCGCGGCGGATCTCGCGGTCGGCGTCGTGCCGCCGCCTCCCTGGGCATCCTGAGAGAAGATCGCGCCATGGCCGTTCGCGTCGTCCGCCTGGGATCTCCGCGCGCCAGGGGCGAGGGCCCGCGGCTGGGGACCGTCCGGCGCCCGCCGCGCGGCGTGCCGAAGCGCGAGTTCGCGTCCCGCGACTTCTACGACGTGTGGCTGCCGAACCTCGCGCCGTCGGAGCCGCTGGTCCGGGAGGCGCGAAAGGTGCGGAGCGAGAGCGCCTGGCGCAGGTTCGCCCGGCGATACCGCGCCGAGATGAAGCGGCCCGAGGCGAGCCGCGTCCTCGACACCCTCGCCGCGCTCTCGCGCGTCGCGCCCTTCTCCGTCGGCTGCTACTGCGAGGACGAACGCCGCTGCCACCGATCGATCCTGAGCGAGCTGCTGCGCGAGCGCGGGGCGCGCCTCGTCGCGCGATAATGCGCGCCGAGGACCAATCGAGGAGGCGACGATGAGACGGACGATCCCTTTCGCAATCGGTGCCCTCGTGCTCGCGGCGTTCGCCGCCGCGGCCGCGGGCCAATCGATGGAAAAGATGGACAACTCCGACGCGCTGGTCGGGCTTCGCGGCCTGATGGTCCCGCCGATCGCGCGCTCCGAAACGACCAACCTGATCGACGCGGGCGTCATCGAGACCGCCGGTTTCACTCATGTGACTCTGAACCTGGCGGCCGAGCTCAAGGGAACCGCCGCCGGGCGCGGGGTCGTAGGGGTCCTGTTGCTCCCGGACATCGAGCCCTTCCGGCACGCATGGAAGACGCTCGGCCTCGTTCCCGCGAGCGTGGACTTCACGGCGGCCGCCAGTCCCGAGGCAGGCGCCTACCTGATGGCTCCGCAGCAGACCTTCGAGGTCGGCTTCCCGCGCTATCGGGTCCTGCTGTACAACACGACCGGCGCGAGCGCGCTCGTCGCGTTTTTCGCCTACCGCACCCGACGATAGGAGCCGCATGCCCGTGAACCTGCGCAACCAGAGCGTCCTCGAGATGTCGGACTTCTCGCGCGAGGAGATCCGCCATCTCCTGGATCTCTCGGCCGAGCTCAAGCGCGCCAAAGCGGCCGGCACCGAGCAGCGGAGGCTGACCGGAAAGAACCTCTGCCTCATCTTCGAGAAGACCTCGACGCGCACGCGCTGCGCGTTCGAGGTGGCGGCGTACGACCAGGGGATGGGCGTGACGTACCTGGACCCGTCGGGCTCCCAGATCGGCCACAAGGAGTCGATCCGCGACACGGCCCGAGTGCTCGGGCGAATGTACGACGCGATCGAGTACCGCGGCTTCCACCAGACCGTGGTGGAGGAGCTGGCGAGGTTCGCCGGCGTCCCCGTCTACAATGGGCTGACCGACGAGTCCCACCCGACGCAGATGCTCGCCGATCTCCTGACGATGGAGGAGCACGCCGGAGGCAAGCCGCTCGACAAGGTCGCGTACTGCTACCTGGGCGACGCGCGCAACAACATGGGCAACTCGCTCCTTCTCGTGGGTGCGCGCATGGGGATGGACGTCCGGCTCGCGGCGCCGCGTGCGCTCTGGCCCGCGGACTCCGTGGTGGACCGCGCCCACGCCTTGGCCCGGGAGTCCGGCGCCCGGGTCATGCTGACCGAGGATCCGGAGCGGGGCGTCGCCGGCTGCGACTTCGTGCACACCGACGTCTGGGTCTCGATGGGGGAGCCGGCGGAGAAGTGGGGCGAGCGCATCCAACTCCTGAAGCGCTACCGCGTCACCTCCGAGCTGATGCGCGCGACGGGCAATCCCGCGGCCCGGTTCATGCACTGCCTGCCGGCGTTCCACGACCGCCGGACGACCAGGGGCGAGGAGCTCTTCGAGAAGTTCGGCATGGAGGGCCTCGAGGTCTCTGATGAGGTCTTCGAGTCGGAGGCGTCGGTGGTGTTCGACCAGGCGGAGAACCGCATGCACACGATCAAGGCGATCCTGCTCGCCACGCTGGGCTGATGGGACGAAGGCTGTCTCGCCGCTCGAGATCGTCGTCGGCGCTCGGCCGCGTCGCGGCGGGCGCGGTCTCCGCCGGGGCGTTCGCCGCCGGCGCGGTCGCGGTTGGTGCGCTCGCGATCGGCTCGCTGGCGATCGGGCGGCTGGCGCTCGGCCGCGTCCGCGCACGCCGCATCGCGATCGACGAGCTCGAGGTGGGGAGGCTGCGCGTCCGCGACCTCGAGGTCGAAGGCGAGCTGCGGCTCCCGTCCTGAGGTCCGTCCGAAGATGAGCTTCCAGAAGCCGACGTCGCTCGAATACGGGATCCTCGGGCTGATCAACCTGGCCGTCTGCGTCGTGCTCGCACTGCGCCAGAGCTGGACCGCGGCCTACTTCGGGGTGATCGCGATCGGATGCTTCGGCGGCGCGATCCGGGCGCGGTCGGGCTCCTCGACACCGCGCTGAACGTCAGACGCGGTTCCTCCTTCGCGCCGCGCGGCCACCCAATGGCCGCAATGGTACGCTCCGACGATGAGACGGCGACCGGGCGCCACGGCCTGGCTCCTGTCGGTTCTCGTTCTCGCGGGCTGCCGAGATGGCCCTTCGGCCCCAGCGTCGGGCGTCATTGAGGTTTACGCCGTCAACGGAACCCAGGCGACCATCATGGCCGGCCCCGACGTCTTGTTCTTTCTGAAGCCGGGGGAATCGACCTTCGTGCGCGAGTTCACGCCGTCCCCGTCGGCGACGTCGAAATCCTTCCAGACGTACGATTTCGTCGACAACACACCCGTCCCTTTCCTGGAAGTGGCCGTGTCGATTCCTTCGCCGCCCACGTCCGGCTGTCGGGCGAACGTGACGATCACCCGAAACAGCGCGACGTCCGACGGACAGTGCGGGGTGCGCGTCGATTCCGCCCGCCCGCTACCCTGAAAGAGTTCCGCGCCCGGGGCTAGCGCGGGCCGTCGGTCGGCGGACCGGCCTTCGGGGCCTTCTCGAGCCGCTTGATCGGGCCGAGCACTAGCCAGCCCAGGAGCGACGCGACTCCCGCCAGCCACACGTGGCCCAGGCCGGCCGCAACGCCCACCGCCGCGGTGACCCAGATGCTGGCGGCCGTCGTCAGGCCGTGGACCTCCGCCTTGTCCCCGATCTTCAGGATCGTGCCGGCGCCCAGGAATCCGATCCCGGTCGTCAGGCCCTGGATGACCCGGGAGAGGGCCGCGCCGTCCGCTCCCGATTCGATCATCGTGAGAACGAAAAGCGCCGAGCCGAGCCCCACCAGCATGTGCGTGCGCAGCCCCGCCGCGCTGTGGACCCGCTCGCGTTCGGCGCCGATCAGAGCGCCGAGGCCGGCGGCCAAGGCCAGTCGGATCGCCGAGACGCCCAGCATCGCCGGGGCGGGCCAGTGCAGCAGCGGCTCGTTCATCTGAGCTCCTACTCGCCGGGCCTGACCATCTTCTCGGCCCGGACCTCGCGGTCGAACTCCTCGGCGGTCAGGTAGCCCAGCGCGAGGGCGGCGTGGCGGAGCGTGGTGCCCTCCTTGTGAGCCTTCTTGGCGATCTGCGCGGCCTTGTCGTAGCCGATCTTCGGCGCGAGCGCCGTCACGAGCATCAAGGACTTCTCGAGGTGCTCGCGGATGCGCGCCTGGTCCGGCTCGATGCCGCGCGCGCAGTGCTCCTCGAAGGAGTCGCAGGCGTCCGCCAGCAGCCGGACGGACCGCAGGAAGTTCGACACGATGAGCGGCTTGTACACGTTGAGCTCGAAGTTCCCCGACGCGCCGCCGATCGTGATCGCGACGTCGTTGCCGAAGACCTGCGCGCAGACCATCGTCAGCGCCTCGGCCTGCGTCGGGTTGACCTTGCCCGGCATGATCGAGGAGCCGGGCTCGTTCTCCGGGATCCGGATCTCCGCGAGGCCCGAGCGGGGCCCCGAGGCCAGCCAGCGGACGTCGTTGGCGATCTTCATGAGCGCCGCCGCGAGCGTCCGGATCGCCCCGTGCGCGTTGACGAGCGCGTCGTGCGCGGCGAGGGCCTCGAACTTGTTCGGCGCGGTGACGAAGGGGAGACCCGTCAGCTTCGCGATCTCGGCGGCGGCCTTGGGTCCGAAGTCGGCCGGAGCGTTCAGGCCGGTGCCGACCGCGGTGCCGCCGAGCGCGAGCTCGTAGAGGTGCGGGAGCGACTCCCGGACGTGCCGCATGCACCAGTCGAGCTGCGCGACCCATCCGGAGATCTCCTGGCCGAGCGTGATCGGGACCGCGTCCTGGAGATGCGTGCGGCCGATCTTGACGACGTCGGCGAACTCCTTGGCCTTCCGGTCGAGCGTGTCCCGGAGCCGCTGCACCGCGGGAAGCAGGCGGTGCGTGAGACGCTCGACCGCGGCGATGTTCATGGCGGTCGGGAACGTGTCGTTCGAGGACTGGCTCCTGTTGACGTCGTCATTCGGGTGGACGGGCTTCTTCGATCCCAGCTCGCCGCCGAGGATCTCGATCGCGCGGTTCGCGATGACCTCGTTGACGTTCATGTTGGTCTGGGTGCCGCTGCCCGTCTGCCAGACGACGAGAGGGAAGTGGTCGTCGAGCTCGCCCGCGATGACCTCGTCGGCGGCGCGGAGGATCGCCTTCGCTTTCTCCTCCGGAAGCGCTCCGCGGTCCCGGTTCACCGTCGCGGCGGCCTTCTTCAGGATGCCGAAGGCGCGGATGACCTCTCTCGGGAACTGCTCGCCGCCGATCTTGAAGTGCTCGAGCGAGCGCTCCGTCTGGGCGCCCCAGTAGCGGTCGTGCGGGACCTCGAGCGAGCCCATCGTGTCGGACTCGGTGCGGGTCTTCCTCGTCGTCGTCTTCGTCGTGTCGGTCGGCGCCATGAGTCCTAGCCCGCGCTCTCGGGCGCCCCGCCCGCGCGGCGGCCCGCCGATGCGCCCGCCTTCACGTAGTCCGCGTTCATGCGGGCGATGAACTCCACCCGGATGCCCTTGGGGCACGCCGCCTCGCACTCGTTGTGGTTCGTGCAGGTGCCGAAGCCCTCGGCGTCCATCCGCGCGACCATGCTCCGCACGCGGTCGGGCCGTTCCGGCTGCCCCTGCGGCAGGAGCGCGAGATGCGAGACCTTGGCCGATGTGAAGAGCATGGCGGCGGCGTTGGGGCAGGCCGCGACGCACGCGCCGCAGCCGATGCAGGCCGCCGCGTCCATGGCGAGGTCGGAATCCTCCTTGCGCACGGGGATCCCGTTGGCGTCCTGCGCTCCGCCGATGGCCGTCGAGATGAAGCCGCCCGCCGCGATGATGCGGTCGAAGGCGCTGCGGTCGACGACGAGGTCCTTCACGACCGGGAACGCGTCCGCGCGCCAGGGCTCGATCGTGAGGACGTCGCCGTCCTTGAAGAACCGCATGTGCAGCTGGCAGACCGTGGTCCTCGGGCGCGGGCCGTGAGGCTTCCCGTTGATGACGAAGCCGCAGGTGCCGCAGATGCCCTCGCGGCAGTCGTGGTCGAACGCGATCGGCTCCTCGCCCTTCGCCACGAGCCCCTCGTTGACGACGTCCAGCATCTCGAGGAAGGACATGTGCTCGTTGACGTCGGTGGCCTCGTAGGTGACGAAGCGCCCCTCGGACTTCGCGTCCTTCTGCCGCCAGACCCGTAGGGTGATGTGCATCGATCCGTGGCTTCGGACTGCTGTTCTCTCCGTCACTTGTAGCTCCGTACTCCTTGTCGCTCCGCTACTTGTAGCTTCGCACCGCGAGGTCCACGTTCTCGAAGGTCAGCGGCTCGACGTTGCGGATCGGCTTCTTGCCGTCGCCGGTGTACTCCCAACCCGCCACGTGGCAGAAATGCGCGTCGTCCCGCTTCGCCTCGCCATCCGGCATCTGGTGCTCCGTACGGTAGTGGCAGCCGCACGACTCGTCGCGCTCCAGGGCGTCCAGGCACATGAGCTCTCCGAGCTCCAGGAAGTCCGCCACGCGGCCGGCGACCTCGAGGGACTGGTTGAGCTCCGCGCCCGAGCCGGGGACCCGCAGGTTCTTCCAGAACTCCTCGCGCAGGCCAGGGATCTTGCCCATGCCGTGCTCGAGGCCCTTCTTGTCCCGCTCCATGCCGCAGTGCTCCCACATGATCCGGCCGAGCTCGCGGTGGAAGGAGGCGGCGGGGCGCGAGCCGCCGGCCGAGAGGAGCCGCTTCGTGCGCGCGGCGACGGCGTCTTCCGCGGCGCGGACCTCGGGGTGCGAGTCCGCCACCGGCGTCAGCTTCTCGCGGGCGAGGTAGTTGCCCATCGTGTAGGGGATGACGAAGTAGCCGTCGGCCAGTCCCTGCATGAGCGCCGACGCGCCCAGTCGGTTCGCCCCGTGGTCGGAGAAGTTCGCCTCGCCCAGCACGAAGAGGCCCGGGATCGTGCTCATGAGGTTGTAGTCCACCCAGAGGCCGCCCATCGTGTAGTGGGTGGCGGGGTAGATGCGCATCGGGACGTCGTAGGGGTTCTCGCCGGTGATGCGCTCGTACATCTCGAAGAGGTTGCCGTACTTCTCCTCGATCTTGGCCTTGCCCAGCCGCCCGATCGCATCGTGGAAGTCGAGATAGACACCGTAGCCGGTGGGACCGACGCCGCGTCCCTCGTCGCACACGCGCTTCGCGGCGCGCGAGGCCACGTCGCGGGGAACCAGGTTACCGAAGCTCGGATACATCCGCTCGAGGTAGTAGTCCCGGTCCTCCTTGGGGATCTGGTTCGGCGCGCGCTGATCGCCCTTGGTCTTGGGCACCCAGATCCGCCCGTCGTTGCGCAGCGACTCGCTCATCAGAGTGAGCTTCGACTGGTACTCGCCGCTGACCGGGATGCACGTGGGGTGGATCTGCGTGAAGCAGGGATTCGCGAACGCCGCGCCCTTCTTGTACGCGCGCCATATCGCGGTGGTGTTGCAGCCCTTGGCGTACGTCGCCAGGTAGAAGACATTGCCGTAGCCGCCGGTCGCGAGCACGACCGCGTCGCCGAGGTGGGTCTTCGTCTCGCCGGTGACGAGGTCGCGGGCCACGATCCCGCGGGCCTTGCCGTCGACGACGACGAGCTCCTGCATCTCGTGGCGCGAGTACATCTCGACCTGGCCGAGGCCGATCTGCCGCTCGAGCGCCTGGTAGGCGCCGAGGAGGAGCTGCTGGCCGGTCTGGCCGCGGGCGTAGAACGTGCGGGAGACCTGGGCGCCCCCGAAGGAGCGGTTGTCGAGCAGGCCACCGTACTCGCGGGCGAACGGGACGCCCTGCGCGACGCACTGGTCGATGATGTTGACCGACACCTCCGCGAGCCGATAGACGTTCGCCTCGCGGGAGCGGAAGTCTCCGCCCTTGACCGTGTCGTAGAAGAGCCGCCAGACCGAGTCGCCGTCGTTCTTGTAGTTCTTGGCGGCGTTGATCCCGCCCTGCGCCGCGATCGAGTGCGCGCGCCGGGGCGAGTCCTGGTAGCAGAAGCATTGGACCTTGTAGCCGAGCTCCGCCAGTGACGCGGCGGCGCCCGCTCCCGCCAGCCCCGAGCCGACGACGATGACCGTGTACTTGCGCTTGTTGGCCGGGTTGACCAGCTTGATGTCGAACTTGTGTCTCTCCCACTTCTTCTCGAGCGGGCCGGAGGGGACGTTTGGCTTCAGCTCCACGTTCTTCTCACTTCACGATTCCGGCGAGCACGGCGATCGGGAACGAGCAGTTCCCGACCACGACGATCACGGCGAAGATCCAGGCCGCCACGTGGGCCCAGCGGATGTAACGCGGGTGCGAGACGCCGAGCGTCTGGAACATGCTCCAGACGCCGTGGCGCAGGTGCAGCCCCAGCAGGATCATCGCGATGATGTAGGCGATCGAAACGGGCACGCTCTGAAAGCCCGTCACGAAGTTGTGGTACACGTCGCCCTCGACGAACGAGGGGTGCACGGTCCCGAACGTGAAATGGAGCAGGTGGTAGATCACGAAGAAGAAGATGATCACGCCGCTCCAGCGCATGGTCCGCGAGGCGTACGTCGACTCCACCCACTGCCGCTCCCGGTAGCCGATCGGCCGGGCCGCCCGGCTCGAAAGCGTCAGCGAAGTCGCCGACCAGATGTGCAGGATGACCGCCAGGAGGAGCACGGCGCGGGCGATCCAGAGCCCGGCGCCATGCAGGAACTGGCGCAGGAAGACGGCGTATCCGTTGAGGGCCTCGGGACCCAGGTATACGGTCAGGTTGCCGGCGAGGTGGCCCAGGACGAAGCCGAAGAGGATGGCGCCGGTGACCGCCATGACCACCTTGCGGCCGATCGAGGATCGCCAGAACGTGGAGGTCGCGGCCTGCGGCATTCGATTCCGGATTATATGCAGGCCGCCGAGCCCGCTCGGAGCGCCCCGGAGCACGCCGGCGGCCCGGGAATTCGACCCCCGGATGTCCCGTTGTCGCAATGGATGGGACGTGTTCGCCTCGCAATCCTAGCCGCGGTTTCTGCGGTCCTCTCGACCTCGCCGGTGCCGGGCGCGGACCTCGCCGCCGTGGTCCCCGACACCCGAAAGTTCCTGGAGGAAGTCCGCCAGAACCTTCAGAGCGACGAGACGCTGCTCGACCAGTACACGTTCACGGAGGTCTTCCGCGAGTCGCGGCTGGACTCCCACGGCGGCGTCAAGAAGACCAAGACCGAGGTCTACGAGGTCTACCCGTCCATTGTGCCCCGCAAGATCTATCGCCGGCTGATCTCCCGCGACGGCGCACCGCTCACCGAGGCCGAGCTCGCCGAGCAGGATCGCAAGCAGGAAGAGAAGACCGAGCGCCGGGAACAGCGGATCGCGTCGCAGGACGCCTCGGGGCGCGAGACCCACGCGGACGAGAATCGGCGCAAGGAGCGCGCCGTCGTCGACGAGATCTTCCGCATGGACGACATCGGCGTCGTCGGCCGCGAGACCGTCGACAGCCGGCCCGCGATCATCGTGTCCTTCGCGCCCCGCCCGGGCTACAAGCCGGTCACCGAAGGCGGCAAGGTGATCCAGAAGCTCGCGGGCCGGGCCTGGATCGACGAGGCGGACCGCCAGCTCGTGCGCCTGGAGGCCAGGCTGGTCGACTCGATGGGGGTGGGACCGGCCAAGCTGGCCCGCCTTCAGAAGGGGGCGACCGCGTTCTTCCAGCGCAAGAAGGTCAACGGCGAGGTCTGGCTGCCGGCGGAGGCCCACTTCTCGGGCGCCGCGAAGGCATTCTTGCTCTTCGGCATGCGCCTCGACGTCCACTCCACCTACGGGGACTACAAGAAGTTCTCGGTCTCCACGGAAGAGGACGTCACGAACTCCGCGCAGTGACGGACGGCGGCCGCAGGGACGCTCAGGACTTCGGCGCCGGCGCCGTGAGCTCCGCGAGCGTCCGGACCCCGGGGAAGTGGCGAACCGCCGCGAACCAGAACAGCGGAATCACCGGGCGCTCCTCGCGCGCGATCCCCGTCAGCCGGTAGGCCCGGGGACTCCGGGCCCCCGCATCCCACTCGAGAACCAGCGTCTCCTCGGCCAGGCTCACGTTCGCCGACTTGCGCTTCTTCAGCTCGGCCGCGCTGAAAGCGACGGCCGCTCCGCCCTCGGCGACGACGAACACGCGGTCCTTGGGGCCATAGCGACGGTCCTCGGTCTTCCTGCCCGAGAGGCCCTCCATCGAGGAGGACGCGTAGAGCTTGAGCTGCAGGGAGACCGAGGAGAGCTCGCCGGTGTCCATGCAGAGCGTCTCCGGGACCAGCTCCTCCCAGGCGTCGGCCGTCGTCACGACCGTTCCGGGCAGGAGCCGGAGATGCTCGCCCTCGAGCGGACCCGAGAGCGCGGCCCCCGTCGCGGGAGACCAGTACGTCCCCGTCTCCTTATCGCGGAGCACCAGCATGTCCCTCCAGAGCGCTCCCGAGTTCTCGAAGGTCAGCGTCCGCCCCGCGACGCGCCGGTCGAGCGCGCCCGTGAAGTCCGTCAGGGCGCAGCGGGCGACGACGTAGGGCACCTCGCCGCTCTCGTCGTTGACGACCTCGTACTTGTCGAGGAGTCCGATCGGGTACATGCGGGGCGTCCCGACCGCGACGCCCAGAACCTTCTCGTCGGGAAACGGCGGATCGGCCTGCTGCTTGACCGTGACCAGGCTCGGACGCTCCAGCGCCGACATGCTCTGGGACGAGGCCATCGCGACGATGGGATCGCCGCCGACGACCGCGATGCGCGGCTTGGTGTCGTAGCCCGCGGTCTTGCAGGCGGTCAAGAGCGCGGCGAGCGCGGCGAGGGCGGTGGCCGAGGCCGCGCGCGGGCTCATGCCGGGGACGAGGCGAGGACCGGCGATGCCGGGGAGGGGGAGCGGACGATGCGGCGATACTGGGAGTCCCGCTCGAAGGGCTCGCGGCCAGTCTCGCGAATCAGGCGCTCGAACTCGGCGCGCGTCATGCCGCTTGCCGTGGTCGCGCCCGCCGCGTGGGTGATCGTCTCGTCCACGACGGTTCCGACGAGGTCGTCCGCCCCGAAATGGAGCGCGACCTGCGCGAGCTTGGTCCCGATCTGGATCCAGTAGGCCTTGATGTGCGGCACGTTGTCGAGGAGGAGCCGGGACGCGGCGATGACGCGCAGGTCGAGCTGCCCGCTCGAGGCCGGCAAATGGGCGAGCGGCGTGTTCTCGGGGTGGAAGGCGAGCGGGATGAGCCCCGGGATGCCGCCGGTCTCATCCTGCAGCTCCCGAAGGCGGAGCAGGTGGTCGACGCGCTCCTCATCGGTCTCGACGTGCCCGTAGAGCATCGTGGCGTTGGTGCGGATCCCCTGGCGGTGGCACTCGCGCGCCACCTCGAGCCAGCGCTCGCCGGAGATCTTGTTCTTGCAGATGACGTCGCGGACGCGCTTCGCGAAGATCTCGGCGCCTCCGCCCGGGCACGAGTCCATCCCGGAGGCGTGGAGCTCGGCGATCGTGTCGGACAGCGGCTTGCCGGCGATCTGGGCGATCCAGTCGAGCTCGACCATCGTCCACGCCTTCAGGTGAACCCCGGGGAAGCGCTCCTTCAGCGCCCGCATCAGCCCGGTGTAGTAGGAGAAGGGCCAGGTCGGGTGGAGCCCGCCGACGATGTGGAACTCGGTGACCGCCTCGCTGTAGCCCTTGCCGGCCTCCGCGACGCACTCGTCGATCGCCATCTCGTATCCGCCGGGCTCGTTGACCTTCTTGGCCCACGCGCAGAGCGCGCAGTCGACCCAGCAGATGTTGGTCGGGTTCAGGTACCGGTTGACGTTGTAGAAGGCCTGGTTGCCGTGGCGCGCCTCTCGGACGTGGTTCGCCAGGCGTCCCAGCCCGAGCCAGTCGCGAGTCCGGAAGAGGAGGACGCCGTCCTCGAAGGAGAGGCGCTCGCCGGCGAGCACCTTCCGAGCGATGGGCTCGAGCTGCGAGCCCCGGAGGGCCGCCGCGAGATCCGAGCCGTCGGAAGAGGAGACGAGCTCCGTCACGGGATCGCGGGCTTGGTCACCGGCTGGAAGGGGTTCTGGGACTCGGACGCCACCTCGTCGACGAACGGGGTCAGGTACCGGTAGCAGTCCCAGCAGTACTTTTCCTCCGGCAGGAATTGGTAGTTGACGACGCGCCCGACCGCCGGGAAGTCCACGATCTCCTTCCCGCAGCGGTGACACATGTCCTTCTGGCCCTTGATCAGCCGCCAAACTGGACCCATGGCGATCAATGCTATCAGGAGCGGAATGGCGAGACCGCCGGCCTCGCTTCGAGGGCAATTTGGATTTTGGATTGGACCAAGGCCCAATATCTAAAACCTAAAATCCCGTTCTCGCAGCCGGAACGTCAGCAGGGCGGCGGTGGCGAGGACGGCGATCCCGGCTCCGATCAGGAAAGCCGTCCGGGGTCCCCAGAGTGTCCACCAGAGGCCGAAGAGGATCGAGGCGGGCAGCGCCGCGAATCCCACGGTCGCGTGGAAGATGCCGAAGGCCCGGCCACGCGTGTCGGAGGAGACGAGGTCCGCCACCAGCGCGCGCTCCGCGCCCTCGGTCAGCGCGTAGAAAGTCGCGTAGAACGCGAAGAGCACCCACGTCTGGACCGGCGACGCGGCGAAGGCGAAGCCGACGTACGCGGCGGCGTAGACCGCCCAGCCGGCGAGGATCGTCCAGACGCGCCCGAGGCGATCGGCCAGCGCGCCGCCGGGGACGCCTCCCAGGGCCTTCACGCCGTTGAAGAAGGCCCACAGGAGAGGCAGCTGCCAGAGTGGGATCCCGGCATCGCGCGCCCTCAGGAGGAGGAAGGCGTCGGTCGAGCTCGCCAGAGTGAACAACGCGAAGATCCCGATCACGGTCCAGAACGAGCGGGGGAGCGGCCCGCGGACGCGGCCTGTCGCGTCCGGAACCGGCGACTCCGCCGGGCGCGGCCGCGGGCTCTCGCGGACCGCGAACAGGAGCACCGCCACGGCGAGCAGTCCCGGGATCGCGGCCAGCAGGAAGACGGGACGCTCGTCGTCGAACACGAACTTGAGGAGGATCGCGGCGATCAGCGGACCCACGAACGCTCCGGCGTTGTCCATCGCGCGCTGGAGCCCGAAGGCCTTGCCGCGCTTCTCCGGAGGGGCCAGGTCGGCGATGAGTGCGTCGCGCGGCGAGGTGCGGATGCCCTTGCCGACGCGGTCGGCAAAGCGGATCGCGAGCACCTGCCCCCAGCTCGACGCGAGCCCGACCAGCGGCCGTGCGATGGCGGCCAGCGCATAGCCTCCGACGACCATGGGCTTTCTGCGGCGGGCCCGGTCCGACCACCAGCCCGAGAGCCACTTCGTGAGCGAGGCCGTCGCCTCGGCCACGCCCTCGATCACGCCCAGCGCCTCCGGCCCGGCGCGGAGCGTTCGCGTCAGGAAGTCCGGCAGGAGCGGATAGATCATCTCGGAGGCGACGTCCGAGAGCAGCGAGACCCAGCCCAAGCTGACGACGCCTTTGTTCAGATGCTCTGTTGGCTCGCTTGGCATATAAAATTAGGAAAAACGACAAGAAATCCGAATAACATTCGGCAGTGTCGTTGTGCCGCGTTGATCATAATCGGTCCGTGCGGCTCCACTCCTCGACGGCCTTCGTCCTCGGCACCTACGCCCTGCGCGAGACGGACCGCATCGTCTCGTTCCTGACGCGCGACTTCGGCAAGAAGCGCGGCGTGGCCCGCGGCGCGCGCCGTCCTCGCAGCGGGTTCTCGGGCGCGCTCGAGCCGATGACCGAGGCGGACGTCGTCTACTACGAGAAGGAGGGCGGCGATCTGGTCTCCGTGAGATCCGTCGATCCGATCCGCGCCTCCTTCTCACTCTCCACCGACCTCGAGCGCGCGCTCCTGCTCCCGGCGATGGCGGAGAGCCTCGAGACGTTCGTCTCGGAATCGGATCCGGCCGAGCCGTTCTACCGTCTCGCGCGACACGTCATGGACGCGCTCTTCGCGGGAGGAAAATCCGCGCTGGCGGCCGCCTACTTCGACGTCTGGATCCTGAGACTCTCGGGAACGTTCCCGTCGCTGCGCGAGTGTGCACGGTGCGGCGCGGGGCTCCCCGAAGCGGACACCGGACCGCTTGCCTTCGACGAGCAGCTGCCCGGGTTCGTCGGACCGGAGTGCCGGATCGGCTCCGGGATCCGCCTGTCCGCTCCCGCACGCGCGACCCTCGCAGGATTCCTCTCGGGGCCGCTCGATCCGGCCTCCGATCCGCCCGGACTCGCCGAGGTCTCCGCGATCGCGCGTCTCGCGCGGCGCCACTTCCTCGGTCACGAGCTCAAGAGCCAGCGCGTGCTGGCGGAAGTGCTGGGGTAAAGGTCAGAGTCACGTCCGCGTAATCGACACGGGCGGATTCCGCTGGCACCGTAGCCCTTGGAAAAGGACGGCGCGGTCCGCATGGGCCGCGCCGCCGCACCCCCGAATTTGGGTGTTCGATTACGGTAGGGGGAACGTCCTGGCCAGGAAGACCGCCATCTCCCCGCGCGTGTTGACCTGATCGGGACAGTAGAGGCGGGGATCCGTCGAGCAGCCACCCGTGATCCCTCTGTCGTAGAGGTCTTCGATCCAATCGACTGCAAAGTCTTCGGGCGGCGTGCAGGCGACGTCGCCGAAGACGCCCGTGCAGGGCGGAGGCACATACGCATTGCCGTGGCTGGACTTGAGAAGCAGCACCGCCATCTCGTCGCGTCGCGTCGGCTGGTTCGGGCAGTAGTTGCCGGGAGGGAGGCAGCCGCCGGTGACGCCTTCCCGGTAGAGCTGCTCGATCCAGTCGGCCGCGAAGTCGGGCGTGGGCGTGCAGGCGACGTCGGCGAATGCGCCCGAGCAGGGCGGCGGAACGTAGTCGACGCCGTGCTCGCCTTTCACGAGGAAGACGGCCATCTGGGCGCGGGTGACGGCGTCGTGGATGCCGAAGTCGCCGTTGCCGTACCCCGCGGTGATTCCGCGGCGGAAGATGTTCTCGATGGAGTCGTGAAAGTCGTCCTCCTGAGAAACGTCCCGGAAGTCTGCCAACCAGGCGCTGGCGAGGGCCGCCGCTTGCAGCGGTTGGCCTGCCGCGGAGGCCGGGTTGATCACGGCGACGTCGTTGAGCGTGCCGGCAGAGAGCGTCGGGGTCGTCGCGTCGATCTCGGAGGAGGCCACGACGGCGACGTCTCGGGCGGGAATCCCGCCGACCGTCATGGTGGCGCCCGGCAGGAACCCGCTCCCCCGAACGACGAGCGGCGTGCCGCCGCCCGCGTCGCCGGAAGTCGGGGCGATGCTGGCGACCGCGAGCGGGGCTTCCGCCGTCACTTGCCTGCAGGCGGAAAACCCGGTGGTGTTTTCCGACTGCCTCGTCGCGGTCGCGGTCACGACGGAGCCGACCGCCAGCGAAAGGGGAAATACGACCGAGAAGCGGCCCCCGTTCGCGTTCGTCGAGCCGAGCAGCGTTTCCCCCTCGCCGTATTCGGAGGGGTCGCAGGAGGGACTGGAGAACAGCTCGATGCGGGGGTAGCCGGACCCCTCCACGGTTCCCTGGATCGTCGTGAATCCCCCGAACGAATTGGCGACGGTGAGGACCGGGGTGCCGGTTCCGGCGAAGGGCTCCCGGTCGAATCCCAGGTCCGCGTTCGAGTGAATACTGTTGGAGAGGACGGCGCAAAACGCTTCGCTCGCGGGCCCCAACAGCACCCCGTTCCCCATGTTGAAGGCGATGACGTTCCGGGCGTCGTCGGGAAAGGTGCCGCCGATCAGAGTGCGCCCCGAGGACGGGAGCTCGACATCCGGAAGGATCAGAATGCCATCGCTTCCATTGGGTACGGCCGCTGTGCCGCTGACATCGGTTCCGATGAGGTTCCCCTGAATCAACACGAAAGAATCGGGAAGAGAAACGATCCGGATGCCATTCGAGGCGGCGCCCGAGATGACGTTGCCCGGCGGTGCTCCGACCGGGGTCGCGGGGCCTCCAATGGTCGCCGATCCACCCCGGAGAACATCCACGTCGATCGAGTTCGGCAGCGCCGCGGTGCCCGCCGCGCTGATTCCGATGAAGTTGCCCCAGATGCGCGCGCTCGTGGTCGAGATCCCAGGGCCGCCGTTGCCCGATATGACGTTGCGCTGCGGGGCCAGAAAGCCTCCGATCGTGACGTCACCCCCTGCGCTTGCGCTCACACCCACGGCGTTGGGGCGGCTTCGGGCGACGGCGCCGGTCGGGTCCGTGCCGATGAAGCAGCCCTCGAGGCTGGCTCCCTCGCCGAGCGCGAAGTTGGTCTGGAAACGATTGACGACCAGACCGCGAACCCTCACGCCGCCTTCGGGGCTGCCCGTCACGAGGCCGCTGTCGTCCCCTGCGGCTTCGCCGTCGATCTCGATCAGGAGCACCGCGTCGTCGCTCGTCCACTGCGTGTTCGGGCTCGCGCCCGGCTGCGTGTATCCGTCGATCGTGACCGCGTTCACGACGTGGGGCAGGGCCGAGGTCGGGGTGATCGTGTGGACTCCCGTTCCCGGGACGGCGAACGCGATGACGTCGACTCCCTCGTTGCCGTTCGCGTTCGCGTCCAGGATCGCCTGACGCAGCGATCCGACGCCGCTGTCGTTCGTGTTGGTGACGGTGAAAACGGCCGCGGAGAGCGCCGCCGTCGAACCGAGGAGTGCCGTCGCGAGGAGCGTCCGAAGTGACTTCGTCATCTCAACCTCCGTGCTGGACTCACACTCTCTGACGGCGAGCCGCGAGGGGTCCGGAGGGGAACGTGAGATCTACATGAGATCCGGCCGGCTGCGCTAAACTGAGCAGAATGTTCTGTCCGGAGAGTCTCCTTCGTGGCTGACCGCCGGGGTCTTCCCTCCGAGACCCACATGAAGCACGACGCCCATTACGTGGAGTCGTTGTCGGAGAAGTTCCCGGCCTTCACCCTGCAGCGTCTGATCGCGGAGCTGACGGCGTTCTGGGCCGGAGAGGGGTGCCTGATCGAGCAGCCCTACGACCTGCCGGTGGGCGCGGGCACGATGCACCCGGCGACCTTCCTGAAGGTCCTGGGTCCGGAGCCGTGGCGCTGCGCGTACGTGCAGCCCTCGCGCCGTCCGGCGGACGGGCGCTACGGCGAGAACCCCTTCCGGCTCGGCAAGCATCTCCAGCTCCAGGTGGTGCTGAAGCCGTCGCCCGACGACGTCCAGGAGATGTACCTTCGGAGCCTCGAGCGGCTTGGCCTCGTCCTCTCGGAGCACGACGTGCGCTTCGAGGAGGACAACTGGGAGTCGCCGACGCTGGGCGCGTGGGGCGTGGGTTGGCAGGTCCTGATGGACGGGATGGAGATCACGCAGTTCACCTACTTCCAGCAGGCCGGCGGCATCGACCTGTCGCCGGTCTCGGCGGAGATCACCTACGGACTCGAGCGCATCGCGATGTTCCTCGCGAAGGTCGACTCGATCTACGACATCCGCTGGAACGACGCGCTCTCCTACGGCGCGGTCCGGCGGCGCGACGAGGTCGAGCTGTCGAAGTACGCGTTCCAGGTCGCCGACGTCGAGCTCGCCGCCTGGATGCTCGATCGCCACGAGGCGGAGGCGCGGCGCTGTCTCGACGCGGGCCTCGTGCTGCCCGCGTACGAGGCGACCCTGGTCTGCTCTCACCAGTTCAACCTGCTCGACGCGCGGGGCGCCGTCTCGGCGACCGATCGCGTCGGGCTCATCCGGAGGATTCGGGACCTCGCCTGCGCTTGCGCGCGGGCCTACGTGGCGGGCAAGGACGGTCAGCGGACCCGGCTCGAGCCCGAGCCGGCCGCGGTTTGAGAGAAGAGGCTCCGTCGGGCGTCGGCATCCCCGAGCGGTCGGCGCACGGCGTCTCCCAATGAACACGAAAGATTTCGTCTTCGAGATCCGGACGGAGGAGATCCCGGCGCCGGCGCTGACTCCGGCGCGCCTGGAGCTGGCGCGCCGTCTCGGCGAGGGCCTCGCGGAAGAGTCGCTTCCGCCGGCGGCGGTGGAGTCCTACGCGACGCCGCGCCGCCTCGCCGTGGTCCTGCGGGGCCTGCCCGAGCGGCAGGCCGACCGATTCGCCGAGGTCCTGGGCCCGCCCGAGTCGAGCGCCTTCAAACCGGACGGCACGCCGAGCAAGGCCGCCGAGGGCTTCGCGAAGGCGCAGAAGGTCGACGTCTCCGAGCTCGTCGTGGTCGACGCGCCGCGCGGACGGACCGTGGCCGCGCGCAAGACCATTCCCGGCAAGGAGGCGGCGGAGGTCCTCTCCGAGCTCGTCCCCCGTGTCGTCGCCGGACTGACCTTTCCGAAGACCATGCGCTGGGGAACCGGCGAGCGGTCGTTCGCCTTCGTCCGTCCCGTGCGGGGAATCCTCGCGGTCCTGGACGGACGCGTCGTCCCGATGGAGCTCTTCGGAGTCGCGGCCGGGGACCGCACGGTCGGGCACCGCATCCTCTCCGACGGGGATTTCGCGGTGGCCGGGCCCCAGGACTATCTCGAGAAGCTTCGCGCCTGCTTCGTCGAGCCCGATCCGGAGGCGCGCCGGCTTCGCATCCTCGAGGACGCGCGCGCCAGGGCCGGCGCGGTCGGCGGCTCGATCGAGGCCCACGCCGACCTCGCCAACACGCTGGCCGACCTCGTCGAGTGGCCGGGTCTCGTGGGCGGCGCGTACGCGCCCGAGTTCCTGGAGCTGCCGGAGGAGGTCACGGTCACGGCGATGCGCGTGCACCAGAAGTTCCTGCCGGTGCGCGGGCCGTCGGGGCTGCTGCCGCACTTCATCGCCGTCATGGACAACTCCGAGGACAAGAAGGGCTTCATCGCCAAGGGCTGCGAGTGGGTCCTGAACGCGCGGCTCGCCGACGCCCGCTTCTTCTTCGAGGACGACGTCCGCCACAGCCTCGAGTCGCGGCTGCCGCAGCTCGAGAAGCTCACCTTCCAGGAGCGGCTGGGCAGCTATCGCCAGAAGACGGCGCGGCTCCAGGATCTCTCGGAGGCGATCGCGATCCGCGTCGGCCGCGCCGACCTCGTCGAGGCGGTCCGCACCGCCGCGCTCCTCTCCAAGGCCGACCTGACGACGCAGCTCGTCAAGGAGTTCACCGACCTGCAGGGGATCATGGGCGGCATCTACGCGCGCCGGGAGCGTCACCCGGACTCGGTGTGGAAGGCGATCTACGACCAGTACCGCCCGGCGTCGGCGTCCGACGATCCGCCGCGCAAGGCCGCCGGCGCGATCCTCTCGCTCGCCGACCGCTTCGACTCGCTCGCGGGACTCTTCCGCCTCGGGCTCACGCCGACGGGCTCGAAGGATCCGTACGGGCTGCGACGCGCCGCGCTCGGCGCCGTCTCGCTCGCGATCGCGCGCAACTGGCGCACCGACTGGCGGCCCGTCGTCCGGCAGGCGTACGCGCTCTACCCCGAGGAGCTCCGGGGCGCGGGCGAGGAGGAGACGCTTGCGGAGCTCGAGTCCTTCTTCGCCGAGCGGCTCCGGACGCTGCTCGAGCGGCGCGGCCACTCCTACGACGAGATCTCCGCGGTCCTGAACGTCGGCGTGTGGGATTTCGCCGACGCCGCGGACCGGGCGCGCGCTCTCTCCGAGGCGCGGCGGCACATGGACTTCCGCTCGCTCATCCTCGCGTTCAAGCGGATCCGCAACATTCTGGGCGAGGAGACGCCGGGCGAGTCGACGCCGGAGCTCTACCGCGAGGACGCCGAGAAGGCGCTCGCCGGCGATTTCCTCCAGGCGCGCTCGGCGATCGAGGGCTTCATGGCGGAGCGGCACTACCGCGAGGCCATGGAGACGATCGCCTCGATCGCGCCGTCGCTCGATCGCTTCTTCGTGGAGGTTTTGGTGAATTGCCCTGAAGAAGACCTGAAGCGCAACCGGCTGGCCTTGCTCGCCTCGATTCGGCAAGAATTCACGCGTCTGGCGGACTTCTCGGAGATCGTCGTGGAAAAAGAGAAAACCGAGAGAGAGAAAGCAGAGAAGCCATGAAACGCGTGTTCTCGTTCGGTAACGGTGTCGCCGAGGGCGCGGGCCTCGGCAAGGAGACGCTCGGCGGCAAGGGCGCCGGTCTCGCGGAGATGACGGCGCTCGGGATTCCGGTCCCGCCGGGGTTCACGATCGAGACCTCCGTGTGCGCCGATTTCTCGCGCGGAGCCAGCCTCGACGGAATCCGCGCGGAGGTCGAGTCGGCGCTCGCGAAGCTCGAGCACGACGCCGACAAGCGCTTCGGGGATCCGGGCAACCCGTTGCTCGTCTCGGTCCGCTCCGGAGCGCGCAGCTCGATGCCCGGGATGATGGACACCATCCTGAACCTGGGACTCACCACCCGTTCTGTGGCGGGCCTGTCCGCGCTTTCGGGCGACCGCTTCGCGCTCGACTGCCGGCGGCGGTTTCTCGAGATGTACGGCGACGTCGTCCTGCGCGTACCGCGCCACGAGTTCGAGAAGGCGATGGCGGGGGTCAAGAAGGCGCGCGGCTCCCAGGCGGACGGCGACATGACGGCGGAGGACCTGGCCGAGATCGTCCGGCGCGGCGAGCAGATCGTGCGACAGCGGACCGGACACGACTTCCCGGACGACCCGCGCGAGCAGCTCTGGGGCGCCATCGCCGCCGTCTTCCGCTCCTGGGACAACGAGCGCGCGCGCACCTACCGCAAGCTCCACCACATCCCGGACGACTGGGGCACCGCCGTCAACGTCCAGGCCATGGTCTTCGGGAACCGCGGCGAAACCTCCGCGACCGGCGTCGCGTTCACGCGCGATCCCTCGACCGGCGAGCGGAAGTTCTACGGCGAGTTCCTCCCCAACGCCCAGGGCGAGGACGTGGTCGCGGGAATCCGGACGCCGCGGCCGCTGAACGCCGACGGCTCCGGCAAGTCGCTGCAGGAGACGATGCCCGAGGCCTACGCCGAGCTCGTGCGGATCAAGGACACGCTCGAGAAGCGCTTCCGCGACATGCAGGACCTCGAGTTCACGATCGAGGACAAGAAGCTCTACCTGCTCCAGACGCGCAACGGCAAGCGCACCGGCTTCGCCGCCGTGCGGATCGCGACCGACATGGTGGACGAGGGCCTCATCGGCCCCGAGGAGGCGGTATCGCGCGTCGAGCCGGAGCAGCTCGTGCAGCTGCTCGCCCCGATCTTCCCGCAGAAAGAGAAGGCGGCCGCCGTGAAGGAGGGCCGCTTGATGGGCAAGGGCCTGCCGGCCGGCCCGGGCGCGGCGTGCGGACGGATCGCGCTGACCGCGGAACAGGCCGTCGCGATGGCGGCGAAGGGCGAGACCGTCGTGCTCGTACGCGAGGAGACCTCGCCCGAGGACATCGCGGGCATGCACGCGGCGGCCGGGATCCTGACGCTGCGCGGGGGGATGACCTGTCTGGCGGGAGAGAGTCTGATCCTCACGGACCGGGGAATGCTGACGATGGAGAACGCCTTCGCGCGTTTCGCCGAAGGCCGGCCTTTCCGAATCCTCTCCTTCGACTCGACTACGCTCAGGCCCGTCTGGCGGAGAGTCAAGGCGGCCGGCAGCCGGCCGGCCGACGTCATTTCGGTTGCGGTATCGCAGACGGGCCGGGCCCAGGGAAATACCCTTCGCCTGACCCCGGATCACAAGATGTTCGTGATCCGCGACCGCCGGCTTGAAAAAAAGCCAGTGGATCAGGTCCTGACGGATAGCGACTTCCTGACGGTGCTCGACCGCGTTCCAGCTGTGGGTGACTCAACCGTCTCGCCGGAGTTGGCCTACGTTGCTGGCGTTCTCCTGTCGGATGGCTACGTCCGGATCACTCGGACCAAGGGACAAGTCGTTTTCATCCAGAAGCCAACCCCTGCGAAGCGCGAGTTCATCCGATACGTCGAACAGGCGTTTCTGTCGGCGTTCGGGCACCCGTTCACGTATGTCCGACGTGTCTACAGCGAGGCCGTATTGCACGGGCGCCGGATCCGAGGCGTCGCCGAGCAGAGGATCTGCTCTCGCCGCGCGCCGGCCGCGGCGATCGCGGCGATTCGCGACGATTTGGTCAACTGGGTGCTCCGTCTCGACCGCGAGGCTCTTCTCCAGTTTCTGGCCGGTTATGTCGACGGCGACGGAACCTATTCGCGCACCTCGAGCAGGGTCCGCCTCCAGATCACGGTTGCGCGCAAGAAGCCGCACCTCCTCCAGGGTCTCGCCGTGGCCTGCCTGCGGCTGGGAATCGTTCCGCAGGTTTCGAACAATCGGGACCACAACCTGGTTCAGATCGCCGAGGACGTCCAAGAGATCCTGGCCCGCGCCCACCGGATCCGCGTCGAGATCCCGGCGCGCCGTTACGCGTCGAAGTGTCTCGCGGTCAACGGACTCTTCCGCGACATCGTCGAAGAAGTCAACTACATGGGGCGCGTGCGGGAAGGAATCAAACGGAACCTCCTCTTCGGCGTGGACAAGTTGCGGCGCGACGTTCTGCCGCTGTGCAAGGGCGACGCGAGGCTTCATATTGCGCGGCTACTCGAGTCCCCTCTTCGCTCCTACCGGGCGACCCAGTGTTCAGAGCCCGAGCGGACGCTCGTCTACAACCTCGAGGTCGACACCGAGGATGAGCTCGACAAGAACTACGTCGCGTTCACGAGCCGGCTGACGCCGCTTGTCGTCTCGAATTCGCATGCCGCGGTCGTGGCCCGTGGCATGGGCAAGGTCTGCGTCGTGGGAGCGGGCGAGATCGAGGTCGACCTGCCGCACAAGGAGGTCCGCGCGAAGAACCTCAAGGCGGCCGAGGGAGACTGGATGTCGATCGACGGCACGGCCGGGGAGGTCATCGTCGGCAAGCTCCCGACGCAGCCGTCCGAGGTCCTCCAGGTGGTGATCGAGGGCAAGATCCCGCTCGAGAAGTCGAGCGTCTCGCAGGCGTTCACGCGCATCCTGACCTGGGCGGACGAGCGCCGCCGCCTGCGCATCCGCGCGAACGCCGACACGCCCCACGATGCCCGGGTCGCGCGCCTCTTCGGCGCCGAGGGCATCGGCCTCTGCCGCACCGAGCACATGTTCTTCGACGAGAAGCGCATCGGCGCCGTGCGCGAGATGATCCTGGCCGAGACGATCGAGCAGCGCCGCGCGGCGCTCGCCAAGATCCTGCCCATGCAGCGCGAGGACTTCCTCGGGATCTTCCGCGAGATGAAGGAGAGGCCGGTCACGATCCGCCTGCTCGATCCTCCGCTGCACGAGTTCCTGCCGCACGACGACGCGACGATCGCCCGAACGGCGGCGGATCTGAAGGTGCCGATCGAGAAGGTCCGCGAGCGAACCCACGCGCTCAAGGAGGCGAACCCGATGCTGGGGCACCGCGGCTGCCGGCTCGGGATCACCAACCCCGAGATCTACGAGATGCAGGTGCGCGCCGTCTTCGAGGCCGCCGCGGCGGCGGTGAAGGAGGGCATCCACCCGAATCCCGAGATCATGATCCCGCTCGTCGGCGCGCGGGGCGAGTTCGAGCGGCTGCGCGTCCTCGTCGACGAGACGGCGAAGAACGTCACGGCCGAGCTGGGGCAGTCGGTGCCGTGCAAGATCGGCACGATGATCGAGGTCCCGCGCGCGGCGCTTCGCGCCAACCGCATCGCGCTCAACTGCGACTTCTTCTCCTTCGGCACGAACGACCTGACGCAGATGACCTACGGGTACTCGCGCGACGACATGGGCACGTTCCTTCCCGTTTACATCGCGGAGGGCATCCTGCCGGAGGATCCGTTCGCGAGCCTGGACCAGTACGGCGTCGGCGAGCTCGTCGCGATCGCGACCCGGCGCGGCCGCGAGGTCAAACCGAAGCTCAAGATCGGCGTCTGCGGCGAGCACGGCGGCGATCCGCGCTCGATCGAGTTCTTCAACCACATCGGCCTGGACTACGTTTCCTGCTCGCCGTTCCGCGTCCCGATCGCGCGGCTCGCGGCGGCCCGCGCCTCGCTCGCCGAGAAGAGCGTGGGCGTCTCGAGCACCGCCTAGGCATAGGCTAGGGTTCGACGTTCGACGTCCCCAAGGGAGGCGCATGAGTGTGCTGCGAATGGCCGCCGGAGTCCTGGCTCTCGCGATGGTCTCGATGACGGCGGCGGCGGCAGCAGCAGCCCGCACGAGCGCCGAGGCCCGGGAGGTCCCGGCCGATCTCATCCTCGTCTCCGCGAAGATCTGGACCGGCGACCTGCGCAACCCGGAGGCCGAGGCGCTCGCTGTGCGCGGCGGGAAGATCGTGGCGGTCGGGTCCAACAAGCAGATCGAGGCGCTCAAGGGTCCGCAGACGAAGGTCCTCGACGGGAAGTGGCGCCGCGTCGTCCCCGGGATGATCGACTGCCACACGCACATGTCGGGCGGCGGGCTCGACCTGCTCGCCATGGACCTGCGCAAGACGAAGGACCCCGCCGAGTTCACGCACACCGTCGCCGACTACGCGAAGAAGCAGCCGCCGGGCGTGTGGTTGACCGACGGCGCGTGGGACCACGAGCAGTGGAACCCGGTGCGCCTGCCCACGAAGGCCGACCTCGATCCCGCGACCGGCGACCATCCGACCTGTCTCTCGCGGCAGGATGGGCACATGATGGTCTGCAACAGCCTGGCGCTGAAGGCCGGCGGCGTCACGCGCGAGACGCCGAACCCCTCGGGCGGGGTCATCGTCAAGGACGAGAAGGGCGAGCCGACCGGGGTCCTCAAGGACACCGCGATGGACCTCGTCTGGAAGCAGCGGCCGGAGCGCACGCTGCAGGAGATCGTCGCGGGGCTGCGCGCGGCGAACGCGCACGCCGCGAAGAACGGCGTGACCTCGGTGCAGGACCTGCCGGGCGGCCCGCTCGACGTCCTGGGCTGGGACGCGCTGCGCCTGAACGGGGAGCTGACGGTCCGGGTCAACTACCGGCCGCTGCTGCAGACGTGGCCCAAGCCGCTCGAGACGAAGAAGAGCATCGTCAACGACGAGTGGCTGCGCATCGGCGGCGTGAAGGCGTTCATGGATGGCGCGCTCGGTGCCGGGACCGCCTGGATGTTCGCGCCGTGGCTCGACGACCCCGGCAACAGCGGCGTGCCGATGCCCGAGGTCGAAGGCATGGAAGACCGCATCGCGGCGGCCGACGCCGCTGGCCTCCAGGTCGAAGTCCACGCGATCGGCGACAAGGCGAACGCGATGATCCTCGACATCTACGAGCGCGTCGCGAAGAAGAATGGCCCGAAGGATCGCCGCTTCCGGGTCGAGCATGCGCAGCACCTGCGGCAGGAGGACATTCCGCGGTTCGCGCAGCTCGGCGTGATTCCCTCGATGCAGCCGTACCACGCCGTGGACGACGGGCGCTGGGCCGACCGGAAGCTCGGCAAGGAGCGGGCGAGGGGAACGTACGCCTTCCGGTCGCTGCTCGACGCGAAGGCGGCGCTCGCTTTTGGCTCGGACTGGGACGTGGCGCCGCTCTCGCCCATCCTGGGCATCGCGGCCGCGGTCACCCGCGCCACGATCGACGGCAAGCAGCCCGGCGGCTGGGTGCCGGAGCAGAAGATCACGGCCGAGGAGGCCCTGCGGGCCTACACGGTCACGGCCGCCTACGCCGCCTTCGAGGAAAAAGAGAAGGGCTCCCTGGAATCCGGGAAGCTGGCGGACTTCGTAGTCCTCTCGGACGATGTGCTGCGCGTGGCGCCCCAGGCGATCGAAAAGATCCAGGTCGACACGACGGTGGTCGGCGGCAAGGTCGTTTACAGCCGTTAGGCGCCTACTCCCCCAAGCCGTCCTGCTGCTCGTTTTCGGAGGCGCCGGAGTGGCGCCCGCCCACGAGCTCGGCACGATCCGCGTCAATGCGGAGTTCCGCAGAGACGGAACCTACGCGATCGACGCGATCGTCGACCGCGAGCACCTGCCGCCGGGTTACGACCGGGGAGACCCGATCGACCCGCGCTTCGGGACGGTCGCGAACCTGACGCCGGAGCTGCGGCAGAGGGTCGGCGGCCTGATCGCGCACGCAATAAACGGCGTCGAGATCGCCTTCGAAGGGAAGCCCGTATCGCCGCGCGTGGAACTGGTGCTGCACCCGGCGGGCGCCGCCGAGACGGCGGTGGCGGGGGAGCTCACCCTGCGCTTGACCGGCGAGATCAGCGGCGGCGCGAAGGCGTTCACCTGGAAGAACGGCGGCGCGATCGGCTCGTACATGCTGACGCTGCGGACCGAGGGAGTAGAGACAGCCGAACGCCAGTGGATCGAGGGCCCGGCGCGGAGCCAGCCCTTCGTCCTGAGCTCGACGATCGTTCCGATGACGCGCGCGCAGGTCGTCGCGACCTACCTGAAGCTCGGCTACACGCACATCCTGCCCAAGGGGACCGACCACATCCTGTTCGTGCTGGGGATCTTCCTGCTCTCGATCCGCCTCAAGCCGATCCTCATGCAGGTCACGGCGTTCACGATCGCCCACACGATCACCCTGGCACTGACGATCTACGGTGTCGTGTCGCTCTCGCCGCGAATCGTGGAACCGCTGATCGCGCTCTCGATCGTCTACGTCGCGGTCGAGAACGTGGTGACCCCGAAGCTGTCGCCCTGGCGCGTGGCCCTGGTCTTCGGCTTCGGCCTGCTGCACGGGATGGGCTTCGCCGGCGTCCTCTCCCAGCTTGGCCTGCCGCGCCGCGAGTTCCTGCCCGCGCTCCTGTGCTTCAACGCCGGCGTCGAGCTCGGTCAGCTTTCGGTGATCGCGGCGGCGTTCCTCCTGATCGGTCTGCCGTTTCGCAACAAGCCCTGGTACCGCCGGCGCATCGTCATCCCTGCGTCGCTCCTTGTTGCGACGATCGGGTTGTTCTGGTTTGTGGAGAGGGTGGCGGGGTAGGGTCGGCGCCGTCACTTCAGGGCTGCGACGATCACTCCATTCAGCTCGCAGATGAAAGCCACATACTTCTGGTCAGGCGACAGACCGAGGCTGTGGCAGTTTTCCATACCGCTCTTCCACTGACTCGCGGGCGGCTCACCCTTTCTGGTAATCAGGAACTCCGTGCTGAGCTCCTCCTGTTTGAGTTCGACGACAGTTCCATCTTTGGTTCGGACTCTCCGTGGGTCGTACGTGCCTGCCTTCTTCCAGTCTCGGACAGTCTTCGCATCAATCTCTGACATCGTTGGCGAGGGTCGGGGAACGCCGATCGGTAGGCCTCCGCGCCATTTTCCTTCCGTCAACGTCATCGATCGGAGCGGAACGCTCATCCACTTGCCCTCGATGTTGACGGCCAGGGCGTCTCCCGTCGGAGACCAAACGGGGTGTTCGTCGACTGCCTGAGACTGCACTACGAGCGCGGATTGAAGTCCGAGGCGATGCATGGCGTCCTGAAGGTCTTCGGAACGAGCTGGGCTGGATTCTGCCAAATAGGCACCCGTGATCGCGAGCGTGAGCATGAACTTCACTTGACCTCCGAGAAGAACGTCCCTCTAGAGGAGCCAACCTCGATACTTCAGAAAACAAGCCAAGAAGAAAGCTGCATACACGGCAAGAGCGCCGGGCACAAAGTGAGTTCGCGAGAGTGTGCCTGAAGGAAGGGGTTGCCTAGCGATCAATACGGTTGCTATGGACAGAACTATGGATCCGGGTATGACCCACATGGCCCAAACGCCGAGGAGATGAAATCCCATCTGGCCGCCGGGCCAGAGCGAGTCGAGGAGCAGCGCAATGGGAATGAAGAACACAGCGACCGCGACCAGGAGGCTGACGAGGAGGATCACAGGAGGCTCGCGATCTCGGGCTGGCGAGTGCTCGCTCAATCGTGGACCTCGAACGTTTCGGGATTGCTGGGACGAGCGTCCTGCGTATCGATGAAGGCGGAGATGATGTCCCAAACCAAGGGAGATTCGTGGAACTCAGAGTGCAGGTTTGCATCGGGAAAGAAAGCCGTGTCGATCAATATGTTCGACGCACCGGGTTGAACGCGCCCTGCAGGGCCCCATTCTCCAAAAAGCGGACTGTTAGCCAGATTACCGCCCAGCACCTGCACCGGGTCGACGACATTCGAGACGGCAATGAAGTTCCCAACGGACGATGGATTCTTGAGCGAGTAGTCGTCGCGGACTGGAGTTCCCAGAGTGATGAGGTTGTCGACCTTCCGTCCGAGGCCCAAGTTGATGGCCTCGATTCCGACGTTGCCTCCATGGCTATGATCGACCATGTTCAGCTGTTCCCCGGGAGCAAAATTGTAGTGACGTACGAGACTGGCCATAGACCGAGCCGCGTTCGATCGACCGGCTGAGGTATTTGATCCTGACCAGCGAAAGGACACATATGCCCGGTCAGGTATGGACTTCATCACGCGTCCGAAAAAGGCTCCGTTAGCTCGAAAGGTCGCGTCCTTTTCGGCCCAGGTTCCCGCCGTCACGATCGTCAGCTTCCCATCCGGATCCACGTGCTTCATCGGGTTCCCGAGCGTGTACGCGTACCGATTCCAGCTCTGCGGGTTCGCGGGATGGCCACCCACGCTGTCCGGACTCAGGAACCGCCCCAGGCCGAAATCGAGCTGGCGCGCGTGATCGTAGAACCGGCTACTCTCGCTGTCGCGCTCCATCAGGCAGTAGGCGAGGCGCTGATTCGGTGGGGTGGCGACCGAGTCCTCGCCGTAGGGCCAGTACTTGTGGGTCTCGACGAGATGTCCCGAGGAGTCCCAGACGGCCCGCGGGCTGCCCAGGTGGTCCGAGGCAGAGTAGGTCCA
>DASXPB010000067.1:0-45402 GCA_036493875.1 Thermoanaerobaculia bacterium
GACCAGCAGGAAGAAGGCATCGGTCGCCAGCAGATCGGTCTCGGCGCGCGTCGCCGGATCCGCGCCCGGCGCGATCGAAGCCGCCCTGCGGGTCAGCTCCTCCAGGTGGTAGTCCTCCGGCCGCAGGCCGTCCTCCGCCGATTCCCGGACAAGCGCGAGAAGCGTATCGAGCCGGTCAGGAGTCCAGAGCGGCCGGTCCCCCGCCTCGTCGTAGATCTCGGGCAGAGCGCGGCTCGCCGCGACCTGCGCCTGCGGCTTCGGCTGCGAAGCGTCGGCCGCGCTCTCCACGCGCAGCCGCGCGAGCCGCTCGCGGAGGAGCGTCACGACCGGGGCGTCGGGATCGACGCCCTGCCGGACCTGCCGTCCGGCGCCGGGGAGCGACGCGAGGACGGCCAGCACGCCGAGAAGGAGGACTCGGGCGCTTGCGATCGGGCGAGGGGCGGGCATGATCGGCGCTCATCCGGCGTGGATGGCGCCCTCCTTTTCCCGCAGCGACCAGGGCTCTCTCGACGCGTGCACCGCCAGAAGCTCTCCCACGATCGCGATCGCGACCTGCTCGGGCCCCTCGGCGCCGAGGTCCAGCCCGACGGGAGCGAAGACGCGCTCGCCGGCCGACACGCCGAGCTGAGAGAGGATCAGGCGCGCGCGCTCCCTCGGCCCCAGCAGACCGACGTATGGAACCGCGGCGTCGAGGATCCGCCGGGCCCACTCCCGGTCGTGCGCGAAGGAGTGCATCTTGACGACCGCAAACGCGTGAGGCCCGAGCGGCAGCCCGCCGGTCCCGCTCTCCGGTCGGCGCGCGTCGAGGCGCACGCCCGCCGGGAACCGGCCGGATTCGAGCGCCGCGGGCCGGTGGTCGACGACCGTGACGCGGAAGCCCGAATCCGAGGCGTAGGCGGCGAGCGGAATCGCGTCGTCTCCTCCGCCGAAGATCACGAGCGCGGGAGGCGGCGTGAAGGTCTCGACGAACGTCACGGCGTCGTCGGCGACGCGAGGCTCCCTGGAGGGAGCCGGCTCGTCTCCTCCGGCGTGCACGGTGACTCTCCCCGCGCCCTCGCCGCGGATCACGGTCGAGACGGAGAACGAGCGGTCGCCCGCGAGGAGATCGAGGACCTCGCGCGAGGCCTCGAGCGCACGAGGCGTGGTCGCGGTCCGGACGAAGATCTCGACCGTGCCGCTGCAGCCGAGGCCCAGCCCGAAGACCGAGTCGTCGTCGCCCGTCTCGTAGCGGAGGAGCCGCGGCTCCCCCGTTCGCATCACCTCGAGGGCGACCTCGCGGACGTCGGCCTCGAGGCACCCCCCGCTGACGCTCCCGGCCGTCGCTCCCGATTCCTCGACCAGAAACCTCGCGCCCGGACGCCTGTAGGCGGAGCCCTCGATCCGCACGACCGTCGCGATCGCCGCGCGCTCGCCGGACTCGGCCAGCCGCGCAAGGCGCGTGAGGATCTCCTCCGTCTCCTTCCAGTGCTTCACAGGTTCACGTCTGCTCGAGGCCGACCTACGCTATACCCCCGTTTCCGGAGGGTCAAACCGCGCGACGTCCAAAGACGCCGCGATACGATTCGCTGGTGCGCACGCTTTCCTTCGACGCCGAACGCGAGATCCTGACCGCGCTCGACGCCGCCGTCTCCTCGCCCGTGGCGGCCGCCGCTCTGCTCCCGATCGGCGAGCGCGTCCTCGCGACGCTTCGGCGAGCGGGACCGGGCGAGATCGAGGCCTGGGAATCCGTACCGCTCGCGCTCTACGCGACGGCGCTTCCGCCGGAGATTCGCTCGAGCTGGGTCTTCGTGCTGCGCGGCGGCGCAACCACCGGGGCCGAACGGCACCCCAACAGCGTTCAACGGATGGTGTCCTGGAGCGGCGAGGGCGACTTCCAGCTCCACGACGGCGCGCGATGGAGATCGCATCGACTGTCGAGCGTTCCCCACGCCCCACTCGAGGAACGCTGGATCTCGATCCCGTCGGAAACGTGGCACCAGGGCGTGGTCGGTCCGAAGGACTGGCTCGTGGTCTCCTTTCACACCGCGGATGCGCACGAGCTGATCGAGGAGCGGCCGGATCCGGAGGACCCCGATCCCTTTCACCCCCGCCGTACCCGCCGCCGCCGGTATGCCGAGGTCGCGCAGGCCTGACAGACCGCCCCTGGTCGAAGCCTACCCCTTGACCTCCTGGACCTGCCTCCCGAGCCTTCAAACTCCAAGGTCCGTTTGCCTCCGTCCTGTCAATGAATTAGCGCAGGGCGCGACGGCGCGGGTGACCTGCCCGGTAGGACAGGGTAAAATGCTGACCTTCTGGACAACAGGCCTACGGGAACGGGAGTTGCAGGGTTTCGTCCACCAGAGGCGCAGTTCGCCTCGCGACGGGAGGGCTCTATGAACGATTCCAGGGAGGCTCCGAGGGGTTTCTGGGCCGGGTCCTTCAGCGTTCCGATGCGGGCACAGGCTCTCCAGGCCAGCAGCATCCGGGAGGAGGAGACGGCGGTGTGCCTCGATTGCCATGTCTACTTCAACATCCGGAACCGGACCTGCCCGAAATGCGACGGCGAGCAGTTCTGGCTCATCTCGAACTGGAAGAAGCAGCGGGCTCGGCCAACTCCGGTGGCCGCTCCGGTTTCGATCGCCATCGCCTCGTAGTCTCGGATCGACCCGACCGCCCCGGCGCGCGACGCTGCATCGTTCGCGCGACCGGGGCGTTTCCTTGTCCCGTCGTCGGGGGTCCGGGTCCTCAGGGCGCCTGACGGCTACCCCGTCGCCATCAACCCTCGGCGCTCCGCGTCTCGCTCCCCCGCAAGCGACGGCGGCTGCCACGAAGCCGTCCGCCACGTCAGCAGCACCCACAGACCGAAGGCGAGCGGGCCGAGAGTGATCTGCGTCTCGGGGGCGCGCGACCCGAACTGCCCGCCGAGCGCGTCCTCGACGGCGCCGAAGCCGCAGACCGTGGTCGAGAGATAGATCAGGCGATGGGGAATACGGTCGGCCGCACACGATCATTACCGCGCCGCACTGTCGCCGCGACGCAACTTTCGGTCCTACGCGAGCGACGCAGGAAACGTGACATCGCTTTCTGAGAGGCCGATTAAAAGATCTGAAAGCCTGCACCCGAATCGCACCTCGACACTCTGAGGGAGTGAGGACGCGGAAATGCACCGGCTCCTCCGGTGAATCGACGTTCCTCTCGAGGTGATCATGCGCAGGTCGAGATCCGTTCGCCCGTTTCTGTACGCCTTCGTCGCGGTCGTCGCGGCCGTGTTCCTGACCGCGGCATCTTCGAGCTCGAGCGGCCCCTCCGATCCGGGCATTCGACCGAAGGATCCCGACGGCGCGATCAAGCAGCACGCGCTCGACGCGCTCGAGGAGGGACGCCAGACCTTCCGCTTCGACACGTTCGGGGACGAAACGTTCTGGGGAGACACGCTGCGGCTCCACGAGGCGATCGAGGGAGCGGCCCGCGGCGGCGTGGGTCCGGGACTGAGCCCGAGAGCGGCGATCGCGGCGGGACTCAAGGTGGACGTGGACGCGCTGCCGGGATCGCTCCAGAGCGACCTGCGGCACGGACGCGTGAACCTCGACGATCCGGACGTCACGCTCACGCTCTTGAAGCTCAAGGCCGTCGTCGGCGTGACCGGCTTCTTTCAGCCGAACGGGCAGCGGCTCCGCTCCGTCGGGCTTCAGTGCGCGATCTGCCACTCCGTCGTCGACAATTCCTTCGGGCCCGGCATCGGTCACCGCCTCGACGGCTGGGCCAACCGCGACCTGAACGTCGGCGCCGTCATCAACCTCGCTCCGGACCTCTCCGTGGTGGATGCGCTGCTCGGCGTCGACGACGCGACGACCCGCACGGTGCTGCTGAGCTGGGGCCCCGGCAAGTTCGACGCCGAGCTCTTCATGGACGGCAAGGCGTTCCGGCCCGACGGCGGCTCGGCGGCGACGCTCATCCCGCCGGCCTTCGGTCTCGCGGGGGTCAACCTGCATACGTGGACGGGATGGGGATCGGTCACGCACTGGAACGCCTTCGTCGCGAACCTCGAGATGCACGGCAAGGGGCGGTTCTTCGACCCCCGCCTGAAGGATGCCACGCGGTTCCCGATCGCGGCCGCCAACGGCTTCGACAACGTGAACCCGGATCTCGCCCCGGACGACGACCGCATCACGCCGAAGCTCGCCGCGCTCCACTTCTACCAACTCGCGATCCCGGCGCCGAAGCCGCCCGCCGGGAGCTTCGACGCGGAGGCGGCCGAGCGCGGCGACGCGCTCTTCTCCGGGAAGGCGCGCTGCAACAGCTGCCACGTCGAACCGCTCTGGACGGAGCCCGGGTGGAACCTCCACACCGCCGACGAGATCGGAATCGACGACTTCCAGGCCAACCGCGCACCGGACCAGCGCTACCGCACGGCGCCCCTCGCCGGCCTCTGGACCCACGCGAAGGGCGGTTTCTACCACGACGGCCGATTCGCGACGCTGCGGGACGTCGTCGACCATTACAACGCGTTCCTCAACCTCGGGCTGACCATCGACGAGGAGAACGACCTCGTCGAGTACCTGAAGTCGCTGCCCGACGAGAAGTGAAAGGAGACTTCATGAAGACGAAGACACGGAGCGCGCTCGGCGTCCTCTTCCTCGGATTCGCTCTCGCCCTGGCCGTGCCCACCGACGCTCTGGCCGCGGAAAAGGCCGACGACCTCCGGGCCGCCATGCGGAGGCTCTGGGAGGATCACGTCACCTGGACCCGCCTCTACATCGTCAGCACCCTCGCGGGTCTGCCGGACAACGCCGCGACCACCGCCCGGCTGCTGCAGAACCAGACGGACATCGGAAACGCGATCAAGCCCTTCTACGGCGACGCCGCGGGAACCCGTCTGACCGCCCTCCTGAAGGACCACATCCTCATCGCCGCCGACATCGTCCAGGCCGCCAAGTCGGGCGACGGCGCGAAGCTCGACCCCTCCAAGGCTCGCTGGACCGCGAACGCGGACGACATCGCGGCCTTCCTGAGCAGCGCCAACCCCCGGAGCTGGCCGGCCGCCGACGTGAAGGCGATGATGCACGACCACCTCGCCGCGACCGCGGCGGAGCTCGAGGCGCGCCTGAAGAAGGACTGGAACGCGGACGTGGCCGCGTACGACCGGGTCCACGAGCAGATCCTCAAGATGGCCGACATGCTGAGCGAGGGAATCGTCCGGCAGTTCCCGCAGAAGGTGGCGTAGCGAGCGCGTCCGCGGGGGCTCGGCGGGCGCCTGCGGGTTCGGGTCGCGGGAAGGATTTCGACGGCCGCCCTGTTCTCTCCACGTCGTGAAGACCCGGACTGCCCTCTCCCTGTGTCTCGCCCTCTTCCTCGCCGCCGCCCCGGCCCTCGCGGCCCCGATCCCGCCCGTTCCGAGGCCGACCGAGTGGGCGACCCGCGTCGACGGCACGTGCGTCAACAATCTGTACAAGGTCGACGAAGGCCTCTACCGCGCCGCCCAGCCGAGTGCGAAGGGCTTCCAGGAGCTCGCGGCCCTGGGCGTCAAGTGCGTCTTGAACGTATCCGGCGGACCCGGCGACGACTCCTTCATCGAGAAGGGCTCGCTCAAGCTCTTCCATGTGCCCATGAGCGCGTTCGGACTACGCGATGACCGCGTCCTCGAGGCGATGAAGATCATGGCCGACCCGAACAATCGACCGCTGTTGATCCACTGCCAGCAAGGCGCAGACCGGACGGGCGCGATGGTGGCGCTCTACCGGGTCGTGGTTCAGGGCTGGACGGCCGAGAAGGCCGTCGAGGAGATGACCCAGGGCGGGTATCACCACAGCTCCCTCTGGAAGAGCCTGGAGACCTACGTCCTCAAGGCCGACGCCGCGGCCCTGCGCAAGAAGCTCGGGATCAAGGGACCGCTGACACCCGCCGAGTCGGCAAAGGCGGTTGCCGCGGGAGTGCCGGCCGCGGCTGCATCGACGGCTCCGGCGCCCCAGGCGCCCTGACCCCTCGTCGGATCCGCTACCGGTTGAAGGGTTGCTCCTGCACCCAGTGGAATCCCCGAGTTACGAGAAGGAACTTCGACTCGTCCACCCTCCGAAGCTCGAGCCTCGCCCTTCGGTGGTCGATGTCCCCGTCGAGCACGAGCCGATCGGGGGCCGGCCGTTCGACCAGAAAGCTCGCCATCCATTTCTCGTCGTCGCGCTTCTTGAGCGCCAGTCGCCGGTTTCCGACGGTGGCCTCGACGGATAGACGGAGAAACGCGTCGTCCATGCGCTGAACGGTCGCGCCGACGGGATTCGGAAAGACCACGCGCCTCCAGCGGTCCGCATCATTCACGAGCGCGGGGCGTGAGGTCCCGTCGACCACCATCGACTCCACGTTCCAGATCCCGTAGAACGGCGCGCGCGTGGCCGCCTCGGCGCCGTATTCCTTCCAGGTCTTTAGGGAGACGCGGACGTTCATCGCGAGCAGGTACACGAGGTAGATGGCCAGCACGCGAGCGGCGATCCGATTGGCGCGCGCCGAGCGGAAGAGCGGAGGCTCCGTCGACGGGCCGACTCCTCGGTTCCGAAGAAAGAGATCGCGCAGGCGCGGCCACTCTGGCGCGAGCAGGTACAGCGCAGCCAGGATGAGGTGGAAGGAGAAGAGCTTCACCGGGACGTCGTAGGTCATGTTGAGCACGAAGACCTCGATCACGTCGGCGAGGCATACGAGGGCGCCGAGGAACGCCGTCCTCGGCAGGAGCAGGAGCACTCCGCCGAGGGTTTCCGCGCAGCCGGTGAAGATCTCGTAGGCGGGCGAGGCGCCGATCGAGGCCCAGAGCACGCCCATCGGCGAGAGGTTGCCGTAAGGCTCGATCAGGCGCACGAGGTTCGGGTAGGGCATCTGGAGCGGCACGAGCTTCGAGAGCCCGTAGAGGATCATCGTCGAGCCGAGCGCGATCCGTACGGCGAGGCGCAGCCAGCGTTCGAGCGCGTCGTAGCCCGGGCGGCGACGGTCGAGCACCGACCAGAGCGCCGCACCGAGCGCGGCAATCGCGAGAAGGCAGACGACCTGGGTCCAGTCGAAGATCTTGTCGCCGCTTCCGCTTCCCGTGACGACCAGGTCGGCGGAGACACCGAAGAGGTGCCTCGCGACCCACTCCACCGGCGCGCGGACGAGCCCCAGCGTGCCCGGATCGGGAACGTCGACCCCCGGAATGAAGATCGTCGCCAGGACCTGCGTGACGACGATGTAGAGGCCGACGTACAGGAACCAGAAACGAAACGCGATCCGCCGGACGACGTTCCAGGGCGGAGATGTTCCGACCGAAGGGCCTTCCATGTTGCACCTCGCGGCGAACGACGGCGTGATTCTAAGGCGAAGTAGGATCGGGCGCGTGATCGCCCGCGCGTCGCTCTCCGCTTTGCACGTCCTCGCGCTCGCGATCGGGTTCGGCGCGGTCTTCGCGCGGGGACGGCGCCTGCGCGACCTGCGGCGGACGCCGGAGGACGCCGCGATCTACACGCGGCTCTTCCAGGCCGACGCGCTCTGGGGACTCGCCGCCCTCCTCTGGATCGGGACCGGGCTCCTGCGCGTCTTCGGCGGGCTCGAGAAGCAGCCCGCCTTCTACCTGCGCAACGGTTTCTTCTGGATCAAGATGGCGTTGTTTCTCCTCGTCTTCGTCCTCGAGGTCCGGCCGATCGTCACGTTCGGACGGTGGCGAAAGGCCCGGCGAACGGGCGCGTGGCCCGCGACGGGAGGCGCCCCGAGCCTGCCGGGCCTGATCGCCGTGAACGACGCCGAGACGGCGATCGTCGTGGTCATCCCCTTCGCCGCGGCCCTGATGGCCCGAGGCGCCTGGCTCTTCTGACGCGTTCGACTCGTCCCGCTCAGGAGGCCGGATGGGACGGGCTCGTCTGCCGCCCGAGCAGCTCGCGGACGTCCGTCAGGTTGGCGTCTCGGCCGCCGTCCTCCCACGCCACGTAGCCGTCGGGCCGCACCAGCGTGAGTCCCTTTCCCGGCGACGGCCGGACCTCGAGGACGTCGCGGAGCGACTCGCCGAGCCGCCGCGCGGCCTCGCGCGCCGCGGCGTCCGCGTCCGCGCCGGCTCCAACGAGCAGCAGGAAGCGGCCGCCGATGCCCTTTCCGCCGCGCATCGAGTCTTCCCAGTGACGCCGGCCCGGACCCTCGACGATCGGGCTGTCGGGATAGGCGATCTCGAGCTCCGAGAGCCGCTGCACGAACGCGTGCTGAAACGGGGCGAGACGCGACACCATGGGAATGACCGCGTCGCGCAGCACCTGCGCCAGCTTGCTGGGCGTGCCCATCACCTGAGTCAGCCGGTGGGTCATCTCGATGACGCTCGCGATGACGGGAAGCCGCTCGGCGCCGTAGCTGTCGAGCAGTGCATCGTTGCCGCGGCCCCGGAGCGTCAGGTCGAGCTTCCAGACCAGGTTCCAGATGTCGTGGAGCCCGGTGTTCATGCCTTGCCCGCCGAACGGGCTGTGGATGTGCGCCGCGTCGCCGGCGAGGAAGAATCGGCCCTCCCGGAGGCGCGCCACGTGGCGGTGATGGATGCGGAAGTAGCTGCTCCACAGTAGGGTGACGGCCTCGATCCCGCTCGGCGCGCGCTCGCGCAGGATCCGCCGTACGAGCTCGAGCGAGGGGGCGTCTCCCTCGGCCTGCTGGACCGTCGCGACGATCCGCCGCCGGGTCGCGCTCATCGGGAAGATGGCGGCGGGCCCGTGCTCGCTCGGGCAGAGCTGGAGCTCGTCGGCCGGCAGGGTCTCGTTGGTCTGGACGTCGGCGAGCATGAAGGAATCGTCGTAGATCGCGCCGTCGAACGGGATCGCGAGCTGGTGGCGGATGGCGCTGTGGGCGCCGTCGCAGCCCACGACGTACGCCGCCGTGACGCTCACCGGCTCGCCGCGGCGCTCCGCCGTGACCCGCACGGCGCCGTCCCGCTCCTCCGCCGAGCGGAACGTGGTCTCGTACTCGACCGTCCCTCCCTTGCGGCGAAGCTCCTCGACCAGCAGCCGCTCGGTCACGTCCTGCGGGACCATCGCGACGAAGGCGTACGGGCTCTCCTCGGGCTCGAACCGCATGTGGGCGAGCCTTCGTCCGTGCGCGATGACGGAGACGGAGGTCACGCGGTTGGCGGCCGCCAGGAACGGGGCGACGACGCCGGCCATGTCGAAGATCTCGAGCGTCCGGGGAAAGATCGCCAGCGCCTTGGAGTGCTCCGACTGCCCTGCGCGCGTCTCGAAGATCCGCCAGCGCAGTCCCCGCCGCGCGCACTCGTTCGCCAGGAACAGCCCGACCGGGCCCGCCCCGACGATCAGGACGTCGGTGTCGATCTTCGGTTCCGGCATCGCGACCTCCTTCCCGAGTATTTCACCGCCGGCGCGTGCGTTTTTACGCCGATTTCAGCCGGGTCGCGTCGCGGTGACGTAGAGTTTCCACCAACTCTGGAACGGCACGGCATCGTCCTGCGAATCCCGGGGCGGAGGCCCGCGAGGCGCCTCGCGCTGGCGTTGCTCTTGGCCGGCTCGGCGTTCCGCGCCCGGGCTCAGCAACCCTTCGTCACCGACGACGCGGCCGTCACCGAGAAGGGCCGATGGCACTTCGAGTATTCCAACCAGTACTCGGACCTTCCGCACACTGCGCTTCCCGACGTCTGGCAGGACACCAACGACTTCGTCATCCAGTACGGCCTGCTCGCCAATCTGGAGGTCAACGTCGATTTCCCGATCCTCCTGATCCATCGCGCCGACGGCGCGCCGCTCGACAGCGCCTTCGGCCTCGGAGACCTGGACCTCGCCGCCAAGTACCGGCTCGTGTGCGAAGACGAGACCGGCGCCCGCCCGGCCTTCGCGGTCATCGGGGCAGTCGAGCTTCCGACCGGAGACGCGAAGACCCAGCTCGGGTCGGGCTTCACCGACGTCGTCCTGAACACCGTCACGCAGAAGACGTTCTTCGAGGCGACCGTCGTGCACCTGAACGTCGGTTACCAGTTCTCGGGCAACACGCTGACCGGCGCGGTCGGCATCCGGACGCCGGGCCACATCGTGACGGGCGGCCTGTCCGTGGTGCAGACCATGTCGCCGACTCTGCTCCTCGGCGTCGACGTCAACGGGGCCCAGGTCCGCACCGCGCACGGCGTCAACCGCGAGCTCCAGCTGACCCTGGGAGGAAGCCTCAGGCTCCCCCGGAAGATGACGCTGGACTTCGCCTTCCTCGCGGGGCGATACGACAGCCCACGTTACGGAATCCTCCTCGGCATGACCTACTCGCCATGACACTTCCTCCCGGTGTAACGTCGCGCAAAATCGGCCCCTGGCCATTTCCTGGAGGTCTCCGATGCCCTGCTCACCCGAGGTCCTGCGGGGAGTCCCCCTCTTCGGTCTTCTCGACGCCGACGAGATGGCCGTTCTCGCCGCGCACGTCGAGGTCCGGACGTTCGCGCCGCGCCAGCGGATCTACAAGATCGGCGACCCCGGCGAGAGGGCCTACGTGATGGTCTCCGGGACGGTGCGCGTGACGACGATCGACGAGGACCACCAGGAGGTGGTCGTCGACGAGCCGCACTATGGCGAGTTCTTCGGCTTCGCCTCGATGCTCGAACAGACGCCCCACCAGACGACGGCGCTCGCGATGGAGGAGGCCGTGTGCGTCGAGGTCGATCGGAGCGACATCGAGACCCTGCTGCAGCGAAAGCCGCTGGCCGGGATGGACATGCTCGCGGTGCTGGGACGGCAGTTCCATACGGCGCACCAGCTCGTCCGCCTGCGGGCGTCGCGGAACCCGAACGAGGTCATCGAGGAGAAGGAGACGGCGGCCGAGCACCTCGCCGACTCGGTCGCCTCGTTCGGAGGCTCCTGGACGTTCATCATCGCGTTCGGGGTCGTCCTCACGATCTACACGCTGGTGAACATCTTTCTCCACCAGCGCGCCTGGGACCCCTACCCGTTCATCCTGCTCAACCTTTTTCTCTCGATGCTCGCCGCGATCCAGGCGCCGATCATCATGATGAGCCAGAACCGGCAGGACAAGAAGGACCGCGTGCGCAGCGAGATGGACTTCGACGTCAACCGCCGCGCGGAGGCGGAGATCCAGGGGCTCGCGCGCAAGCTCCATCTGCTCGCCGACAAGATCGACGACGTCGAGGAAATGCTCCGGAAGAGCAGCGGGGCGGACGCCCGGAAGGCGTAGAACGGCGAACCGTGAATCGTCCTCCCGGCGCCGGGTAGGATGAGGTCCATGCGCCTTCCCTTCGACCCTCCGCTCGCGCCGATGCTGTCGAGCGCGGCCGACGCCCTGCCGCGGGGCGAGGGCTGGCAGTTCGAGCCGAAGTGGGACGGATTCCGCACGCTCGTCTTCCGCGACGGCGGCGAGATGCTGCTGCAGAGCCGCGACGAGAAACCGATGAACCGGTACTTCCCGGAGCTCCTCGCGCGCCTCGCCGCCGCGCTCCCGGAGCGCTGCGTGGTCGACGGCGAGGTCGTCATCGTCGGAGAGAACGGCCTCGACTTCGAGGCTCTGCTCCTGCGGATCCATCCCGCGGCCTCCCGAGTGAAGCTCCTCTCCGGACAGTCGCCCGCCTCTTACGTCGCCTGGGACCTTCTCGCGCTCGGCGACGAGGACCTGCGGCGGATGCCGCTCGCGCAGAGGCGCGAGCGCCTCGAGGCGTCGCTCTCGAGCGCGGCCTCTTCGGTCCACCTCTCCCCCGCGACGCGCGACCGCACCCTCGCCGAGGACTGGTTCCGCCGGTTCGAGGGCGCCGGGCTCGACGGCGTCATGGCGAAGCGGCTGGACGAGTCCTACCGCCCGGGCGAGCGGACGATGATCAAGGTCAAGCACGCGCGCACCGCAGACTGCGTCGTCGCCGGCTTCCGCTGGCACAAGAACGGGCACGGAACGATGGTGGGCTCGCTACTCCTTGGCCTCTACGACGAGGAGGGCACGCTGCACCACGTAGGAGTGGCCGCGGCCTTCACGACGGTCGTACGGAAGCAGCTCGTCGAGGAGCTCGCGCCGCTGCGAGAGAACGCGCTCGCGAATCACCCGTGGCGCGAGTGGGCCGAGGCGCACGAAGAAGCGGCAGCCAAGGGCCAGCGTCTCCCCGGCGCGACGAGCCGCTGGAACCGCGGCAAGGATTTGAGCTGGGAGCCGCTTCGGCCCGAGCGCGTCTGCGAGGTCTCCTACGACCACATGCAGGGGACGCGCTTCCGCCACGCGGCGCACTTCCTCCGGTGGCGGCCCGACAAGCGGCCTAAGGATTGCCGCTATGACCAGCTGGAGGTCACGCCGGCCTACGAACTCGAGCGTGTCTTCGGCGCGCGAGACGGGGACGGCCGGCGCGGCCGCTCTCGAAACTCCCGCCAGGGGTCGTAATCGGGGTCCGGCGCCTCCTGCGTCGGGCGCTCCTCCTCCGGAACGTGGCGCAGGTTGACGCGGATCCGCGTCCAGGTGCTGGAGCGCCCGCGCATGGAGTCCACCAGGACGTCGTCCTCCCGCAGGAGCGCCGCCGCCGCCGGATGGCGCGCCTTCCACCGCTCGAGCCCGGCGAGGGCCTCCGCCTTGTGCCTCGCGTTCGCGACGACGAGGAGCGGCTGGCTCGATCGCCGCCGGCCGGTAGACGCCGGAGCGGAACGCTTCTGCTTCGAAGGCGCGACCCGCGGCGGCTCATCCCGCTGCTTCCTGTAGTGAGGCGGCCACGGCGCGTCGCCGAGACCCGCGGCCTCCTGCTCCGCCGAGAGCTCGAGCAGGCCGTCGAGAGATCCCGCCGTAGCGTCGATCCCCGCCCCGGCATCCCCAATTTCCTCGAGCCGGCGAGGGGAAGTCTCGAGCGTGAACGCCGCCGGATCGCATCCGGCGACCTCGTCCCAGCGAAGCGGCATCGAGACGCGCGCGTCCGGCGTCGGACGAACGGACCACGCGGAGGCGACGGTCCGGTCCTTCGCGTTCTGGTTGTAGTCGAGGAAGACCCCGTGCCGCTCCTCCTTCCACCACTTGCTGGTCGCCAGGTCGGGCGCGCGGCGCTCGACCTCGCGCGCGATGGCCAGGGCCGCGCGCCGCACCTGATCGAAGCCCCACCGGCGCTCGATCCGGACGTTGACGTGCATCCCTCGGGACCCCGACGTCTTGGGCCAGCCCGTGAGGCCGCGCTCGGCGAGCACGTCGCGCACCACGAGCGCGACCCTCCGCACGTCGTCCCAGGCGACGCCCGGTCCGGGATCCAGGTCGACGCGCAGCTCGTCCGGGTGCTCGAGGTCGTCGGCGCGTACCGGGTGGGGATTCAGGTCGATGCAGGCGAGGTTGACGATCCACAGGAGCTGCGCCGCGTCGCGCACGACGACCTCCCGCGCCGTCCGTCCGGACGGGAACTTCAGCTCCACGGTTTCGACCCAGTCGGGATGCTTCTCCGGCGCCCGCTTCTGGTAGAAGGGCTCGCCCTCGGCGCCGTCGACGTAGCGCTTCAGGACGATCGGCCGCGCCGCGATTCCGCGCAGCGCCGCCTCCGCGACCGCCGCGTAGTACTTCGCGAGGTCGAGCTTCGTGTAGCCGGCCTTCGGGAAGTAGACCTTGTCCGGGTTGGTGATGACCACCTCGCGGCCCGCGGCCTCGAGGACCGTCGACTTCGAACCGGCCATGACGAAGTCTAAGGTCAGGCCCGGCTGCGGTACCGCTCGAAGCGATACGCGATCCCCGGTCCCCGGCTCCCCTCGTACGCGAGCTGCGCCATCAGCAGCGTGAACGGCTCGGTGTAGCGCGCGTTGGAGAGGGGCCCGGCGTCCACCGGATCGAAGCCCACGTCGCGGATCAGTCGCGCGGCGACCCGCTTGCCACGCGCATCGTCTCCGCAGTAGACGAGGCTCGGCCTTCGGGCCTTGCGCCGTGCCGCGAAGACCCCGAAGAGCACCTCGCTCGGCACGCTGCCGAAGGCGGAGACGACCTTCGCCTTCGGGACCTTCCTCGCGAGCGCCTCGGCGCCGGAGCGCGTGTGCGCGACCACGAGCCGCGTGTCGTCCCTGCTCATGGGGAGCGAGCAGGTGATGAGGACTCTCCGCGAGAGATCGCCCGCCTTCCGCAGGACGTCGGGAACCCGGGACCAGTGCACCGCGAGGAGAAGGGCCTCCGCCTCCAGCGCGGCCTCGCCAGGCGTGCCGGCCCGGGCAAGCTTCCCCGCCTTTTGCGCGAGCCGCTTGAGCTTCTCCATGTCGTGCGCGTAGCTGAAGACCACCTCGTGCCCTACGCGCGCGAAAAGCGTCCCGAGCTTGCCGCCCATCAGTCCGGAGCCGAGGATGCCGATTTTCATGGCGGGCCGCCTCCCGTCGGAGCATTCCACACAACCCGCGCTCAACGGGCGATTGACGGTGCGCAAGGGTGTAGACTGTCTACATGGTGAGGCGAGCGGCGGCATGAAGCTTCCCTGGCTCCTCCCCGCATCCCGCGTGCGGAGAGACGCCGAGCTCGACGAGGAGATCGCCACGCATCTGCGCCTCGCCGAGGCCGAGCGCATCGCGCGAGGCGAATCCCCGGAGCAGGCCGCGGCCGCCGCGCGGCGCGAGCTCGGCAATCTCGCGCTCATCAAGGAGCACACCCGGGAATCCTGGGGCGGGCTCTGGCTCGAGCGCCTCGGCCAGGACCTCCACTACGCGATCCGCATGCTCCGGCGCAGTCCGGGATTCGCGATTCTCGCGGTCTTCTGCCTGACCGCGGGCATCGGAGCCAACGCGGCCGTCTCGAGCTGGATCGAAGGAATTCTCCTGAGGCCCTACGCGCTCGTCTCCGGCCAGGACCGGATGCTCGTGCTCGTCGGGAGAGTCCGCGGGGATCCCGACCACGACGGCCTCTCGTGGCCGGACTTCGCCGACCTTCGCCGGTCGGCCACGCTCTTCGAGTCCATCGTCACGGACAAGATCACCGGGACGGTCCTGGCGACGGGCGACCACGCCGAGAGAGTCAGCGGCCAGATCGTGTCGGCGAACTACTTCGACGCGATCGGAGTGCCGCCGTTCCTCGGACGCGGCTTCGAGCCGCAGGAGGAGTCGGGCCGCAACGCCCATCCGGTCGTGGTCATCGGGTATCGGATGTGGCGGGACCGATTCGGCGGCGACCCCGCGATCCTCGGGAAGACGCAGCGGATGAACGGCGTCGAGCACACGATCGTCGGCGTGGCGCCGGAGGGCTTCACCGGCACCTTCGTCGGGTATCCCATGCAGTTCTGGGTGCCCGTTTCGATGCAGGAGACCTTCGACCTCGGCGGCTACAAGCTCGAGGATCGGGGGGCCCGCTGGATCGAGTCCTTCGCGAGACTCCGGCCCGGCGTGACCCGCGCCCAGGCGCAGGAGGAGATCTCCGCGATCGCGAAGCGGCTCGAACGAGAGTATCCGGAGACCGACCGTGGCCGCGAGGTTGAGCTCGCCCCTCTCTGGAGAAATCCGTTCGACGGCGCGAGCAGACTCTCGCTGACGCTGCGGATCGCGGCGGTCGTGGCACTCTTCGTCCTCTTGATCGCGTGCGCGAACGTCAGCAATCTGCTGCTCGTGCGCGCGCTCGCGCGGCGCCGCGAGATGACCATCCGCCTGGCCCTCGGCGCGAGTCGCCGCCGTCTCGTCCGACAGCTCCTCACCGAGGGGCTGCTCATCTCGATCCTCGCGGCGGCGGGAGGTATCCTCGTCGCGTATGCGGGCCGGGGTCTGCTCGCCCGGGTCCTCCCGTCCCGGGGGGTCGTCCTCTCCCTTCCGGCGTCGGTCGACTGGCGCGTGCTGATGCTCAGCGCGGCGCTCTGCCTCGCGACGACGCTCCTGTTCGGGCTCGTCCCCGCGGCCTCCGCCGGCCGTATCGATCTCGCCGCGTCGATCAGGACGGAGACGGGCGGCGTCGTCGGAGGACGCGGGCGAACGCGTCTCCGCTCCGGCCTCGTGCTCCTCCAGGTCTCGGTGACGTTCGTGCTGCTCATCGGCGCGGGGCTCCTCGTGCGGAGCCTGCACGCCCTGCGCTCCGCCGCTCCCGGCTTCTCGACCGACGGCGTCCTGCTCTGCACGCTCGACTTCTCCTCGGCCGGGTACGACGGGGCGCGCGCGCGGAGCTTCCAGAACGAGCTCCTCGACCGCGTCCGGCTCGCCGGAGGCGTGCAGGCGGCGGCGTATGCCCGCATTCCGCCGTTCAGCTACACGTCCTACAGCGCCTCGCCCATCACGATCGACGGCTACGCGGCCGCCCCCGACGAGCAGCCGGCTCCCGAGTACGACGAGGTGAGCCCCGGCTTCTTCTCCACGCTCGGCATCCCCCTTCTCTCCGGGCGTGACTTCGCTCTGTCGGACGGCGACTCGTCCGGACCGGTCGCGATCGTGAACGAGGCCATGGCGCGGAGGTACTGGCCCCGTTCGGACCCTTTGGGAGGCGTCTTCCATCTCGAGGGCCGCACCGTCCGCGTCGTCGGCGTCGCGAAGACGACGAGCTACGCATCGCTCCAGGAGATGCCGAGACCGTTCTACTACGTTCCCCTGGGCCAGTCGCTCGCCTCCATCGTGGCGCTCCACGTGCGCACGGGCATGCGTCCGGCCGCCGCCGTCGCAATGGTGAAGCGCGAGGTCCACGCGCTCGACCCCGGCTTGACTCCCTATCGCGTCGTCACGATGCGCGAGCAGGTCGACCTCAAGTCGGACACCCAGAGGATGGCGCTCACGCTCATCGGCGTCTTCGGCGTCCTCGCGCTGGTGCTCGCGACCCTCGGTCTCTACGGGGTCATGTCCTACTCGGTCTCCCAGAGCCAACGGGAGCTGGGCGTCCGGATGGCCCTCGGCGCCAAGGCGAGCGACCTCCTGCGCCTGGTGCTGCGGAACGGGATCCTCATCACGGCCGGCGGACTCGCGCTCGGCGCGGCAGCGGCGCTGGGATCGACTCGCCTCCTCGGGAACCTGCTCTACGGAGTAGGACCGCGGGACCCGCTCGTTTTCGCCGGCGCCCTTCTCGTCATGGCGATCGCCGCGCTGCTCGCGTGCCTGGTGCCGGCCCGGCGCGCCGCGAGGATCGATCCCGTGCGTGCGTTGCGCGGCTGAGACGAGCCCGGTTTCCTGATCCTCCTGGCCGGCGGCGTCGCTACTTCAGGAAGCTCCGCACGTACTCCGCGATCTCGTCGGCCGCGGTGTCGAGGGCGAAGTGGCCGGCGTCGAGGACGTGGACCTCCGCGTTGGGCACGTCGCGGCGATAGTTCTCCGGCTCGGACAGCTCGAAGGACAGGTCGTACTTCCCCCAGAGCACCAGCAGCCGAGGCTTCTTCTCGCGCATCCAGGCCTGCCACTTCGGGTAGGCGTCGACGTTCGTGCGGTAGTCGTAGAAGAGATCGCTCTGGATGTCGGCCTGGCCGGGCTGGTTGAGGAAGCGGAGCTCGTCGGTCCACAGATCCGGGTCGTAGAGCTCCACGCGGGGATCGTTCCCGAGGTGTCGGGTTCGCGTCGTCGGCAGCGACAGGAAGCCGGTGCGAAACGCGGCCTCGTTCGCGGCGCGGTCCGCCCAGAAGGCTCGGCGCGGCTTCCAGTTCGCGCCCAGCCCCTCGTCGTGCGCCACCGCGTCCTGGACGATGAGCGCCTCGACACGTTCCGGGTGCGCGAGCGCCATCCGGAACCCGACCGGGCCGCCGTAGTCGTGCATGTAGAGCGTGTAGCGCGCGAGGCCGAGCTTCTCGGTGAAACGGGTCATGACCTCGGCGAGATGGTCGAACGTGTACGCGAACGTCTTCGGGTCCGGCCAGTCGCTGTGGCCGAAGCCCGGGTAGTCGGGCGCGACGAGATGGTAGCGGTCGGACAGCCGGAGGAAGAGAGCCTCGAACTGCCGCGACGAACTGGGGACGCCGTGCAGGAGGAGGATTGTCGGTGCGCCCTTCGGCCCGGCTTCACGATAGAAAATCGACGTTCCGTCGACCTCGACTGTGCGGTAGGTGGTCGGAGGAGGCTTCACGGACCGCTCCTTTCCGGGAACCTGCGCGAACGCCGGTGAGGTCGCGGCAAAGGCCACGCTCGGGAGCGTCGCAAAGGCCGCGCACCGGAGCGTCGCAAAGGCCGCGCACCGGAGCGTCGCCAGGGCCGCGATCATCCACGCGCCGCAAGAGGCGTGCCGGCGTCGCCTCCAACGCGGCGAGACTCGATCCATCATGGTGTCCACCCCCGAGAGAACGGGCCTGCCGGTCGAAGAATGACCGGTCCGGCCGCCGCCGAAGATCAGAGCGGCGGCTTCGCGCCGGTCTGCTCCGCCACCATGTACTCCGAGTACCAGTCCGCCCACTGCTCGTCGCGCTTTCCGGTGCGCTTCTCGTGCTCGCCGTGCGCGGCTTCCGCGCGCCGCATCGCGCTCGCCAGATCCGATGCGGAGGCGAACGTCGTCGCCTTCGAGTCGATGCGGCCCGGCAGCCGCGACGTGATCTCCTGGAAGAGCCACTGGTTGCCGTCCGGATCCCGAAACGCCGCGAACGAGCGATAGGTGCGGCGCTGGGGATCCAGCCCGCCGGCCGGGCCGCCGTCGCCGAGGTGGAAGACTTTCTCGACGGCGACCCCCGCGGCGGCGAGTTTGTCCATAGCGGCCTGGATGTCGGAGACGATCAGCCAGAGTCCCTGTGCGGACCCGGGCGCCGCCGTCGTCCCCCGGCCCCACTGGACCGAGCATCCGGAGCCGGGAGGCGTGAACTGGTAGACGCCCGAGCCGGGCGGCGTGACGTCCTGCCTCCACCCGAGGCTCGCGTAGAACTTCGCGGCGCGCTCCGCGTCCGAGACGGGGATGACGACGACCTCGAGCTTCATGTCGACCGTACGGGCGGTCGCCTGCTCCGTGGCGGTTTCGGTTTGGAACTGCGTGCTCATGAGGACCTCCCTATTTGTCGAGACGTGACGGTCATGGTTGCCGGTTCACGGCGTGTACCTGGTGAAGACGAAATCGCGCGACTGAATGGGCTGGTGGCAGGGGTAGCAGGTGGCCATCTTCGCCTCGGCGGCCGGCTTGCCGTCCTTGTCGAACTGCGCGTATCCCCAGCCCCCCGTCGCGGCGTACTTCTTCGAGTCTTTGACCATGAACTGAAGGTACCACTCGGGCGCATCGCCGGCCACGAACGACTGCTCGCGCCCGAAGATCTTGTTGTTCTCCTCGGAGGGGACGTACTTCCAGGCGATCCGGGCGATGATCGCGCCGTCCGGGAACGGAAGCTTCCCCGCCCGATACGCCTTGATCGCCGCGTCGTTGCCCAGGATGGCCCGGATGTCGTTCAGGGGGCCGGCCTCGTGGGCGACGGATACGAGCTTCCAGTCGCGGTAACCGTCGGGGATCTTCGTGACGTAGATCTCCTGGTCGGCATGTCCCGTCGCCGGAGCCACGACGGCGACTGCGCCGGCCACGATGGCGGCTGCGGCGAGAAACAAGGCCATGCGTCTCATGGCGCGTCCTCCTTTCGATCGTTCGAACCGACGATCACCACGTCGTAGTCGAAGCCGGTCGGCATCACCACCCCGAGCGTGCTGCGGGGCTGCGCGTCAGGACCCGGCTCACGACCAGGAGCCACACGAGGCCGATGACCGGCGAGACAAACCGCGAATAGGCGCCGTCTGGTGCCCAGAATCCATCGCCCAGCCACGTGGTGCCGCCCAGCACGCCGAGGACGACGACCACGACTCCCACACTGAACAATGCGTTCGAGATCAGCCCGGCACGCCACAGGCCGAAGGCCGCGGACATGCTCAGCATCGCACGTGGAAACGAGCTCAAGACGATGAGCGACCACCCCAAAGTGTTCAGTCCCGAGATGACCGCTGCATTTCCAGAGCCCGGAACCGGATGTGCGAGGGTCGCGGCGATGCCGATGAGCAGGAGGAAGACGGCTCCGAACGCCGCGCTCGAGGCGGTCGCGGCCGCGCCCCAGCCGTCCTTCCCCGCATCGTACAGGGTGTTCCGGAGAGCCGCCGCGAACCACATGAGGTTGAGGATGTTGAGGCCGAAGAAGAACGCCGCAATCAGTATCCGCGTGCGCTCGCCGCCGTAGAACGCGACGAGCTCATCGGCGGACGCGTGCACGCCGGGGAGATGGCCGTAGAGGACGCAGGCGATGATGAAGAAACCGACGAATTGGATGCCGGCAGAGCGCCACAAGCGGTCCCAGTTCGGCGTGCTCATGCGAATCTCTCCTTCCTCAGCCTCAACTATCTGGAAGCGTCTCCCGCGGCGGCCGCCGCCTCCTCGATCAACTTTGCGACAACGTCGGGATGCGAGATGAACGCCACGTGGCTCGCCTTGATCTCGCTGGTCTTGGCGTTCATCCGCTTCGCGTAGAAGCGCTCCAGATCGGGGTTGATGGCGTGGTCGTCCTGGGAGACCAGATACCAGGACGGGATGGTCTTCCAGGCGGCAACCGGCACCGAGGCGCCGAAGACGCTGTTGTGGACCGGCTTCTGAGTCGCCGCTGCCACCCTGGCGTCGGTCGCGGGAAGGTCGGCGCAGAAGTCCTCCTGGAACTTTGCTGGATCGACGTAGAGGAAGCCGGCCGGGTCGGGCCGCAGCGCGGAATTGAGGGCCACCGGATACTTGTCGCCGAAGGCGCCCAGCGGCTCGCCGGCCTCCGGCGCGAACGCGGCGAGGTAGACGAGCGCCTGGACCTTCGCGCTCCCTGCCGCCGCGCCCGTGATGACGCCGCCGCCGTAGGAGTGGCCCACGAGGACGACGGGACCCTTCTGGGCGTCGAGCACCCGCTTCGTCCACTCGATGTCGCCGGCGAGAGAAGCGAGGGGAATCTGGACGGCGACCACCTCGTAGCCGTCCTTCTGCAGGATCGGGATGACGCGCTGCCAGCTCGATGCGTCGGCGAAGGCGCCGTGGACGAGCACGATCGTGGGCTTCGTCTTGGCGTTTGCGGGTGCGGCCGACGACTGGGCGCGAACTCCACCACCGGCGAGAAGCACGAGGATGACCGCAGGGAGGAGGAGTCGGCCGAGTCGAGTTTGTCTCATGTTCAAGAATCCCCTTTCTCGTTGGCGTGCAGGCCGGCTTTCGCCCCGGCTCAGCGCAATGTCTTCAACGCGGCGCGGAGGTCGGCCACGAGCGCATCCGGCTGCTCCCACGCCGCGAAGTGGGTGCCCTTGGGGTGTCGGTTGTAGTAGAGGAGCTTGGGATACGCCTTCTCAGCCCAGCTCTTCGGGGCCGCATAGATCTCGTCGGAGAAGACCGTGACGGCGACCGGCAGCGGGACGCCCCTCACGTCGAAGAAGCCGCCCTTGGACGGAACCTGCCGGGTGTCCCAGTAGAGGCGCGCCGACGAGATCGCGGTGTTCGTCAGCCAGTAGAGCGTGGCGTTGTCCAGAATGTCGTCCCGCGTGAGGCCCTCGGAGGCGCCGTCGAAGACTCGCGCAATGAGCTTGTAGCTGCGGATGTCGTGGTCGAGCATCCAGGCTGCGAGGCCAACGGGCGAATCGACGATCCCGTACAGCGTCTGCGGGCGGTTATTCATCTCGATGGCGTAGCCCAGTCCCTTGTTGTAGAAGTCGTCGAGCTGGTCCCAGGCCAGGCGCTCGTCGGCCGTAAGATCGGCGGGCGGCGCCTCGTGAAACGCGAGGGCCTTCGAGATGTTGGCCGGAACCGTCGCCGGCATGTTCGTGGAGATGGCGAGCAGCCCCGGAGGCTGCTGCAGAGCCATGACCTCCGAGATGGCATTCCCCCAATCGCCGCCCTGCGCCACGTACCGCGTGTACCCGAGTCGCTGCATCAGCGTCGCCCACGCCTTGGCGATGGTGACGGGGGTCCATCCCGGCGCCGTCGGCTTCCCGGAGAACCCGTAGCCCGGAAGCGAGGGAATCACCACGTCGAACGCGTCGGCCGCAGTCCCGCCATGCGCCGTGGGGTTGACGAGAGGATCGATGACCTTGAGCTGCTCGATGATCGAGCCGGGCCAGCCGTGCGTGATGATGAGCGGCAGCGCGTTCGGGTGCTTCGACTTCACGTGAATGAAGTGGATCTCCAGCCCGTCGATGTTGGTCACGAAGTTCGGCAGAGCGTTCAGCCGTGCCTCGCACTTCTTCCAGTCGTAATCCTTTTCCCAGTAGCGAGCGAGCTTCTGCATCGTCGCGAGCTGGACGCCCTGCGACGAATCGTCGACGGTCTCCTTGTCGGGCCAGCGCGTGGCCGCGATTCGGCGCTTCAGGTCGGCGAGCGCCTCGTCCGGGAAGTGGACGTGGAACGGGCGGATCGACGTATCGGGCTTGCCGGGCCCGGGCTGGGTCTTCGCCGGCGCGTTCTGGCCGAAGGCCGATGCGACCACGGCGAGCAGGCCGATGGCTCCCGCGGTCGCCCGGCGGCGCCGGCCTTGGGCGCCCTGGTCGAGTCTTAGCATCGAATCGTTCCTTTCTGAACGGGGTCCTTCCCGAATGGGTCCTTCTCAGTCGATTCGCAATACGGCGCGATCTGGCGCGGCCGCGCCGGGCCGCGCCAGATCAGTGGTCGGTCTCACCCGAACGCAGCGACCGGAAGGCGGCTCGGAGGTCCGCGCACAGGAGCTCCGGCTGCTCGAACGCCGCGAAGTGTCCGCCCTTGTCGTGCCGGTTGTAGTAGACGAGGTTGGGATACGCCCGCTCAGCCCACGCGCGGGAAGGCGCGTCGATGTCTTCTGGAAAGACGCTCACGGCCACCGGGATCTTCACGTTCTTCGGGGCGAAGAAGGCCATCTTGTTTTCCGCGTACAGGCGCGCCGAAGAGACGCCGGTGTTCGTCAGCCAGTAGAGGGTGATGTTGTCGAGGACGTCGTCGCGCGTCAGCCCCTCAGTCTTGCCGTCGAAGACGCGGGCGATGAGCTCGTAGCTCCAGATGTCGTGGTCGATGATCCAGGCGGCCAGTCCGACCGGAGAATCCGCGATCCCGTACAGCGTCTGTGGGCGGTTTCCCATCTCCAGGGCATAGCCCAGGCCATGCTTGTAGAAGAAGGAGAGGTGATCGTAGGCGTGCTGTTCCTCGGCGGAGAGGCCGGGGGGCGCAGGCGCACCGCTGAAAGCGGCCTTGTCGATCTCGGGCGGCACCGCACCGGCCATGTTGGTGTGAATGCCGAGGAGCTCCGTAGGCGCCTCGACTCCGATCAGGTCGGTGATGAGAGCGCCCCAGTCGCCGCCCTGTGCCACGAATCTCGTATATCCGAGCCGCTTCATCAGGGTGATCCAGGCCCGGGCGATGCGCTCGGGACCCCATCCGGGCGCCGTCGGCTTGCCGGAGAACCCGTAACCCGGCATCGAGGGAATCACCAGGTGAAACGCATCCGCGGCCGCCGCGTCATGCGCGGTGGGATTCGTCAGCGGGTCGACGATCTTGAGCTGCTCGATCACCGATCCGGGCCATCCGTGCGTGACGATGAGGGGCAGGGCATCTTCATGCTTCGACCGCACGTGAATGAAATGGATGTCGAGCCCGTCGATCTCCGTGATGAAGTGCGGCAGGGCCTTGAGTCTCGCCTCGCACTTGCTCCAGTCGTATTCCGTGGCCCAGTACTGCGCGAGCTTCTGAGTCGTCGCGAGCTGCACGCCCTGCGACGAATCCGTCACGGTCTCCTTCTCGGGCCACCGCGTCGCCAGAACCCGGCGGCGGAGCTCGGTCAGCTCGGCCTCGGGAATGTCGATCTGAAACGGGCGGATCGAAGCGGCGGGTTTGTGGAGGGGTTGGGTCTTGGTGGGTTGCAATTCGGGCATGGCTGTCTCCTTTACGGGTGAGACCGAGTTTGGGCGCCTCGTTTCCGATCCTACGGCCCGCTGAAGCCGCATGTATCGTCCGCACTGCGGATTGCCCGAAGGGGAAGCGCGTTAAGAGCGATGTGAAATCGTCGTGAAGACAGTCTCGGCTTCCGCTTGGCCCACTCGCCGGTCGAACTAGTCGCTTGGCAGTTGCAACGGAGCCCGCTTTCGCGCTTGGATCACGTCGTGAGCTCGGACTCTCCCACTCCCGTCGCGCCCGAGGGCGGCGACATGTTTCCGACGCTGACGGCGGCGCAGGTCGCGCGAATCGCACCGCTCGCGCGCGAGCGGTCGTTCGCGGCCGGCGAGATCCTGTGGGAGCAGGGTGGGATGCACCGTCCGCTCCACGTCGTGCTCTCAGGCGAGGTCGAGGTCCTTGCCGACGGAGATCGGGTCCTCACCGTCCACCGACAGGGCAACTTTTCCGGGGACGTCGACCTCATCTCCGACCGGCCGGCCTCCACGCGGGCGCGGGCGCGCGTGGCGGGGCGAGTCCTCGAGCTTCCGGCGGAGCGCGTCCGGAGCCTCGTCCTCATGGACCCCGAGCTGAGCCAGCTCTTCCTGAGGGCGTTCGCCCTTCGGAGGGCGCTGATCATGACCAGCAACGCGGGCAACATCGTCCTCATCGGCTCGCGCCACTCCGCCGGCACCCTGGACCTGCAGGAATTCCTGACGCGAAACAGCCAGCCGTATGCCTACCTCGACGTGGATCGCGACCCGGGAGTGCAGAAGACGCTCGACAGCTTCGGGCTCGGCGTGGACGACGTTCCCGTCTTCATCTGCAGCGGCAAGCGTGTCCTGAAGAAGCCAGCGATCGAGGAGGTCGCGGCGTGCCTGGGCCTGAGCCGCCTGAGCAAGGACGTCGTGCGCGACCTAGTCGTCATCGGGGCGGGGCCGGCGGGACTGGCGGCCGCGGTGTACGGAGCCTCCGAGGGGCTGGACGTGCTGGTCCTCGAGTCCTCGGCGCCCGGCGGGCAGGCGGGCTCGAGCTCGCGCATCGAGAACTACCTGGGATTTCCGACGGGCATCTCCGGCCAGGACCTCGCGAGCGCCGCGCTTCTGCAGGCCCAGAAGTTCGGCGCGGAGCTCGTCGTGGCGCGGACGGCGCTCTCGCTCGAGTGCAACCGCCGGCCGTACCACGTCAACCTGGGCTCCGGCGTCTGCGTGTCGGCGCGGGCGATCGTGATCGCCACGGGCGTGCGGTACCGGAAGCCGGACATTCCGAACCTCTCCCGCTTCGAGGGCGTCGGCGTCTACTACGGAGCCACGGCGGTCGAGGCGATGCTCTGCCGGGGCGACGACGTCGTCGTGGTCGGCGGGGCCAACTCCGCCGGACAGGCCGCGATCTTTCTGTCGGAGGACCCGCGGCGCGTCACAATGCTGGTTCGTGGGCCGGGACTCTCCGAGACGATGTCGCGCTACCTGATCCGGCGGATCGAGGAGACTCCCAACATCGAGCTCAGGTCCCACACGCAGATCGTCGCCCTCGAGGGCGCGGGGAGCCTCGAGTCCGTCACCTGGAAAGACGCTGAGGGCAAGGTCACAACGGTCCCCTGCCGCCACGTCTTCATGATGACGGGAGCGAACCCGAACACCGCCTGGCTCGACGGCTGCATCGCGCTGGACGAGAAGGGATTCGTGAAGGCGGGATCGGATCTGCAGCAGGCCGACCTCGCGGCGTCTGGCTGGCCGCTTCGCCGCCCTCCCCTCCTCTTCGAGACGAACCGGCCCGGCGTCTTCGCCGTCGGAGACGTGCGCGCGGGAAGCGTCAAGCGCGTGGCCGCCGCCGTCGGCGAGGGCTCCGTCTGCATCCAGCTCGTCCACAAGGTGCTGGCGGAGTAGCGCCGACGGGCTTCATTTTCCGAACCGGCGACCGCCGCTCAGTCCGCCGGCTTCCCCTGTCGGACGATCCTCGTGCTCGGACCGTCCTTCTCGTCGCCGTCAGGCCCGCAGTTGTCCATCGTGTGCGTGATCGAGTACAGGCGCCCGTCGCGGAAGACGAGCCGGACGTCGCAACTCCAGTAGTAGTGCGGTTCGGAGACGCTGAGGAGCCCGAGCAGCTTGACGTGATCGCCGTACTCCCCGCGGACCGAGTATCGAAACACTTCTCCGCCTTCGACCGGCCGCCGTTCGAGCGGCTTTCCGATCATCGCGATGACCTCGTTGGGTGTCGGCTCCCCCTCGAGGCTGATGGCCGAGCGGCACGGAAAGTCCTTTCCCGACACGACCGCCGGGCGTGAGTGCCGATAGCCGCAGGCGCACGCGGCGATCGCAAGCAGGATCGAGAGGGTCCCTTTCGGCAGCATCAAGGAGGAGAGTAACGGAGGGGCACTCCCTTGCGCCGGGCGAGCCGCTGTTGCCGTACTAGCCGACGAGCGGATGGGCCGCCATCACGGCGTCGACTCTTGTCGGAGGCAGGTCCGGGAGTCGACCGGAGCCTTCGACTGGCTGGACGAGTATCCGTTCGAAAGATTGGAACCCGCCTGTAGCACGCACCCGGAGGAAGGGAGCCGAGTCACACCGGGCCTGCCTCGTGAGGCCCTCGACTCTTTTTGAATGCGCCCTCTACTTGGCGCCCGGGTGCTCTTCCGCGGACGAGCCGTCGGACCATTGGGGTATCGGAACGAAGAAGATGGTCCACGGCAGACGGCCGCCGCCCGGTAGATCCTGACCGCCGCCGAAGACCGGCGACGATGGCAGGTTGGCGCCCCACGACGCCGGGTTCGTCTCGCCCGGCACGTAGAACATCAGGTGCGGATGCCAGTGGCCGCTGCCGAGGTCCTGTTCCTTCGACATCATGTAGGACATCGATCCGATCTCGGGCGGCCCGAACTCCTTCTTCGCAATCGACTCCTTGAGGCGGGCGAGGATCTGCTCGCGGCTGAGCTGCGAAAGGGCCAGATCCGTCCTCCTGCGTACGAGCGGCAGGACGGATCGGACGGCCGCCGCGTTCATGCACGTCGGACCGCGCAGGCGGGGGTTCCAGAAGCCGGGATCGTCGAAGTCGCTGGTCCAGGAGCGGTCCACGAAGCAGAGGAAGCCGTTCGTGCCCTCGGCGGCCGTGACGTAGCCGCGCGGTGTGAGCACCAGGACGGACGCATCCTTCGAGATCGACGGGGGCGCCGCGCTGCGTGCCAACGCGACCTCCGCGTCCCTGTCGGCGATCAGGTATTGCTCGACCGGCGCCATCTTCTCGTAGGCGCCCGCGCGGGCCTGCGCCCGTGGCGGCACCGCGGCGAGAAGAACGGAGGTTAGAAGTCCAGCGAAAACAGCGTTCCTCATGAGCCCTCCATTCTGTCGCGTAGAACGTATTCCGAATACTTGCGTATTGCAAGTGATATTGCCTCTCGCCCGAAACTTGGCTAATGTCCCGAACCGTGGCTAAAGACGGGCTCGGGGGCAGGCGCTCGGACTGCCCCATCAACTTCGCTGTCGAAGTGCTGGGCGACCGCTGGTCGCTCGTCATTCTTCGCGACATCGTCTTCTGGGGCAAACGGACCTACGGCGAGCTCCTGAGATCGGACGAGCGCATCGCGACGAACGTCCTCGCCTCGCGGCTCCGGCACCTGGAGAAGGAAGGGGTCATCCAGCGCTCCCCGGACGTGCACGACCGGCGCAAGGACCGCTACGATCTGACCGAGAGCGGGATCGCTCTCATTCCGCTCCTGGTCGAGTTGACATGCTGGAGCGCCCGCAACGAGCGCTGGCGATCCCTGACCCACGGCGGAACCGAGGCTCAGCACCGCTTCGTGGCCGGGCTCCTCGACGCCCGGACGAAGAGCCGGCTCGTGCGGAAGGTCCATGACGCCGCCCGGCGCGGCAGCCATTTCTTCGAGGGCATCACGCCGGTGTCGAATCCGCGCAACAAATGACGCGACCTCGCGGGCAAAGGAAAAGGCCCGGAACCGCCTGCGACGCCGGAGCCTCCGGCGCAACGCGACGGATCGGTTTGGAGCGGGAAACGGGGATCGAACCCGCGACTTCCACCTTGGCAAGGTGGCGCTCTACCGCTGAGCTATTCCCGCTCGGAAAAGCGGACGCGAAGGATAACCGACGGGCGCGGGAGGGTCAAGGCGGGCCGCCTCGAAGAAGAGGGCTCCCCTACTCGTTCGGGACCGGGATCTCCTCGACGGTGCCGGCGCAGTGCACGCAGACGCGCACCGAGGCGCCGCCGAACTTCTTCTCCTCCGCGCACTCCTCGCACAGCGGGCGTCGGGTGGATGCGCAGAGGTAGTGCGCCACGCGATCGAGGTGCCTGGGACACACCGGCGGAGGCGTCACCTTCGCGGTCTTCCGGAGCTCGAACAGCGATTTGAGATCGGGCAATTGGTCGGCGCGAACCGCCGCGCCGCGGTCGACGGAGACGGAGTCCGAGGGATTCAACGCACCGGACCGGATCAGGACGCGTACGCCGCGGCGGTCGAAGGTGTCCCCCTCGAACCCCACCTTCTGGACGACGTAGCTCTGCTCCTGCTTCTCCGACGGAGGAGGAGGCGGCGGCGCCGGACGAGCGACGGGGCGTGGCGGCGGCGGCGAGGGCTGAAGCCTGACCGGCGGAGGCGGCGGGGGCGCCGGCGCGGCCATGGGCCGCTGCGGAGGAACCGGAGGCGGCGGGGCCGCGGCGGCGCGCGGGCCGGGATCCGGAACCGGAGCGTCGGCGATGCCGCCCGCCTGGTTCTGCGTCTGGACCAGCATGTAGATGCGAGCCTCTTCACGCGACGGAAAATCCATCGAGGTGCCGCATCGGGGACACGAGAAGCGCGCCTTCACCGGAGGGATCCGGTCGAGACCGATCGAGAAACTCCCCGAGCAGCTCGGGCAGGTGAAGGTGTAACGAAGGTCGGCGTCGCTCGGCGTAGACAACGTTCGATTTTACCACGAGCGACTTGCGGTCGCGCCGCGTGGCGCCGGACCTCAGCGCTCCGGGCCGGCCTCGAAAGCGCCACGGAGGATCTCGACGTCGGCATCCTGGTCGGAGTCGCCGTTGCGCCCGTCGCGCTTCATGATCGCCACGACGTCGAATCGACAATCGGAGTCGGGGCGACCCTGTTCGCGCGCAAGGTACTGCTCCGCGGCCCGCACGATCCGCCGCTGCTTCTCCTCGGTGACGGCCTCGGCCGGCGCGCCGAACGCGGGACCGCTGCGGCCCTTGACCTCGACGAAGCAAAGAATGCCATTCTCCCGCGCGACGAAGTCGATCTCGCCGCCGCGCGCCCGGTAGTTGGTCTCCAGGATCTCGTACCCCTCGTCCTCGAGCCGCCGGCGCGCGAGCCGCTCCCAGCGCTGGCCGACGCCGCGCAGGCCGCGGTAGTCGCGGGGGCGGCCGGGACGAAGGACGTCGAGGAGGCGCTCGAGAACGGCTCGCGGGGTCAGGGACGCCCCTCACCCCTGCCCGATAACGCCGTGCTACGCACGACGTTCCCTACTGTCGGGGGTCTGCCGTTGGTGGTCGGGTCCCGCCGGGAGAGGGGGTCCCATGGACTTCCGCGCGAGCTCGAGCACGTCGAAGGGCGCCGTCGAGACGCCGAGCTCGTCCTTGGCATTGCCGATCATGACCATGCAAAACGGGCAGGAGACGCCGACCGAGCCGGTCCCGGCGTCCGCGATCTCCTGCATGCGCGCCTGGTTGATGCGGGTACCGAGCTTCTCCTCCATCCACATCCGCCCTCCGCCCGCGCCGCAGCAGAGGCCGCGCTCGCGGGAGCGCTCGAGCTCCTTGAGCTCCAGGCCGGGGATCGCGCGGAGGATCTGCCGCGGCGCCTCGTACGCTCCGTTGTAGCGCCCGAGGTAGCACGGGTCGTGGAAGGTGATGGTGTCGGGGATCGGCGTGGTCAGCTTCACCCGGCCGTCCGCGATGAGGTCGGCCACGAGTTGCGAACCGTGGACCACCTCGTAGTGGCCGCCGAAGTCGCCGTACTCGTTCTTCAGGCAGTTCATGCAGTGCGGGCAGTTGGTGACGATGCGCTTGACCTTGTAGTTGTTGAGCGTCTCGACGTTCTGCTGCGCCAGCATCTGGAAGAGGTACTCGTTGCCCATGCGCCGCGCGGAGTCGCCGGTGCAGGTCTCCTCGGTCCCCAGGATCGCGAAGGTGACGCCGGCCTGCTCCAGGATCTCCACCAGCGCCTTCGAGACCCGCTTCGCGCGGTCCTCGTAAGACCCGGCGCAGCCGACCCAGAAGAGGACGTCGACCTCGATGCCCTCGACCTGGCTCATGGTCACGACGGGTACGGAGAGTCCCTTTGCCCAGTCTGCGCGCGAGGACGCCGAGATGTTCCAGGGATTGCCGTTGGTCTCCATGCCGCGGAAGGCGTTCTGGACCTCCTTCGGGAACTCGGCCTTGTCGAGGACCAGGTACCGGCGCATCTCGGCGATCTTGTCGACCGCCGGCACGATGAAGACCGGGCACGCGGTCGTGCAGAAGCCGCACATCGTGCAGGCCCAGATCGTGTCCTCGGAGATCCAGCCGCCGATCAGGTCCTTGCGGGCCGAGGTGACGGCGTCGCCGCTTCCCCGCCCGCCCGTCGCCGCGTATTCCTCGAGGATCCCGGGCGTCGCCTCGTAGACGGCGTCGCGGACGTTGCCGATGAAGATCTTGGGGTCGAGTGGCTTGCCCGTCAGAGCGGTGGGGCACACCTCGCGGCAGCGCCCGCACTCGGTGCAGGTGTAGCCGTCGAGCATCGACTTCCAGGTCAGGTCCTCGACGCGCGAGGCGCCGAAGCGCTCCGTGTTCTCGAGGTCCACCGTCTTGAGCCTTCCCATCGGCGCGAGGTTCATGAAGAAGATGTTTGGGATCGACGTGATGATGTGGAAGTGCTTCGAGTACGGCAGGTAGTTGCCGAAGAAGAGCAGATCGCCGAGGTGAATCCACCAGCACGTCTCGTAGAGCGCCTGCAGGCGCGCCGGGCTCGTCCCCGCCAGCATCCGCGCGAGGAGGAGCACGACCGGAGACCATCGGGTCCCGAGCGACGGCGCAAGGGCCAGCTGCGCGCCCGCGGCGAGCAGGTCGGTGGCCATCAGCAGGCCAATGAGGAACAGGATGAGCCAGGCGTCCCACGAGAGGTCCAGGCGCTTGGGCCGCGCAAAGGCCCGGCGAAACACGGCGAGCAGGACGCCGGCGAGCGTCAGCACCTCGAAGACGTCCTTGAGCAGCGTGTAGTAGTTCCCGGACGGGCCCGGCAGGAGGACGAAGCCAGGGACCGATCCCTCCAGGACCAGCGCGATCGAGCGGACGGTCAGGACGACGAAGCCGCTGAAGATCAGGATGTGGAAGAACCCGGCGTAGACGTCGCGGAACATCCGCCTCTGCACGAACGCGTACTCCAGGGTCTTCCAAATGCGGCGCCCGATCTCCCGGAACCGGTCGTCCGGCCGTCCCGCGAGGAGCACGCGGATGCGCCGCGACATCGAGTACACGAACACGGCGATCGCCAGCAGCACGAGCAGCGCGAAGAGGGCGCGGCCGGGCAGGCCGAGGATCACGCGTTCCGTGGGGATCGGGGGCATCGTGGTTTCCGATTCTATTTTGAAATTTTGCTCTGGAGAGCGGCTATACGATCCGAGAATGGCCGGCGGTCAAGATTTGAACCCCCGCCTTTGGGGTCCGATCCTGCGCGAGACTTTCCATGCCTGGATCGAGCGCGACGCATTCACGCAGAGCGCCGCACTGGCCTTCTTCGCGCTCTTCTCCCTGGCCCCGGTCCTCGTCCTCTTCGAGGTGGGCGCCGGCATGCTCTTCCGGCCCGAGGACGTCCGCCAGCAGATCGTGAGCCAGTTCGATCTCCTGATGGGGCACCAGCAGGCGCTCGCGGTGGACGCGATGCTCGGCCGCGCGGCCTTCGAGATGACCGGGCTGATCGGCCGGGTCATCGGCATCGTGACGTTCGTCGTGGGAACGCTCGCGGTCTTCGTCCAGCTCCAGGACTCGCTCAACAAGATGTGGGACGTCGCGCCGAAACCCGGACCACTCATGCGCCGCCTCCTGGTGAAGCGGCTCGTCTCGTTTGCGCTCGTGCTGACTCTCGGATTCGTGCTCGTCGTCTCGTTGATCCTGTCGACGTCGATTCACGCCCTGCAGGGGTACGCCCAGCGCTTCGTCGAGCTCCCTTCGGTGCTCTTCGAGACGGGGAACGCGCTCGTCAGCTACGTCCTCGTCACGGTCCTGTTCGCCTTCCTCTACCGCGTGCTGCCGGACGTTCAGATCCCGTGGCGCGACGTCTGGGCCGGGGCCCTCTTCACATCGCTGCTCCTCTCGCTCGGCAAGTGGGCGATCGGCTTCTACCTGGGCCGCAGCGAGATCGCGAACGAGTACGGGACCGCGGGCTCGATGATGGTCCTGCTCTTCTGGGTCTACTATGCGTCGCTTCTCGTGCTCCTCGGCGCGGTGTTCACGAGGGTCCAGTCGCAGCACTTCCACGAGCACCACCGGCGAGCAGAGCCGGGTGCCCATCGAGTCAAGACGGTGAAGCGGGAGCTCTCGTAGCGGAGGGACGCGTCACTCGGCCTTCGCCTCACGCACCGCCTTCGCGAACGCCGGCAGGATCTGGAAGAGGTCCCCCACGACGCCGTAGGTCGCGACCTTGAAGATCGGCGCCTCGGAGTCCTTGTTGATCGCGACGATGACCTTCGAGGTGCCCATGCCGGCGAGGTGCTGGATCGCGCCGGAGATGCCGCATGCGACGTAGAGCGTGGGCGAGACGACCTTTCCCGTCTGGCCGACCTGGTGCTGGTGGTCGATCCAGCCCGCGTCCACGACCGCGCGCGAGGCGCCCAGCGCCGCGCCCAGGGCCTGCTGGAGGTCCCGCACGATCGGCCAGTTCTCCGGGCCCTTGATGCCGCGTCCGCCCGAAACGATCACGTCCGCCTCGGCGACGTCGAGCTCCTTGGACTCGGAGGTCTCAACCCGGAGCACCCTCGCGCGCGGCGCGACGTCGCCGAGATCGAGCGCCTCGACGGCGGGATCCGCGGCGCCCTGCGCCGCCTCCGCCGGGAACACGTTGGGCCGCGTCGTCGCGATCTGGAGCTTTGCGGATCCGCAGTCGACCTCGGCCCGCGCCTTGCCGGAATATACCGGGCGCCATCCCACCAAGCGGTCGCCCTCGACTCGAAGCTCCATGACGTCGGCGAGCGCGGAGACGTCGTTCCGGGCCGCGAAGCGCGGCGCCACGTCCTTGCCCATGGCCGTGGCCGCGATGAGCACCGCGTCGGGGCTCTCCTTCTTCGCCGCCGCGTCGAGCGCGCCGACGTAGCCCTTGTTGCTGTAGAGGGCGAGCTGGTCGCTGTCGGCCACGTAGACCTTCCCCGCGCCGTACGGGCCGAGATCCTTCGCGAGCGCCGTGACGCCCTTCCCGGCGATGACCGCGGCCGCCGGGCCGCCGGAGAGCCTGCGCGCGAGCGACAGCGCCTCGAGCGAGGCCTTGCGAATCTTCCCGTCGCGCTGCTCGATGAAGACGAGGAATTTCATAGGTTTGTCATTCCGAGGGGCGCAGCCCCGAGGAACCCCTTTCTCCAGGCGATCACGGGATCCTTCGCTGCGCTCAGGATGATTTGATGGTCGCTGCGCGCCATCAAATCACCTTCGCCTCTTCCCTCAACAGCCTCACCAGCTCCTTCCCCGCCGCCGCCGGATCGTCCGCCGGGATCATCTTGCAGGCCTGCCGGGCCGGCGGCAGCTCGAGCTTGCGCCAGCGGGTCTTCGCGTTCGCGGGATCGGCCTCGGGGACGCCGAGCTCCGCGAGCTTCTTCTCGGCGATGGGCTTCTTCTTCGCCGCCATGATGCCCTTGAGCGAGGCGTAGCGCGGCTCGTTCAGGCCCTTCTGCGCGGTCAGCGCGACCGGCAGCGTGCACTCCACGACCTCGTGCGCGCCCTCGATCTCGCGGTGCGCCGTGATCTTTCCCTCGCCGAGCTCGAGGTGGGTGATGCTGCCGACGTGCGGCACGCCGAGCAGCTCGGCGAACATCGGGCCGACCAGGGACTCGTCGTAGCCGACGCCCTTCTGGCCGAACCAGTAGAAGTCGTGGGTCCCGCCCCTGGCCGCCGCGGCGAGCGCCTTGGCGACGCCCAGAGCGTCGAGGGACGGCGTTCCCGTCGAATCGATCCAGATCGCCTCGTCCGCGCCGCGCGCCAGGCACTCGCGCAGGCCCGTCTTGGCGCGCTCGGGCCCGACCGAGGCGACGATGACGGTCCCCGCGCCCTTGCCCTCCTTGATCTTGAGGGCCTCCTCGAGCGCGTATTCGTCGTAGGGCGACACGATCCACTTCACGTCGGACTCGTCGATGGACTTCCCATCGCTCCCGATCTTGATCTTGGTCTCGGTGTCGGGAACGTAGGCGACGCAGACGAAGGAGTTCACGGACTCAACACCTCTCGAAGATCAGGCCTTCTTCAGGATCAGGCACCCGTTGGTGCCGCCGAATCCGAAGGAGTTGGACAGGACGGCGCGGACCGAGACCTTGCGCGCCGTGTTGGGCACGTAATCCAGGTCGCATTCCGGGTCCGGGTTCTGGTAGTTGATCGTGGGCGGCAGCACGCCCTCGTGCACGGCGAGCGCGCAGATCCCGGTCTCGAGCCCGCCCGCCGCACCGAGCAGGTGTCCCGTCATGGACTTCGTCGAGGAGACGGCGAGCTTCTTCGCGTGGTCGCCGAAGACCCGCTTGATCGCGACCGTCTCGGCCTTGTCGCCGAGCGGCGTCGAGGTGCCGTGCGCGTTGATGTAGTCGATGTCCTCCGGGTTCATCCCGGCGTCGGCGAGGCAGTTCCGCATGACGCGGGCGGGGCCGTCGCCGTCCTCGGAGGGGGCGGCGATGTGGTACGCGTCGCCCGACATGCCATAGCCCACGAGCTCCGCGTAGATCCGCGCGCCGCGCTTCTTCGCGGAGTCGAGCTCCTCGAGCACGACCAGCCCGGCGCCCTCCGCGATCACGAACCCGTCGCGGTCCCGGTCCCAGGGACGCGAGGCGCCCGTCGGGTCGTCGTTGCGCGTCGAGAGCGCCTTCATCACGCCGAATCCCCCGACGGCGAGCGGCGTGATGACCGACTCGGTGCCGCCGGCGATCGCAAGATCCGCGTCGCCGTACTGGATCATGCGGTAGGCCTCGCCCACGGCGTGGGACCCCGTGGTGCACGCGGTGACGGTGGCGAGGTTGGGGCCCTTGAGCCCGTACTTGATCGAGATGTTCCCGCCGGCCTCGTTGACGATGAGGCCCGTGATGAAGAAGGGCGAGATGACCCGGGGATTGCCGCCGCCCTCGACGTACTTGCGCTGCGTCTCCTCGATGATCGGCAGACCGCCGATGCCGGAGCCCACGACGACCGCGAAGCGCTCGCGGTTCTCGTCGGTCACGGGGACACCCGAATCCTCCATCGCGATGTGCGCGGCCGCCATCGCGTAGTGGATGAAGATGTCCATCTTCTTGATCTCTTTCTTCTCGATGTACAGCGAAGGGTCGAATCCCTTCACCTCGCCGGCGATGCGGCAGGCGAATCGGGAGGCGTCGAAGCGGGTGATGGGACCGAGCCCCGACCGTCCGGAGGTCAGCGCGTCCCAGTTCTCCCGGTTTCCCACGCCGAGCGGCGAGACCAGGCCCACCCCGGTGATGGCCACCCGGCGGGGCGAGGAAAGACGGGGCATGGATTAGTTTTTCGAGGAGTTCTTCTCGATGTACTCGATGGCGTCCTTGACCTTCTGAATCTTTTCGGCGGCCTCGTCCGGGATCTCGATGTTGAAGGCTTCCTCGAAGGCCATGACGAGCTCCACCGTGTCGAGCGAGTCGGCGCCGAGATCGTCGACGAACGACGCCTCCGGGGTCACCTCGTTAGCGTCCACGCCGAGTTGCTCGACGATGATGCTCTTCACCTTTTCTTCGACAGCCATTCCTCTCTCCCTTCTTGGATTGCCGAGTCCGATTGAGGTCGTATTCTTCCCTAGATACCCCCCCGGGGCAATAGGCCCATCCGGAGCGTGAGCCGTGAGCCGTGAGCCGTGAGCTGGAGGGAAAAAGGGCTTTTCTCACCGCTTTCCGGCTTACCGCTCACGGCTTACGGCTCACGAGCTACATGTAGAGTCCCCCGCTCACGTTGAGTACCGTGCCCGTGACGTACGCCGCCTCTTCCGAGGCGAGATACGCCACGGCGGCCGCGACGTCGTCCGCGGCGCCGAGGCGCTCGAGAGGGATCTCTCCCGCGAGCTTCTCCCGAGCCTCCGGCGTCATCCTGTCGGTCATCGCGGTCGCGATGAATCCGGGCGCGACCGCGTTGCAGGTGATGTTGCGCGAGGCGAGCTCGCGCGCGATCGACTTGGTCAGCCCGATCAGGCCCGCCTTCGAGGCGGCGTAGTTGGCCTGCCCGGCGTTGCCCATCAGCCCCACGACCGAGGTGACGTTGACGATCCGCCCGTAGCGCTTCCGGACCATGCCCTTGATCACGGCCTGCGTCAGCAGGAAGACGCCGGTCAGGTTGGTCGAGAGAACGCGGTCCCAGGCCTCGCGGCTCATGCGCAGGATGAGGTTGTCTTCGGTCACGCCCGCGTTGTTGACCAGGACGTGGATCTCGCCGTGCGAGGCGAGCGCCGACTTGACCCCCGCCTCGATCGAGGAGGGATCCGCGAGGTCGAGCGGGAGCGTCTCCGCCTTGCCGCCGGCCGCGGCGATGGCCGACACCACGCCCGCGAGAGCCTCGGCCGAGCGCGCCGCCGCGAGCACCGTGGCGCCCTCGGCGGCCAGGCGCTTCGCGATCGCCTCGCCGATGCCTCGCGAGGCGCCGGTGACGAGGGCGGTCTTGCCTTCGAAGCGCTTCATGGGCGGGGAGTCTATCGCCCCCCTCACCCCGACCCTCTCCCCCCGGCCCGGGGGAGAGGGGGTCTCTGAGGGTCCCCTCTCCCGGCGGGAGAGGGACAAGGGTGAGGGGCGCTCGCTACTGCGGCTTCTCGGTGATCTCCGGCAGCTCCGCGCTCCATGTGTCCACGATCGCCTTCGCGAGGTCCGCGATCGCCAGGATCGCGGGGTGATCCGGGCCGATCCCGACGGACTTCGTCTCGGCCGTCAGGACGACGAGGACGAAGCGGCCCTTCCGGGTCCGGAGGATGCCGGAGTCGTTGCGCGTGCCCGACATCGTCCCGCTCTTTCCGGCCCAGAGCGCCTCCGAGGGAAATCGCCGCGCGATCCGAAGCCGGGTCGGGTCCTTGTCCAGGTAGGTGAAGATCCGGCGCGAGGACTCGGGGTCGAGCAGCTCCCCCTTCGCCACACGCGTCATCCACTCGGCGACCTCGTCCGGGGTGATGACGCCGAGGCGAAGCCCCTTCCAGGGGGACGGCTCCTCGTCGCGGCGAGAGTATGCGGGCAGCGTCGCGAGGAGGCGGATGTGGGAGAAGCCCAGGGACTCCATGCGCGCGTTGATCTGCTCCCTCCCGAGGCGCGCGATCCAGGCGTTCGTGGCGGTGTTGTCGGAGGGGCCGATCATCAGGGTCGTGAGGTCGTCCCACGTCGGATTGAGGCCCGCGTCGAGCATCAGGAGCGTGCCGGAGCCGTCCGCCTTGTCATCCTCGGTCAGGGTCCAGCGCTCCGCGAGATCGGCGCGGCCCTCCCGGACCGCGGCCATCGCCTCCGTGATCACGGCGATCTTGATGACCGAGGCGGCCTCGAACTCGGAGCCGCCGTTGTGCGAGAAGGAGCGCCCGCTCTCGAGGTGACGCGCGGCGACGCCCAGCCGGCACTGGCACCGCGCCTCGGCCACGCGCACGGCCGTGTCGATCGGCGACTCGGCGGGCCGCGTCGTCGCGCAGGCGAGCGATGCGAGCGCGAGAACGAGAACGAGGGTTCGCCGCCTCTTCAATCCAAAATCCAAGATCGCCCTCACCCCGCGAACCCCTCCACCTTGATTCCCTTCTCGATCCTCCGGACGAGCCCGGCCAGCACGTTGCCCGGCCCGATCTCGAGCGCGCGGTCGACACCCTCCGCGGCCAGGCGGCGCACGCTCTCGACCCAGCGCACCGGCGAGTCAACCTGACGGACGAGCGCGTCGCGCAGCGCGGCGCCCGCGGACTCCGGCCTCGCGTCGACGTTGGTGACGACCGGCAGCCGGCCGTCGGCGAAGGACGTCGCCTCGAGGCGCGGGCGCAGGCGCTCGCGGGCCGGCGACATGAGCGCGCAGTGAAAGGGCGCCGACACCGGCAGCGGGATCGCGCGCTTCGCTCCGCGCGCCAGGCACGCCTGCGAGGCCCGGGCGACGGCGGCGGCCTCCCCGGCGATGACCGTCTGCTCCGGCGAGTTGTAGTTGGCGGGCGCCACGACGGCGCCCTCGGCCGACTCCCGGCACGCGGCCTCGACGCCTTCCGGCGCCAGTCCGACGATCGCCGCCATCGCGCCGACGCCGGCGGGCACCGCCTCCTGCATGAACGCGCCGCGCTCCCGGACGAGCAGCACGGCGTCGGAGAAGCGGAGCGCGCCGGCGGCGACGTTGGCCGAGTACTCCCCGAGCGAATGGCCCGCGGCGAACGCGGCGCCCTCGAGCCGCTCCGGGAAGCGTGCCCGCAGCTCCTCGAACGCGGCCACCGAGTGCGTCAGGATCGCCGGCTGCGTGTTGACGGTGAGCCGGAGCTCCTCCTCGGGTCCCTCGAAACAGAGGCGCGTGAGGGAGAAGCCCAGGACGTCGTCGGCCTCGTCGAAGACGAGCCGGGCCGCCGCCGAGACCTCGCAGAGCGACTTGCCCATGCCGACGGACTGGGAGCCCTGGCCGGGAAAGAGGAGTGCGAGAGACATCAGCCGCGCGCCGCGCCTACCAACGCAGGAGCACCGACCCCCAGACCAGTCCCGCCCCGAACGCCGTCATCAGCACCATGTCTCCGGTCTTCAGGCGGCCCTCGCGCACGCACTCGTCGAGCGCGATCGGGATGGAGGCGGCGGAGGTGTTTCCGAAGCGGTCGATGTTCTTGTAGACCTTGCGGCCGTCGATCTTGAGCTTCTCCCCCACCGCGTCGATGATGCGCAGGTTCGCCTGGTGCGGAATGAACAGGTCGATCTGTTCGTGGGTGAAGCCCTGTTCGGTCAGCAGCTCGATGCTGACGTCGGACATCGCCTTCACCGCGACCTTGAAGGTCTCGTTGCCCTTCATCTTGATGTAGGGCAGGCGCTCCTCGATCGCCTTCGGATCGTTCGCCGGCCGGTCGGAGCCGCCGCCCGGCATGCAGATGAAGTCGTGGTAGTTCCCGTTGCTCTTCATGAGGCTGCCGAGGATGCCGTGGTCGCCTTTGGTCTTCTGCAGGATCACCGCCCCGGCGCCGTCGCCGAAGAGGACGCAGGTGTTCCGATCGGTCCAGTCCACGATGCGGGACAGGATCTCTCCGCCGATCACCAGCACGTTGGCCGCCTTGCCGGCGCCGATCAGGCCGTCCGCCAGGTGCAGCGCGTAGAGGAACCCGACGCACGCGGCCGAGACGTCGCTTGCCGCGGCCCGGCTGGCGCCGAGGTTGCGCTGCACCAGGCAGGACGTCGCCGGGAAGGGCATGTCGCCCGAGATCGTGCCGACGAGGATCATGTCCAGGTCCTCGGGGCGGAGGTGCGCTCGCTTCAAGGCCCCCTCGGCGGCGCGCGTGCAAAGATCCGAGAAGTGCTCGCCGTCGGCGGCGATGTGGCGCTCCCGGATCCCGGTCCGGGAGGTGATCCACTCGTCCGACGTCTCGACCAGCTTCTCGAGATCGGCGTTCGAGAGGATCTTCTTCGGAACGGCGGAGCCCGTCCCCACGATCTTCGCGCGGTTCACAGAGGCGAATCCTATGCCTTCAGGAGGCCCGCCTCGCGGGAATGCAGCTCGGCGATCTTCGCCTGGATCGAATCGGCCAGGCGGCGCTTCGAGAACTCGGCGGCGAAGCGGATCGCGTTCTTGACGGCCTTGGCCGACGAGCGTCCGTGGCAGATGATCACGCAGCCCTTCACGCCCAGGAGCGGCGCTCCGCCGTACTCGGAGTAGTCCAGGCGCTGCTTGAACCGCCGGAACGCGGACCGCGACAGCAGGAAACCGACCGAGGCCTGCAGGGTCCGCTTGATCTCCTCGCGCAGCAGGTTCTCGACCATCTCGGCCAGCGCCTCCGACACCTTGAGGATGACGTTGCCGGTGAAACCGTCGGTCACGATGACGTCGACCGTGCCATTGAAGACGTCGCGGCCCTCTACGTTGCCGACGAAGTTCAGGCCGGTCGCCTCGAGGATCTTGAAGACTTCCTTCGTCTCGTCGGTTCCCTTCGAGTCCTCCTCGCCGATCGACATCAGACCGATCGATGGCCTCTTCTTCCCGAACGCGAGCTCGGCGTAGATCGAGCCCATGACGGCGAACTCCTTGAACTGCGCCGTCTTCGCGTCGGGGTTGGCGCCGACGTCGAGCAGCAGGCAGTGGCCCGTCAGGTTCGGGAGGACCGTCGCCAGGGCCGGCCGGTCCACGCCCGCGATCGTTCCGATGACCATCTTCGCGCAGACCATGCCGGCGCCCGTGTGGCCCGCGGAGACGAGGCCCTCCGCGCGGCCGTCGCGGACGCAGTTGGCCGCGATGCGGATCGAGGAGTTCCGTTTCTTGCGGATCGCCGCGGTCGCCGGATCCTCCATCGTGACGACCTCGGCCGCGTCCACGATCTCGATCTCCGACCCGCGGTAGCCCGTCTCGGCGAGCAAGGGAGCGAGGTCCCGCTCGCGGCCCACGAGGAGGCTCTCGATTCCGAATTCCCGATGAGCGGCGACGGCGGCGTCGACGTTGACCGCGGGCGCGTGGTCGCCTCCCATCGCGTCGATCGCGATCCGCACGTCAGCCCCTCGTCCCTGAAGGCAACACGGGTGCGCGAATTATACCGAGGCGAGCGCTCGACTAGGTGTTGATCGCCTGCTTGCCCTTGTAGTACCCGCAGCGCGGGCAAACGCGATGCGGCACCTTCGGCTCGTGGCAGTTCGGGCAGTCCGAGAGCGCCGGCGGCGTCAGCGCGTCGTGCGCGCGGCGCTTGTCGCGTCGCGCCTTGCTGTGGCGTCGTTTGGGATTGGGCACGGTTCTCCTCCTACGCTTTCTCCCGCAGGGTGCGCAGAGCCTCCCAGCGGGGATCGACCGCGTCGCGAACACACGCGCACGAGCCGAGATTCAGGTCTTTTCCGCACGTGGGACACAACCCGCGGCAGTCGGGGCGGCACAGGGGCTTCATCGGGAGGGCCATCTGGACCCGCTCCTCGACGATCGGCAGGAGCTCGACGACCGGCTGGGCGGGATCGTAGTACTGCGTATCGAGGTCGGCCGGCGCGAGCTCGACCTCCTTCGGCGATCCGGCCGGGCTCGGCCGCGGGCTGAGGAGAAGGGTGAACTCCTCGTCCTCCCGGAAGGGGTACGGTGACAGGCACCGGCTGCACTCGAGCTGCCCGTCGTAGGCGATCCGCGCGTCGACGGTGTAGCCCCCGTCGATTCGCGAGACCTCGCCGGACAGGCTCAGGGGCGAAATCGCGAGCAGAGGCTCGCGGTCGATCGCCGCGAGGGAAACCGGCAGCTCCGCCTCGACGCGGAGAGGCTCGTTCACCACGGACTCGAGGGAGACGGTATGGGGCTTCATGACCGAACCGCGCATTTTAACCGCCCCGCGGCGGTAGTCAAATCGCTTTCCAGCGAACAGCCCACAGCTTAGACCTCACAGCCAGAGGGCTTTACCGCTCACGGCCAGGCGGTCTCCTCCGCGCTCTCCGGCTGAAAGCCGTGAGCTGTGAGCTGATAGCTTCCCCCCCGTGAAGATCGCCATCGACAGCCGGGCGCTCCTCACGGAGCGGACGGGCATCGGCACCTACACGCTGGCGATCGCGCGGGGGCTCGCGGCGCACCCCGGGGCCCGCGTCGGGCTATTCGCGCCGCGTCCTCTCCCGCGGTCGCTCGAGGGCGCGGAAGCCTTCTCCCTCCATACGGACCACCACCCGTTCGGCATCGTGTGGCTCCAGAGCACGCTGCCGCAGCGCCTGGCGCGCTGGGAGGCCGACGTGCTCGTGTCCGCGCTCACGATCGGGCCGGCGCGGGGACGCGTCCCCTACGTCTCCGTGGTCCACGACCTGACGCCGCTGACCCACCCGGAGTGGCATTCCGGGCGCACGCTGCTCGGTTTCGTCCCGCTCTGGGAGCGCACGGTCGAACGCGCGGCCCTCTTCCTGTGCGTCTCGGACACGACGGCGAAGGACCTGGTCGCCCACTATCCGGAGACCGCGCCGCGCGTGCGGGTCGCGAAGAACGGCGTCGACCGCGACTTCTTCTTTCCCGCCGACGAGCCGGCGGCGCGCCAGCGGACCCGGCAGCGCTACGCCGGAGGCCAGCGCTACATCCTGTATCTCGGGACCCTCGAGCCGCGCAAGAACGTCGAGGCCCTCGTGGTGGCCTGCGAGCGGCTCTGGGGAAAGCGCCGCTCGCGGCCCGACCTCGTCCTGGCGGGCGGGGCCGGGTGGAAGACCGGCGCGCTCCACCGCCGGATCGCGCGCTCCGCGTTCCGGGACAAGATCCACGTCACCGGCTACGCCGCGCGCGAAGCGGCCCGCGCCCTCTACCGCGCGGCAGAGGTCTTCGTCTACCCGTCGCTCTTCGAGGGATTCGGCCTGCCGATCCTCGAGGCGATGGCGTGCGGGATCCCGGTCGTCGCGTCGACGGCCGACGCGCTTCGGGAGGTCGGCGGCGACGCGGCTCTCTATGCGCCTCCCCGCGACCCCGGCGAGCTGGCCCGGCAGATCGAGTGCGCCCTCGACGACGAGCCGCTGCGCGAGCGCGCGCGCGTCGCAGGCCCCGAACGCGCCGCGGCGTTCTCCTGGGAGACGGCCGCCGCGAGGACGGCGGAGGCCGTACGCGAGGCCGCCGGGCCGGAGGCGCACGCGTGAGAGCCTCGCGCCCTCCCCGCATCGGACTCGACGCGCGCAAGCTGACGCACTTCGGCATCGGCTCCTACGTCCGCAACCTGCTCGAGGCGATCGGCCGGAGCCCGGAGTCCTCCGCCTACCGCTTCCGCGTATACGTGCCGAGCCGCGATCGGGAGGCGGTCCCGCCGCTGCCGGATCACTTCGAGATCGTGGCGGAGGAGTCGCCGGGATACTCGTTCTCGGAGCTGACCCGGTTCGCCTGGAGGCTGATGCGCGATCGCCTGGACCTCTTCCACGCGACGCACTACGTCGTCCCTCCGCTCTACCGGACGCGCGCGGTCGTGACCATCCACGACATCATCCACGTCCTCTACCCCCAGTTCCTGCCCAACAAGGCCGCGCTGCTCTACGCGCGCGTCATGATCGGGCGCGCGCTGCGCCGCGCCGACCGGATCATCACGGTCTCCTTCAACAGCAAGCGGGACCTGGTGGACTACTTCGGCATTAGCCCGGCGCGGATCGACGTCATCTACAACGGCGTCGCCGCGCGCTTCCGCGAGGACGTGACGCCGGAGGAGAAGGAGCGCGTCGCCGCGAAGTACGGGCTGCCCCGGCCCTATCTGCTCTTTCTGGGGGGCGAGAAGCCGCACAAGAACGTGCGCAACGTCCTGCGCGCGTTCGCGCAGGCGAGCCGCGCGAGCGCCCTTCCCCACGCGCTCGTGCTTGCGGGGCCGATGCCCGCGAACCGCAGCCGCGTCGAGGCGATGATCCAGGGTCTCGAGCTCTCCGCGCGGGTGTTCCGTCCGGGAATCGTGCCGGACGAGGATCTGCCCGGGCTCTTTGCGGGCTCCGACGCCCTGTTGTACCCGACGCTCTACGAGGGCTTCGGCCTGCCCGTCGTGGAGGCGATGGCCTGCGGCGTCCCCGTGCTGACCTCGTCGACCTCCGCCCTGCAGGAGATCGCCGGAGGCTACGCCCTCCTCGTAGACCCGATGGACGTCTCCGCCATCGCGCAAGGCATCGCGGAGATCGCGACCGACACACAGCGGCGCTCCGAGCTCGTCGCGCTCGGCCGGCGACGCGCCGCCGACTTCTCCTGGGATCGCGCGGCCCAGCAGACGCTCAAGGTCTATGCGGAAGCGCTCGCTCGCAGTGCGCCGTCAAACGTTAAGCGTGAAACGTAAAACGAAGCGGTGGCCCGCGCCGCCACGTTTCACGTTTAACGTTTTACCTTTCACGTCCCCATGAGAACCGCCGTCGTCCACGACTGGCTCAACGGCATGCGCGGCGGGGAGAAGGTGCTGGAGGCCCTGCTGCCACGGCTCCCCGAGCCGACGGTCTTCACGCTCTTCCACGTTCCGGGCGCGGTGTCGCCGGGCATCGAGCGCTACCCGATCCGCGCGTCGTGGCTCAACCGCCTGCCGTTCGCGAGGCGGGGATACCGGAACTACCTTCCGCTCTTCGCCTCGGCCGTGGAGTCGTTCGACCTCTCGGGCTTCGACCTCGTCGTCTCCTCCTCGCACTGCGTCGCCAAGGGAGCGATCGCCCGCGCCGGCGCGCCGCACCTCTGCTACTGCCACACGCCCGTGCGGTATGCGTACGACCAGCTGGCCCTGTACGTGCCGCCGTCAGCCTGGGCGCCGATGCGCGGCTTCAAGGTCGCAGCCCTCGCCCACCTGCGCGAGTGGGACGTGCGCACAGCCTCGCGCCCGACCCGGTATCTCGCCAACTCCAACGCGGTGGCCGACCGCATTCGCCGCTTCTACGAGCGCGAGGCGACGGTAGTCCATCCGCCGGTCGACGTCGCCTTCTACGACGGAGGGGGAGGAGGCGGCCGGCGCCGCGATTTCCTGCTCTGCGTCGGAGCGCTCGTCCCGTACAAACGCTTCGACCTCGCGATCGAGGCCGCGCGGAGGCTCAAGCGGCGGCTAGTGCTGGTCGGCCGCGGACCGGAGGAGGGGCGGCTCCGACGGCTTGCCCAGGCGGGCCCGTCCGTAGAATTCCTTTCGGGGATGCCCCCCAAGGGGCTGAGGGAGCTCTATCGCCAGTGCGCGCTCTACCTGCAGCCCGGAGAGGAGGACTTCGGCATCAGCGCGGTCGAAGCGCTCGCCTGCGGAGCTCCGGTGGTCGCCCTGGGACGGGGCGGCGCGCGGGACGTCGTACGCGACGGCGAGAACGGGATCCTCTTTACGGACGAGGGCGCGGAAGGTCTGGCGGCCGCCGTCGAGCGCGCCGCCGGGATCGGCTTCGACTACACTCTCCTCAGAGCCTCGGCCCTCCCCTTTCGCCCGGAACGCTTCGCCGATGAGTTCGACGCGGCCGTGAGAGAGTTGCTGGCATGATCCGGAAGTCCCGACGCATCGCGGCGGCGCTGCTCGCCTCCGACGTCGTGGCGACGATCCTCGCCCTCGCCGCGGCCTACTTCCTGCGCTTCCGGGCCGAGATCGTGCCGGTCACGAAGGGGATTCCCGACGCCTCCTCCTATTACCGGCTGTTCCCGCTGATCGCCTTTCTCTGGCCGCTCGTCTTCTACTTCTACGGGCTCTACCAGATCCGCCGCAACCGCTCACGGGTCGACGAGGGTCTCGCCGTTCTGGTCGCGACGGGCCTCTCGACGCTCCTCCTGGCGGGGCTCGCGACCTTCTACCGCGGGTTCTCGTACTCGCGCCTCGTGCTCGTCCTCTTCTTCGGCCTCGACGTCCTCTTCGTGTTCGCCGGACGCACGGCGATCCGGCGCTACATGGAAGAGGCCTGGCGCCACGGCGTCGGAGTGCGTCGCGTGCTCGTGGTGGGCGCGGGCCGCCTGGGCCGCGCCGTCGTGGACAAGTTCCTGGAGCATCCGGAGGCCGGCCTGCGCGCCGTCGGGTTCGTCGACGAC
>DASXPB010000068.1:0-19843 GCA_036493875.1 Thermoanaerobaculia bacterium
GCGCCGATGAAGCAGCGGTAGTCCGCGGTGACGTCGAGCGACGCGGTGTAGGACGTGTTGAACGCGCGCACGTCCGAGTAGAAGGGCGCGAGGCCGACGACCGAGGAGGCGGCGGTCAGGTAGACGGTCTCGGCGAAGACCAGCCGGCAGAGGCCGGCGAGCGCCACGGCCAGAACCCCGATCCTTCCGCGCAGAGACATCTCTCCCCCGTCGGATTGGACGAGGGAGGGGGCCGATCGTTGACAGCCGGGGCGGGGACCGTCTCAGAGGACGTTGACCGTCCCCTGCATCATCACGAGGTGGACCTTGCAGAAATACGTGTAAACGCCATTGTTCGGGAAGGTCTGGCTGAACGTCGTTCCGGTGACGGGAGCCCCGGTGACGAATCCTGAATCGAAATTGATGGGCGGCGGACCGCCGACCGGACCCGGAGTGCAGGTGTTGGTATCGCAGACTCCCGACGTGACCGTATGTGGGCCGATCCCGGGCGCCCACTGCCAGGTTACGGTCTGGCCCGCCGCGATCGTGATGATCGCTGGAAGGAAGGTCGTGCCTCCACCCGGACCGACCAGCACGAGGTTCGGAATCGGCGTCGGCGTGCGAGTCGCTGTCCTAGTCGCCGTGATCGTCGGCTGGACCGTAGGCGTGAGCGTCGGGGTCTTAGTCGACGTGGCGCCCGGGGTCGCCGTCTTCGTCAGCGTCGGAGTGATGGTCGGCGTCTGCGTGATCGTCGGGGGCAGCGTCTTGGTGAACGTCGGCGTGATCGTCGCAGTCTGAGTCACCGTAAACGTGTTCGACGCCGTGGGCGTGATCGTCGGCGTGAAGGTCTTGGATGCGGTCGGCGTGATCGAGGGCGTCTGCGTGATCGTCGGCGTGAGCGTAATGGTCGGTGTCAGCGTGATCGTGGGGGTGAGCGTGATCGTCGGCGTCAGCGTGATCGTCGGCGACGCCGTCGGAGTGCCCGGGGTGCGCGTGGCCGTCGCCACGGAGGTGATCGTGCTGCTCGGCGTGGGCCCGCCCGGCGTGTTCGTCTTCGTCGGCGTCCCGGCGATCGCCGTGAAGGTGGGCGTCACGAACGCGGAAGCCTGATCCGGCGCGCCCTGGACGAAGATCGGATCGGCCGTCCGATTGTCGATCACCGCCGCGTAGGTGAAGACGGGCTGGGTCGAGAGCACGACGACCGCCGCATTCTCGGTCACAACGTTGCCCACCCCCGCCGTCTCGAAGAGACCGGAGATCTGGACGCCCGAGTGCCCCGGGACCGTGCGCGAGACCGGAACCCCGAGGCGGTTGCGGATCGCGTCGAATATCGTGAAGGTCACGAGGGCGGCGGCGTCGCCGGGGTTGAAGAGACCGGCGTTGGTGCGGAAGCCGTTCGGCGTGGCGCCGCCCGGGTCGTGGCGGATCGACGTGAGGACCGAGAGCGGGAAGGCCCGCGTCGCGGGCAGCCCCGGGACGAACATCCCGACGCTGTTGAACGGCGCGGTCGAGTAGAGCCGGCTCGTCACGACGAGCTGGCCCGGAGTTCCCGCGCTGTCGAACTCGACGCCGCCGCCCGTGTCGTGGGCGTCGAACGCGGCCGGATCCGCCACCATGTCGTTGAAGGCCCGCGATTCGCGCGGCGCCAACGTGAACTGGATCGAGGGAGCCGGCGTCGGGCAGGCCCCGATGAAGCACCGATAGGTCGCGGTCACCTGCAGGCTCGAGGCATAGGACGTGTTGAACACGCGCACGTCGGAGAAGAAGGGATTGAGCCCGACGAGCGACGCCGCGGCCGGCAGCGTCACGACCTCCGCGGACAGCACGGACGGGGCCGACAGGAGCGTCAGGACGACCGCGAGTGCGACCGCAGCCGGGATCCTCGCGCGAAAACTCATCTTCCGGACACTAGCCAAACACCTTTGCCGGGGGCATTGCAAGGCGGCACCCCGGGCGGGGCGGGCGGCGTCACTATGGAGTGACCGTGATCGTGCCTTGCATCATCGCGTGGTGGACGTTGCAGTGATACGGGAACGTCCCGGCCGTAGGAAAGTTGTGGATGAACGTTCCCGAGCTCTTGATCCCGGAGTCCCAGTTTCCGTCATCCGTGCAAACGCCTCCTGGGCAGGCTCCCGAGGTCGTGGAGTGCGTCCCGCCGGACCAGGTCCATTTGACGCTGTCCCCCGCAGGGATCGTCAGGGTCGGAGGGGTGAACACAAAACTGCTGATCGACACATCATGAACCGTCCCGCTCGGGGTGATCGTCGCCGTCGGGGTCCGGCTCGGCGTGCGCGTGATCGTCGGCGGTACCGTGATCGTCGGCGTCCGCGTGGAGGTCGGGCCACTGGTCGTCGGGGTGAGGGTCGGCGTGGCCGTCGGCCCGGACTGCGTGGGAGTCGGCGTCGTCGTCGGGCCCGGGACGGTCGGCGTGAGTGTGGAGGTGCGCGTCGGGCTGGGGCCGCCCATCGGCGTCATCGTCCGAGTCGGTGACGGTCCGGGCGGGGTATTCGTCGCGGTGAGCACCGGCCCGGACTGCGTCGGGGTCGGCGTCACGGCGCCCAGCGCCTGGTTGGGCGCGCCCTGGACGAAGATGGGATCGGCGGTGCGGTTGTCGATCACGGCCGCGTAGGCGAAGATCGGCACGTTCGCGGTGACCACGATCGTCGCGTTTGCCGTGGCGAGGTTGGCCCGGCCGCCCGCCTCGAAGATTCCATTTATCTGGACACCCGAATGTGCGGGGACGGTGCGAACGATCGGCGGTGTGACCTGCTCGCCCGCGTTGAAGATCACGAACTCCGCGGAGGCGTCGACGTCCCCGGAGTTGAACGCGCCGGCGTTCGTGCGGAAGCCGGCGACGATGCCGTTGATCGGGTCGTGGCGGACGGAGGTCAGGACCGACGCCGCGAAGGCGCGGTCGCCGCGCAGTCCCGGGATGAACATCCCGACCGAGTTCTGCGGCTTGGTCGAGTAGAGGCGGCTCGTGACGACGAGCTGGCCGTCCGCGCCCGAGGTCTCGAACTCGACGCCGCCGGCGGTGTCGTGCGCGTTGAAGGCGGCGCCGTTCGCCACCATGTCGTCGAAGCCGCGCGACTCCCGGGGCGCCAGCGTGAAGTGGATGACCGGCGCCGTCGCCGGACAGCTCGCCTGGGCCGAGCCGATGAAGCACTGGTACGTCGCGGTGACGTCGACCGCCGCGCCATAGGAGGTGTTGAAGACGCGGACGTCCGAGAAGAACGGGTTGCCTCCCTGGATCGACGCCACCGCGGGTAGCGTCACCACCTCGGCGGAGAGCGAGGAGGCAACCGCGCCGAGGAAGAGGAAGGCGAGCGCGACGGTGGAAACCGGAACCCGAGTCCTGGACATCGCGAGCCTCCTGAAACGAAAAGGGCCGCCCTCGCGAGCGGCCCGACGGAATCGAGCGATCCTAGGGATTGACGACTACCGTTCCGTGCATCCCGCTTCCCGGCGATCCGTGAATCACGCAGTGGTAAGGGAAGTTGCCCGCCGACGTAAATTGGCGATCGAAGGTGAACCCCTGATTGTGCACATCGGAGTCCCAGACCCCGGTGTCGGACGTCGACGAGTGCGGACTGCTCTGCCAGACCCAGTGCACGGTGTCTCCGACATGAATCGTCGTCGTGATCGTGCCGGTCGCGATGTCCGTGAAGGTGTGCTGGCCTTCCGGGCCGACGTTGACGTTCGCGATGATGCCCGCCGGCGGCGTCGGCGTCGGCGTGGCCACGCCCGGCGACGTCGGCGTGGGGGTCGCGACCCCCGTGACCGGGACCGGCGTGATCGGCTGCTGCGGCTGGTCCTCGGCTCCGACGACGAAGATCGGGTCGGCCGTGTTGTTGTCGATCACCGCCGCGTAGCTGAAGATGGCGGAATCCGCGGAGACCACGATGACCGCGTTGGAGGTCACGAAGCCGCCCTGCCCCGCCACCTGGAAGATCTGGTTCATCTGGAGACCCGAATGACCGGGCACGACGTTGTGGACGGGGTTGCCGACCTGGTTGGTGCCGCCGTCGAAGATGGTCACGGTCACGTTCGTAGCGGCGTCCCCCGGATTGAAGAAGCCGACGTTGGTGCGGAACGTCCCGACTCCGGCTCCCGGATTGTTCCGTACGGAGGTGAGCACCGTGGTCGGGTGGGCTTCCGACTCGTCCAGGCCCGGGATGAACATCCCGACCGAGTTCTGCGGGGAGGTCGAGAAGAGGCGGCTGGTCACGACCAGCTGGCCCTCGGTTCCCGTGAACTCGAACTCGACTCCTCCCGCCGTACCGGGCGAGTTGAAGGCCGCCGGGTCCGCCACCATGTCGTCGAAGGCCCGCGACTCACGGGCCGCCAGCGTGATGGTGATCTGGGGAGCCGGCGACGGACACGTCCCGATGAAGCAGCGGTACGTCGCCGTTACGTCCAGACTGTCCGTGTAGGACGTGTTGAAGACTCGCACGTCCGAGAAGAACGGATTCAAGCCGACGACCGACGCCGCCGCGGGCAGCGTCAGGGTGTCCGCGCGAAGCGCGGCGGACGCGAGGAGAGAGACAACGATCGCGAGAGCCCTGCGCATGGTTCCACCTTTCCAGTCAGACCACAGACTCCGCAGCGTAGCGTCCGGGCGAATCGGAACCCCCCGTTTTAGGAAGCCTTTAGCCTGCAAGAACCAAACCATATAATCCCCGCCCACCGTGCCGTCCCCCTCCTCCGCACCGAACGCGCTCGAGACGCTCCGGCGCGGCGCCGTCGACCTGATCGACGAGGCCGACCTGGCGCGCAAGCTCGCGAAGGGCGCGGTGACCGTCAAGGTCGGCTTCGATCCGTCCGCGCCCGACATCCACCTGGGCCACACGGTGATCCTCCGCAAGATGAGGCATTTTCAGGACGCCGGGCACCGGGTCGTCTTCGTCATCGGCGACTTCACGGGGATGATCGGTGATCCGTCCGGCAAGAAGGCCACGCGGCCACAGCTGACCCGCGAGGACATCGAGGAGAACGCCCGCACCTACACCAGGCAGGCCTTCAAGGTCCTCGACGCGGAGAAGACCGTCATCGAGTTCAACGGCAAGTGGCTGAACGCGCTGGGCTCGGCCGGGCTCGTGCGCCTGGCCGCCCGCGTCACCGTCGCCCGCATCCTCGAGCGCGACGACTTCCAGAAGCGCTGGAACGCCCGGCAGCCGATCGCGCTCCACGAGCTGCTCTACCCTCTGGCCCAGGGCTACGACTCGGTGGCGCTCAAGGCGGACGTCGAGCTCGGCGGCACCGATCAGCTCTTCAACCTGCTCGTCGGCCGCGACCTCATGCGGGCGGAGGGGCTCGATCCGCAGGTCGTGATGACGCTGCCGCTCCTGGTCGGCATCGACGGCACCGAGAAGATGTCGAAGTCGCTGAACAACGCGATCGGCGTGCTGGACCCTCCTGCCGAGATGTACGGCAAGATCATGTCGATTCCGGACGCGCTGCTCTGGAGCTGGTTCGAGCTCCTGACCGACGTGCCGGTCTCCGAGATCGCGGCCAAGCGCAAGGCGATCGAGGCCGGGGCGAACCCGCGGGACGCGAAGGCCGAGCTCGCGCGGACGATCACGGCGCAGTTCCACGACGCGGCCGCGGCCGCCCGCGCGGAGGAGGACTTCCGGAGGGCGTTCTCGCGCGGCGAGCTGCCCGCGGAGATCGAGACGCAGGAGCTCTCCGTCGAGGGAGGCGCGCCGGCCGCGAAGACCCTCGTCGCCGTCGGTCTCGCCGCGTCCATGCGCGAGGCACGGCGGAAGATCGACGAGGGCGCGCTGCGCGTCTACGGACCTTCGGGAGAGCCGAGGGAGGTCCGCGATCCCGAGGAGAAGCTGGCGGCCCCCGACAAGGACGCCGGCGACGAGGTCGTCCTGCGCCTGGGGCGCCGCTTCATTCGCGTGATCTGGAAGCGATAGGCACCGGGCGCGAGGGGTGCTTCGCGGCTGAGCCCGAAGCGCTCGAAGCGCCCGAAGCATCCGAATCATCCGAAGCGCTCGATGCGGCTGCCGACGCCGAGGCCCCGGACTTCGCCCGCGGCCGGCAGGAGCGGCAGATTCCGCGCATCTGGTGCGTGTGCGACAGGAGCACGAAGCCGTGCCGCAGCGCGACCTCGTCCTGCAGCTCCTCGATCTTCGCCTCGAAGAACTCGATGACCTTGCCGCAGTGGTCGCAGATCAGGTGGTCGTGGTGGTCGCCGGCGCGCAGCCGTTCGTAGCGATACCCCGCCTCGCCCATCCGCAGGCGCCCCACGATCCCCGAGTCGACCATCAGCTCGAGGGTCCGGTAGATCGTCGCCCGGGAGATCTTCTTGTGCTTGGCGCGGAGGCGCACCAGGAGCTCGTCGGCCTCCACGTGCTCGTGGCGCGAGAAGAGCTCGTCGAACAGGGCCTGGCGCTCGGCGGTGAGCTTGAGGCTCCGCCGCTCCAGGTACTTGCGGAAGATCGTCAGCTCGCGCTTTTCCACTTCGGATGGGCTCCCGGCCGCAGGCGATTGCGACTGCGTCTCAGTTGCGGTATTCTCTGCGCTCCCCCGCCGGGAGTCAAGCGGGGCCGACCAGGGAGTCCGACGCATGTGGCAGGGATTCACCATTGCGCTGCGGGAAGGCATCGAGGCGTTCCTCATCGTCGCGCTCACGCTCTCCTACCTGCGGCGCACCGGCCGCGGCGAGCTGGCGCGTGCCGTCTACGCGGCCGTCGGGGTCTCGGTGCTGACGTGCGCCGGAGCCGGATGGCTCTTCTCGAAGGCCGCCAACCAGTCGCTCTGGGAGGGCGTGCTGGCGCTCGCGGCGGCGGCGCTCGTCGGGAGCCTGCTCGTCTACATGAAGCGGATCTCGAAGCACCTGAAGCGCGACATCGAGGAGCGGCTCGAGTCGCGGGCCGCGCTCGGCAGCGACCGCGCCTTCTGGGGCATCTTCGCGTTCTCGCTCCTCATGATCACGCGCGAGGGCATGGAGACGGCGCTCCTGATCGCGACGGCCTTCTTCCAGTTGAAGTCGGCCGCCGTCCTCATGGGCCTCGGGCTCGGGCTGCTCGCGGCCGCCGCGATCGGCATCCTGTGGACCCGCCTCGGCAAGGACGTGGACCTGAAGGCGATCCTGAACGTCTCGGCGGTCTTCCTCGCGATCTTCCTGGTCCAGCTGATCCTGTACGGCGTGCACGAGCTCGCCGAGGCGCGGCTCTTCCCGTCGTCGCAGGCGATCCACGACGCGACCGAGATCCTCGGACCGGACGGCGTCATCGGCCACCTGCTGGCCTACGCCCTCGCGGTCATTCCCTCGGTGTGGCTGTTGCGGCTGTGGTGGAAGCGCCGCCGCGGCGGCGCCGGATCGGCGTCGGTCAAGACCCACGCGGCGTAGGCGTCTCCGGGGGAGCCGGCGTGGGCCTCCGGCCCGCGCGGCCGGAGCTCAGCATCGCCGCGATGACTTCCTGCGAGATCCCCGAGGCCCGAAGCTTCTGGATGTCGAACGTGGACAGCGAATAGGCCACGTTCTCCCGCTGGACCTTCGCGAGCAGCTCCTCGTTGCTCAGTCCCTCGTTCTTCAAGCGCAGGATTTCGAGGTACGGCTGCTCGACGGGCCGCGGCGTCCCGACGTAGGGCTGGTCGGGGACCCGGGCCGCGGGGACGGGGGGCCTGGGAGTGGCGGCCGGCGCGGCGGATGCGAGCGGCGTCGGCGTCACGGCCGCAGCCGGCGGCGGATTGCCGGACGGAGACTGGCTCGCGCAGGCGCCGGCGAGGGCGGCGAGGACGACTCCCGCCGCCCACTCCCACCCGGCAGGCCTGCTCGCCTTCATCGAAGGCGGATCGTCTCACGACCGCCGCACCGCGTCATCCCAGGCGACGCCCGGCCTACACCGTCACCGACGAGACCTGAGGCGCACGCCTCAGAAGACGTACGTCAATCCGCCTGAGTACGTGGGGTGGATGCTCTGAATGCCGTTCAAGTCCTTCCAGACGGGAAACTGGGCCGCCGCGCGGGCCACCAGCCCGTGCGCGACGTGAATGGCAATCCTCGGCGTGATGTAGAGGGACTTGCCGCCCGTGTTCTCGTCGACGAGCCCGGAGAAGTCGACCTGGTCCTCGCGGGCGTAGAGGAAGTTCGTCTCGACGAGGCCGTCCAGCCAGTCGGTCAGCTTCCGATCGTAGACGACGTTGACCTGAAAGTTGTTGCCGTACCTGTAGCCGAACTTGTTGCGGCCCGTGCCGATGTAGGTCGTGGAGGTGAAGATCGAGGACTCTGGGTCGAGGAGATACAGGAAGGACAGGCCTCCCGACAGATTGGTCGCTCCCGTTCCCGGCTGGACGTGCTCGTCCGCGCGCTCACCATCGGCAGTGGCGTCATTCTGTCCCCAGGGCGTCTTGACTCCCACCATCGCCGAGAGCCAGGCGCGGCGTCCGAGGCCTTGCGCGAACTCCGATGACCACAGCCGTCCGTAGACGTAGAAGGCCGGATCGCCGAGATCCTTCGTCTCCTCTACTCCGTCGGTCGCGTCCTGATGTGCCCAGACGTACGGGAGCTGGGCGACGAAGGTCAGGCTTTCATGCCACGAGTAAGACGCCGTCAAGGTGAGCGTGTTGCGAACCTGGGCCTCGAAGTCGTCCGGCGGACCCTCACTCTGGTTGGAACGGTTCCAGTCGAGGGCCAGCTTGAACCCGGACTGATTGTAAAGGCCCTGGCCGAGCGCGCTGAAGACGGGATCGCTGCAGCGGCACATCGAGCAGGCGTCCGCCCGCGGAGGCGCGAGGAGCAGGCCTCCGAGCCATAAGGCACAAACCGCGAGAACGCGGCAATGTCGCATCGAGAGAGACTCCTTTCCTGTTCAGGCTGCGTCGTGGGCGGCCGAGGCCGGCGCGACGGGATGCGGGTCAGGAAAGGACGATGGGAACGTGGTCCGGTGGGCGTGCGGCGGGAGCGCGGGGAGCGGCGGAAGAGAACGTGAACGCGGACGCGCCGGGTTCAGGAGCAACGAGGGATTGGATCGCCATGAGTATCGCCGGCTGGCTCGCCGGAACGGGCGCGGCGGCCGACGAGTCGTCGGGCGTGCACGGGGAGATCGTCAGGCCTGCCTCCCCCATCGGGCAGCAGGCGGCGCCGGCCTTCATGGCGTGGCCGCAGGCGATGGCGCAGAGCCGGACCGCGTCGGAATCGGCAAGCGCGAGCCGGAGTCCCGCCGGAGCGATCAGCAGAAGCGCCGCGAAGGCGCACGAGAGGCGTCGCACGGGGAGGATTCTATTCAAGACGCGCGCCCGCCCGGGTCAGCCTTAGCCAACCCTTACCCTCGTGGCCGAACGCAAAGTCCTGCGGATGAAGGATCTCGGCGACGATCTCGAGGGTCTCGAGGAGCCGGGGCCCGGGCCGGTTGAAGTACTGGTTCGCCTCGGCGAGGTAGACGCGGCCCTCGGAGACGACGCGCAGCGCGGCCCAGCCGGGCCGCTCCGTCAGGAGCCCGATCTCGCGCACGACCCGTTCGAGCGGGAAGCCGCAGGGGAAAACGAGCAGCACGTCCGGGTCGGCGGCGCGGACGGTCTCCCACTCGATCCAGGACGAGTGTGTTCTGGCCGCGCCCAGGAGGTCCCGGCCGCCGGCCATCGCGATGATCTCGGGCATCCAGTTCCCCGCGGTCATGAGCGGCGAGAGCCACTCCAGGGTCACGACGCGCGGACGGAACGGAATCGCCGACGCCCTCTCGGCGATCGCCTCCATGCTCGCGCGGATCGACGCGGCGAGGCGCCTCCCCCGCTCCGGCGCTCCGAGGGCGGCGCCCACCCGCTCGATGTCGGCCAACACGTCGGCGAGGCTGCCGGGATTGAGCGGCGTGAGCCTGGGCCGCTCGCCGGTCCAGCCCGCGAGCGCGGCCTCGACCTCCTCGAGCGAAACCGCGCAGACCTGGCACTGGACCTGCGTCACGACGTGCGTGGGCGCGAGCGCGCGCAGCCTCTCGGCATCGACGCGGTAGACCGACAGGCTCTCGGCGAGGAGCGCGTTCACCGAGCGGTGGATCTCTTCCGACGAGCCTGCGGGGTTCACCTTCGCCTCTGTGCAGACCGGCAGATCGGCGACCTCCTCGGGATAGTCGCATTCGTGCGAGCGGCCGACGAGCGCGTCCGCGAATCCGAGCGCGGCGACGATCTCGGTCGCTGAGGGCAGAAGCGAGACGACTCTGAGCGCGGACTGAGCCGCGACACTCAGCGCGGACTGAGCCGCGATTCTCAGCGCGGACTGAGCCGCGACCCGCGGCGCGGTCATGCCGGGACGGCCGGGACGCCGGGCACCAGATCGGCGAAGACAAAGCCGTCCCGCGTCACGACGGCGCCCGAGCGCAGATCCAGCGGATGGCGGAACATCGGTCCCGCGGTCACGCACGTGTGGAACTCGCCGTTCTCGCCACAGGGATCGACGCCCTCCGGCAGATCGGCGAGGAGAGTCTCGTCGAACGTCCGTCCCGCGAAGGACGCAGGCAGGCGCCGGGGATCGACGCACACGAGGACGGCTCGCAGTCCATCCGCCAGCATCCGGCGGGCGAGCGCCCCCGTGTCGAGACCCCAGAGCGGGAAGACCGGCTCGATTCCGGAGCCCGTCAGCATGCGCTCCCGGTATGCCCGCACGTTTCCGAGGAAGAGATCGCCGAACACGATGTGTGTCACTCCGTCGGCGCGCGCTTGCGCCACCGACCGCCCCATCGCCTGCTCGTAGTCCGCATTGACGCAGCCGGGCGGTATCCGAACCTTCCGACAGGGCAGGCCCGCCGCCTCGGCCTGCAGGTCGAGAACCTCCTCCCGGACGCCGTGCATCGAGACGCGCTCGTAGCCCGCGGTCACGGTGGTGAGCAGGCCCGCCACGTCGAGCGCGCCCGCCGCGCGAACCACATGCAGCGCATACGCGCTGTCTTTCCCGCTGCTCCACGCGACCAGGGCCTTGGGGGGCACGGAGCTCCGTTCCTCAGGCGCGGCTGTTCCAGAGGACGTCGGGCACGCCGCGGCGCTTGTTCTCGTGCCGCGCCATCACGAAGAGCGCGTCCGAGAGCCGATTGAGATACGTCACCGTCTGCGGACCGACCGGCTCCTGACGCGAGAGCGCGATCACCTCGCGCTCGGCGCGGCGGCAGACCGTGCGGGCGACGTGGAGCGCCGCGGCGCCCGGACAGCCGCCGGGGAGGATGAAGTTCTCGAGCGGCGAGAGCTCCTCCGAAAGTCGGTCCATCAGTGTCTCGAGCGCCGTGACGTGGCGCTCCTCGATGCGCGGGACGGCCAGCCGCTTCTTGTCTTCCTCGAGGATGCAGAGATCGGACCCCAGGTGAAACAGGTCGTTCTGGATCCCGCGCAGAGGCTCCGCGATCACGTCGTTGACGCCGCCGTCGGTTGCCAGCACGACGCCGATTTGGCTGTTGAGCTCATCGACCGTGCCGTATGCCGCGATGCGCAGCGAGTCCTTGCGAACGCGCTGGCCGCCGCCGAGACCCGTCGTCCCGTCGTCGCCGCTGCGCGTATAGACCTTCGTGATGCGCGGCATCGTCGCTAGAACCTCACGTCCAATCCGCCGGACACGAGCCGGCCGGGGTTCGGGTAGCCCGCGGCCTCATCGTACGCGTGATTGAACGCGTTGGTGAGCCGCACGTAGGGCGCGACGATCTCGGTCGCCTGCCAGCGGCCCGTGAAGTCCATCGTCAGGTACGACGGATCCGTCACCGGCCCGACGACCTCGGAGACGTCGGGGCGCGAGCCCACGAAGATCAGCCTCGGGTAGACCTCGATCGCCGGGATCGGACGCCAGCTCACGCCGAGGCCCGCGGCGTGATGCGGCCGCCGAACGAGGCGCTCGTCCGTCACGAGGTTCTGCGCGTCGAGGTACGTGTAGTTCGCGTACAGCGCGAGGTTCGAAAGCAGCGACTGCCGCCATCCGACCTCCACCCCGCGCGTGCGCGCCTTCCCGATGTTCAGATTGAGCTGCTGGTTGAAGTCGTAGACGATCAGGTCCCTCAGGTCGTTCCAGAAGAGCGAGACCTCGGCGCGGCCGCCCACCGCGTCGAGATAGCGCTCGGCGCCGACCTCGTAGGAGACGGAGCGTTCGGGCTTCAGGTCCGGGTTGCCGCTGAAGGGATAGTAGAGCTCTCCGACGGTGGGAGCGCGGAAGCCGGTGCCTCCGGACCCGCGCACCTTCCACAGCCCGTCCGCCGAGAGCCACGAGATCGTGCCGCGCGGGCTCCAGGCCTCCCCGAAGACCGAGTGGTGGTCGTAGCGAACGCCGGCCGTGACCGTGAACGGACCGAGCGCGACGGCGTCCTGCGCGCCCAGCCCCCAGATCGTGGTGCGCTGGGCGGTGAGGTTCGGTCCGAAGTTGGATCCGTCGTCGACCGTCCAGCGCTCCCAGTTGCCGAACGCGGTGAGCTGGTGGTCGCCCAGCTTTTGCGTGTCCGCCACGCGCGCCTGGAGCGTGCGCGCGTCGGTCTGCGACTCGAACCCGACGTCGACGAATCCCGGCTTCGACCGCACGTTCGCGAAGAGCACGTCGAGGTTGTTCGTGTCGGACAGGGCGAAGGTGCCCGGCACGGCGATGCGCTCCTCGCGGAACAGCCCGCGCGCCGTCGGAGAGCCGAAGGGCGACCCGACCGCGCCGGGATTGCCGACCTCGCCGTCGAGAATCGAGCCCTCGACCGCGATCCGGCTGCCCTCCGAGATCCGGGCCTCGAGCTTCGCCGAGCCGTTGCGCTCGCGCCAGTCCGTGTTCGGGCGGTCCCCGTCGAAGGCGCTGTAGCTGTAGCTGCCGGACGCGCCGAAGACGCCCTCGCCGACCGAGAACGATCCGGAGCCGCGTCCCTGGCCGAGGTTGCCGACCTCGCCGGTCGCCCGGCCCGTCACGCCCTGCGCGGGCGAGCGGGTGAAGACCTGCACCACTCCGCCGATCGCGTCCGACCCGTACAGCGCCGAGAACGGCCCGCGCACGATCTCGATCCGCTCGACGTTCTCGGTCGTCATCGCCGACCAGTCGTAGCCCGCGAAGAAGGGGGAGTTCATCCGCGCGCCGTCCACCAGGACCAGGGTCTGCGTCGAGTTCGTGCCGCGCGTGAAGAGGGAGGTCTGGGACCCGGGAGAGCCGAGCGTCACGACGTCGAGCCCGGGCACCGTGCGCAGCAGGTCGGCCACCACGGGCGTCTCCCGCTTCTCGATCTCCTGCCGCGTGATGACCGTGACCGCGGAGCCGATCTCCTTCTCGTCCTCCGGGACGGAGGTCGCGGTCACCACGACGGACTCCGACGCGGAGGGAGGAGCGTTCTGCGCGGACAGCCGCGCCGGAAAAAGGAGCGCCGCGAGGGCGACGCCCGCAGCGAGCACCGCCCGGCGCCGCCGGGACAACGCGTCCAGGGAGAAGAGAACGGCCGTGCCGAGGAGATCCGCCGCGAGGGTGTTCCAGAAGAAGGGAATCGCGGCGGCGTAGCAGAGCAGCAGGCCCGCCGGCGTCTTCGGGTACATCGGATCGCCCACGCACACGACGAGATTCGAGGTGAGGAAGAAGAGGAGGGACGCGGAGGCCGAGAGGACTGCCAGCCGCGCCGGCGAGGTCTTCTCGCGCACCCAGCGTCCCAGGAACACGACCGCCCCGAGGGTCGTGTAGATCACGAGCCGCGACACCGAGACGGCGCGCCGTCCGGTCCCGAAGTCCAGGAACAGGTCCGACAGAGCCATCGCCGCGAGCGGCACGGCCCAGGCCCAGCGGCCCGGCAGGCGCGCCCCCGCGTAGAGCGCGATCGCTCCCAGGGCGGCGAAGTTCGGAGGATGGGGAATCAGGCGGGACAGGGCGCCGAGGAGAACCAGCAGCAGCGGAGTCGCCATTCGAACCTCCCGTTCGACAGGACGGATCCCGCGAACGGGCGAAACGGCGTCCCGCGCTCCGGAAATTCGAAGTCGCGTCGGTCTCGTGTGGCCCCGTCCGAGAGAGCGTTTCGCCGGCAGGTCTCCTGGCTTCCGGATCGACCGCCGTCGGGCTCCTTCCCGGGCGCGCGACCGGTCGTCTGACCGATCACTCGCGTCCAGTGGATTGCCGCCCGAGGCGTCCCCGGTGACAGTGGCGGGGGCCGCGCGGGATTTTCACCCGCTTCCCTTGACCGAACGAAATCAAAGAGCCAGACAGAGTCGAAGAGCCGGAACGATAGCGCGATTGACGAACTCCTTCAAGCGGCCCGTATGTATGATCGGGAAAAATGCGCGGCCCGGACTACACGCTCGACCTCGACCGCCTCCGGCGCGTCGGGTTCCCGGAGGTCGTCCTCGCGCAGGGCAAGAGCGCGGAGCAGATCGTGGAGATCTGCCGCCAGCTCTCGCGTGCGCACGACGTGCTCGTGACGCGCCTGACGCCCGAGGCGTGGGGAGAGGTCTCCGTCTTCCCCCTGCCGGGGCGCGCGGACTACGACCCTCGCTCGGAGACGCTGCAGCTCTCGGTGGGCAAGCCCATGAAGCAGGTCGAGGGCTCGGTCGCGATCGTCACGGCGGGGACCTCGGACGCACCCGTCGCCGAAGAGGCCCGCCGGTCGCTCGAGTACCTCGGCGTGTCGTCGGCCATGGTGCCCGACGTCGGAGTCGCCGGCGTGCTCCGCCTCCTGTCGCGGCTCGAGGAGATCGAGCGTGCCGACGTCGTGATCGCGCTGGCGGGCATGGAGGCTTCGATCTTCTCGGTCCTGGGCGGACTGGTCGGTCGTCCGATCATCGCCGTCCCCACCTCGCGCGGCTACGGCGCCGCGTTCGGAGGGTTGGCCTCGCTCCTCTCCGCGATGAATTCCTGCGCCAATGGGATCACCGCGGTCAACATCGACTCCGGCTACGCCGCCGCTATGGCCGCTTACCGGATTCTTTCAGGAGGGCCTCGCCGATGGGATCGAAGAGACTCCACACCACCCGCACCGCCAAGGAGTACATCCACGCCGCCGCGGTCGGCGTCGACCGCAAAAGGAAGAAGGCGCTCCTCGGCAGGCCGACGACGGCGATAAAGGTCGAGAAGTCGACCACGGTCTCGGAGCTCCTGGACTCCTACCGCGAGGCCTCGTTCCAGGCGAGGGCTCTCGGGAAGGCGGCCGCCGTGTTCGACGCCATGCTCCGCGACCGGCAGCGGCCGACGATCTTCCTCGGCATGGCGGGGTCGCTCATCGCGGCCGGCATGCGCCAGGTCATCGTGGATCTGATCGAGAACAACATGGTGGACGTCGTCGTCTCGACGGGCGCGATCATCTCCCAGGACTTTTACCAGGTCCGCGGCGGCAAGCACTTCCACGGGTCCGTTGACGCCGACGACAAGGAGCTCCGCGACCTCTACATCGACCGGCTCTACGACACGTACATCGACGAGGAGAAGTACTGGGCGACCGACCTCGACATCTCGAAGTTCGCGGACTCCCTGGAGGGTCGGACCATGTCGTCGCGGCAGTTCCTCGCGCTGCTCGCCGAGCGCGCGCGGGGCGACGCGGGATCCATCCTGGGGGCGTGCGCGCGTCGCGGAGTGCCGCTCTTCGTGCCGGCGCTGAACGACTCCTCGATCGGCATCGGCCTGACCGAGCACTACCATCGGGCCCGCACCGACGGACGCTCGCCCTTCAAGATCAGCTCGATCTCCGACAACTACGAGCTCACCCAGATCGTCGTGCAGAGTCCGGCCTCGGCCGCCCTCTACATCTCGGGCGGAGTGCCCAAGAACTACATCAACGACTCGATCGTGATGTCTTACATCTTCGGGCTCGACACGGGCGGCCACAAGTACGCCCTCCAGATCACGACCGACGCGCCGCATTGGGGCGGGCTCGGCGGGTCCACGCTGTCGGAGGCGACCTCGTGGGGCAAGGTCTCGAAGAAGGCCACGCACGAGATGGCGTTCATCGAGACCTCGGTGGCGCTGCCGATGCTCTACGGCTACGCACTCCAGAAGAACTCGGCGAAGGGACGCCCCCGCCTGCGGTACGACTGGGACGGCGACCTGCTGAAGTCGATCCACCGGGCGTGAGAGAGACCGGCCGACCGTGAGGGAGATCGGCAAAGTCGTCCGCCTGCAGGTCCAGACCGGGTCGCTCAAGCTCGGCGAGCGGCCGCACCGCGTCTACGATCCCGCTCCGCTCGCCGAGGCGCCGCGCCTTCGCCTCTCGCCGCGCGGAGCCATGGGGGTGCGCGGCGCGGAGCTCCTGCTCGACGTCCATCACGCCGAGCACCCGGCGACCAAGCGCGAGCCCGGTCGCGAGGCGTCATTCGGCTTCACCAGCCACTATGCCCGTATGCGCGACGAATATGGCGGCCATCTCTCCGACGGATGCGCCGGCGAAAACGTGCTCGTCGAGACGGCGACCGTTTGGACGCTCGAGCAGTTCTCCGCCGGCCTCGCTTTCCGCAGCGCGGAGACCGGCGCGCTGCTTCGCCTCTCGTGCGTCACGGTCGCCGATCCGTGCGTGGAGTTCTCCCGCTACTCGGTTCGCAACCCTCAGGCTTCTCCGCAGGAGATCAAGCCGGTCCTGCAGTTTTTGGGCGAGGGCACTCGAGGGTTCGTCTTCACGCCCGACGCCGAGGGCGAGGTCGCGATCGAAGACCGACTCGTGCTCCTCGGCTAGTCTTCGATGCGAGGCTCCTCCCGCTCCCTCCTCCCCTGGACCCTCGCCGTCGCCCTCGCGCTCGTGTGCGGCGTCCTCCTCTCGCTGCTCGCCCGGGTGCGGAGCGAGAGCCGGTCGGTGAGCGCCGCCCCGGTCGTGACCGCCATCCGGAAGATCGCGCAGCTCGCCACGGTCGAGGCGCAGATCTCGGACGTCCTGAGGTTCGAGGAGATCAAGTCCTTCCTCATTTTCGATTTCCCGAAGACCGCGACGATCCGCATGCGCGGCCGCGTGATCGCCGGGTTCGACCTCGCGGCGCCCGAGTTCCGCGTCGAGCCCGACGCCGCGAGCCGGCGGATCCGCGTGATTCTGCCGGCGCCGCGCATCCTGGCCATCGACCCGCGCCTCGAGTGGTTCGACGAGACGAGCGGCATCTTCAACCCGATCACGCCGCAGGACAGGACCCGCTGGATGCTCTGGGCGCGCGGCCAGCTCGCCCGCGCCGCGAAGGATTCCGGCATCGAGGCGCGGGCGGTCGAGCAGGCGCGGGAGATGCTCTCCGGGACCGCCGAGGCGTTCGGCTGGAGGGTCGAGGTCGCCTCCGCGCGAGGCGGCGAGCCCACGCCGCCGCCGACGCCGTGAGCAGGATCACGGGCCGCCGCCGGGAGAGGGGCGTACGATCACTCCAACCGGAACCCTCGGGAGGACAAGTCGTGCGCATCCTGAACACGGTCGCCCTATTCCTGGCCATGGTCGCGGTCGCCGCCTCGGCCGCCGCCGGCGAGAAAGCCGCCGCAGCCGCCGGAACCCAGGCCGCACCCGCCGGAGCCGCTCCGGCCCAGGCCGCCAAACCCCCAACTCCGGCCTCGCAGGAGCCGGCGTACTACCGCATCGAGCTCGCACCCTCCGGCAGCTACGTCGCCGTCGGAGCGCTCGTCTACAAGGGCAACGCCGTGGTCTTCCACGCCTATCCGGACGGCAATGTCATGAGCCTTCGCAAGACCGACATCCGTAAGGTCTCGCCGATCACCGCGCAGGAAGCCGCCGCGCCCGCGAAGAAGGACCTCGTCTCGATCCGCGACCTGCCGATGCAGGGCGGAAGCGGCCCGCCGGCGTCGGGCACGGGTCACGCCGGTCCGGCCGGGGCGGCGCATCCGGCGACGATGTCCCCGGGATCCGCCGTGCGTCCGACGAGCGTCGGCCCCGCGGTGGTTCCGGTGCGCGACGGCCTCGCGATCACGACCGCGCCGCCGCCGGACTGATCGCGATCCATCGCGACTCGCCCCAAAAGCAAACGCCCCGGTTCGCACCGGGGCGTTGACGTTTCGAGGAAACGCGAAACGGCTTAGAGCGCCTCGCCCTTCAGCGGGATCTCGATGACGCCCTTCTCCTTGTCGGAGGTGTAGAGCGTGACCTTGCCGTCGACCGCGCCCTTCTTGACCTTGTCGCTCGCCTTGACGACGACGGTGTAGGAGACGCCCTCCTGCGTGGGCACCACGTCGGTCATGAATCCCGGAACCGAAACCTCGGCCTTCGTGACCTTGACCGGCGTCCCGGGCTTGTTGTTCGTGACCACGATGTTGCGCGTGATGGGGTCCTTGCTCGGCGTGAAGTTCCCGAAGTTGACGGTGATCGGCGTGACGGAGACGCGCGGGCGCACGATGCCGGAGACCGGGATCTCCAGGTTCGGCTGCTGCGCGACGCCCGTCGACAGGCGGACCGGGGAGTTGAGGAGCCCCTCCGGCGCGTCGGGCGTGACCGAGATCGCCAGCTTGAACTGCTCACCCGGGCGCCCGGCGATCTTGTCCTTGTCGCCGGCCGGAGAGACCTCGGCCTTCACGTACGGCTGCGCCGTCTCGGCGACCACCGGCTTGAAGCCCTTCTCCTCGGAGATCAGGATGACGTCCTGCGACGCCGGATCTCCCTTGACGACCGAGAAGCGGACGTACGCCTGCGGGGCGACGTCCACGAACGGCTTCACCAGAGCCTTGACGAAGAGGTTCATCTGCGGCCGGTCGGGGTCGTTCGAGACGACCAGGACCGACTTCGAGATCGGGCCGGAGAAGCTCTTGGTGTCGACGCTGGTGTGGACCTTGCCTTCGGCGCCGGGCTTGATCAGCTTATCGAAGGAGGACACCGTGCAGCCGCAGGAGGGGCGGGCGTCCGTGATGACCAGATCCGAGCCGCCGACGTTCTTGATGAGAAAGTCGGTCTCGATGACCTGTCCCTTGGGGACCGTCCCCATCTCCTTGGTCTCCTGGGAGATCTCGATCTTGGGGGCGGCGACGGCCTTGCCCGCGGCCTGCGCCGGAGCCTTGGCGGTCTGGCCCGCGGACGCCGCGGGTTTCGCCGCGGGCTGCTGAGACGCAGCCTGGGCCTGGGCCTGGGCCTGCTGAACCGGCACGCCCTTGGTCGCTGCCTGGTAGTTGGAGATCCCGATCTGGTCGTGGGGCAATTCCTGCGAATACTCGTGCCTTCCGTCGTTGACCCCGCTCTGGGCGAGGGTCGCCCCCGCAACCAGCAGCGCCGCCATCGCGAGCTGCCCGATTTTCAACGCATGACGCATCTTCCGTGTCCTCCTCTAGGGGATGCCAAAGCGGCGAAACGCCCGGAAATCATGGGTTATTTCCGAAAACGCTTCTATTAGACCAGACTCCTCTCCAAAGATGACGGAAATCCGGGGCCTCCATTTCCACTTCGTGCCGATCGGGGGGACGGCCATGGTCCCGCTCGCGGCCCTCCTGATCGAGCGGGGGCACCGGGTGACCGGCAGCGACGGGCCGCTCTACCCGCCGATGTCCACCACCCTGGAACGGCTGGGCGTGGCCGTCGCCCGGGGCTTCGCCGCCGAGCACGTCCCGGCGGACTGCGACGTCGTGGTCGTCGGCAATGCGGCGCTCTCGGACAACGTCGAGGCCGCCGAGGCGAAGCGCCGCGGCCTCGCCGTCCTCTCCCTGCCACAGGCCGTGCGGCAGTACCTGCTGCCCGGCAAGAGCTCGATCGTGATCACCGGCACGCACGGCAAGACCACGACCTCGGCCCTGACCGCATGGCTCCTGCTCGACGCGGGGCGCGATCCCGGCTTCCTCGTCGGGGGCGAACTCAAGAACCTGGGCCGGGGCTACCGGCAGGGCGCCGGGCCCCACTTCGTGCTCGAGGGCGACGAGTACAACGCGGCGTTCTTCGACCGGGGTCCGAAGTTTCTCCACTACGAGCCACGACAGCTCTTCGTCGGCAACATCGAGTACGACCACGCGGACCTCTACCCGGACATCGAGTCGATCGAGGACGCCTTCCGCAAGGTG
>DASXPB010000069.1:0-11737 GCA_036493875.1 Thermoanaerobaculia bacterium
CTGCGCGGAGGAGTTCACCGGCGCCGTCATCGCGGCGGTCGGCGAGCGCAAGGGCGAGATGAAGCACATGGGCAAGCACGGCGACCGCGTGCGCCTGGAGTTCACGATTCCCTCGCGCGGCCTCCTCGGGTTCCGCCTCGAGTTCCTGACGCTGACGAGGGGTACGGCCCTGATGAATCACCTCTTCGACCAGTACGGTCCCCACCGCGGGCCGCTGCCGAACCGGACGAAGGGCGCGATGATCGCCAAGGAGGGCGGAACCGTGACGGCCTGGGCGCTCGACCGCCTGGCCGACCGCGGCATCTTCTTCGTCAAGCCGACCGACAAGGTGTACGCGGGGCAGATCATGGGCGAGCAGGTCAAGGAAGGCGACATGGTGATTCAGCCCTGTGAGAAGAAGCACCTGACCAACATGCGCGCCTCGGGCTCCGACATGGCGATCAAGCTGACTCCCGCGCGCGAGCTCAACATCGAGCAGGCGATCGAGTGGATCAACGACGACGAGCTCGTCGAGGTCGCGCCCGCCGCGATCCGCGTCCGCAAGCGGACGCTGGACCACAGCCAGAGGAAGGTCAAGGCGAAAACGGCCTCCTGAGGAGCGCAGCGACGAAGGATCCCGAGCTTCATGCCTCCGTGGCGAGAAAGCACGGGATCCCTCGCTTCGCTCAGGATGACGGGAGAATTACGGCAGACTGAACGTCTTCACCAGGAACACGGCCATCTCGCCGCGCGAGTTCGGGTTGTCCGGGCAGTAGCGCAACGGGTTCGTCAGGCAGCCGCTCGTGACCTGCTCGGCGTAGAGCTGCTCGATCCAGTCGACGGCGAAGTCGCCGGGGCACGCGACGTCCGCGAACACGCCGGTGCAGTGGGGCGGAGCGTAGTCCGACCCGTGCTCCGTCTTGAGCAGGAACACGGCCATCTGCGCGCGGGTCACGGGATCCTCCGGGCAGAACGTTCCGGTGTCGCAGCCCGCGGTGATCTCCTCGGCCGACAGCTCTTCGATCCAGTCCGCGAAGAGGGAGGGGCAGGCGACGTCGGTGAACTTGTGGGTGCACGCGGGCGGGGCGTAGCAGAGGCCGTACTTGGACTTGAGCAGGAAGACCGCCATCTGCTCGCGCAGGGTCGGCGAAGTGACGCCGTAGTTGCCGCCGCCGACACCCGCGGTGATCGCGTTGGCGACCAGCTTGGTGACGAAGGCGTAGAAGTTGTTGGCGGCGGGAACGTCGAGAAAGTCCGCGATCCGGCCCTTGGGGAGCGTGCCCGAGAGACCGCCGCCCGGATTCTGGACGAAGACGTCGTTGATCGTCCCGGGCGTGAGTATGGGGACCTCCACCGACAGTGTATTCACGTCCACGAACGTCACGCTCAAGGCCGGCAGGCCGCCGACCGTGGCCGTCGCGCCGTCCTCGAAGGCGAGGCCCTTGACGGTCGTGGCGCCGGGGATGACCCCCGGCCCCGACGCCGGCGACATAGAGATCACGAAGCGCGGTGAGAACTCGGATGTGTTGCCCGCGCCGTCGGTCGCCGTGGCGGTAACCGGCGAGCCGTTCGCGACCGCCACCGGAAGGACGGCGTTGAAGGTCGCGTCGCCCGACCCGTTGGTCGTGACCGGGAACGTTCCGAGATACGTCTTGCCCTCCGGCAGATCCTGGGGCCGGGGGGAGCAGATGGAGCTCGCGTAGAAGTCGAGGTCGAACGACGACGACGGCGCGCTGTTGAGCGTTCCGGTCACCGTCGTCGTGGAGGCGCCGTACGTCACCGAGTCGATGATCGGATAGTTCTGGAATCCGTTGGGGCCCGCGTCTGCGTCGCCCGCATCGTTGAAGGTCACGCCGAAGGCGTTGTCGTAGATCAGGTCGATCCCGAGGCCGTTCGTCGAGGTGGTGCCGCTGTTGTCGTAGATCGAGTTGCCACGGATGGTGATGCCGGCGGGAGAAATGCTGCCGGAGTGACCCTCGACGAGGATGCCGGCCGTGCCGCCGTTGTAGGCAATGACGTTTCCCTCCCCGGGCTGTGTGCCGCCGATCAGGACGTTCTCGATGGCTCCGCTGCTCACGTAGACGACGCGGATTCCCTCATCCTTGTTCGGGAAGCGGTGCGTCCCGGTCTCGTCGGTGCCGATGAAGTTGCCCTGGATGACCGTTCCGGAGCCCTGGACCTGGATCCCGGCGACCGAGTTGGAGCCGCCGATCGTGTTTCCCGCGCCCGGCGCCGAGCCGCCGATCGTGTTGTTCTGGTCGTTGATGCGGATGCACTCGGCCTTGCAGTGGAGCACGGTCGTCCCGGTGACGTCCGTGCCGATGAAGTTGCCCTGCACGAAGTTTCCGATGGCCTGGTTCAGGCCGGTGCCTCCGAAGACGATCTCGTCCGTGATCACGTTGCGCGCGGCGGCCGAGGTCCCGCCGATCACGTTGTTGGTCCCGGTTGCGATGTCGACCGATCCGAGCGTGGTCGTGAGCTTGTGCAGCCCCGTCACGTCGGTCCCGATGAGGTTGCCCTGGACGAGAGCGTCCGTGCAGCTGGCCAGAACGATCTGATCGCCGCCGTTCAAACCGGAGATGAGATTGCGGGCGGCCGGCGTCGTGCCTCCGATGCGGGTGTTCTGTTCGCCGTCGACGTAGATCCCCACGAAGAAGGGATTGAGCGCCTGGGTGCCGTCCGCAGTCGTCCCGAGGAAGCAACCCTCGACGACGTTGTTCTGGCGCATGGTGCCGAGGTCCTCGACCTGGATCAGGGAGCCCGTGCACCGGTTGACCGCGAGCCCGCGGATGGTGACGTCGTCCGCCTTCACCTTCAGGAGGGCGGTCGATCCCGCGTTCGTCCCGTCGATCTCGATTTTCAGGACGGTGTTCAGGCCCTGCCCGGTCGGGTTCGTATTGGCGAGCGCGCCGGTCTGCAGGTAGCCGTCGATCGTGACCGCTTCGGTGATCGCCGGCAGGGCCGAGGCCGGCGCGATCGTGTGCACCCCGGATCCCGCAATGTCGAAGGCGATCGTGTCGGCGCCAGGATGGGCGTTGGCGTCGAGGATCGCCTGGCGCAGCGTTCCCGGGCCGGTGTCGCCGGTCGAAGTGACCATGTACGTGTCGGCGGCCCCAACCGCGGCCGCGGAGGCGAGCAGGACGGAGAGGACGAGCATTCGGGCCTGGCGCATGGGAACCTCCTGTTACCCCTCTCCTCGTCGAATCCGCCCAAAGGGGGCCAGGGCCACGCCGTTGGCTAGAATGATCGCCAAACCATGCCCCAAGGACCGCCGGAGCCGCCCCCGGAGGAGGTGACGGGACTGCTGCGGGCCGCCGAGGCCGGGGATCGGGCGGCGCTCGACCGCGTGTTCTCGATCCTCTACGAAGACCTCCGCGCGATCGCCAGCCGCCAGCTCCGGGGGGCGCCCGCCGAGCAGACGCTCTCGACGACGGCGCTCGTCCATGAGACGTACCTGAAGCTCTCGAGGGGGGCCGGCTGGACGGCGAAGGACCGGTCGCACTTCTTCTCGCTCGCCGGCCGCGCGATGCGGATGATCCTGGTCGATCAGGCGCGCTCGCGGACGCGTCAGCGCCGCGGCGCGGGGCGGCGGCCCCTGGACCTCGAAAACGTCGAGATTCCCATCGAGGAGCGCGCGGCGGAGATCGTCGCGCTCGACGAGGCCCTGACCAGGCTCGGTGAGATCGACGGCGAGCTCGCGCAGCTCGTCGAGTGGCGGTTCTTCGCCGGCCTGTCGCTGGAGGAGATCGCGGAGATGTCCGGACGGTCCGAACGAACGCTCAAGCGCCACTGGCAGGCGGCGCGCGCGTTTCTTTTCGAGGAGCTCTCAAACTCGGGCGCGGCGCCGTCGTGATTGGAGATCCCCGCTGGTCGCAGGTCCGCGGGCTCTTCGAGGAGCTGGTGGATCTCTCCCCGGCGGAGCGCGAGGGGAGGCTGACGGGCGTCTCCGACGCGGAGCTCGCGGCTCGGGTCCGTCATCTCCTCGATGCCGACTCCGAGGCCGGGGCGTTCCTCGAGACGCCGGCGGGAGCCCTTGGAATCGCCGGGGGCCTCTTTAGTGGTGCCGAGGCCGAGGTCGAGGCGCCCGAGCGGATCGGCCCCTACCGGATCCTGCGCCGCATCGGACGGGGCGGGATGGGAGAGGTGTTCCTCGCCGAGCGGGCCGACGGTCTGTTCGAGCAACGCGTCGCGATCAAGCTGCTGCGCCGCGGCATGGCGACCGACGACGTCCTGGCGCGGTTCGCGCGCGAGCGGCGCATTCTCGCGCGTCTCGCCCATCCCCACATCGCGCGCCTGCTCGACGGCGGCGCGACGGAGGACGGGCGTCCCTACTTTGTCATGGAGCTCGTCGAGGGCGAGCCGATCACGGCGTACTGCCGGTCGCGCCGCGCGACGGTCTCCGAGCGGCTGCGGCTCCTGCTCGACGCCTGCGACGCCGTCGCCGAGGCTCACCGGAGCCTCGTCGTGCACCGCGACCTGAAGCCCTCGAACGTCCTCGTGACGGCAGGAGGCGACGTCAAGCTCCTCGACTTCGGGATCGCGAAGCTCCTCGGCCCCGACGACACCGGCCAGGCCGACGCCGAGACGCACACCGACCTTCGGCTGTTGACTCCGGCCTATGCCGCACCCGAGCAGATCCTGGGCGAGCCCGTCACCGCGGCGACCGACGTGTGGACGCTCGGCGCGCTCGCGTACGAGCTGCTGACCGGGACTCTGCCGCAGAAGCGGGAGTCCCGTTCCCCCGCCTCACTCGCGGCCGCCGCGGCATCCGACGCGATAGAGCGGCCGAGCCAGCGTGTCGCGGACGTGCCCCTCGACCGAATTCCGGTCGCGGAGCCGGCCGAGGCCGATCGCCGGCGGTTCGAGCGCCAGCTTCGCGGGGACCTCGACAACGTTCTCCTCATGGCGCTGCGGCGCGAGCCCGAGCGACGCTACGGTTCCGTCTCGGCGCTCGCCGGGGACTTCCGCCGGCACCGTGAGGGGCGTCCGGTGAAGGCGCGCCCCGACACGCTCTCCTACCGCGCCGGCAAGTTCGTCCGGCGCAACCGCCTCTCCGTCGCCGCCGCCGTGCTCGTCGCGCTCTCCCTCGTGGGAGGTCTCATCGCCACGGCCCGCCAGCGCGCCCGCGCCGAGTCCAACGCCCGCGTGGCCGCGGCCGCCGCGCGACGCGCCGACGCCGTCAAGGAGTTCCTGATCGGCCTCTTCGAGATCGCCGATCCGGACCAGACCGGCGGCAACCTTCCGGCGAGCGAGCTGCTCGATCAGGCCGGCAAGCGCCTGGATACCGAGCTCTCGTCCGAGCCGGACGTCCAGGCGGATCTTCTCGATGCGGTCGCGCGCATCGATCGGAGCCTCGGCCGCCTCGAGCCGGCCGAGGAGCTCGCCCGTCGGTCGCTCTCGGTCCGTCAGAGGATCCTGCCGGCGGGTGACGGCGCGATCGGCCGCAGCCTCGCGACGCTCGGCGCCATCACGATGGACCGCGGCAAGCTCGACGAGGCCGAGAAGCAGCTCACCGAGGCGCTCAAGACCGTCGAGGCGAGGGACGGTGCGAAGAGCCTCGCGGCGGCCCGCGTGCGTTCCGACTACGCGCAGGTGCTCTTCTGGAAGGGCGACGTCGCGGCGGCCGAGAAGCTCGAGTCCAGCGTTTACGAGACGTACCGGGCGGAGCTCGGCGAGGATGCTGTCCAGACCGCGATCCACCGGCGCAACCGCGGCATCCTCCTCGAGGAGCTCGACCGTCTCGATGAGGCCGAGGCGGACAGCCGCGCGTCCCAGGCGGTCCTCGAGAAGCGTCTCGGTCCGGAGCATCCGAACCTCGGCCAGAGCTACGTGAACCTCGCCGTCCTTCTGGATCGCCGCGGCAAGGCCGAGGAGGCCGAGAAGTGGTTCCTGCGCTCGCTCGAGGTGCGCCGCAAGGCGCTCGGGCCCAATCATCGCGTCGTGGGCCAGACGCTGCAGCTCCTCGCGCTCTTCGAGCTGAACCAGGGCCGCCTCGACCAGTCCGAGGCGAACTATCGCCAGGCGCTCGCGCTCTTCCGCGCGATCGAGCCGAAGCACTTCGAGGTCGGCAAGTGCCTCAACGGCCTCGCGCTCGTGGCGTCGCGGCGCGGGCGATATGCCGAGGCCGAGGCGACGCTCGGCGAGGTCATCGTTCTCTTCGACGAGGTCCTCGGACCGAAGCACACCTTCTCATGGCAGGCCCGCGGCAACCGCGCCGAGCAGATCGCGCTGCAGGGCCGGCTCGTCGAGGCGGAGAAGATCCAGCGCGAGGTCGCCTCGAAGCTGGTGGAGATCAACGGTGCCGACAGCTACGAGGTGACCGACGCCGAGGCCCGTCTCGGCGAGACGCTTCGGAAGGAAGGCCGGGCCGCGGAGGCCCTCCCGCTGCATCGCAAGGGCCTCGCGCACCAGCTCAGGGTCTACGGCAACGGCCATGCCTTCGTCGCCGTCGCGCAGTATCAGGTCGCGGCGGATCTCATCGTCCTCGGGAGGGCCGAGGATCGCGCCGAGGCGCGCACGCTGCTCGACGCCTCGCTGGCCGTGCTCGAGAAGCGCACGCCGCCCCATCCCCGGCTGGCGGACGTCCGGGCGGCGAGCGCGAAGCTGGGCGCTACGGCGGAGCCGACCACCGAAGGCAGACCCTCGGCGGTAGGCAACGCCGGCCGGAGGCCGGCGGTAACTCGAATCGACCAGAACCGAGAAGGTCTAGGGAAGCCCGAAGGTCTTGACTAGGAACACCGCCATCTCGCCCCGCGCGTTGGGCGCGTCCGGACAGTAGCGGAGCGGGTTCGTCAGGCAGCCACCGGTGATCTGCTCGGCGTAGAGCCGCTCGATGAAGTCGACGGCGAAATCGCCCGGGCACTGAACGTCCGCGAAGATTCCGGTGCAATCGGGCGGCGTGTAACCCGATCCGTGCTCGGTCTTGAGCAGGAACACGGCCATCTGCGCGCGGGTCACGGGATCGGCGGGACAATATCCGGAGCCGCAGCCCACCGTGATGCCCTCGGCGAAGAGCCGTTCGATCCAGTCGGAATAGGGGAATGCTGGCGTCGCGGGGCACGGGACATCGGGGAAGATGCCGCCGCACGGCGGGGGGACGTAGTCGGCGCCGTGCTCCGCCTTCAGCAGGAAGACGGCCATCTGCGCCCGGGTCACGGAGCCCTCCGGGCAGAAGTCGCCGTTGCCGCAGCCCGCAGTGATCCCGTTGCGGAAGAGCTTCTCGATGTAGGCGTGGAAGACGTGCGCCTGCGGCACATCGAGGAAGTCCGCCATCCAGCCCCTCTCCAGGACGCCGAAGCTTCCGTCGTCGGGGTTCGTCGCGACCACGTCGTAGAGCGCCCCGGGCGGAAGGGGCGGCGTCGTGCACGTCGCCTCGCCGCCGCCCCCCGACACGCCGGCGGCCGCGGAGAGCCCGAAGAGGACCGTCACGTCCGGGTCGAAGCCGGCGCCCGCGATGCTCGCCGGCGTTGCCCCCACGGAGGGCCCCGAGGTCGGGCTCACGGAGGAGACCGTCAGGGTCGGCGCCCCCACGCCGACGACGCCGAACTTGGCCTTGTTGAACTCCGAGAACCAGAGCTGGTACGAGCGGTCGAGCGGGGTGATTCCATACGGCCTCGAGTCGGCGGTCGGGATCAGGAACTGCGAGATCGTCCCGGCGGTCGTGATCCGCCCGATCTTGTTGTTGTCGAACTCCGTGAACCAGAGGTTCCCGTCCGGTCCGCCGACGATGTGGAAGACGCGCCCCGGCTCGGGCAGGGGGAACTCGGTGATCACGCCGGCCGTCGTTATCCGTCCGATCGCGTTCCCCGCGTTCTCGGCGAACCAGAGGCTGCCGTCGGCGCCGGCGGTGATGCCCTCGGGGTAGACGTTCGCGGTCGGGATCGGGAACTCGTCGAAGACGCCGCCCGGAGTCAGCCGCCCGATCTTGTTCTTGCCGCGCTCCGTGAACCAGAGATTGCCGTCGGAGCCCGCGGCGATCCGCATCGGTTCGCCGCCGGCCGTGGGAACCGGGTGCTCCGTCATCGCGCCGGAGAGGGTGCTGCGCCCGATCTTGTCGGCGTTGAACTCGGTGAACCAGAGTGCGCCGTCCGGGCCCGCCGCGATCCCCTGCGGGGCGCTCGCGGACGTGGGCACGGGGAACTCGTCCGTGAACGCGCCCGCCGTCGTGATGCGGCCGATCTTGTTGGCGCTGTTCTCGCTGAACCACAGCGCGCCGTCGGGTCCCGACGCGATCCCCTGTGGAAACGCCCCCGCGCTCGGGATCGTGAACTTCGTGACGACGCCGGCCGGCGTGATCCGGCCGATCTTGTTGACGTCGACGAACCACACGTTCCCGTCCGACCCCGTCGCCGCGTCCTCCGGCAGGGAACCGCCGGGAAGCGGCAGCTCGAAGTCGATCTGGGGAGGGGGAGTGCCCGCGAGGTCGAGCCGCCCGACCCGCGCCGTGTGGAACTCGGTGAACCAGAGCTTGCCGTCGGCCCCCAGGCCGATGCCGTACGCGCCGCATCCCGAGGTCGGGATCAGGTACCGAGTGATGGTGCCGTCCGGTTCGATCTTCGAGATCCGGTTGTTGTCGAACTCCGTGAACCAGACGTTGCCGTCCGGTCCTCCGGCGATGTGGAACACGCGGCCGGCCTCGGGCAGCGGGAACTCCGTGATGACTCCCGCCGTCGTGACGCGGCCGATCTTGGCGCCGACGTTCTCGGCGAACCAGAGATTCCCATCCGGGCCGGCGGTTATACCCTCGGGGAAGGAGCCGGCCGTGGGGATGGGGAACTCGGTGAAGACTCCGGCCGTCGTGAGTCTTCCGATCTTGTTCTTACCGTTTTCGGTGAACCAGAGGTTGCCGTCGGGCCCGGCGGCGATCGCGTGGGGCCCGGAGTTGGCGGTCGGAATGGAGAACTCGGTCACGACACCCGCGGTCGTGATGCGGCCGATCTTGTTGGCGTTCGTTTCGGTGAACCACAGCGCGCCGTCCGGGCCCGCCTCGATCGAGGTCGGATAGTGCCCGGCGGCGAGCGGGAACTCCGTGTACGTCGCGCCGTCGACCGTCATCCTTCCGATCTTGGCCGCCGTGTTCTCGGCGAACCAGAGCGCGCCGTCGGGTCCCTCCGTGATCCCGAGCGGCCCGCCGGCAACCGGGAACTCCGTCACGACCCCCGCGGGAGTCACCCGGCCGATCTTCTGGGTGATCTCGGTGAACCAGAGGTTGCCGTCCGGCCCGGCCGTGAGGTCCTGCGGGATGCCGCCGCTCGGCAGCGGAAACTCGTCGACGCTCTGGGCGGAGGAGTCCGCCGCCGCTGCCGAAAGCAGAAGCGCGGCGAGTCCAGTCGCGCGGACGAAGTCCGGGACGCGGAGTCCAAACATTGTCGTGGTGCCGACGATTATACGCCCGGCGGGTCCTCGCCCCCTCCGCGCTCATTGGAGGCGGAAGGTGTGGACGAGGAAGGCGGCCATCTGGTCGCGTTGGACGGGCTTGTCCGGGCAGTAGAGGCCGTCCTGGCAGCCGGCCGTGATTCCCTCGGAAGAGAGCTGCTCGATCCAGTTGGCGAACAAAGAGGGACACGCCACGTCCGTGAAGATGCCCGTGCAGGCCGGCGGCGTGTAGTCGGATCCGTGCTCCGCCTTGAGCAGGAACACGGCCATCTGGTCGCGGTTGACGGTGTTCTCGGGGCAGTAGAGGCCGACGTCGCAGCCCGCGGTGATCCCTTCGATCAACAGCTCCTCGATCCAGTCGGCGAAGAGCGACGGGCAGGACACGTCGTCGAAGAGTCCGGTGCAGGGGGGCGGAGCGAAACACACCCCGTGTCGCGCCTTGAGGAGGAAGACGGCCATCTGCTCACGCAGCGTCGGCTGCTGGACGCCGAAGAGTCCGCCGCCGACGCCCGCGGTGATCTTGTTGGCCACGAGCGTCGCGATGTACGGCTCGAAGATGGGCTCTCCGGTGGCGTCCAGGAAATCCTCCACCCAGGCGTTCCTGAGCGTGCCGGTGAGTCCCGAGAGCGTCGTGACCGTGACGTCGCCCACCGTCCCCGGCCCGAGGGACGGCATCTCGATGAAGATCCGCTTCGAGTCCGGGATGTTGTCGACCGTCGCCGGTACGCCGCCGACGGTCACTGTCGTGCCGCTCGCGAACTGCTGGCCTTGGACGGTGTTGGCGGCTCCGGCCTGTCCGGAGCTCAGATCGAGTTGGAGCACGATGCTGGCCGAGAACTCGGAGGAATGGCCGCTCGCGTTGGTGGCGACGATGGCGACGGGCTGCCCGGCCGCGAGGACCACGGGCAGCACGAAGTCGATGGTGGCATCGCCGCTCGCGTCCGTCGTCGCGGTCGTCGTCCCCGCGAGATCCTGTCCCTGGGGGAGGGCGGTCGGACGGGAGAGGCAGGCCGGGTTGGCGTAGAAGTCGATGTCGTAGGTCTGCGATGGCGCGCTGTGGAAGGTGGCATGCACGGTGGTCGCGGCGCCGTAGTCGACGGCGGAAATGATCGGGTAGTTCTGGATGCCGTCCGCCTCGGTCGTGTCGTTGGGCGTGGGCCCCAGCGTATGGCCGCTGAAATCGCCGGCGTCGATCCCCATGGGGACGTTGTCGAAGATCCGGTTCCCGCGCACGCTGACGGCGCTGGCGGCGTCGAAGGTGATGCCGGCGACACCCAGGAGGTCCTGCCCGTTGTGGGCGATGAGGTTGCCCTCCCCGGAACCGAGGCCGCCTATCGTCACGACCGAGGAGACGGCGTTGACGCTCCCGCCCGAATTGCCGAGGAGGCCGTTCCCCGAGGCATCGGTGCCGATTCGGTTGCCCTTGATGGAGTCCGAGGTGCACGACTGCAGATCGATGGCGTCGAAGTTGCCGCTGATGAGGTTGCCCTGGCCGGCGGCGGCCCCGCCGACGGTGACGGAGGCAAGGTCGCAAGCTACGCCGACGAGGTTTGCGATGGGCAGCGTGCCCGTGAGGTCGGTCCCGATGTAATTGCCCTGGATCGTCGCGTGGCTGCCGTTGTCGACGTGAACGCCTCCCGGGAATCCGTTGCCCGAGATGACGTTGCGATCCGCCGGGTTCGGCCCTCCGATCACGAAGGTGCCCGCGTCGCACCACACACCGGCCTCCTGGGTGTAGGCGGCCCCGGGGATTTGCCCTCCGGCCGCATCGAGGCCCAGGAGATTGCCGGCGATGGTTCCCGAGCCGTCCGCCAAGTGGATCGCGCCGTAGGACACCCCCTTGCAACGATTGATCGCGAGCCCTCGGATGACCGTCGTGCCGGACGCGAGGGTCAGCCCCGCACCGTTCGGGTCGGCGAGATTCTCGCCGTCGAGCTCGATCAGGACGGTGCCGTTCCACGGCTGGCCGAAGGCGTTCGTGTTGGCGGCAGCGCCCGTCTGGCTGTAGCCGTCGATGGTGAGGTCCTGGGTGATCGCAGGAAGGCCCGTCAGGGGCTTGATGACGTGGACGCCCGATCCCGGGATGGCGAAGGTGATCGTGTCGGGTCCCGCGTTCGTGTTGGCGTCCAGGATCGCCTGACGCAGCGATCCCGGCCCGCTGTCCGCGGCCGTCGTGACGGGGAAGGTGGAGGCGCCGGCGGCCAGGGCGGCGAGGCCGAAAACAGCCGAGACGAGGGTCGAAAGGCTGGTCTTCATCTTCATGGATCTCCTTCGGTCAGGAAACTCGACGATTCCGGTCCGGAGCGGACAGGCGGCCGCCGAAAATCGCGCCTTCCCGCAGCGGGGGGACGCCCTGGGCTATGCTCCGATCCCTCAATGACCC
>DASXPB010000070.1:0-149580 GCA_036493875.1 Thermoanaerobaculia bacterium
CTAGTGCTCGAGCCCGTATTCCTTGATCTTGTTGTAGATCGTCTTCAGCGAGAGCTTCAGGAGCTCGGCGGTCTTCTTCTTGTTGCCGCGCGCGAACTCGAGCGTCTTCGAGATCAGGCGGCGCTCGACGTCCGCGAGCGAGTCGCCGACCGCGATCCGCACGACCGGGGCCTTCTGGCGGCGGACGCGCGAGCGGGCGAACTGCCGGCCCAGCACGGAGCGCACGACGGTCGGGCCGATCGTGGACTCGGACAGTCGCGCCGCCCGGCGGACGACCTCGCGGAGCTCGTGCGTGTTACCCGGCCACTCGTGGGCGGCGAGCGCGTCGGCGGCCTCCGGGGTCAGCGTGAGCGCGGGATTCAGATCCTCCAGGAAGCGCCGGGCGAGCAGCGGCACGTCGCCGGCGCGCTCGCGCAGCGGAGGCAGGTGGACGGTGTTTCCGGCCCCCTGAAGCGATTCCTCGAGCGCCGGGAGAAGCCTCCGCCCTTCCATCGCCTCGCGCGGGTCCTCGTCGATCGACACGACGAACCGGGCGCGCCAGGGCCCCCGCATGTGCGCCAGGAGCTGCTCCTGGAATCCGGCGGAGGTGGCCTCGATGTTCTCGAGGAAGAGGGTTCCGTTCTCCGTCTGGAGCGTCGCGAGGTCGAGGGACTCTCCCTCGGAGATGAAGGCGAACCGTCCGGCGCCGCGCGGAGAGAGGCGATGGAGCGCGAGCGCCGCGTCGTCCTTCTCGGTGCCGGGCTCCCCCGTCAGGAGGACGGATCCGGGAGCCTCCGCCGCGCGCTCGAGCGACGCGAGGGCGGAGATCCACCGGGACGAGCGCCCGGGCAGCGCGTCGCGCAGCTCGGCGCGCGCCAGCCGGATGCGGGTCGCCTCCGCGTCGGCCTCGCGCTCGCGGCGCACGGCCGCCGACGCGATGACCTGGGCGAGGCGCAACTCCGAGAGCGGGCGCCAGAGGAAGTCGTGCGCGCCGCGCGCTATCGCATCGACCGCGGAATCCAGGCTCGATCGATCCACGAGCGCCAGGGTCAAGAGACGCGGGTCCCTCGCCCGCGCGGAGCTCAGGAGATCTCCCGCATCGCCGTCGGCCGCGTCGAGCGCCGCGATCAAAAGCGAGGGCTCGAAGTCGCCGGCCTCGAGCGCACGCGCGCCCTCGGCGACCGTCGCGAAACCGCGGACCGCGTGCCCGAGGGCCGAGAGGGAGCGGCGCAGGGCGTCGCGCGACTCGTCGTTCGGGTCGACGCAGAGGACTTTCATGACTGGCATTCCCGACATTCCCTGCACTCCAGACCGGAAATTCTAGCAGGATGCGGGCCGCGATGCGCGCGCGCCCTGGCCGTGTACCGGGGGGTCAGTCGTTGCGCCGGGGCCGGGACGAGATGCCAAGAGTGGGCCAGAGCGCGTCGATCTTCAGCTTCACCTCGGGCGACATGACGATCGGATCCGGCCACGGACGCTGGAAGCCCTCCTCCTTCCACTTGCGCGTGGCGTCGAAGCCGATCTTGCTCCCGTAGCACGGCAGGCGCGAGGCGAAATCGAGCTCGTCGACCGGGCCGTGGACGACCTCGAGGTCCCGCTCGGGGTCGATCGCGGTCAGCGCCCTCCAGAGGAGCTCGGGACCGCCGCGGACGTCAACGTCGGCGTCGACGACCACGATCACCTTGGTGAACATCATCTGCCCGGTCCCCCAGATCGCGTGCATCGTCTTGCGCGCGTGGCCCGGGTAGCGCTTGTCGATCGCGACGAGCATGAGGTTGTGGAAGATGCCCTCGACGGGCAGGTGCATGTCCACGATCTCCGGGATGGTCTTCCTCACGAGCGGCAGGAAGAGGCGCTCGACCGCCTCGCCGAGGAATCCGTCCTCCATCGGAGGCCGTCCCACGATCGTCGTCAGGTAGAGCGGCGAGGCGCGCCGGGTCAGCGCGGTCACGTGGAAGACCGGAAAGTCGTCCTCCAGCGAGTAGAAACCGGTGTGGTCTCCAAACGGGCCCTCGCGGCGCCGCTCCTTCGGATCGACGTAGCCCTCCAGCACGATCTCGGCCTCGGCGGGGACCTGGAGGCCGACGGTCTTCGCGGCGGCCATCGGCACCGCCGCGCCGCGGAGAAATCCCGCGAAGAGCAGCTCCGAGACTCCGGGCGGCAGCGGCGCGATGGCGGAGAAGACCGTCGCCGGATCGCACCCGATCGCGACGGCCACCTCCATGCGCCTTCCCTCGCGCTCGTAGCCGCGCGCCTGCCCCGCGCCGTCCTTGTGCTTCTGCCAGTGCATCCCGGTCGTGCGGCGGTCGTACACCTGCATCCGGTACATGCCGACGTTCGTCTTGCCGCTCACCGGATCCCGGGTGATCACGAGCGGCATCGTTACGAACGGCCCCGCGTCCTGCGGCCAGCACGTCAGCACCGGAAGCGCGGAGAGATCCACGGCGTCGCCGGTCAGCACGACTTCCTGGCACGGCGCGGAGCGGACCGTCTTCGGGAACACCGCCGCGAGCTCGGTGACTCTGGGGATCGCCTTGAGCTTCCCGAGAATGCCCTCCGGAGGCTTGGGATCCAGGAAGAAGTCGAGACGTTCGTCCCACTCCTCCCAGCTCGCGATCTCGAGGGCCCGCAGCATCCGTCGGCCCGAGGCGAACGCGTTGATCACCACCGGGATCTCGGAGCCCTCCACGTTCTCGAAGAGGAGCGCCGGCCCGCCGGTCTTGACGGCGCGGTCCGCGATCTCCGCGATCTCGAGGCGCGGCGAGACCCGCGCGGAGATCCGCACCAGGTCGCCGTCCTCCTCCAGCGCCTCGAGGAACTCCGACAGGTTGGTGAAGGCCACGCGGTCGCCTACCCTATCGCTTCGTCCGCGACCGTGCGCGGCCCGACGGAGCCGCGGCGGAGCGCGAACGCACGAGCGGAACGTCCGCCTCGATGCGGCCGACGTCGAGGCCCCGGGCGTTGTGCAGCACCGGCTCGGCGTACGCGGCGAGCGCGCGTCGCGCGTCGTCGGGGAGGACGCTCAACTTCGACATCACCGCCAGCGTCACCGCGTCGCGGGCCCGCGCGGACCCGTCCTCGATCTTGAGGGCGATCCCGGTGCTCCGGCCTCGCCCGTTCGGCGAGAGCGCCAGGGCGTAGACGCCCTCGGCGCCCTCCTTGCCGATCCATCGGCCGCGCCCGGCGCTCACGAGGTCGGTCGTGAACCGCCCCTCGCCGGCGACCATCTCGGGGCGGCGGATCATCGCCCGCACGATCCGGGCCCTCGCCGCCGCGGACGCGCGATCCTCCCCCGGCACCGTACGCGTGGTCAGCCGGGCATAGGCAAGCGCGAGCGCCGACAGCGGCAGGCGGAAGACGGGAGCGTTGCATCCGTCGACCGCGGCTCCGATCTCGGATTCGGGCACTCCCGCGTAACGCGCGAGGAGCGAGCGGATCCGGCGCTGCAGCGGATGCGCCGGGTCCGTGTATCCGGCGTGCGGAAGTTCGAGCAGGCGACACGCGAGCAGCATCCCGGCGTGCTTGCCGGAACAATTGTTGTGCAGCGCGCTCGGCGGCTTGCCGGCGCGCAGGAGCGCTCTCGCCGAGGCCTCGTGCATCGGCAGGTGCGCGCCGCACTCGAGGTCGGCCACCGAGAAGCCGCCCTTCCGGAGGAGCGCGGCGGCGAGCGCCGTGTGTCTCGGCTCGCCGCCGTGAGACGCGCAGAGGAGCGCGATCTCGGCATCCGAGAGTCGGAAGCGTTTCTCGCCGCCTGCCAGCAGCAGGGGCATCGCCTGGAACGGCTTCGCGGCCGACCGGGCATAGACCGCGACGTCGGCGTCCCCGCAGGAGGCCAGCAGCGTGCCCCGCTCGTCGACCACGGCGGCGGAGCCGCGGTGCGCCGATTCGACGCGAGGGCCACGGAACACCCGCGCCAGAACCGGTGGGGCCTTCGTCATCGACGCCCATTATCCCTGCGCTCTCGCGCGGGCCGATCGGTTATCCTGAAGGGGTCGATGCGACGGAATAATCCCCGGGTACAGGCCGTTCGCTGAGCAGGATGCGCACGACCGTCCTCGCCGCTACGGCCATAGCCCTGAGCGTCGCGTGCGCGGCCACAGCCTCCGCTCAACAGTCCTCTCAGTCTCCGCCGCTCTTCCCCGATCTCGAATTCGTCGGGCAGGAGGGCGGGAGCGTTCGGCTCTCGGAGCTCAAGGGCAACGTCGTGCTCGTCAACGTCTGGGCGACCTGGTGCGGCCCTTGCAAGCTGGAGCTGCCCGTGGTGCAGAGGATGTACGACAACTACAGCGACCGCAACTTCGTCGTGGTCGCCGTCAACGTGGACGCCGACCGCAAGCGCGTGCCGGCCTTCATGAAGCAGTTCAACATCTCCGTCCCCGTCTACTTCGCGGCTCCCGAGGACGCCGGGCCGCTGACGGCGAGCGGAATCCCCTCCACCTTCCTGCTCGCCGCCGATCGAACCCTATTGGACCGACAGGTCGGCTACGCCCCGAGTGTCGAAGACCGCTGGAAGAAGATCCTGGAGAAACACCTGCGGGCTAAGAAGTAAACCGGGGGCGCCGCGCGGCGTCTGTCATCTCTGGAGGCCGGCCATGAAATCCCGTATCGCTCTCCTGCTACCCGCGTCCCTTCTCCTCTTCGCCGCGACCGCCTCGGCGCAGCTGCGCCAAGGCACCGTCGAGATCAACGGCTTCGGGGGCTGGCTCTTCGGCGGTGAGATCGCCCACGCGCACGACGTCTTCAACAACGACTTCGACCACAACCACGTCGACGTCGGCGACGACGCCGCGTACGGCGGACGCATCGGTTACAACATCACGAGCCTCTTCGAGGTCGAGAGCGAGTACTCGCGGACCGAGACGGACTACATCCTCCGGCTGCACAACGCGCCGGATCAGAACCTCGGGAACCTGACCGTCGAGTACTTCATGGCCTACTGCACGTTCAACTTCGGCCATCACCGCGTCGTGCCGTTCTTCACGGTCGGCGCCGGGGCGGCGCGCCTCGACCCGAACCTTCCGGGCACGTTCGCCGAATCGGACGTCCGCTTCACCTCGGCCGTCGGCAGCGGCGTGAAGATCTTCTTCACCCCGCACTTCGCGATGCGCTTCGATGCGCGCTTCTACTCGACGTGGCTCGGCGACAACTCGCGGGTGTTCTGCGATACCAACAACTTCTGCGACACCCGGAACTGGATGGGGAACGTCACGACGACGGGCGGCTTCCTCGTCGCCTTCTGAGGCGCGGCCGGCGCGCCGCAGGGCGCCCCCGGCCCGGATCAGCCCCGGATCCTCCGGACGCGGATGTGCCGCAGTTCGCGGGGCTCCGGGACGATCGTGATCTCGACGGTCGGAGGCAGCAGCCGTCGGATCGCCTCCCCCGGCCACTCGACGCAGACCGGCGCGTCCGCGACCGCGTCGGGCAGGCCGAGGATGGCCAGGTCCCTCGGGTCGTCCGCGAGGCGGTAGAGGTCGAGGTGCCTCAGGACGATTCCCCTCTGCGCCGGGCCGGGGCTCGCGGCCGCGTATTCGTTCAGAAGAGCGAAGGTGGGTGAGGCGACCTCGCGAGTCTCGGCGCCGAGGCCGCGCGCCAGCCCGCGCGCCAGAGTGGTCTTCCCCGCGCCGAGGTCCCCGACGAGGTAAATGACGTCCGAGCGGGAGAGCGTCGCGGCGAGACGCTCTCCCACCGCCTCGGTCTCCTCCGCGGTGCGGGTCCGAGTCGCCGTTTCCGACTCAGACATCCGGAGCGCCTGCGGCCTCGCGGGCGGCCTCGCGGCGCAACGCGAGGCGCACGCCGGGTATCGCGTCCGCAACCTCGTGCGCGAGGAGCCCCGCGTCGCCCAGCACCACCTCGAGACTCTGCGCCGCGGCGCCGTGGAGCCAGGCGCCCGTCATTGCGGCGTCGCGCGCCGTCAGCCCGCCGGCGAGCAACGCGCCGATCACGCCCGACAGCACGTCCCCCGACCCCGCGGTCGCGAGGAGCGGCGTGCCGGTGGGGTTGACGACGATCTCGCCGTCCGGCGTTCCGATCAGGCTGTGGGCTCCCTTGAGCACGACGACCGCGCGGCTCGCGCGCGCGAGCTTCAAGACCGCTCCCCGGCGATCGGCCTGCACCGCGCGCGAGGAGGTCCGCAGAAGCCGACCCGCCTCGCCGGGGTGTGGGGTCAGCACCGTCGCCGCCCGGCGCTTCGCGAAGAACCCGGGACGGCCGGCGAACGCGTTGAGCGCGTCCGCGTCGGCGACGAGCGGGACGCGCGCGCGCAGGGCGGCCTCGAGCGCCGCCACCGTCGACGAAGACGTTCCGAGGCCCGGCCCGGCCACGACGGCGTCGAAATCCTTCCACGACCGCCCGAGGCCCTCCGCCGCCGAGCGACCGAGAGCGCCGCGCTCCTCCGGCAGCGCCTCGGTCATCGCCTCGGGGAGCGCCGACACGATTCCCGAGGCGATCGACTCGGCGCAGAAGACGGTGACGAGACCGGCGCCTGCACGCAGGGCGCCGCGCGCCGCGAGGATCGCGGCCCCCGGCTTGCCGCGGGAGCCCGCCAGGATCGCGAGGCGCCCGAAGTCGCCCTTGTGCGAATCGAGCGGACGCGCGGGGAGCCTCGCGGCGACGTCCGCGGGCTCCGTCTGCCAGAGCCGGCGGGCGTGGCGGGCGAGGATCTTCCGGGCGATGCCGATGTCGGCGATCGCGACGCATCCGCACAGCCCGCTCGCCGGCGGCAGCACGTGGCAGAGCTTGGGCGCGGCGAACGCGACGGTCCGCCACGCGCGCACGGCCATGCCGAGGATCTCGCCCCGATCGGCGGAGAGTCCGGAGGGCAGATCCGCAGCGATCACTCGGCGGCCGGAGCCGTTGATCGCGGAGACGGCACGCCGCGCGGCGCCCTCGAGCGCCCGCGACAGGCCGGTGCCGAAGAGCGCGTCGACGACGACATCCGCGTCGGACAGCGCGCGGCGGAGCGCGGCGTGGCCGCCGGCGCCGGAGAGCTCGCGGATCGCGAGGCCGACGCCGCGCGCGCGCGCCGCGTTGGCCGAGGCCTCGCCGGTGAAGAGCGCGGGGTCGCGCAGGCTGAAGAGCTCGGGGGACGCGCCGCCGAGCGCGAGGATGCGGGCCGCCGCCAGCCCGTCTCCGCCGTTCTTGCCGGGGCCGCACACGACGGCGACCCGGCGCGCGCCGGGGAGTGCCGCGCGGAGGTCCCGGCACAGGGCCTCCGCGGCGCTCTCCATCAGATCCTCGGCGTCCGCCCCGCGCCGGATCGCCTCGGCGTCCGCGGCGCGCATTCCCCGCGAGTCCAGGACTGGAATCACGGGACGATCTTAGACTTAGAGGCTCACGACTTCCCGGGTTCCGACGCCTTCGGAGCCTCCTTCGGGAGGACCGAGACGAAGACGCTCTTCTGGAGGTAGGAGGTCAGGTTCGAGACCGCGTCCCGCACCCCGACCGAGAGCTTCTGACCGCCGGGCACGACGATCAGCTTCGCGTCGTAGTAGAAGTCCTTGCCCTGCGCCAGGGCGAAGTCCTTGGACGGGATCTTGATCTCCTGCCTCTGGACCTGGAGGTCCGACTGCTTGCCCGACGCGTCGAGGACCACGAAGTAGATGAAGAACTGGCCCTCGTACTGGTCACCCGAAGGAATGAGACCCAGCTTCCCGATCGGGACGGAGATCCGCACCGGGAGCAAATAGTTCTGACGGTCGTAGGGCTTGGGGTCACCCACGGACAGCCCGCACTTGAGCGGATTGTCGGCGCGCGGATAGCTCAGGCTCGCGACCACCGCCTCGGCGGTGCGAGTCTCGACCGACTTCTCCACGTAGCCGCGCCGGTTGCGCACGGTCAGGCCCTTGCGCTTGACGATCACCTCGACGCGGTGCGGCCGGTCCACGGCGCCCCGGGCGCTCCGGTAGCCGAGGGAGTAGAAGTTGGAGAAGTCCGCCGCCACCTGGTCGAGGCCCGCCTTCCAGTCGTTGCTGTTGACGGTCGCCAGTCCGCCGGTCTCCTCGGCCATTGTGCGGATGGGGCCCTGCATGTTCTGGCGCACCATGAAGTCGTTGAGGTGGACGGTCTTGGTGGCCGAGTTCTCGGCGGAGTTCATCTCGTTGGTGGTGAGGCCCGACGCGTCGAGCGTGTAGATCGTGACGCCGTTGGCATTGGCGGCCTGGATGATCTGGGCGTACTTGCTGTTCATGTCGTAGTCGAGCTGCTCGATCGTCGTCGCGGTCTGCTGGTATTTCTCGCGGATCGCCTCGTAGATCTCGAATCCCGCCGTCGCCGGCAGGCCCTCCGAGACGTAGAGGAAGTTCTTGCGGCCGGGCACGCCCGCCAGCGAATCGAGCGTGGACTTCAACGAGTCCACCGTGAACTCGAGGTCGTTGCGCAGCGACTGCGCGTAGGAGCGGGCGATGCCCGTCGCCTCGGTCACCGACTTGGACTCGTCGACGCGGCGGAGGGCATCGTTGCGCTCGCCGACCTGCGTGGTCCCGCCGCCCGTATCGAGCTCGATGTCCTCGATCGCGCCGACGAGGTCGTTCGCGTCGGAGGTGAAGGGCCGGCGCACCTTGAGCGAGCGGTTGTAGGTCACCACCATCCCCTCCGCGTTGGGTCCGATCGCCTGCGGGATGAATTCCTTCAACCGCTTGAACATCCGGTTGCGGTTGTTGGGCTGGATGTTCAGGTTGTCGATGTAGATGATGTAGTGCGCCTTGAGCTCCCGGGGCACCTCCTCGGCCGCCTCGGGTTTGTCCAGAGGAATGGACTTGCCGTCTTCCAGCAGGATCTTGCCGCCGGAGACGGCGTAGAAGTTGGTGATCTTCTGGGCGATGCCGTCCTGGCGGACCTCGAAGTCGTCCGCCGTCAGGTCGGGGACGCGATGGCCCTTGGAGTCGGTGACCACGACGTCCACGCTCGTGATCGAGACGTCCACGGATTCCACCACGGGAGGGAAGGCCTTCTCGGGGGGCGCCGCCGGCGGCTTCTGCGCCTCCGCCGGTTTCGCCGGCGGAGCGGCCTGGGCGGGAGCTGGAGCGGGAGCGGGAGCAGGAGGCTGTTGCGCCCGGACTGCCGGCGCATCGGCGGCGTCGAAGAGCAGGCTCGCGGCGCACACCGCGGCGATCCAGAGCGGGTATCTCGCGGCGAGTCCTTTCAAAGAGTCCTCCTGAATGCGCAAAGCATTGCCGGCAGCTTCAATATTCCCCCCGCTGCAGTCCGACGGAGACGCAGCGCTTCGTCATCCGCGCCGAGGCGTTCGTCCGCGAGGCCCTGGAGCGCGCTGTGCCGAAGCCGGGCGAAACTCCAGGAATCCCCGAAAAAACTCTGTTGCTTTGTTGAAAGGAATTCAACAGAATTCCCCCCTCTGGGGCGGGCCGACTCGAAGCCCGGGTGGAAAGCAGCGAAGCGAAAGAGCTTAGGAGCGAAGCGAAGCATGGCACGCCATCGGCAACGTGCGGCCGCGGCCGCCTTTTTCCTCCTCGCCGTCACCTTTCTGTCCGGGTGCAACAAGATCAAGTCCAAACAGGAGATCAAGCGCGGGAACGAGTTCCTCAAGGCCGCGCAGTACCTCCCCGCGTTGACCTCCTACCAGGAGGCGCTGCGCCTGGATCCCGGCGAGACTAAGCTCAACAAGCACATCGGCATCGCCTACATGGGTCTCTATCAGCCGGGCTCGAAGCACCCCAAGGATCTCGAGTACGCGACGAAGGCGATCGAGCACCTGAAGACCTACGTCGAGCATTACCCCGACGACAAGAAGGCGCTCGAGTATCTCGTCTCGATGTACCTGAACACCGACCGCTACGATGACGCCATCAACTTCTACCAGAACGAGATCCTGAAGCGCGACCCGAAGGACAGCAAGGCGATGCAGTCGGTGGCCATGCTGTATTTCAAGAAGGGCGACTTCGACAACGGGGTCGTCTGGCTCAAGAAGCGGCTGGAGGTCGAGGGCAACAACCCCGAGGTCTACTACCTCATCGGCGTCCAGGCCTGGGACCGCTCCTACAACTATCCGGACCTCGACCCGGCCCTTCGCGCCAAGATCGTGGACGACGGGCTGCAGTCGCTCAACAAGGCCGTGGAGATCAAGCCCGACTACTTCGAGGCGATCACCTACATCAACCTGCTCTACCGGGAGAAGGCCAAGATGGAGACCGATCCGGCCAAGAAGCAGGAAGACCTCGACACGGCCAACAAATACCTCCAGCAGGCGCTCGAGATGCGGAAGGCCACTCAGGAGAAGGCGAAGGCCGAGGCCGCCGCATCGGGCGGAGCGCCTACGCCGGAACCGGCGAAGTGATGCCGGTGTCTCAATGAGACGGGGGTGAGCTCATGTTCGAACAATCGCTGATCGAATCGACCCACCAGAAGGACCAGGCGAAGAAGGTCGTCTCCCTTCCGGTCTCGGTCTTGATTCACGCGCTGGTGATCGGAGGCATTCTCGGCGCTTCGATCTGGTTCGTCGGCGACGTCCCCGAGCCGCCGATCCCCGTGACCTTCTACGCCGCGGCGCCTCCGCCTCCCCCGCCGCCGCCGGCGGCTCCCAAGGCGGCGCCCAAGGCGCCCGATGCCCCGAAGCCGGTCCCGGTGAAGCAGGTCGAGATGACCCAGCCGATGGTCATCCCCGAGACGGTGCCGCAGCCCCTGGCAGCCCCCGAGCCGGTCGCGGAGTCCACGGGAGTGGAGGGCGGCGTCGAAGGCGGCGTCGAGGGCGGCGTGGCCGGCGGGGTCGCGGGAGGCGTGCCCGGCGGGACCGGGGCCGGAATGGGCAGCGAGCCTCTGCGGGTCGGCGGAGACGTCAAGGCGCCCGTGCTGTCCTCGCGCACCGAGCCCCAGTACCCGGAGGCCGCCCGCAAGGCCCGGATGGAGGGCGTGGTCATCCTGGAGGCCATCATCACCGACCAGGGCTCCGTCGAAGACGTCCGGGTCCTCAAGTCCGTCAACCCCCTGCTCGATGCCTCGGCCGTGCGGGCCGTCCAACAGTGGAAGTACAAGCCGGCGACCCTCAACGGTCGGGCCGTGCGGGTTTACCTGACCGTGACCGTGACGTTCCGGTTGAACTAGGATTGGCAGGCGGAAGGCGAATGAAAACCAGAAGGAGCGTTGCATGAGTTTCAATCCGATTGAGCTATGGGGCAAGATGACGATCGTCGCTCAAGGCGTCGTCGTCGTGTTGATCATCATGTCGATCTACTCTCTGACGATCGCCTTCGAGCGGTTCATCTACTACCGCAAGGCACGCAATCAGTCGGTGGCGTACGCCAAGCTGGTGACCGGCTTCCTGAAGCAGGACAAGCTGCAGGAGGCGATCGACGCCTCGAAGAAGTTCAAGAACAGCCACGTCGCGCGCGTTCTGTCGGCGGGGCTTTACGAGTTCTCCCACGACGTCCGAAGCGGGGGTGCCAATATGAAGGGCCACGACATGATCGAGGCGGCCGAACGCGCCATCGAGCGCGAGGCCCTGGTCACGACCGCCGACATGAAGAAGGGCCTCTCGGGTCTGGCGACCATCGGCACGACCGCGCCCTTCATCGGGCTCTTCGGAACGGTCATCGGCATCATCAACGCGTTCCGCGGCATGGCGCTGACCGGCTCGGGCGGCATCGCGGCGGTGTCGGCCGGAATCTCCGAGGCACTCGTCACGACGGCGCTCGGCCTCTTCGTGGCCATCCCGGCGGTGTGGATGTTCAACATCTTCATGAACAACATCGAGCGTTTCCAGGTCGAGATGTCGAACTCCTCGAACGAGCTCATCGACTACTTCATCAAGCGGCGCGGCGCGGGCGCACAGCTCTCCGCGTAGGAGCATTTCCATGGGCATGGGCGGAGGCAGCAGTCGGGACAAACTTCAGAGCGAGATCAATGTCACGCCCCTCGTGGACGTGTGCCTCGTTCTGCTGATCATCTTCATGGTCGTCACGCCGCTCCTCCAGAACGGCGTGAGCGTCCAGATCCCGCAGACCGACAATCCTGACAAGAAGCCGGAGAGCAGCAAGCAGAAGATGATCGTCGTGCAATACGCCTCGCCACCGGCGTACCACATGGATCAGAAGCAACTGTCGAAGGCGGAGTTCCAAACGGCGCTCGACGAGCTGTACCAGCGCAACCCGAGCACGGAGCTCGTGATCAAGGCCGACCAGCGCCTCAAGTACGGCGACGTCAAGGAAGTCTTCAAGATGACCAAGGACGCGGGCTTCCAGGACGTCGGTTTGATTGCCGAGAAGAAGCAAAAGGGCGCCAGCTAGCGCGAGGCCAGGAACTCAAGGAGACCTGCGACATGGCGATGGGAGTCGGCGGCGGCGCCGGAAACTACAAGAGCGACATCAACATCACGCCCCTGGTGGACGTGGTGCTCGTGCTGCTGATCATCTTCATGGTCATCACGCCGCTGCTCCAGATGGGCTACGACGTGAAGGTTCCCCCCAAGAATCCGCCCGACACGAACTCGCCTCCCCCGACCGACCTGATCATCGTCTCGCTGACGCCGACCAACAAGTACTACCTCAACAAGGACGAGGTGAACGCGCAGACGCTCTCCCTGCGCCTGACCGAGATCCTCAAGAACCGGGCCAACAAGACCGTCTTCTTCTCGGGCGACGATGCCGCCAACTACGGCGAGGTCGTCAAGGCCATGGATATCTGCCGCAACTCCGGAGCCAAGAACATCGGCATCGTCATGGAGGCCGTCCCGGTCGGCCAGTAGCCCGAAGGGGCCGGCCGGCAGGACGCGCTCCTGGTCCCTGCCACCTGACACCTACCGTCTGACACCTTCCCCTGATATCCTCCCCGGCCGGTCGGCTGGATCGCCGGCGGACCGCCGAATCACGCAAAAACAGGAGTGGGAATGTCTTTCGAGCTTGCTCTGCCGTTGATCCTGGTCTTCTCCGTGGGATCGCTCTTCGTGGCCGGTTACCTGGCCTCCTGGGTCCTCAAGAAGGACACCGGGACGACCGCGATGCAGGCGATCTCCAACGCCATCAAGGAGGGCGCCGAGGCGTTCCTGCGCCGCCAGAACCGCACGATCGGACTGCTCGCGCTGTTGCTCGCGGCCGTCATCTTCCTGCTCTACGGGTTCGTCCGGAGCCACCACGACTTCGACCCGGTGCCGACCGCCCTGCGCCTCGCCTTCTGGACGACGCTCTCCTTCGTCCTGGGTGCGGCGTGCTCGGTCATCGCCGGCTACATCGGGATGTGGGTGTCGATCCGCACGAACATCCGGACGGCCTCGGCCGCCCGGACGTCCCTGAACGACGCCCTGCGCATCGCGCTGCGCGGCGGAGCGGTCTCGGGGCTGTTCGTGGTCGCGATGTCCCTCTTCGGCGTCGGCGGCCTCTACTGGCTGGTCTCGCACTTCACGGAGGTCCCCGCCGCCCAGATCCCGCTCCTGATCGTGGGTTACGGGTTCGGCGCCTCGTTCGTGGCTCTCTTCGCCCAGCTGGGCGGCGGCATCTACACCAAGGCCGCCGACGTCGGCGCCGACCTCGTCGGCAAGGTCGAGGCCGGGATCCCCGAGGACGACCCCCGCAACCCCGCCGTGATCGCGGACCTGGTCGGTGACAACGTCGGCGACTGCGCCGGCCGCGGCGCCGACCTGTTCGAGTCGACGGCCGCCGAGAACATCGGCGCGATGATCCTCGGCGCGACCCTCGCCGCCACGCTGCAGAAGCAGAACATGGCGTTCTCCGCGGGAGTCGTCGGCGTGATGCTCTTCCCGCTGGTCGCCCGCGCCTTCGGCCTGCTCGCCTCGATCATCGGCATCTTCGCGGTCAAGACCCGCGAGGACGCCGATCCGATGCAGGCCCTGAACCGCGGCTACTACATCGCGGCGGCGCTCGCGATCGGCGGCTTCTTCGTCGCCACGAAGTGGCTGCTCGCCAACCCGTCGCATCCCGACGCCTGGTGGAGGTACTTCCTCTGCGGAATGATCGGCGTCATCACGTCAGTCGTCTTCGTCTTCATCACCCAGTACTACACGGAGTACAAGTACCGGCCCGTCCGCGAGATCGCGGACGCCTCGCAGACGGGGCCGGCGACCAACGTCATCGCCGGAATCGCTGTCGGCCTCGAGTGCACGCTGGCGCCGGTCGTGGCGATCTCGGCCGCGATCCTCTCCTCCTACAAGATCGGTGTGGCCGCGCTGCCGGGCGGCGGCCTCTTCGGCACCGCCGTCGCCACGATGGGAATGCTCGGGACGGCCGCCTACATCCTGGCCATGGACACGTTCGGCCCCATCACCGACAACGCAGGCGGCATCGTCGAGATGTCCAAGCAGCCCGAAGCGATCCGCAAGAAGACCGACCGGCTCGACGCCGTCGGCAACACGACCAAGGCGCTCACCAAGGGCTACGCCATCGGGTCGGCCGCGCTCGCGGCCTTCCTGCTCTTCTCGGCCTACCTCGACGAGCTCAAGAACTACGGCGCCGAGCTAACCTCGGTCAACCTCGCCAAGCCCGAGGTCTTCATCGGTGGCCTGATCGGCGCGATGCTGGTTTTCTTCTTCTCCGGCCTGGCCATCAAGGCGGTCGGCAAGGCGGCCGGCGTCGTCATCCAGGATGTCCGGGCGCAGTTCAAGGAACACCCGGGCATCATGCAGGGCACCGAGAAGCCGGACTACGGCCGCACGGTCGACATCGTGACTCGCGGCGCATTGCGGCAGATGATCGCTCCGGGCCTTGTCGCCGTCGGCACTCCCATCGTGGTCGGGCTCATCTTCAAGCAGTTCGGCGTCGGCGCGGAGTCCGTGGCCGCCCTCCTGATGGTCGGGACGATCGCGGGCGTCGTCATGGCGACCTTCCTGAACAACGGCGGCGGCGCCTGGGACAACGCGAAGAAGTACATCGAGACGGGGGCCTACGGCGGGAAGGGATCCCCGGCGCACAAGGCAGCCGTGGTCGGCGACACGGTCGGCGATCCGTTCAAGGACACCGCGGGCCCGTCGCTCCACGTGCTGATCAAGCTGCTCGCGACGATCACGCTGGTTCTCGCGCCGCTGTTCATATAGCGGCTCACCAGGCCGCCCCCCTCACCCCTGCCCTCTCCCCCTTGCGGGGGCGAGGGTGGTCTCTGAGGGTTCCCTCTCCCGGCGGTATCGGGACAGGGCGAGGGGCTCTCTCTCTACACGAACCGGCTCAGCACCTCGTTCGACACGAGGAACCCGCGCTCGGTAAATCGAATCCGGCCGCCCTCGTGCCGCAGGATTCCCTCCTTGAGCCAGCCGTCGTAGTCCTCGCGCAATCTCGGATCCCCCGTGCGCCCCAACTGCTCCTCGAACGCGTCCGCCGGCACCCCTTCCGCGAGCCGCAGGCCCAGGTACACCCGCTCCCTGGCGGCCTCCTCCTCGGTCACCGCCTGGTCGAGCGCGATCGGCCGCCGCCCGGACTCCAGCCGCTCGAGGTACGCCGGGAGCTGCGAGACGTTGGCGCGCCGCCGGCCCGCCCAGAGCTCGTGGGCGGACACGCCGAGGCCGAGCGTCGGCGTGCGCGTCCAGTACTTCACGTTGTGGCGCGCCTCGCGTCCGGGGCGGGCCCAGTTGGAGATCTCGTAGTGCCGGAAGCCGCGAGAGGCCAGCGTCTGTCCCATCGCGAGCCATGCGTCGGCCTGCGGGTCGTCCCCGAGATACCTCTCGGGATGCGTCCGGCGGTCCTCCTCGATCGTGCGGCTCTTCTCGGCCTCGAGCAGGTACACGGAGACGTGCGAGACCCCGGCGTCGCACAGCCCCTCGAGGCTCCGGGCGAAACTGTCCTCCGTCTGGAGCGGCAGGCCCAGGATGAGGTCGCCGGAGACCGCCACTCCGGCGCGGACCAGAGTCTCGAGCGCCGCGGCGGCCCGCCTCGCGTCGTGGCGCCGTCCCACCGCCGCGAGCTCGGCGTCCTCGAGCGACTGGACGCCCACCGAGATCCGCGTCACGCCCGCCTCCACCCACGCCGCCACGGCGGCGGCGGAGACGTCCTCCGGGTTCGCCTCGAGGGTCACCTCGGCGCCCGCACGGAGCTCGAAGCGCTCGCGCAGCGAGGCGAGGAGGCGCGAGACCGCGGCCGGCGGCAGGAGCGACGGGGTCCCGCCTCCCAGGTAGATCGCATCGAAGGCCGAGCCCGCGGCCTCGACGGCGAGCATCCCCGCCTCCCGGTCCAGGGCGGCCAGATACCGTTCGCGGCTCGAGTCGTCCGTGGTCACGACGAATGCGCAGTAGCCGCAACGCGAGGCGCAGTACGGGAGGTGGACGTAGAGGCCGGCGGCAGAGCCCCCGATGGCGCCCGTCGCGTTCATCGGACCGGCCGGAGAACGTCGAGCCGAAGCGCCGCCTCGACCTCGGCGGCGACGTCCCCGTCGAAGGGAAACACGCGCCGGAAGTTGCCCTCGCGGTCGACGGCCGCCAGGTCCCGGCCCGACTCGTCGATCCAGCGGACCGCTGCCCGCAGGGCCTCCGCGCGATGCTCGGCAAGCGCGTCGAGCTCCGCGTGCTCCTCCAGCCGGGCCGACGCGGCGGCGTTGCCCGCCGGCTCGCGGGGACCGATCGGCCGGGGCGGAAGCAGCCCGAGGCCTCGCGCGGCGCACCGGCTGCGGACCGCCGGGAGCCGCTCGATCATGGCCGCGACCCACTCGCGGTGGTGGATGAGGGCGAAGAAGGCCTCCGTGTCGGCGGCCTCGCCGACGAGGCTGTGTGCCTCGACGATCGCGCGGCGCGCCTCGCCGTCGGCCTCCGGGACGAGCGGCGTCGCGGCGCGTGCGCCGGCCGCCGCCGCCTCCGCGACCAGCGACTCGATCGCCGCGGGCTCGGCGGTCCATCCCGGGATCAGAGGGAAGAGCACGCCGCAGACGAGGCCGCGCGCCTTCGCCGCCCGGAGTTCCGGAAACGCCGCCTCGGAGCCGGCCGCGTACGAACAGAGGGCGACCATCCCGGCCGTTCCGGCGGCCGCCGACTCCCGCGGGAGCCCGGCCTCCGGCGGGTCGAGAAGATAGACCGCTCGCCCCGCCGCGAGCGCTCCCTCCGCCGCCGCCCGGTAGGCGCCCCGCACCTCTTCGGCGCGCGAGCCCGGGCCCACGAGGACCGGACCGGGTGGGAGCCGCAGCGCGGCCTCGCGCCAGGCCTCGGCGCTCGCCGGACCGACCGTCACGACCGCCTCCGCGCGGCGTCGCGGGAACTTCCGCGTGATCGGGTCGTACCGCAGGCTCCCGGGCTCGGGCTCGGCGCCGTAGGGCAAAAGCCGGCCCGCGACGCGGCGCCCCCCGAGGTCCTCCTCGCCGGCCCGGACCGCGGGCTGCGGCGAGGTCTCGAAGACGATCACCGGCGCCGCCTCTTCACGCGGCGCAGAGCGCCGCGACCATACCGCGCGAAGACGTCGGCCTCGAAGTTGACGGCGTCGCCTTCCGCGACGCGGCCGAGCGTGGTCCGGCGGTGCGTCTCCGGGATGACGGCGACGCCGAACCGCCCGCGGCCCCGGGCCGCGACGGTGAGGCTCACGCCGTCCACGCAGACCGAGCCCTTGGGCACGACGAAGCGGGAGAGGCCGCGGGGGATCGAGAAGGAGACCGTCCAGGAGTTGCCGGACGGGACGATCGCCTGCACGCGGGCGATCCCGTCCACGTGGCCCATCACGAAGTGCCCGGAGAGCCGGTCCCCCCAGCGCAGCGCCCGCTCGAGGTTGACCTTCGCGCCGGGCGCGAGGCGCCCGAGCGTGGATCGCCGGAGCGTCTCCGGCGACAGGTCGGCCACGAGGTCGCGCCCGCCGCGCACGGCGGTCAGGCAGACGCCCGAGACGCAGACGCTCTCTCCCCCGGCGAAGCGCCGCTCGCGCGCCGGGGGCCGCACGGTCAGCCGGATGCCTCCGCCGGGGCGGCGAGACACCGCCCGTACCGTCCCGAGGCCGGCGACGATCCCGGTGAACATCGCCGTGAGTCTATTGAACCCGGGCGGTGAGGAGCAGGTCCGTTCCGACGCGCTGGACGCGCACGTCCGACAGCCCGGGGGCCTCACCCAGACGGAAGCCCGCTCCGCCGACCGCGCCCGTCGCGCGATCGCCGCCCAGAACCCGCGGAGCCAGGAAGACCGCTACCCGGTCGACGAGCCCGGCCTGGAAGAATCCTCCCAGCGTCTCGGCTCCCCCCTCGACCAGGAGGCTCGTCACGCCGTGGCGGGCCAGCGTCCGGAGCAGCCGCGCGAGGTCCACGCGGCCCCGCGCGCCCGACGAAGCGGGCAGGCTCCAGATCCGGATGCCGCGTGCGGCCAGGCGCCGGGCCTTGGGATGCGAGGCCCGCGCCGCCGTCGCGACGACGCGCTCGCCCGGGCCGCGCAGGACGCGCGCGGCCTCGGAGAGACGCAGACGGCCGTCCAGCACGATTCGCCAGTGCGCCCGCCGTCCCGCCTTCCGGAGCCGCCGGGTCAGTCGCGGATCGTCGGCCCTCACCGTCCCGGCCCCCACGAGGACCGCGTCGTACTCCTCGCGCAGGAGGAGGGCCCTCCGCCGCGCCGCCTCTCCCGTGATCCAGCGGCTCTCGCCCTTCGCCGAGGCGATGCGGCCGTCCAGCGTCGACGCCCACTTGGCCAGCACGAGCGGGCGACCCCTTTCCATGAACGCGCGGAACTTCGCGTTCTGATCCTCGGCTCTTCGTCGCAGGGGCGCCGGCGCGAGGACGACCTCGAGGCCGGCCTTCCGGAGCGCGCGGATGCCGCGGCCCGAGACGCGGGGGTTGGGATCCGTCGTGCCCACCACGACGCGGCGGATGCCGGCGGCCATCACCTGCGGCGCGCAGGGGGGCGTACGGCCCTGGTGCACGCAGGGCTCGAGCGTCAGGTAGAGGTCGGCCCCGCGCGCCCGGACGCCCGCCCGTGCGAGCGCGGCGATCTCGGCATGATCCCCTCCGGCCCGGCGGTGGTACGCCTCGCCGACCACCCGCCCGTTCCGGACAACCACCGCGCCCACCATGGGGTTCGGCGGCACGCCATAGCGCCCGCGCTCCGCCAGGGCGAGCGCGCGATCGAGGTGCGCGAGGTCGAGGGCGGCCCGGCTCAACCCGTCACGCCGGCGTTCGACGGAGCAGCCGGCACCGTCTCCGACGGATCGTCGAGCAGCGCCTTCGCATACTCCGACGGGTCGAACGGGACCAGGTCCTCGACGCTCTCGCCGACGCCGACGTAGAGCACCGGCAGCCTGAGCTCCCGGTAGATGGCCAGCACGATGCCGCCGCGCGCGCTTCCGTCGAGTTTCGTCAGCACGACGCCGTCGGCTCCGGCGGCCTCGACGAACCGGCGCGCCTGCTCGAGGCCGTTGACGCCCGTGGTCGCGTCGAGAACGAGAAGCGTCCGGTGGGGCGCGCCAGGGACCTCGCGCACGGCGATCCGGCGCATCTTGGCGAGCTCCTCCATCAGGTTCTTCTTCGTATGGAGCCGGCCCGCCGTGTCGACGATCAGCGACTGGACCTGGCGCGCCTTCGCCGCGGCGAGCGCATCGAAGAGGACCGCGGAGGGATCGGCCCCCTCGCTGTGGCGCACGACCGGAACGCTCAGGCGATCGGCCCAGGTCTGGAGCTGGTCGATGGCGCCGGCGCGGAACGTGTCGGCGGCGGCGAGCAGGACCCGCCGGCCGGCCTCCTTCTCCCGGGCGGCGAGCTTCGCGGCGGTCGTGGTCTTTCCCGAACCGTTGACGCCCACCAGGAAGGTCACGTGCAGCGGGACGTCGGCCAGCGCCGCAGCCCGCGGCGCCGTGGCGAGGATGCCTTCGATCTCGCTGCGCAGCATCTCGCGCAGCCCGGCGAGGTCCTTGCGCTCGGACATGCTCGAGCGCTCGCGGATCCGCTGGGCCAGGGCGGCGGCCGTGTCCGCCCCGACGTCGGAAGACAGGAGCGCCTCCTCGAGAGTCTCGAGGACGGACTCGTCGATGCCGAGTCCCTTCTTGACCGCCGTACCGAGCTTCTCGAGGATCTCGGTGTGGGTCATGAAGAGGCCGCGCTTCACCTTCGCGAAGAAGCCTCCGGACGCTTCGCGGCGGGGCGCGGGTGCGGCGTCTGGACGGTCGTCGGCCATGAAGGGGAAAACTATCAGGGATCGGCCGCGGCTCCGGCCTTCCCTCCTTCGGTCAGGACGGCGGCGGCGAGCCCGACCCCTGCATCAGGATCCGGGCCTTCGCGCCGGTGTCGCCGCTGGGATCCAGGTCGATGGCCCGCTGGAGGTACCGGCGGCCGAGCTCGGCCTTCTTGAGCGACACGAGGCAGACCCCCAGACGGAGATTGGCCTCCGCGTTCATCGAATCGATCTTGACGCAGCTCAGGTAATCCTCGGCGGCTTCCTCGAGGTCACCCTTCGACTCTCGCGCCACCGCCCGGCCCAGGGTCGCCGCGAAGGACTTCGGGTCGCGGGCGAGCGCCATGGTGAACTCGCGCTCGGCGCCCGCAAAGTCGCCCTCCCGCTGGCGGAGTCGTCCCCGGTTGATGTTGGCGGAGAGCCGGTCGTCCGGATTGGTAGAGCTCTCGGCCGCGTCGAAGTCCTCGCTGGCCTCCTTGTACTGGCCGAGCTCCATGTGCGCCACGCCGCGGTTGTTGCGGAAGGATCCGTTCATCGGTTCGAACGAGACGGCCTTGTCGAGGGAAGTGATCGCCTCCTTGTAGCGTCCCTGCATGATCAGGGCGTTGCCCAGGCCGTCGAGCGCCGAGGCATTCTTGGAGTCGTACTTCAGCACGTCGCGGAAGGCCCGCTCGGCGTCCACCGGCTGATTGTCGCGCAGGAGGACCTGCGCCATCCGCTCGGTCAGCAGGAGCTCCGAGGAGGTCTTGGGCTTGGTGATCGAGTGGCAGCCGCCGCTCAGTACGGCGAGGGTGGCGACGGCGACCGCGCCGATGCGCCCGAGGAGACGCGCCGGGCGGCTCACGAGCCTCCCGTCCCCGTGCCGCGCAGCGGGATGCCCTGCGCGGCCGGCGGCGCGGCCGGCGCGGCGGATCGTTCCCGGGGAATCAGCTCGCCCTTGGTATACGAGCGCACGAGCGCCTCGACCGCGTCGTAGTGGAATCGCTTGTGCGCCATCTCGCGGAGTCTTTCGAGCACGTAGGTTACCTCCATGGCCTTCTGATAGGGCCGGGTCGTCGTCATCGCGTCGAAGGCGTCGGCCACGGCGACGATGCGCGCCTGGACCGGGATCTGCTCGCCCTTGAGGCCGTCGGGATAGCCGCCGCCCTCCCACTTCTCATGATGCCACCGCATCCCGGGGATGATGTCGGCCATTTGGGGAATCGCCTCCATGATCGCGGCGCCCTTCGACGGATGCGCCTTCATCAGCTCGAACTCCTCGTCGGTCAGGGCCGTGGGCTTGCGGATGATCCGGTCGTCCACGCCGATCTTCCCCACGTCGTGGAGCAGCGCGGAGAGACGCGTCTTGCGCACCTCCTCGACCGAAAGGCCCATCTCCTTCGCGATCGCGGTCGCGTAGCGTGCCACCCGCTCGGAATGGCCGCGGGTGTACGGATCCTTGGCGTCGATGGCCGCGGCGAGCGCACGGATCGAGGCGAGGAACAGCTCCTGGTTCTCGCGGGCCGCCTTCTGCACCCGCTCGAAGGCGTCCTTGACCGACTCGCTCATCCGGTTGAAGTTCTCGGAGAGGTCCGCGATCTCGGCGGTGCCGGTCACCTCCACGCGGGTCCCGTACTGCCCCTCCGTGACCGCGCGCGTCGAGTCCGCGAGCTGCGTGATGGGGCGCGCGAGCTGCCGGGCGAAGAGGACTCCGAGGAGCAGGGCGCCCGCCAGGCAGATGGCGCTCCAGATCACCGTGTCGCGCACCATCCGCTCGACCGAGGCGAAGGCGAGGTCTCGGTCCCGCTCGACGAGCACGCCCCAGGGCGGCTCGCCCACGGGGGCGATGGAGGCGAGGACGACGCCGGACGGCGTCCTCTCGGACCGCGTGACACGGGCCGGGAAGCGGACGAAGTCGGTGACGAGCGAGGACTGGTGCGCGCTCCCGGCGCCGCCGGTGGCCGGCGGATAGAGGACGTGGCCGTGGGCATCGACCAGCGTGGCCTTGGCGTCGCGCCGCAGCTCGTCCTGGAACTCGCGGACGATGGGCTGCCAGGAGACCAGTCCCTCCACGACGCCGATGCGGTTGTTCTTGTCGTCGGTGACGGGCGCGGCCAGGACCGCGACGGTGCCGAGCTCCTGGACGCCGAAGGGGTCGCCCGTGTACCTCACTCCGTCCCGCGCCGATTCGAAGCCGCGCCGGAACTGGAAGTCCATCTCCTTGGAGTGCAGGTCGGGGCCGACGAAGTTCCCCTCCCCGCTCAGGTTGACGCCTCGGATCGCGGCCAGCTGGCCTGGCGCCCGCAGCACAGTGCCGAGGATGTCGGGCCCCTCGGCGGAGCCGAACGGGTCCTTGCCGGTCAGGTGCGCCGCCAAACGGATCGCGTCGACGGCCTTGGTCAGCTGCTGGTCGGCCGCCTGGTAGAAGGCGGTGATGTGGTCGGCGATGGCGGCCGAGGACCGGGTCAGGTACTTCTCCTCAAGCGTCTCGAGCGTTCGGCGGTTGCGCCGGATCAAAACGGCCTCCGCCACCAGGAGCGGGACGAGAGAAGCGAGAATGAGCGCGCCGGACAGCAGCACGAACAAGCGGATGCGACGCCGCGAGGCGCTGCCGGTCACGATAACGACATTATAGCGGCAGCCTGCAGCCATTCCTCCGCGGACACCGACTCCTCGACGCGCGCCCGGCCGATTCTCTCGAGCAGGATGCCCGCCGTCCCGCGCGCGGTGGCCTTCTTGTCGCGGTCCAGGAGCGGCCGAAGGACCCCGGGATCGCGGACGGGCGCGGGGAAGGGACCGAGGCCGCGAAGCAGCGCGCGCACCGCGGCGGCGTCGAATTCGGAGAGGCCCGCGCGGCGCTTCGAGATCTCGAGCGCCGCGGCGATCCCCCAGGCGACCGCCTCGCCGTGGCGGAGAGCGCCGTAGCCGCCGGCCGCCTCGATCGCGTGGCCCAGCGTGTGCCCGAAGTTGAGCAGCCGGCGCGGGCCGGCGTCTCGGACGTCCTCGGAGACCAGGCGCGCCTTGACGCGCGCGGCTCCCGCCAGCAGGTCACGCAGCGGCGCGGCCTCGCGCGCGAGGATCGCCGGAAGCGCGGCCGCCGCTCGGGCAGCCAGCGGAGCGTCGGCGATCCACGCGGCCTTGTACGCCTCGATCAGGCCCGCCCGATAGTCGCGGTCGGGAAGCGAGGCGAGGCACAGCGGATCGACCAGGATCGTGCGCGGCGGATGGAAGGCACCCAGCAGGTTCTTCCCGCGCGCGTGATTGACCGCGGTCTTCCCTCCGATGGCCGCGTCCGCCATGCCCGCCGTCGTGGTCGGCACGGCGTTCCACGCCACGCCGCGCAGCAGGATCGCGGCCGCGAAGCCCGCGACGTCGGTGACCACGCCGCCGCCGACCGCGACGATCGCGTCGTCACGGCGGATTCCCGCGGCGAACGCCGCGTCGGCGATCCCCTCGACCGCGGCGAGCGTCTTGGCGGGCTCGCCGTCGGCGATCGTCAGGTCGAGGAGCGGCGCGGACGGCAGCGCGGCGCGCACCCGATCCGTCCACGGGCGCGCGGAGGCCGAGCCGATGAGCAGGAAGCGCCCCGAGGGGCACGCGAGGTAGCGGCCCGCCGCGTCGAGGAGCCCGACTCCGACCCAGATGGTGCTCGGGGCCGTCCCGGGGGTCTCGATCCGCTCGGGCTCGGCCTCGGCTCCGGATCCGCGGGGCGCGCTCAGCTCACGCCCCGGTCTTCCTCGGCGGCTCGAGCCCCAGCTCCGCGAGCTGCTCGGGAAAGACGGCCGCCGGAGCCTTCGTCATCAGGTCGATCCCCGAGGTCGTCTTGGGGAAGGCGATCACGTCGCGCAGGGACGAGGCGCCGGCCGCGATCGCGCAGATGCGGTCGAGCCCGAGCGCGATGCCGCCGTGGGGCGGCGCGCCGTAGCGCAGCGCCTCGAGCAGGAAGCCGAAGCGCTCGCGGCCTTCCTCCTCGCCGATCCCGAGCCGCCGGAAGATGCGCTCCTGCAGGTCGGCGCGGTGAATGCGGATCGAGCCGGACCCGAGCTCCCAGCCGTTGACGACCACGTCGTAGGCGCGGGCCCGCACGCTCCCGGGATCGGACTCCAGTCGCTCCAGGTCCTCCTCGCGCGGCGCCGTGAAGGGGTGGTTCATGGGGAACCAGTTCCCGTGCTCGTCCTGGCCGAGCAGCGGAAACTCCGTGACCCAACAGAAGGCATAGCGCTTGTCGGACTCGTTGATCAGCTTCAGCTCCCGCGCCGCCTCCGCCCGGAGCGCCGCGAGCGCGGCGAGCGCCGCCTTCTCGGAGTCGGCCACGATCAGAAGCAGGTCGCCGTCGGCGGCACCGGCCTTCGCGAGGAGCGCCTCGGGCTTCCCCGCCGGGAGTCCCTTCTTCGCCGGAGAGGTGACCTCGCCTCCGGCCGTCTTGATCCACAGGAGCCCGGCCGCCCCGTGCTCGCGCGCCTTCTCGGTCCACTCGTCCAGGCGTTTGCGGGAGAACGACGCCCCGCCCGGCACCCGCAGGCCGCGGACCGTTCCGCCGCTGGCGAGCGCCCTCTCGAACGGGACAAATCCCGCAGCGCCCGTTGCGTCGGTCGCGCCCGTCCCCGCCGCCTCGGCCGAGAGGTCGCAGAGCGGAAGGTCGTAGCGCAGGTCCGGCCGGTCGGTACCGTAGGCGTCCATCGCCTGGCGGTACGTCAGGCGCGGGAAGGGCCGCTTCGCCTCGATACCCGCCGCCGCGAACGCCTCGACCAGGAACGCCTCGACCGTGTCGAAGACGTCTTCCTCGGTCGGAAACGAGATCTCGAGATCGATCTGCGTGAACTCGAACTGCCGGTCCGCGCGCAGATCCTCGTCGCGGAAACAGCGCGCGATCTGGAAGTACCGCTCGAAGCCCGAGACCATGAGGATCTGCTTGAAGAGCTGGGGCGACTGCGGCAGCGCGTACCACTGGCCGCGGTGCACGCGGGAGGGCACCAGGAAGTCGCGCGCTCCCTCGGGCGTCGAGCGCGTCAGCATCGGCGTCTCGACCTCGAGGAACCCGCGCTCGTGCAGGACGCGCCGCACGCGGAACGCGATCTCGTCCCGCAGCACGAAGTTGCGCTGGAGGACCGGCCGCCGCAGGTCCAGGTACCGGTACTCCAGGCGCAGCTCCTCGGTGGCGTTCGTGCGGTCCTCGACGACGAAGGGCGGCGTCTGGGAGCGCGAGAGGAACTCGAGCCGCGTGGCGACGACCTCGACCTCGCCCGTCGGGAGCTCGGCGTTGCGCTGCCCCTCCGCGCGGAGCACGACCTCGCCCTCGATCGCGACGACGTCCTCGCTCCGAGCCTCCCCCGCAGCGGCGACCGCTTCCTCCGGGCACCTCTGCTTGTCGAACACCACCTGCACGAAGCCGCTCCGGTCGCGCAGCGTCAGGAAGATGAGATCGCCGAGGTCCCGGCGGCGCGCGACCCAGGCCTTGAGCAGGACGATTCGGCCGGCGTCCTTCGCGCGCAGCTCGCCGGCGGGCTGGCGTTTCTCGCTCATCGCTCCCTCGCCGCGCCGAGACGGCCGGCCAGCTCGGCTCGCGGGAAGCTCTGCTGTGACTTGGTGGCGAGATCCTTCAGGGTCACGAGGCCCTCCTCGCGCTCGCGGCTGCCCACGAGCACGGCGGCAACGCCGCCGACGCGGAACGGGTACTCGCCGCCGCCACCTTCGAGGACCTGGCCGGCTCGGGAGAGTCCCTTGACGAGTCCCCGCCCGGACAGGTCCGTTTCGACGACCGCGCCTTCCGACGAGCGCCGGATCTCGTCGGCGAGCGAGAGCGCGTAGGAGACCTCGGCCTCCGAGGCCGGGATCACGAAGAAGACGGAGCGGGCGGACCGCGGATCCGCGGAGAGGATGTCCACCAGGCGGTCCTCCCCGATCGCGAAGCCCACGGCGGGCGTCGGCGGACCGCCGAGCTCTCGGACGAGGTGGTCGTAACGGCCGCCGCCCAGGATCGCGTTCTGCGCCCCGAGCTTCTCGGAGGCCACCTCGAAGACGGTCAGCGTGTAGTAGTCGAGCCCGCGCACGACCGCGGGGCTCTCGACGAAACGCACGCTCGCGGCGGCGAGCAGCCGCTTGAGCTCCTCGTGATGCGCGCGCGCCGCCTCGTCCAGGAAGTCGAGCGTCGCGGGGGCGTTCCTCAGGATCTCCCGCGCCTCCGGGTCCTTCGAGTCGAAGAGGCGCAGCGGATTCTCCGACAGCCGCCGCGCGTCCTCGGGGCCGAGTCTTCCGGCGTGCGGACGGACGTGGTCCTGCAGCGCCTTCGAGAAAGCCTCGCGGGCCGTACCCGCGGGGATGCAGTTCAGGGTGGCGATCAAGTCCGTCAGGCCGAGCTCCTCCAGGAAGCGGAAGAGCACGATCAGGACCTCCGCGTCCCCGGCCGCCGAGGGCGCGCCCACCAGCTCGAGGCCGATCTGGCGAAACTCGCGGTAGCGGCCCGCCTGCGGCTGCTCGTAGCGGAACTGCGGGCCCGCGTACCAGAGGCGGATCGGCTTCGGGATGTCCTGGAGACCCTTCTCGACCAGCGCGCGCACGACGCCGGCCGTGTTCTCGGGGCGGAGCGTCAGCGACCGGCCCTTGCGGTCCGCGAACGTGTACATCTCCTTGTGCACGATGTCGGTGGTGTCGCCGACCGAGCGCGCGAACAGCTCCGTGCTCTCGAAGGTCGGGGTCCGGATCTCGGCGTATCCGAAGGAGCCGAACACGCGGCGCGCCGTGTCCTCGACGGCCGCGAACTTCTCGGAGAGCGGAGGAAGGAGGTCGTGCGTTCCCTTGGGCGCGCGGATCCGCTCGCTCACCGCGCCCACTTCCCGTCGAGCTTGAAGTACTCCTCCTTGTAGCCCAGGTAGTTGAGGTGGTAGTGGCGCAGGTCCTCCACCTCGGCGTCGGACAGCACGCGCGCCTGCTTCGCCGGCGCGCCCAGCCAGAGCGTCCGCGGGGGGACGACGGTCCGCGGCGTGACGAGGGCGCCCGCTCCGATGAACGCGGACTCTCCCACGTCCGCCCCGTCCATGACCGTGGCCCGGATGCCGATGAGGGCGCCCTTCCGCACGACCGCACCGTGCACGATCGCGCCGTGGCCCAGCGTCACCTCTTCCTCGAGGATCGTGGGGTGCGTCCGGACGGTCACGTGGAGCACGCAGTTGTCCTGGATGTTGGAGCGCGCCCCGACGCGGATGTAATTGCAGTCGCCCCGGACGACCGAGTTGTACCAGACCGACACGTCGTCGCCGAGCACGACGTCGCCGATCACCGCCGCCGTTTCGGCGAGGTAGATGCGCGCGCCCAGCTGCGGACTCTTCCCGGCGTATTCGCGGACGATTCCCATGAGAGCGCGCAATTTAGCATGAAGGAAGCGGGCCGCCGCCCGCGGAATCACGGCCGCGCCGGCGGCCAGCGGAACGCGCCCTCGCGCAGCACGCGGGGCGGATCCACGGTGGCGTCCAGCAGCGTCGAGGCGAGACCGCCCGGCGTGGTTCCGCCGTCGACGATCACGTCGAGCTCGCCGCCCAGGATCTCCTCGACCGCGTCCGCCCGGTAGCACGCCGGCTCGCCGGAGCGGTTCGCGCTCGTTCCCGTGACGGCCCCGATGCTCTCGAGCAGCGCGGCGAGCGCAGCGTGTGCGGGGAGGCGGACGGCGAGCGACCGCGCGCCGAGGGACGCGGGCACCGGCGCCGCGAGCGGGAGCACAACCGTGAGCGGAGCCGGCCAGACCGCGAAGTAGCGATCCAGCGACTCCGGGCTCGACGCGACGCCGAGTGGCGCGAGCTGCCTCCGTGCCCCGAACAGGACGAGGAGCGGCTTGCCCTCGGGGCGCCGCTTTAGCTCCAGGATCCGCCCGACGCCCCGCTCGGACAGCGGATCCGCCGCCAGGCCGTAGAAGGTCTCGGTCGGAACGGCCGCGACCCCGCCGCCTCGCAGCGACGCGGCGAGCGCCGAAAGCTCCGACGGCGAGGCGAGGAGCCGCTCGAGGGAGAGGCGCTTCAGTCTCAGCTCCCGACGTAGCGGTCGTAGGTGACGCGCGCGCGCACCGGATCGTCCGTGCCGCGCACGACGCACCGGCCATCCGAGAAGATCGACAAGGAGAGCCCTTCGCCGTCGACGTCGACGTCCACATTCAGCAGCTGCGGAGAGCGGCGCACGCGCCCGAGCCGCGTCAGCCTCCGCTCGAGCGCCTCGAAGTCGGGCCGGACGCGGCGGGCGGGCGTGATCTGGACGGATTGCCGCCCGCAGAGCTTGACCGTGTCGGCCGCAGCGGCGTCGAGCGCGGGGAACCGCCCCTCCGAGCAGACCGGGCAGGCCGAGGACGGGCGCGCGTCCTCGAAGAGGCGGCGAGACCGGAAGCCGCCGGTCCACACATTCAGCGACAGGAGTCCCGGAGTCGGGGCCTCGCCCGCCGCCCACCGGATCACCTCGCCCATGCCGATCGCGGCGACGAGCGGGGGCAGGCTCGGGACGACTCCCGCCGTGTCGCACGTCGGACCGGAGCCCGGAGGCGGCAGCGCCTCCAGGTAACACCGCAGGCACGGCGTCGCGCCCGGGATCGAGAGCGCGACGCGGCCCTCCTCCCCCACGCACGCCGCATACAGCGACGGCAGGCCCAGAGCGCGCGACGCGTCCGAGACTAGCAGGCGCGTCTCGAAGTTGTCCGAGCCGTCGAAGACGAGCTCGTGGCCCGCGAGGATCTCGCGCGCGTTCCCCGGCTCGAGGTCCGCGACGATCGGCCGCACGGACGCCGACGGGTCGATCGCGGACAGGCGCGCCGCGGCGGCCTCCGCCTTGGGACGCACCGCCTCCGCGTCGGCGGCGTCGAACAGGAACTGTCGCGAGAGGTTCGACGCCTCGACGACGTCCCGGTCGAGGACCGTCACGCGGCCGAATCCCGCCCGCACCGCGATCTCGGCGGCCGCGGCCCCCACGGCGCCGACGCCGACGAAGGCGAGGGCGGTCCGTCCGATCCGCTCCTGCCCCGCGGCGCCGATCCCCGGGAAGAGGATCGAGCGCGAATGGCGGCCGCGCTCGGAGTCGCTCATCGTGCTCACCGCGCCGCGGCCTCCAGCAGCGTCCGCGCGTGCTTGAGCGCGGTCTCCGGAACCGTCTCTCCCGCCAGCATGCGCGCGATCTCCTCGATCCGCTCCCGGCCCTCCAGGCGCCGCACCGAGGCGACCGTGCGGCCGCGCACGCCGCGCTTCTCCGCCAGGAAGTGTCGGTCCGCGAGCGCCGCGATCTGCGGGACGTGCGTCACGCAGAGGACCTGGTCCGACTGCGCCAGCGCGCGCAGCTTCTTGCCGACGACCTCCGCGACGCGGCCGCCGATGCCGGCGTCCACCTCGTCGAAGATCAGCGTCCGTCCCCTGCGCGCGCGGCCCGCGGAGACCGTGCGGATCGCGAGCTGGACGCGGGACAGCTCGCCGCCCGACGCGATCTTCTCGAGAGGCTTCTCGGGCTCTCCCGGGTTGGGCGCGAAGAAGAGGGTCGCCGATTCGAGGCCGCCGCCTCTCGGTGTTCCTCCGTCGAGCGGGTCGAGCGCCACCCTCAGCCGCGCCTTCTCGAGCGCGAGACCCCGGAGCTCCTTCTCGACAGCGGTCGCGAACCGGGGCGCGGCCTCGCGGCGCTTCGCGGTCAGGACCGCCGCGGCGGCGGCGTAGTCCTTCGCGGCAGCGTTCTCCTCGCGCTGCCGGAGGTCGAGCGCGTCCTCGATGTGCGAGAGGTCCGCCGCCTCCGCGCGGAGCGCCTCCGCTCGGCGCAGGACCTCGGCGACCGACCCTCCGTACTTGCGCTTGAGCCGCGTGATCTCGGCGAGCCGAGTCTCGAGCGCGGTCAGGCGCTCCGGATCGGCCTCGATCGCGCCGGCGGCGTCGCGCGCCGCGGCGGCGAGGTCGGCGACCCGGCGCTTGAGCTCCTCCGCCTCGTCGCGGTGAGGAGCGTCGCGGGGGTCGATGGCCGCGAGCTGCGCGAAAGCCCGCGCGGCCTCGCCCAGCCGGTCCGCGGCGGAGCCCTCGTCCTCGGACAGCGCCTGCAGGGCCGCCTCGCCGAACTGGCGGATCCGATCGGCATGAAGAAGCCGGTCGCGCTCGGCCGGCAACTCGTGCTCGTCTCCCTCGACCGGCGCAACCGCGTCGATCTCGTGGATCTGGAACTCCAGCATCTCGAGCCGCGCGCCCCGCTCGCGCCGGGAGCCCTCGAGCGCCTCGAGCCTTTCGCGGGCCTCGGTCCAGCGGGCCGCCGCGGCGGCGACCGCGTCGCGCTCCGCGTGCGACTTGGCGAACGAGTCCAGCAATTCGAGCGGAACGCCCGCGGCGACCAGCTGGAGCTCGGCGTTCTGGCCGTGGATGGCGAGGAGCGCCTCTCCGAGGCGAGCCAGGGTGCGGACCGCCGCGGGCTCGTCCTCGACGAACGCCCGGCCCCGTCCGTCCGGGGCGAGCTCGCGCCGCAGGAGCACCGGATCGGACTCCGGCAGGCCCGCCTGGGCCAGCACGGATCGCACGGCCGCGTCCCCGTCGAACTCGCCGGACACTGTCAGCCGGTCGGAGCCCTCCCGAATCAGTTCGGAGGACCCGCGGCCGCCCGCGAGCAGGGCCAGCGCGTCGACCAGGATCGACTTTCCCGCGCCGGTCTCACCCGTCACCACGGTCAGGCCCTCGCCCAGCTCGAGCTCCACGTCCTCGACGATGGCGAGGTTCTTGATCCTCAACCGGCGCAACACGGGAAAAGCTTACAGCCTACAGCTTGCAGCTCACAGCCAAACGGCGACTCGACCGAGCCCGGCTGAAAGCTGTCAGCTGGCAGCTGTGAGCTACTTCACCGACTTCTGCGCGATCTGCTTGGCGGGGATCCCGCCGACGATCCATCCCGGCTCGACCGGCTTGGACGCCACGCCCATCGAGCCGACGATCGCGTCGTCGCCGACCTTCACGCCCGACAGAACGACCGCGTGGTACGTGACCCGCGCCCGCGCCCCGATCTCCGTCTTGTGCAGCTTGATGTCGTGGATGTCCTCGACCGCGTGCGCGTGCGAGTAGATGTTGACGTAGTCCGAGATCGAGGCGTCGTCGCCGATCACGACCTCGCCGCGGTCGTCGATCAGCACGTTGCGGTGGATGGTCACGCCGTTGCCGACGGTGAGGTTGTAGCCGAACGAGAACTCGACCTCGTGGAAGATCCGGACCTTCTCGCCGCATTTCTTGAAGATTCGCTTCGCCAGCATGTAGCGCATCTGCGTCCCCAGCCGGACGTTGCGTCCGACCGGCGAGTGGTCGAACATCTGCCAGAACCAGAGCAGCGGCTTGACCTTCGCCCACTTCGCGAGGTCGATCTCGCGGTAGTACTCCGCCTCCAGCGTGGCGTTGCGCGGATCGAACGAGGCGATGAGCGCGCGCGTGCCCGGGGACGTGCGCGTGTCGCGCAGGATCTCGTCGTGCGCGATCTCGCGCCCCAGGTAAAGCTGCGCGAGCGCGTCGCGCACGACGACGTTGCGGTCGCGCGCGGGGTCGTCGAACGCCTCCGCGAGTCCGGCGACAAACTTCGGGAAGAGCTCTTCCCCGACGGGCCCGATCGAGAACTCACGCAGCGGCATGGTGACGCGGACGCTAGCAAAGCGGTTCCGGCGAGTCAAAGGCTTTCGCCCGGGGCCTCGAGGCGTCTAAAAGCTCCTCGTCAGGCCCCCGTCCGCGCGCACGCTCTGGCCCGTGACGTAGGCCGCGTCGTCGGAGAGCAGGAACGCCGCGACGCGCGCGACCTCCTCCGGACCAGCGACGCGCCGCATGGGGATCGCCTGCTGAAACTTGTCGGCCACCGGGTACGTGTCGACGAAACCCGCCAGGACGCAGTTCATGCGGATGCGCTCCGCCGCGTAGCGGTCGGCGTAGAGTTTCGTGAAGCCCGAGAGCGCGGCCCGGAGAGTCGAGGAGACCGGCGCGTCGAGGTGCGGCTCGACCGCCCACAGCGAGGAGACGTTGACGATCGCTCCGCCGCCCTGCCGCTGGAAGACCGGCGTGACGAGACGGGACATGCGGACGACGCTCTGGAGGATCAGAGCGAAGCCCTGCGACCAGCCGGCATCGTCGACACTCAGAAGATCCCCTTTCGCGGGGTGTCCCGTGTTGTTCACGACGGCGTCGATCCGGCCCCAGGCGGATATCGTGCGCTCGACGACGGCCGACAGATCCGACGCCTCCTCCACCGAGCCTCGGGTCGCGAGGCCGGAGAGCTCCGCCGCCAGCGCGTCGACCGCGTCGGAGCGGGCGAGCAGCGAGACGCGATAGCCGCGTTCCGCCAGCGTCCGCGCGCACGCCGCGCCGATGCCGCGGCTCGCCGCGGTCACGACGGCGACGGGTTGGGGGCGCCCGCTCACGCGCGTGAGGACCGCGAGGAGCCCGCGGCGCGCGACGCCGTCGAGCCCGAGCCGTATCGCCGCTCGAGGAACTCGATCGTCAGGGCGACGCCGAACCCCGTGGCGCCGGCCGGCCAGCCGCCCTGCTCCCGCTCGAAATGCGCGACCCCGGCGATGTCGACGTGCGCCCAGGCGACCCCGGGCGGGACGAACTCGTTCAGGAAGACGCCGGCGTTGATCGTCCCCGCCGAGCGGCCGCCCGTGTTCCGCATGTCGGCCCACTCGGACTTCAGGTTCTCGCGGTACTCGCTCCAGAGCGGCAGCCGCCACACGCGCTCGCCCGCCGCTTCGCCCGCCTCGGTCAGCTCGCGGGCGAGCCGCTCGTCGGAGCTCATCAGGCCGGCGCACTCGCTCCCGAGCGCGATCAGCACCGCGCCGGTCAGCGTCGCGAAGTCGATCAGCACGTCGGGCCGGAAGTTCTCGGCGTACGAGAGGGCATCGCCGAGGATGAGCCGGCCCTCGGCGTCGGTATTGTCCACCTCGACCGTCTTGCCGTTGCGCATGCGCAGGATGTCGCCCGGCCGGGTTGCGCTGCCGCCCGGCATGTTCTCGGTCACGGGCGCGAGCGCCACGACGCGGACCGGCAGCGCCAGCTCGCTGGCGGCCGCCAGGCAGGCGAAGACGGTGGCCGCGCCCATCATGTCGTACTTCATCTCCCCCATCGACGCCGCCGGCTTCAACGAGATGCCGCCGCTGTCGAAGGTGATGCCCTTGCCGACCAGGACCGCCGTACCCCGCGCCGTTTTCGACTTCGGCTTCGTCTTCGGCTCGTACTCGCCAATCAGGAAGACCGGCGGGCGCGCGCTCCCCGCGTTGACGCCGAGCAGCCCGCCCATCTTCTCGCGCTCGATGGCGGGTTTGTCGAGGACCCGGAAGCGCAGCCCGTGGCGCTTCGCGAGCGTGCCCGCCTCTTTGGCGAACTCGCGCGGCCCCAGGTCGTTGCCCGGCGTGTTCCCCAGATCCCGCGCCCAGGCCGACGCAAACGCGATGGCGCGGGCCCGGTCGGCCGCGCCGGCCAGGGCTTTGGCTTCGACGCCCGGCGGCGTCACGACGTCGACGACGGGCTCAGAGGCGCCCCGGTCCGTCTTTCCCGCCTTCCCCGCCTTCAGACGGCTCTTGTAGCGCTCGAAGCGATAGTCCGCGGCCGCGATCTGCGGCAGGAGGGCGCGCAGGACCTCGGCCGAGATCCCCTCGTCGAAGACGATCGTCGTTCGCCGCTCCTTGCGGGCGTCCTTGAGCGCACGGCGCAGCGCCGCTCGCAGGCGCCCCGTCGACGCGGGCGCCGGCCCGAGCCCGACGAGCGTCCACGCTCCCGAGGTCGCGACCTCCTTGTCCTCGCCGCGGAAGCGGACCGACCGCACCGCCTGGCGCAGCGCGGTGCGCACCGGCGCGCGAACCCCCGCCGCCGGATCCCGGCCCTCGTGGAGGAGCGCGATGCGCGCGGAGTCGCCACCGGGAGCAGCCTGTGTCAAACGGATTCGCATACGGCGACCTCGTTCCTCGTGCCTGGCGCGCAACGATACAACGACGCCGAGGCAATTGTGCTAACTTCACCCCCCCATGACGACCATCACCGAGACCCATCTCTCGGCCGCCACCCTGTCTCGCCGCGGCAAGGTCCGTGAGCTCTACGACCTCGGCGACTCACTTCTTCTTGTCGCGAGCGACCGCATCTCGGCGTTCGACGTCGTGCTCTCCCCGGGCATCCCGGACAAGGGGAAGATCCTCACCCAGCTCTCCAACTTCTGGTTCCGTAAATTCGCGGACGTCGAGAACCACATCCTCGAGACGGACGTGAAGAAGTTCCCCGAGGCCCTCCAGCCGGACACGCCGCTCCTCGCCGGACGCTCGGTGCTGGTGCGCAAGTGCGAGGTCATCCCGTTCGAGTGCGTGGCCCGCGGCTACCTCGTCGGTTCGGGGTGGTCCGACTACAAGAAGACCGGGGCCGTCTGCGGGATCCCGCTGCCCAAGGGGCTCCGCGAGGCGGACCGCCTGACCGAGCCGATCTTCACGCCCGCCACGAAGGCCGAGCACGGCCATGACGAGAACGTTTCCTTCGAGACGATGGCGAAGGCGCTCCCCGAAGGCGAGGCCGGGCGTCTGCGCGACCTGACCCTGTCGCTCTATGCCCGCGCCGCCGAGTACGCCTCGTCCCGAGGCCTCATCCTCGCCGACACCAAGCTCGAGTTCGGCCGGCTCGACGGGCGAATCGTCTGGATCGACGAGGCCTTCACGCCGGACTCCTCGCGCTACTGGGACGCGTCGCACTACGCGCCGGGCCGCAGCCAGCCTTCGTTCGACAAGCAGTTCGTCCGCGACTGGCTCGAGTCGACGGGCTGGGACAAGCGCCCGCCCGCGCCGAAGCTGCCCGAGGGAGTCGTGCGGACGACGCGCGAGAAATACCTCGATGCGTACCGGAAGCTGACGGATTCGCTGCCGGAAAACCTCGAGGGCTAGGACCGAGGCTTCTTCTTCCCCAGTCCCTCGATCAGGTCCGAGACGCGGTCGATCGGCCGGGAGTCGAGATCCGGAAACGCGGACGCGTCGGAGGCGTTCCCCGACGGGAGGAACACGGTCCGGAATCCCAGGGCCGCCGTCTCCTTGAGCCGCGAGACCGCCGCGGGGACGCGGCGCACCTCGCCGAGGAGCCCGATCTCCCCGAAGAAGACGCTCGCGTCGGGCAGCGGCGTGGCGCGGGCCGAGGAGAGCAGCGCGGCGACGATGGCGAGGTCGGCCGCCGGCTCAGACACCTCGATTCCGCCCGTGCACGAGACGAAGACCTCGCGCGTGGAGAGCGGGACGCCCGCCCCCTCCAGCACGGCGAGCAGGAGCGCGAGCCGTCCGCCGTCCACGCCGATCGCGACCCGGCGCGGCGAGCCGGCGGTCGCCGGACCCACCAGGGCCTGGATCTCGACGAGCAGGGAGCGCGAGCCCTCGCGCGCGGCGGTCACGGCGCTGCCGGGCAGGCCCGCGCGCCGCTCGGCCAGGAGCGTGGCCGACGCGTCGGGCAGCTCCGCCAGTCCCTCGCCGGTCATCTCGTAGAGGGCAATCTCGTCGACGGGCCCGAAGCGGTTCTTCGTCACGCGCAGGAGCCGCCGCTCGGAGCCGCGGTCGCCCTCGATCGAGACGACCGCGTCCACCAGGTGCTCGAGCGACTTCGGGCCCGCGAGCGATCCGTCCTTCGTGACGTGCCCGACCAGCAGGACCGGGACGCCGCGCCGCTTGGCGTAACGCGTCAGCTCTCCCGCCGCCGCCCGGACCTGCGACACCGTGCCGGGCGCCGAGGACAGGTCCGGCTGATGGACCGCCTGGACGGAGTCGATGACGAGGACCGCCGGCGGGCGCGCCTCCGCCTCCGCGAGGACGCGGGTGACGTCGGTCTCGGAGAGGACGAGCAGGTGCTCCTCGCGGATGTCCAGCCGCTCCGCGCGCAGCCGCACCTGCTGAACGGACTCCTCCGCGCTGGCATACAGAACGTCGACGTCGCGCGAGCGCTGCGCGAGTCCGCGACCGGCCTGCAGGAGGAGCGTCGATTTGCCGATTCCGGGCTCGCCGCCGAGCAGCACGACGGAGCCGGGGACCAGTCCGCCACCGAGCACGCGGTCGAGGCCGGGAAGACCGGTCGAGAGGCGGGGCTGCTCCTCGGCCTCCCCCGGCGGGGTCCGGGCGACGCAGACCGGCACTGCCGCGGCCGCCGCGCCGGCAGGCGGCGCTGCGCGAACCGCTTCCGCGCGCACCTCCTCGACGTAGGAATTCCACTGCCCGCACTCGGGGCAGCGCCCCAGCCACTTGGACGACTGGGCGCCGCAGGTCTGGCAGGCGAAGACGGTGGCCGGACGCGCCATGCTCCTCGAGGCTCCTTCCCTCAGTGCGCCGCGCTCGCGGCCGCGCCGGCGAGGTACTTGATGGCGTCGTCTCCCCACCGCACGCCGGCGCCGACGAAGACCGAGTCCGAGTTGCTCTTGGTGTTGAGGAAGTCGTCCCAGCCGCCCGTGATGAAGACCGACGGCGAGAAGTAGTACCGCGCCGTCACCTTGCCGTGGGGGTTGTAGTTCTCGCGGCCGAAGTCGAACATCTCCGCCGAGAAGCGCAGGCGGTCCTTCAGAGTGAGGTAGTCGATGCCGGCACCGCCCGTGCTCTCGATGAGGCCAGCGCGCCCCACCCAGTGCCCCAGCCGGTAGCCGACCTCCGCGGAGATGGCGGGAATCTGCCTGTACGTGGTGACGTCCTCCCGCGTGGTCTCCGTGTGGCCGTCCGGGAAGGTCGACGTCGTGATGTTGGTCGACTCCGTCCGCTTGCCGAACGGCTGGCTCGAGAGCTCGAAGCGGTAGAAGCGCGGCTTGCCCACCGGCTGGACGTCCAGGGTCAGGTAACCCTTGCCCTTTCCCGGACCCGTCAGGTACTCCTCGCGGATGCCCAGGTCGAAGTTGAGCTTCTTGACTTCCGTGAGCGCGCCGGTGACGCTGTTGACGCCTTCCTTGACCGCCACGAGGGCGTCGTTCAGGTTCTTCGTCGTCTGGTCGTTGGTCACGAGCTGCCCGACGCTGCCCTGCCCCGAGTTGATCTTGGCGGTGATGGCGTTCATGTTGTCGACCGTGGCCTGCAATTTTGCCGACAGCTCCTTCGCATTCGTGACGGTGTCGGTCACGTTGCTCTGGTTCGCCGCGACCAGCCGATCGATGCGTTCCACGAGGGTCGTCATGTTGGAGGAGAACTCTCGGAAGTTGTTGGTGGTCGCGTCGATGCCGGCCCGGTTGGTATCGATCAGCTGACGCAGCGACTGGGAAAGCTTGACCATGTTGTCGACCACGGACTCGATGCGCTCCTGCCCGCGCGTGCCGCCCAGTGACTTGGTCAGGTTTCCCGTCACGTCACGCAGGTCGACCTCGATGTCGCGCGCGAGCCGGCTCACGGAGTCCAGCGAGACGCCCTCCCGGCCCCTCAGGAGGGTCCCGTCGGGCACCTTCGCGGCCGTCGGCGGGCCCGGGATGAGGTCGATGTAGTTCTCTCCCAGCATGCCCAGGGTCGCGATGTCCGCCGACGCCCCCTGATGGAGATCGACGTCTTTCTCGAGCTCGAGGTCGACCACGGCGCGACCACCCACGAGCCGGATCCTGGCGACCCGGCCGACCAGCACGCCGGCGACCCTCACGTCGGCCTTCTCCTTCAGGCCCGCGACGTCGTCGAACTGGATCGACACGGTCTTGCCCAGCTTGCGTCCCAGCTTGAGGTCCTCGATGTTCCAGATCAGGACTCCCGTCAGGGCCAACGCCAGCAGAAAGAAAGCTCCCACCTTCGCCGCGGTACTCATCGTGCCTCCCCAAAGTTCCGATGCAGTGTCTGGATCTCCCCCGTCAACGGTCCGGTGGCCCGGCCCTCGACGAACTGACGGACGGCCGGGTCCGGGCTCTTCATGAACTCGTCGGGCGTGCCCTGGAACAGGATGTGTCCCCCCGACAGGAGCGCGAGGCGGTCTCCGATCTTACGCGCGCTCGGGATGTGGTGAGTGATCGTCACGATCGAGGCGCGCAGCTGCCGGCGGATGCCCAGGATGACCTCGGCGATGGTGTCCGTCATGATCGGGTCGAGTCCGGTGTTGGGCTCGTCGAACAGCAGGATCTCCGGCTTGTGGGCGATGGCGCGGGCGAAGCCGACGCGCCGGCGCATGCCGCCCGAGAGCTCCGACGGCCGCTTGGAGGCGATGTCGGGCAGCTGCACGAGCTCCAGGCACTCCTCGACGCGCTCGCGGACCTGCGCCGGCTTCTTGCCGGAGCGCCGTAGCGGAAAGGCGATGTTGTCGTAGACCGTCATCGAGTCGAAGAGCGCGCCCTCCTGGAAGGACATTCCGAACTTCTTGCGAAAGTCGACGCGTTGGAGTTGATCCATCGCCCAGAGGTCCTGCCCGTCCACGATGACGCGGCCCGAGTCCGGCTGCAAGAGCCCGATCAGATGTTTCAGGAGAACGCTCTTGCCGGTGCCGGACGGCCCCACGACGACCAGCGCCTCGCCGGTGCCGACCGTGAGGTCGATCCCGTCGAGGACGACGTGCGTGCCGAAGGACTTGTGAAGGTTCTCCACCCGGATCTTCGCCTCCGAGCTCACCGGATACGCTTGCCCCGTCTCGCGGCTCAAAACAGAAGCCTCGTCAGGAAGAAATCGACCAGCAGGATCGTGAGGCTCGCGACGACGACGGCGCGGGTGGTCGAGCGGCCGACGCCCTCGGCTCCGCCCACCGTGTAGTAGCCCCGCACGCACGCCACGACCGAGAAGATCAGTCCGAACACCGCCGCCTTGATGATGCCGGAGGTGAAGTCCACCATGTCGACGTAGTTGAACTGGCTCTCGTAGTAGGTCACGGAGTTGGTGCCGAGGAGGTTCACCGCCACGAAGTAGCCGCCGATCATGCCGATGACGTCGCCGATCACGACCAGCAGCGGCATCATCAGCACCGCGGCGAACACCCGCGGGACGAAGAGGTACTGCACGGGCTCCGTGGCGAGGGCCTCGAGAGCGTCGATCTGCTCGGTCACGCGCATCGAGCCGATCTCGGCCGCCATGCTGCTTCCGACACGGCCGGTCACCATGAGCGCGGAGAGCACCGGCGACAGCTCGCGCATCAGCGAGAGCGTGACGACGCTGCCGACGAGGCTCGTCGCGTTGAACCGCGCGAACCCGTTGTAGGCCTGCAGCGAGAGGACCATGCCGGTGAACAGCATCGTCAGGAAGACGACGGGAATCGAATCGACCCCGACCCGCTGCATCTGCTTGAAGTGCTCGCGGACGTCGTAGGGGGGCCGCGGGCTCCAGAAGAGGATGCGGCCCAGCATGATGAAGAAGCGGCCGGTCTCCTCGACCAGCCGGAGGACGAGGTTGCCGATCGGCTCGAGGACGCGCTGGATCACGCGCCGCCCTCACCCGTGTAGGCCCGCCGCACGCGCGGTCCGAACCCGCACAGGATCTCGTAGGGAATCGTTCCGGCCGCGCGGGCGAGGTCCCAGGCCGAGACCGCGGCGTCGCCGTCCCGTCCGAGACAGGTCACCCGGTCGCCGCGCTCCGCGCCCGTCTCGGTGGCGTCGACGAGGGTCACGTCCATGCTGATCGACCCCACGACTGGCGCTTTCCTCCCGCGCAGGAGAACCGGCACCGTGCCGGAGAAGGATCGGCGAAAGCCGTCATGATAGCCGATGGGCAGCACCGCCACGGTCGTCGGCCGCGCCGTGACGAAGCGGCCTCCGTATCCGAGCGGCGTGCCCTCCGGAACGCGGCGCGCGCCGACGACCCGGGTTTCGACCGTCATCGCCGGCGTCAGCTCGGGGGCTGCCGCGAGGCCGGAGGGCGGCACGCCGTAGAGGGCGAGGCCCGGCCGGACCGCGTCGAGCCAGGTCTCGCGATGCGCGAGCACGGCCGCCGAATTGGCCAGGTGGACGAGGCCCGGCGCGACGCCGGCCTCCCGCATGCGCGCCACGCAGCCCCGCAGGATCTCCAGCTGGCGCGCAGTCTCGGGCGAGCAAGGGTCGTCCGCGCTCGAGAGCGTCGCGAAAGTGCCGGCGATCTGCGCGCGCCGTCCGCGCCGGAACAAGTCAAGAATGCGATCGAGCTCCTCGGGGCGGATCCCTGCACGTCCCATGCCCGTATCGAGCTCGACGTGCACGCGGAGCCCTCCCGGGAACCGCTCCGCCGCGGCGACGACCGCCTCGGCCTGGGCGACGTCGTAGAGCGTCGGCGTCAGCCCGTACGCGCGCTGCCGGGGGAGATCCTCGGGCTCGGCGCAGGAGAGGAGAAGCACCTCGCCGACGACGCCCGCGCGGCGGAGTGCCACGCCCTCGTCGGTGTTGGCGACGGCGAAGCGATCCGCTCCCTCCCGCTCGAGGCGGCGCGCCACCGCGGCGGCGCCGTGGCCGTACGCGTCGGCCTTGACGACGGCGAACACCGCCCGCGGCGACACACGATCCCGAAGCGCGCGATAGTTGCGCGCGATCGCGTCGAGATCGATGACGGCACGGGTCATGGGTCCTCGGTCCTTGGCCTCTGGTTCGGGGGTCACGGGCGTTCCGCGGACGGATTCTCTCCCGGCTGATCGCCCACGACAAACGCACGACGAAGGAGAACCCGCGGCCGACTCGACTAGAACGGCTGCCCTTCCGGCGAAGCGCCGACTCCGGGTCCGCCAAGGGGACCGGCGTAGTTCGCGAAGGTCATGTGATCTCCCAGGAAGACGAGCGGAAAGTCGCCGGTGGGACCGTTGCGCTGCTTGGCGACGATGACGTCCGCGATTCCCTTGCGCTCGGTCTCCTTGTCGTAGAGCTCCTCGCGGTAGAGAAAGATCACGACGTCCGCGTCCTGCTCGATCGATCCGGAGTCGCGCAGGTCGGCGAGCTGGGGCTTGCGCAGCTCGCCCTTGCGCTGCTCGGGCTGGCGCGAGAGCTGGGACAGCGCGATGATCGGGACGCGCAGCTCCTTGGCGAGCAGCTTCAGGCCGCGCGAGATCATCGAGACTTCCTGGGTGCGGTTGTCGAACCGGCCGTGTCCCGCCATCAGCTGCATGTAGTCGACGATCAGCAGGTCGAGCCCCTTCTCCCGCTTGAGCCGCTGCGCCTTCGCCCGCATCTCGGGGACGTTCAGCGCAGCGCTGTCGTCGATGTAGAAGCTCGCTCCGGAGATCTTGGCCTGGGCGGTGACGAGCCGCACGGCCGCCTCCTTCGAGGCGTAGCCGTCGCGGACCTTCTTCGCGTCGACGTCCGCCTCCGAGCAGAGCACGCGGAAGCCGATCTGCTCCTTCGACATCTCGAGCGAGAAGAAGCCGACCGAACGGCCTTCGCGGAAGGCCACGTGCTGCGCCAGGTTCAGGGCGAAGGACGTCTTCCCGACGGACGGTCGGGCGGCGACGATGATCAGGTCGGTGCCCTGGAGTCCCGAGGTCATCCGGTCGAGCTCGGTGAACCCGGTGGCCAGCCCCGACAGCATTCCCTGGCGGCCGCGGGCGTCCTCGATGATCTCCAGGTTTTTCTTGACGATCGGGCCGATCTGCTCGAACCCGCCCCGGACGGCCCCCTCCGCGATGTCGAAGATCTCCCCGGTCGCCTCGGAGAGCAGCGCCTCCGCATCCCGGTCGCCGGCGAGCCCGTCCCGGGTGATCCGCTGCCCGGCCCGGATCAGGCGCCGGAGGGTCGACTTCTCCTTGACGATCCGGGCGTACTGCTCGACGTTCCCGACGTCGGGCACGCCGTCGAGCAGGCTCGTCAGGTACGCCGCGCCGCCGACCTTCTCGATCGCGCCCTTGCGGTCGAGCTCCTCCTTCAGCGTGAGCACGTCGATGTCGGTCGCGCGGTTGGAGAGATCGATCATCGCGCCGTAGATGCGGCGATGCGTGTCGGGGAAGAAGTCGTCCTGCTCGAGGATCGGAGTGACCAGGTAGATCGAGGGCGGATCGAGAAGCACGGCGCCCAGCACGGAACGCTCGGCCTCCAGGTTTTGAGGCAGAACTCTCTCGGCAGTAGATTCTTGAAGCATCGCGGAGCTGTCGGCGATTCTTCCCTCAAGCTCCACGGCTGTCAATCGGCTCCACGATTTCCGCATGGGCATTCCGCGTCTCTCTGTCGGCGCGCGCGAAGAAAAATATTTCTTTTCCGCAGCGCCGCCTTTTTCAACAGCCCATTGAGCACCGCGGCGTCGGACAAATGGTGTCCGAGCGCAGGAGAGGCGGAGGAGAGAGAGATTTTAGATTTTAGATTTGGATTGTCGCGGCAGGCGGGCCCGGAGCGCCTCGAGCATCGCGCCGTCGCTGAACACGCCGCCGGGACGCTTGCGCCCCTCCGGCGCGCCGTGGAAGTCGCTGCCGGCGCTCGTCGCGAGCGAGAGCTCGCGCGCCAGCGTCGAGAGGCGCTCCTCGAACTCGGGATCGTGGTCCGGGTGACGGACCTCCAGGGCGTCGAGTCCCGTGCCCGCGAGCTCGCGGATGAGCCGGTCCGTGTCCTTGTACCAGACCGCGTGCGCCAGCGACGACACGCCGCCCGCCGACGCGATCGCGGCGACGACGTCCTCCGCCTTCCACTTCTCGTACGGCACGTACCAGGGGTGCTCCCGCCCGAGGAAACGGTCGAAGGCATCGTCGTTGTTGGCCGCGTAGCCCGCCCGGATCAGGGCGCGCGCCAGGTGCGGCCGGCCCCAGACGCCGTCCCCGACGTCCGCCCGGATGGCGTCGAGGTCGATCGCGTAGCCCGCCTCGACCAGCTTCTTCGCCATGCGCTCGCCCCGCGTCCGGCGCTCCTCCTGCCTCTCCGCGAGCGCGGCGAGAAAGCGCGCGTTCCGCTCGTCCACGAAGAGGGCGAGGATGTGGATGTCGTCCTGCCCTCCCCACTCCGCCGAGATCTCGGCGCCCGAGATCAGCTCGATTCCGAGCCTCTGCGCCTCCGTCCGGGCCTCCGGGAGGCCCGCCAGGGTGTCGTGGTCGGTCAGGGCGAGCGTCGTGATGCCCGCCTCCGCCATGCGGGCGACGAGCTCGGTGGGGCTGTCGGTGCCGTCCGAGACGGTCGAGTGGGAATGCAGGTCGACTTTCATCGGGCGCATCCTATCCGCAGGGCGTGCGGGACCTAGAATCCGCTGGTGGCCGCCCCCGTGGACCGCAAGGAGATCAGTCGCATCCTGCACGAGGTCGCGGGCATGCTGGAGCTCGCCGGCGCCAACTCCTTCAAGGTCCGCGCTTACGAAAACGCGGCGCGGGCCATCCTGACCTACGAGGGAGATCTCGGCGAGGCGGTGCGTTCCCGGGAGCTCCTGCACGTCCCGGGCATCGGCGAGACCATCTTCGGAAACGTCGAATCTCTTCTCCTGACCGGCGAGCTGCCGCTCTACGACGAGCTCCGCGCGACGTTTCCGCCGGGCCTCCGCGACTGCCTGCGGGTGCCCCGGCTCGGAGCGAAGAAGGTCAAGGCGCTCTTCGAGTCCCTGGGCATCGACTCGCTCGACGCGCTCGAGCGGGCGTGCCTCGACGGCCGGCTGACGGGGATCCGGGGGTTCGGACCCAAGAGCGCGCAGCACATCCTGAAGGGCATCGCCTTCGTGCGCGGCGCCGCCGGCCGGTTCCTCTACGTGACCGCGCGGGCGCGGGCTCGGGCGGTGGCGGCCGCCCTCGAGGCGACCGGCCTGGCGACCCGGGTGGAGGTCGCCGGCAGCCTCCGCCGCCGCGCGGAGATCGTCAAGGACATCGATCTCGTCGCCGCGTCCACCCGGGGGTCGGAGCTCGCGCAATGGTTCCGAACCCTCGGCGACGTCCAGGAGATCATCGGCTCCGGGGAGACCAAGACCTCCGTCCGGTTCTTCGACGGGCTGGCCGCCGACCTGCGGGTCGTCTCGGAGGAGGACTTCCCGGCGGCCCTGCTCTACTTCACGGGCTCGAAGGAGCACAACACGGCGCTCCGCGGGCGCGCGAAGCGGATGGGCCTCCTGCTCAACGAATACGGCCTGTTCCGCGACGGCGGGACGGAACGGCTACCGGCAGACTCGGAGGCCGCGATCTACGAGGCCCTCGGCCTCGCCTTCATCCCGCCCGAGCTCCGGGAGAACGCGGGCGAGATCGAGGCGGCCGAGAAGGGCGAGCTCCCGCGGCTCGTCTCCGATCGCGACCTGCAGGGCGTGATCCACGTCCACACGACCGCCTCGGACGGCCGCGACTCGCTCGAGGCCATGGCGCGCGGGGCGCGGGACGCCGGGTACCGCTACGTCGCGTTCACGGACCACAGCAAGACCGCGGCCTACGCGGGAGGCCTGAGCGAGGAGCGGGTCCTCGCGCAGCGCGAGGAGATCCGCGCGCTCCGGGCGCGGATGCCCGAGCTCCGCATCTTCCACGGCACCGAGGCCGACATCCTGGCCGACGGCTCGATCGACTACGGAGACGCGTTCCTGGAGCACTTCGACCTCGTGGTCGCCTCCGTCCACTCCCGCTTCGGCCTGTCGGCCGCGGAGCAGACCGCCCGCCTCGTCCGCGCGGTCACGAACCCGCTGGTCTCGATCCTCGGGCACCCGACGGGGCGCCTTCTCCTCGGCCGGGAGGGCCTCGCGGCCGACCTGGAGGCGGTCTTCGACGCCGCGGCGAGCTCTGGCTGCGCGCTGGAGATCAACGGCTCGCCGCACCGGCTGGACCTCGACTGGCGGCTCGCCCGCTCCGCCATCGCCCGGGGGATCCCGCTCTCGATCGACCCGGACGCCCACTCGGTCGCCGGGCTGGGCGACGCGGCCTACGGCGTCGGCGTGGCGCGCAAGGCGTGGGCCGAGGCGGGCTCGATCCTCAACGCCCGCGACGCCGACGGGTTCGCCGGCTGGCTCGAGAAGCGGCGGGGCGGGCCGATCCCCGAATCCGGGGCGGGCGTCGCGCCCTGACGGGGTAGAATCCCGCCCCCGCGGTGATGGAACCGCGGCCCATCGAAGGAGATCCCGCATGACCTTGAAGCCCGGCGATCCAGCGCCCGACTTCACCCTCCCGTCGACCGTCGGCGACAAGGTGACCCTGTCCGACTATCGCGGCAAGAAGAACGTGATCCTGCTCTTCTACCCTCTCGACTTCTCGCCGGTCTGCTCGGGCGAGACCAAGGCCTGCGGTCAGATGCTCCCGTCCTCCGGCGGCGACGGCGTCGAGGTCCTGGGCATCTCGGTCGATTCGATCTGGGCCCACCGGGCCTTCGCCGCCCAGCAGGGCATCACCTATCCCCTCCTGGCGGACTTCCAGCCCCGGGGCGCGGTGGCCGAGAAGTACGGCGTCTACCTGCCCGAGAAGGGCATCTCGGCGCGCACCGCCTTCATCGTCGGCAAGGACGGCCGGATCAAGGAGATCGTGGCGAGCGACATCCCGGTCGCCCGCGACATCCAGGCGCTCCTCGAGAAGGCGCGGGCGGCCTAGTTGGCCCGGTCCCGCTCCGGGGAGTCGCCCGCGAAGCCGCGACGAGGTCAGAACGCCAGGAACGGGGCCGCCGTGGGCGAGGCCCCCCACGTCCCGACGCTCGACGACACCGAGCGCATCGCCGCGATCGCGGACCGCTTCCGCCAGATCATCAACCTCCTCGGTCTCGACCTGAGCGATCCGAACCTGACGGAGACGCCCGAGCGCGTGGCCAAGATGTACCTCGAGCTCTTCCAGGGGCTGTCCGAAGGCGCCGAGCCGAAGGTGACCTTCTTCCCCAACGACGAACGGTACACGGCCATGGTCATGGAGCGCGACATCCCCTTCTACTCGCTCTGCTCCCACCACTTCGTGCCGTTCTACGGCCACGCCCACGTCGCCTACATCCCGAACGAGTCGATCGTGGGGCTCTCGAAGATGGCGCGGATCGTCGAGTTCTACGCCCGCCGCCCGCAGCTGCAGGAACGGCTGACCGAGCAGATCGCGAGCTACATGGCCGAGAAGCTGGATCCCCAGGGCGTCATGGTCGTCATCGAGGCGCGGCATCTCTGCGTCGAGATGCGCGGCATCAAGAAGCCCGGGGCGTTGACCGTGACCTCGGCGATCCGGGGGATCTTCAACACCCAGTCGGTGCGCGAGGAGTTCCTGGCCCTCCTGAACGGGCGGAGGGCGTAACTCCAGCCGTTACCGCGGGTCGTTCCGGTTCAGGTAGACCTTCCCGTCCTTCATCACGAAGGAGACGTTCTTGAGGACGGACACGTCCGCGAGCGGGTCGCCCTTGACCGCCACCACGTCTGCGTAAGCGCCCGGCGCCAGTACGCCGAGCCGGCCGCTCATGTCGAGCATCTCGGCCGCCTTCGAGGTCGCGGCCTGGATCGCGGCCATCGGCGGCATCCCGAACTCGACCATCCGTGGAAACTCGTCGGCGATGGGCTCGCTCCATGGGAATCCGCCGACGTCGGTGCCGAAGACGACCTTGACCCCGGCCTTCCACGCCTTGCGCAGCGACGGGCCGTGGACGGCCGCCCGCGCGCGGTCCCGGATCCCCTCCGGCGTGCCCTCCGGCGCCCACTCCTTGTAGTACACGCTCATCGTCGGGCAGAACCAGGTGCCCTGGCGGACCATCTGGGCGATCGCGGAGTCGTCCAGGTCGAGCCCGTGCTCGATGGAGTCGCATCCGCCGTCGAGCGCGCGGTGCAGACCGATCCCGCCGTAGGCGTGGCAGGCGACCTTGCGGCCCCAGCCGTGCGCCTCGTCTACGACCGCCCTGAGCTCCTCGACCGTCAGCGTGGGCTGCGAGACGAGCTTCCCTTGCGCGTCGACCCAGGAGCGATGCGTCATGTAGACCTTGAGCCAGTCGGCGCCGTTCGAGAGCTGCTCGCGCGCGGCCTTGCGCGCCTCGACCGGGCCGTCGATGAGCTGGGCGCCCTTGGGCATGTCGAGCTCGGGCGCGAAGTCTTCCAGCGGATAGCCGCCGGTTGTCGAGATCGCGCGGGTCACGACGAACATCCGCGGCCCCGGGATGTAGCCCCGCTCGATCGCCTGCTTGATGCCGACGTCGCCGTAGCCCGCGCCCTCGGTCTCCACGTCGCGGATCGTCGTGAAGCCCTGCTCGAGCGCTCGGCGAGCGGACACCGTGGCGCGCGCCGCCCGGAGGGCCAGCCCCTGCTTCAGCAGCTCGGCGTCGTAGCCGCCCTCGGCGGGCACCTCGCCCTGGAGGAAGACGTGGGTGTGGGCATCGATCATCCCGGGCAGGACGGTCGCCGAGGAGAGGTCGACGACGCTCGCGCCCGAAGGCACGCGGCCGTCGGACCAGTCCGCCACGCTCTCGATGCGGCCGGCCCGGATCACGATCGCCTGGTTGCGGCGCGGCGCTGCGGAGACCCCGTCGATCAGCGTTCCGGCGTGGATGACGGTGACGGGCGCGGGGGGAGGAGATTGCGCGGTTGTCGCGGTCGAGAACGAAAGGAACAGAAGAACGGCGGTGGTTGCCAGTCTCATCGGAAGAAGCTATCAGCTCACGGCTCACGGCTCACGGCTTTCAGCCAGACTGACGAGGAGGCTTGTTTGCTGTGAGCTGTAGGCCGTGAGCTACTTCCCCTTCTCCTTCAGGTACGCCTCGAGCTCCGCGATCCGCGTCTCCGGCAACGGGTGACTCGAAAGGATCTCCGGCGGACGGGGGCCACTGGCCGCCTGCTTCAGGATCTCGAGGACCTCGAGCATCGCCCGGGGCTCGTAGCCGGCGTCGGCCATCGCGTCGACGCCGTAGCGGTCCGCCTCGGACTCGTCCTGGCGGCTGTAGCGCAGCTGCATCATCTGGTTCACGGTGGCGGCGATCACCTGCGCGTTGCGCCCCCGGCCGCTGCCGTCGTCGGAAGCCACGCCGGCGGCCGCCCCCAGGAGAGCGCCGAGCTGCCCTTTCGCCATCTGCTCGGCGGAATGGCGGTGCACCACGTGCCCGGTCTCGTGGCCCAGGACCCCGGCGATCTGCGCCTCGGACGTCAGCCGGTGCAGCAGGCCCTCGGTGACGAAGATCTGGCCGCCCGGCAGGGCGAACGCGTTGACCGTCTCCGGGTCGCGGAGGAGGTGATACTGAAAGGAATCGGCGTAGGGACTGCGGCCGGCGTTGCTCCGCTCGACGATCCGCCGCCCGACGGCCTTCACGCGCGCGGCGTCCGGGTCCGACGGATCGACCTCGCCTCCCATCTGCGCCGCCATCTGCGGCGCCGACTGGAGGCCGAGCGCCTTCTCCTGGTCGACGCTCATCGCGATGTGCTGCTTCTCCCCGGTGACCGGGTTGACCTGGGTCTTCGAGAAGTAGAGGAAGAGCGCGACTCCCGCGACCGCGAGCCCGAGAAGGAGACGTCGACCACTCATGGGAACCCCCTTTGACGCGTCTATGCCGCGACGTCGCGCGTCCTTGCAATGTGGTTGCCACCCCGGAGATCGCCGGAACCGGCCGAGGAGTCAGAGAAGCCGAATGAAATAAGGAATTCTACGTCAATCGTTTAATTTTATTAGGCTCTGCGCGGCCACCAACCCCTGCAGCGTTCGGACGCCGTGCCAGCAGAAGTCGTCCCCGTCGACGAACACGCGGTGGGTGGTCGTTCCGAAGAGCCGGGCGGTGAGCTCCCCGTGTTTCTCCTCGCTGAACGGATAAGGCTCGCTCGCGAAGATCTGGACCCTCGCCTCGCGCGCCAGCGCCTCCGACGGAGTCGTCGTCGGATAGCGGACCGGGTCCTTGCCGTACGCGTTCTTCCCGCCCACGAGCGATAGCAGGTCAGCCACGTAGGTATCGTCGGAGACCGTCATCCACGGGTCCTTCCAGATCCAGTACGCATAGCGGAAGGAGCCGTCGCCTCTCCTGGCGGCGAGCGCCGCGGCCGCTTCCTCGATGCGGGCGGCCAGCGGCTCGGCCTCGTCCGTCGTGCCGAGCAGGCGGCCCCACCGGCGGATCGTCTCGGGGACCTCCGCGACCGTCTTCGGGAGCGTGACGTCGACCTCGATGCCTGCGTCGCGGAGAGCCTGGACGTCCTCGCGCCGGTTCTCCTCGGCGTTCGCGAAGACGAGATCGGGCTTCAGGTCCAGGATCCGGGCGATGTCCGGGCTCTTCGTGCCGCCCACGCGCGGCAGGCCCCACAGCGGTCCGCTCGGCCGCGTGCAGTAGCGCGTGACGCCGGCGAGGCGCCGGAGGCCGCCGATCGCCACGATCGTCTCGGTGATCGAGGGGCACAGCGACACCACTCTCGAGGGCGTCACGAGCGCCCGTCCCGCCGCGCGCGCCGACGCGCTCGACTCGAACGGTTTCCTTCGATTCGTTGCATCGCGCAGGTCCGGGTGGATGAGGACGACTGGGTAGACTATACCCAGTTGGACATCACGGCCCGCGACCTCGCTCTCCTCCTTCGGTCCCGCCATCCGCTGGTGGTCTGCGAGACCGTCGAGGAGCAGCGCTTCGAGGCCCTCGTCCGCGCCGTCTCGAGCGAGCTCACCCTCCCGCTGTGGACCTGGAGCGCGGCGAGCGGTCTTCTGCCCTCGCATCCGGCGGACTCGGAGAAGTCGGTCGACCTCGCATTCGCGCTGCGGACCGTCCGCGCGACCTCGGGCGACGGGACCTGGCTCCTGAAGGACCCCGTCGCGCAGCTCGAACAGGCGGCGACGCTTCGCCTGCTCCGTGAGACCGCGCAGGAGTTCGCGGGCTCCTCCCGGACGATCGTCCTCGTCTCACCGTCGATCCCCACGAAGCCCGAGCTCGAGGACATCGCCGTCCGCTTCGACTTCGCCCTCCCCGGCGCCGACGAGCTCCGCGACCTGCTCCGCCGCGTGGCGCGCCGCCTCCCCAGCGAGAATCCGCGCGGTCGCGTCGAGCTCACGCGGGAGGACGCGGAGGGAATCGTCTCGGACCTCCAGGGGCTGACCATGTTCGAGGCCGAGCGCGCCCTCGCCCGGGCCATCGTCGAGGACAACGCGCTGACCGCCGCGGACCGCCCACGGATCCGCGAGATGAAGAAGGGGCTGGTGGAGGGCGGTGGCCTCCTCGAGTTCATTCCGGCGCCGGAGGGGCTCGAGCAGGTGGGCGGCCTCGAGAAGCTCAAGAAGTGGATCGCGACGCGCCGGGTGGGGTTCCTCCCGACGACGACCCCGGGCGGCCCGAAGCCTCTGGATCCGCCCCGGGGGATCCTGCTGCTGGGAGTCCAGGGCTGCGGCAAGAGCCTTGCGGCCAAGTCGATCGCGTCGACGTGGGGCCTCCCCCTGCTCGCGCTCGACGCCGGACGGCTCCTCGCGCCCTTCGTGGGCGAGTCCGAGCGCAACCTCCGGGACGCCCTGCGCCGCGTCGAACGCATGGCGCCCTGCGTCCTGTGGATCGACGAGATCGAGAAGGCGTTCGCGTCCTCCGAGTCCTCGGAGTCCGACGGCGGGGTCTCGAAGCGGCTCATCGGCACGCTCCTGACGTGGATGCAGGAACGGGCGTCCCGGGTCTTCTTCGTCGCCACGGCGAACTCGGTCCGGCAGCTGCCGCCGGAGATCATGCGCAAGGGCCGGGTCGACGAGGTCTTCTTCATCGACCTGCCCAACGCGGCCGCGCGGACCGAGATCTTCAGGCTGCACCTCGCGCGGCGGGGCGAGGACCCCGCCCGCTTCGACGGGGCGGCGCTGGGCCAGGCGTCGGCCGGCTTCTCGGGTGCGGAGATCGAGCAGGTCGTCGTCTCGGCGCTCTACGAGGCCCGGGCGGGCGGCTACCCGCTCGACACGGCGGCGCTCCTCGTGGCGATCCGCTCCACGCGCCCCCTCTCCGTGCTCCGCGCCGAGGAGATCGCGGCGCTGCGCGCCTGGGCGGCTGGACGTTGCGTGCCGGCGGCGGACAGCTCCGGACCCTGAGGGATCAAGGGGCCGCGGAGTCTAGGGAGGCGCATAAGCTGCGGGCGCCTCAGGGACTTGCGTGACTCCGCCGACGAATCGACGGCGCCCGGCAGCTTCATGCGCCGACCCGGCTACTTGGCGGTTACGACGAAGTGATCCCGACGATTCTGCTGCCAGCAGGTCTCGTCGTCCGCCTGGCAGAAGGGACGCTCCTTCCCGTAGGAGACGATGCGGACGCGGTCGTCCGGCACTCCCATCGAGACCAGGTACTGGCGCGCCGCCTCGGCCCGCCGCTCGCCGAGCGCCAGGTTGTAGGCCTCGGTCCCCCGGTCATCGCAGTGCCCCTCGAGCAGGACGTGGACGGACGGGAACTTCTTGAGCCAGGAGGAGTCCTTCGCCAGGTCGCCCCGCGCGTCGTCCCTCAGCGCGGACGCGTCGTAATCGAAGAACGCGTCCGAAAGGTAGCCCTTCTTGTTGATCGTGGCGAGGTCCTGGGACAGGACGTCCGCCTCGACGTCGTGCACCGGCGCGGCGGATCTCGGCGGCGCCACCGCCGTCGCCGGCGCCTCCTGGGACGCGGCGGGCCGGGCCTCGGCCGCCGTGGTCGGTCGTTTCTTGGCGCATCCCGTGAGACCCAGCAGGCCCAGGGCAAGGGTCAGCATCCCGGCCACGCCGGTCGCTATTGGACGCAGTCTCTTCATGGAATTCCCTCCTCTTCTGGGGCGAGAAACTCCATCGCGGTGCGATATATTTCATTTTCCTTCTTCCTTTCTATCGCGTTGCGATATGATCGGCGCATGGCCAGCGCGAGGAACGGACTCAAGGAAGTGGACTATCAGCGCCTCGCGCGCTTCCGTTACGCGCTCCGGCAGTTCCTCCGCTTCTCGGAGGACGCCGCCCGGGACGTCGGGATCTCGCCCGGCCAGTACCAGCTCCTCCTCTTCATACGCAGCTTCGGCGGCCGGGCCCCCATCGTCGCGGAGATGGCCGAGAAGCTTCAGGTCCGGCACCAGAGCGCGGTCGGCCTGATCGACCGCTGCGAGCGCGCGGGGCTCGTGGCTCGCCGCGCCGACCCGGACGACGGCCGCCGCGTCCGCGTCGTGCTGACCGCGAAGGGCCGGCGAACCATCTCGAGGCTGGTTTCGTTGCACCTGCGCGAGCTTGCGGGTCTCCGGCGGGCGGTCCCGTCCGTCCCCCACCTGGCACCGCGCTCGCAGGGACGGCGGGCGTGAGCTCGGCGCGCGAGCGGCTCGGCGACTACTCCACGGACCGGCGCGTCTGGATCCTGTCGGCGATGGCGATTGCCGTCGGAGCGATCGCCGCCGGAGTGGCCTGGGTGCTCGTGTGGCTGATCGCGGTCATCACGAACCTGGCCTACTTCGGCCGGTTCTCCTCCACGTTCGTGTCCCCCGGTTCCCAGCCGCTCGCGGTCTGGAGCATCTTCATTCCGATCGTCGGCGGTCTCGTCATCGGCGCGATGGCGCGCTGGGGCTCGGACCGCATCCGCGGACACGGGATCCCCGAGGCCCTGGAGGCGATCCTGATCGGACGGAGCCGACTGGACGCGAAGGTCGCGATCCTGAAGCCGATCTCCTCGGCCGTCTCGATCGGGACCGGCGGGCCGTTCGGCGCCGAGGGCCCGATTATCATGACCGGCGGGGCGTTCGGCTCGCTCTTCGCCCAGCTCTTCCACCTCTCCTCGGCCGAACGCAAGACGCTCCTGGTGGCGGGCGCGGCGGCCGGCATGTCCGCGATCTTCGCCTCGCCCGTCGCCGCGACGCTCCTCGCGGTCGAGCTCCTCCTCTTCGAATGGAAGCCCCGCAGCTTCATCCCGGTGTCGCTGGCGGCGGCGACCGCCTCGGTCGCCCGCGTTCCCCTCCTCGGAGCGGGTCCGGTCTTCCCGGTGCCCGGCCACGCGATGCAGCCCGGATCCGTGCTCCTGGCGGCGGCGGGACTCGGTCTCGTCGCCGGACTCGCCTCGGGGCTCCTCACGGCGCTGGTCTATGGTTGCGAGGACCTGTTCCTGAAGCTCCCGATCCACTGGATGTGGTGGCCGGCGATCGGCGGGCTCGGCATCGGGATCGGCGGCCTGATCGACCCGCGCGTCCTCGGCGTCGGGTACGAGTCGATCCACGGCCTGCTCGGGGGTTCGGTGGCGCCGGGAGCCGCGGCGCGACTGGCGGTGACCAAGGCGGTCGTCTGGTCCTTCGCCCTGGGCTCCGGCACGTCCGGCGGGGTCCTCGCCCCCCTCCTGATGATGGGAGGCTCGCTCGGCGCCGTGTTCTCCTCGCTGCTCCCCCACGGCGGCACGGGCCTCTGGGCCACCGTCGGCATGGCCGCGATCATGGGCGGCACCATGCGCTCGCCGCTGACCGCGATGCTGTTCACCGCAGAGCTGACGGGGGACTGGAACCTCCTGCCGACGCTTCTCGTCGCGTGCACGTGCGCGCACGCCGTGACGGTGCTCCTGATGCGCCGCTCGATCCTGACCGAGAAGGTGGCCCGGCGCGGCCATCACATCTTCCGCGAGTACACCGTCGATCCCTTCGACGTGCACCGCGTGGGCGAGGTGATGGACCGCAAGGTCCCGACCATCTCGACCGCGACGAGCCTCCGCGAGCTCTCCGAGCGCCTCCGCCGGGAGCCCGAGCTGGCTCGCCGCCAGGGCACGCCCATCGTCGACGCCGCCGGCAAGCTCGCGGGGATCATCACGCGCAGCGACCTCATGCGCGGCCTGGAGAAGGACGCGAAAGGCGATACCGCGGTCCTGGACGGGGGCTCGCGCCGCCTGATCGTCGCCTACGAGGACGAGCTCATTCGCGACGCCGTCGAGCGCATGCTCGAGAACGACATCGGCCGGCTGCCGGTCGTCGACCGGGCCGACCCGATGAAGCTCGTGGGATATCTGGGGCGCTCGGGCATTCTCTCGGCGCGACACCGGCTGATGGAGGAGGAGAATCTCCGGGAGCGCGGAGGGGCGCCCCGTTCCTTCGAAAGCCCCGTGTGAGCGACGAGTCCCCCGGGGAGTCCTCCGCGGAACCATCCGCCGAGAAAACCCCGCTCCCCCGGCCCCGTCTGTCTGACGAGGGGCGCTGGTACGCCGAGCACACCGCACTGCTGATCAGCACCTCGAAGTGGGCGCTGCTCGGCGCCGTCGCGGGAGTGTGCGTGGGGCTCGGCACCCGCGGCTTCCTCGCGGCGCTCGCATACAGCACCGCCGCCACCGGGCGGCTGCGCGTGGGCCCATTCGGGGCCTGGGCGCTCCTCCCCCTGGCGCTGCCGCTCGCCGTGTGGCTCGTGCGGCGCTTCGCCCCCGACGCGCGAGGCCACGGGACCGAGGCGGTCATCGCCGCCGTGCACACCCGCTCGGGCCGGATCGACTGGCAGGTCGCGCCGATCAAGCTCATCGCGACCGTGATCACCCTCGCCTTCGGGGGCTCCGTCGGAAAGGAGGGCCCTTGCGCGCAGATCGGCGCCGCGATCACGAGCTTCTTCGCCGATCGCCTCCGTTTGAACGACGAGGACCGCCGGCGCCTCGTGATCTGCGGCATCGGCGCCGGGTTCGCCTCGGTCTTCGGGACGCCGATCTCGGGGGCGCTCTTCGGGATCGAGGTGCTCGCGCTCGGCCGCATCGAGTACCCGGTGCTCTTCCCGTGCCTCGTGGCCGGCATCGTCGGCCACCTCGTGTGCGGCGTCCCTCCCCCCATCCCGACGGTCCACGAGAGCCTCGGCGCCCTGGGACAGACCACCCTCGTCGGCCTTTCCCTGCTCTTCGGCATCGCCTTCGGACTGATGGCGCTCATCCTGATCGAGAGCATGCGCGGCATCGAGAAGCTCATCCGGCGATTCGGCCCGCACCCCTACTGGACGGCGGCCGCGGGCGGGCTGATCCTGGCCGTCTTCTACTCGGTGGCCGGCGGCCGGTACGCGGGCCTGGGAACGGACACGATCGGGGAGGCCCTGAACGGCGTTGCGCAATTTACCCTCGCGGCATTTCTCCTGAAGATCTTCACCACGTCGGTCACCCTCGAGACCGGCGGCAGCGGCGGAATCGTGACGCCCCTTTTCTTCATCGGCGCGTCCGGCGGAGCCGCGCTCGCGCACGCCGCCGGCCTCCCGGTCGGGGCCTTCGCGGCCTTCGGGTTCGTGGCCGTCCTCGCCGCGGCGGCGAACACGCCGATCGCCGCGGCCGTCATGGGTATCGAGCTCCTGCCCACGGAGGTCAGCGTCTACGCGGCGCTCTGCGCGGCAACGGCGTTTCTCATCGTTGGGCACCGCAGCGTCTACGCCAGCCAGAAGCTCGGCTTCTCCAAGTCGGCCGGCCTCGAGATGACTCTGGAAACCACCATCGGCGACGTCCGCCGCGGCTCGATGCGGGTACGGCCCGGAAGCCTCACGGAGCGTGCCCTTCGCGCGGGCGACGCGCTGCGAGACCGGGCCCGACGTCCCGGGAAGAAGCCGCCTCCTACTTCGTGACGCTGTATGCCAGTGCCAGTCCCTTCGGATCCGCCTCCGCTCCCCCGAGGTACGTGTGCAGCCAGTCCATGACCGTGTTGTGCCAGAGGCACGAGTTCCCGGGCTTGAGGACCCAGTGACCCTCGTCCGGAAAGGTCAACAGCTTCGAGGGAACGCCCTGCACCTGCAGAGCGGTGAATAGCTGAAGTCCCTGGCCGAAGGGGACACGGAAGTCCTTCTCGCTCGTGATCACGAGCATCGGCGTCTTGAGGTTCTGGGCGTACGTCGACGGGCTCCACTTCCGGTAGAGGTCCGAGTTCCAGGGCCAGCCCTTGAGCTCCCAGGTGGGGAACCACAGCTCCTCGGTCTCGAGGTTCGACCCCGCCAGGTCGTAGTTCCCGTCGTGCGAGACGAGGACCGCGAAGCGCTGCGTGTGGGTGGCGATCCAGTTGATCATGTAGCCGCCGTACGAGGCGCCCGCCGCCCCGATCCTGCTCCTGTCCACGAAGGGCAGCGACGCGAGGTCGTCGGCCTGCCTCATCAGGTCGTCGTAGACCTGACCGCCCCAGTCGCCGCTGATGGCGTCGAGGAAGTCCTGGCCGAACCCCGTCGAGCCGCGCGGGTTCGCGGCGTACACCACGTAGCCGTAGGCGGCCCAGACCTCGGGGTTCCAGCGCGTGGACCAGCCGTCCTCCCAGGCGCCCTGAGGACCGCCGTGGATGAAGAAGACGGCCGGGTACTTGCGCGAAGGATCGAAGAAGGGCGGCTTGACGACCCAGGCCTCGAGCTTCTTCCCGTCCGAGGAGTCGGTGAATCGCTCCGAGGTCTCGCCCATCGCGATCTCGGCCAGGCGCGCGTCGTTGACGTGCGTGACGGCGGAGGGCGAGGAGCCGTCGAGGCCGACGCTCCAGATCTCGGGGGGATGCGTCAGCGCGCTCGCGGTGAAGAAGATCCGCCCCCCCGCGATCTCGAGCCCGGGGATCGCTCCGCCCTTCCACAGGATCGAAGGCGCGCCGCCGGTGATCCCGACCTTGTAGAGCGACTCGCGCCCGCCCATCTGCGCGGTGAAGACGAGGGACTTCGAGTCGGGCGCCCAGCGAAACTCGCCGACCCACGCGTCGAACGCCTCGGTCAGCGGCCGGGACGCGCCGCTCGCACGGTCGAGCAGCATCAGGCGGAAGCGGTCCGACTCGAAACCGGGCCGCTTCTGCGCGCGGTAGGCGATCCACTTCCCGTCGGGGGAGAAGCGCGGGGAGCCGTCGAAGGCGGGATTCGCCGCCGTCAGGTTCCGGGCCGGCGCCGCGCCCGTGCCGGAGAGCGGCGTGAGGAAGAGGTCGGCGTTGGTCGAGAGCGCCTCGAGCTTGTCGAGGTTGGAGGGATAGACGAGCTCCTTGCCGTCGGGCGACGCGCTCCAGGCTCCTCCCCCGCCGATCTCGAAGGGCGGCGCGTCGCGGTTGCCCGGCGTCAGGTCCACGGCGGCGACGGCTCCCGATGCCGCGGCCGGCACCTTCCAGATGTGCGTCCGCGTCCCGTCCTTCCAGCTGTCCCAGTGGCGGAAGAGGAGGCGCTCGGCGATACGCCCCTTGACCTTCGCCGCCTCGCGCGCCTTGACCATGCGCTCGAGGCACGCCGTGTCCGTGCACTCGGGGAAGACGTCGGACTGGATCAGGAAGGAGGCGCCGTCGGGCGTCCACGTGAACGCGTCGACGCCGGTCGGGAACGAGGTCGCGCGCACCGGCGCTCCAGCGGAGAGGTCGAGGATCCAGATCTGCATCCCGTTCTCGCGGTTGGAGAGAAATGCGAGCCGCCGTCCGTCCGGAGAGAATCTCGGGTCGGAGTCCTTCTCGCCGTCGGTCAGCCGGCGCGGCGCGGCGGCGCCTCCTGCGGCCGGGACCAGCCAGATCTGCGAGCGGGTCGCGTTCGCGTCGACGTCCGGGATGCCGACCGCATAGGCGATGCGGCCGCCGTCCGACGAAACGGAGAAGCCGCCCAGGCGTCCGAGCTTCACCATCTCCTCGAACCGCAGTGGGCGCCCCGTCTCGCCCGCGAGCGTCGCGGACACCGCCAGCAGGACACCCAGAGGCAGACCCTTCGTCCAATGCCGCATGCAGATCCCTCCCGGCGGCGGATTCTACCGGCGCCGGATCACGGAACGCGCGGAATCGCTTTGGTATCATTCACAGCTCCGCGGGGCGCACCCGCCAAAGGAGACTCATGTCGACAGCCGTCCTCGAAGAACAGCGTGCCGAGGCCGCCCGCAGGTCCCCCGTCCTCAACGACTTCTCGATCCACGTGGCGACCGCCAACGGCTCCGGGAGCCAGTCCTCCAACACCATCCTGATGCGCTCGATCTTCCAGATGGGCATTCCGGTCTCGGGGAAGAACCTCTTTCCATCCAACATCCAGGGGTTGCCCACCTGGTTCACGATCCGCGCCTCCAAGGACGGATTCATCGCCCGCCGCCGCGACGTCGGCGTGCTGATCTGCATGAACCCCGAGACGGCCCACGAGGACGTCCGCACCGTGGCGCCGGGCGCGGCCGTGATCTACGAGGAGAGCTTGAAGCTCGAGGGGCAGCGGGACGACGTGCACTTCTACGCCGTGCCGTTCCAGAAGCTGGTGCTCGAGCTGGTCTCGGACGGCAAGCTGCGGCGCCTCGCCGTCAACATGATCTACGTCGGCGTCGCGGCATGGCTGCTCGACATCGACATGGCCGAGGTCGAGAAGGCCGTCGCGAAGCAATTCAAGAGCAAGGCGGCTGCCGTCGAGATCAACATGAAGGCGATCCGCGGCGGGCTCGACTGGGCGCAGAAGAACCTGACCAAGCGCGACCCGTTCCGCCTCGAGCGCATGAACAAGACCGCCGGCAAGATCATCATCGAGGGAAACGCCGCCACCGCGATCGGCTGCATGATGGCCGGCGTCCAGTTCCTGTCGTGGTATCCGATCACGCCGTCCTCCTCGCTCGCCGAATCCCTGATGGACTACGCGGCCAAGCACCGTCTCGACCCGGAGACCGGGGAGCCCACGCTCTCGGTCGTCCAGGCGGAGGACGAGCTCGCCGCGCTCGGGATGGTGCTCGGCGCCTCCTGGGCGGGCGCGCGCGCGATGACGACGACCTCCGGCCCGGGCATCTCGCTGATGTCGGAGTTCACCGGCCTCGGCTACTACGCCGAGATCCCGGCCGTCATCGTCGACGTGCAGCGGGTCGGCCCCTCCACCGGGCTGCCGACGCGCACGATGCAGGGCGACATCACCTCGACCTACTACCTCTCGCACGGGGACGCCAAGCACATCCTGCTGCTCCCCTCCTCGGTGGAGGAGTGCTACGAGATGGCGATGGACGCCTTCGACCTTGCCGAGCGCTTTCAGACGCCCGTCTTCCTGATGACGGACCTCGACCTCGGCATGAACAACTGGATGGCGGACCCCTTCCCCTATCCGGAGAAGGGGTTCGACCGGGGCAAGGTGCTTCGCACGAAGGAGCAGTTCGAGGCGCACGTCGCGAAGTTCAAGGAGTTCGCGCGGTATCGCGACGTGGACGGAGACGGGATTCCCTACCGCACGCTCCCCGGCTTCGTGGACAACCCCGCCGCGGCGTACTTCACGCGCGGCTCGGGCCACACGGACCGCGCCACGTACACGGAGCGCCCGGACGACTACAAGAACAACATGGACCGCCTCGCGCGGAAGTTCGAGACGGCGCGCAAGACGGTCCCGCACCCGATCGTCTCCGGCTCGGGCTCTCCCGTCGGGATCATCGCCTATGGCTCCTCGGACTTCGCCGTCGAGGAGGCCCGCGCGGTCCTGGCGAGGAAGGGACTGACGCTCGACTACCTCCGGCTGCGCGCGCTCCCGGCGTCTCCGGAGACGCAGGCCTTCATTCGCGCGCACGATCGCGTCTACGTCATCGACCAGAACCGCGACGGACAGATGTACGACCTGCTGCGGCTTGAGATGGGCGTCGAATGCGGGCGCCTGATCTCCATCCGCCACTACGACGGCTTCCCCCTCGACGCCGAGACTGTGGTCGAGGGAATCGAGGCCGGGGAGAAGAAGTAATGTCCACGCGAGAGACCGCCACGACGACCTCGGGCGCTTCCCTTCCCGCGAACCGCGCCGGACTGACCGTCAAGGACTACGGCGGGCTGAAGTCCACGCTGTGCGTGGGCTGCGGCCACGACGTCATCACCCGCCAGATCACCCAGGCCATCTACGACATGTCGATTCCGCCGTACAAGATCGCGAAGATGTCGGGAATCGGCTGCTCCTCGAAGACCACGGCGTACTTCGCCGACCGCGGCCATGGCTTCAACGCCGTGCACGGACGCATGCCCTCGGTCGCGACGGGCGCGATGATGGTCAACCCGTCGCTCGTCTCCGTCAGCGTATCGGGCGACGGCGACACCGCCTCGATCGGCGCCGGCCAGTTCGTCCACCTGCTGCGCCGCAACGTGCCGATGGTCTACATCGTCGAGAACAACGGCGTGTACGGGCTGACCAAGGGCCAGTTCTCCGCCACCGCGGACCCCGGCTCCAGGCTGAAGACGGGCGTCGTGAACGACCTCCCGGCGATCGACCTCTGCGCGATGGCGATCGAGCTCGGCTGCGGATACGTGGCCCGCTCGTTCTCCGGCGACATGAAGCAGCTCGTGGGACTCCTGAAGGGCGCGCTCGCGCACCGGGGGACCGCGCTGCTCGACGTGATCTCGCCGTGCGTCACGTTCAACAACCACGAGTCCTCGACCAAGTCGTACAAATGGGCCAAGGAGCACGAGATCCCGATCCAGGAGATCGGCTTCATCCCCTACTTCGAGGACATCACGGTCGAGTACGATCCGGGCACGACCCAGGAGATCGCGCTCCACGACGGGTCCCGGATCCGGCTCCGCAAGCTGCGCACGGACTACGACGCCACCGACAAGCGGGGCGCGCTCGCGCTCTGCCTGGAGTCGCAGGAGAAGACCGAGTTCCTGACGGGGCTCATCTACGTGGAGCCGACGAAGAAGGACTTCCTCGAGCTGTCGGGCGTCGGACCGAAGCCCCTCGTTGAGCTGCCGGACGAGCGCCTGCGCCCGCCCAAGGAGACGCTCGACGCGATCATGGAGAGTTTGAAGTGACTTTCGCGCCGCGCTCGCGCGCGCGAGGGTCATCCCGAGGCCGCAGGCCGAGGGATCCCGTGATCGTCGGCCTCGCTCTGGCTCTCGCCGCCTCCGTCCTCGCCGCCGCGGCCCCGACTCCGAAGCCGCAGCCGAAGCCCACGCCGGCGACGACGAACGCCTGCGCAGCCTGCAAGGAGCGGCGGCCGACCCTGCCGCCCGAGAAGTTCGCGAAGGAGCCCGACGTGGCGCAGGGCTACGCGATCGCCCTCAAGTATCCGGCGACCCTCGACGCGATTCACTGCTTCTGCGAGTGCGCCGAAAGCCCCATGTACCGCCACAAGACGCTTCTGACCTGCTTCACCGACCTGCACGCGGCCGGCTGCGGGGTCTGCCTCTCCGAGGCCCGGCTCGCCGCGCAGCTCAAGGAGCGTGGTCTCTCGGACGCCGAGATCAAGACCACCGTCGAGTCCGTGCACCGGACCGACGGCCACCCTGCCACCTAGAAGCTACTCCTCCGCGTCGCGCAGCTCCACGACCTCCGGGACGCCGCCGGACCAGGCATTCGCCGCGATGAGGTTGTAGGCGCCGACCGACTCGATCACGAGGAGGTCCCCCTCCCGCGGACGGCCGATCGAGACGCGCTCGGCGAAGAGGTCGAGGTTCGTCGGCAGCGGCCCGCGCACCTCGAGCGAGCCGCGCCCCGGGCGCCGCGGCACCGGCCGGTACGGATGCCGCCCGCGCGGCACGAAGAAGGCGTGTCCCATCCGCGACGCGTCGACGTACACCCGGCGCTCGGTCGTTCGCACGACCCGCGTGACGAGGTGGAAGGCGTCCGACGCGATCGCCCGGCCCGGCTCGAGGAGGAGCTGCGCGCCGGGCAAGCTCCGGCCGGCGGCGGCCCGGATCGCACGAAGGAAGGCCTCCGGCGAGGCGGCGCGGCCGCGGATCCGGCCGCGCGCGTCGCGACGGGCCTCCCCCTGGGCCGCGAACCCGCCGCCCGCGTCGAGGACTCTCACCGCAATTCCGAGCGAATCCAGGACGCCCGCGAGCCGCCCGGCCTCCCGGATCGCGGCGACGTATGAAGCGGGCGACGCGAGCCCCGTTCCCAGGTGGAACGCGAGCCCCTCGGGCAGGGGCGCGCCCTCCCGGGCGACCCGCGCGCCGAAGGACGCGACGCCGCGCGGCGTCAGACCGAAGCCCCGCTGGGACGGCTCCGAGGACGCGGCGCGGAACCGCAGGATGTAGCGCGGCGAAACGCCCATTACACGCGCCCGCTCGAGGATCGCCTCCGCGTCCTCCACGGAGTCGGCCACGAGCCACGCTCCCGCCGAGAGCGCCGCGTCCAGGGCGGCCGGGGACTTCGCCGGGCCCTGAAAGAGGACGTTACGGGGCGCGCGGCCTGGGGCCGCGACTTCGCCGTCCCACGCCACGAGCGCCGCGCGGAGGTCTTCCTCGGCCGTGACCTCCGCTCCGAAGCCTTCTTCGCGCGCGAGCTCGACCAGCGCGGCGTGCCGGTTGCATTTCCACGGATAAAAGAGAGAGACGTCCTCGGCGCCTCCCGTCGCCCTGCGCCAACGGCGCAGCGACGCGCGGGCGGTCTCCCGGTCGAAGAGATAGAACGGCGTCGCGCGACCCCGGGCGAGCCGCGCCGCGGCCGTCGCGACCGTCAGCGCGGCGCGCCGGATGGAGTTCGGCTCAGCCATTCCGTTGCCGCTCGCCGGTCGACCTTCCCCGACGGTGTGCGGGGGATCGCGGAGACCGGGAGCATCTTCTTCGGCCGCGCGAACACGGGCAACCTCTGCCGGGCGTGCTCCCGGATCTCTTCGAGCAATCTCTCGGATTCGTCCCGCACGACGAGCAGGACGCCGAAGGAGAGATCCCACGGCGCCGCCGCCGCCTCCGCCACGCCCGGATGCTCGGCGAACGCGGCCTCGACCTCCTCCGCGCAGAGGATCCGGTCACCGGAGCGCAGCGCGAAGGCGAGCCGGCCGCGGACGCAGAGCTCGCCGGACTCGTCGAGGAAGCCCGCGTCCCCGGAGCGCAGCCGTCCCGCCGCGTCGAAGGGATCGGGGTCCTCCGGCGCGAGGTAGCCGCCGAAGACCGCCGGACCGCGCAGGCGAATCTCGCCGAGCTCGCCCGCGCCGCACGCCTGCCCGTCTTCCCGGACGATCGCGACCTCCATCCCGGGCGCGACCGCTCCGCTCGTACCGGGCCGCCGCGGCCGGTCGCCCCGCTGGCGGCTGCCGAGGCCGCACGTCTCGGTCAGGCCGTAGCCCGTCCTCACGGGCACGCCCCGGACGGACTCGACCGCGGACGCGTCGGCCTCCGCCACGGACCCGCCGCCGCAGCGGAGGGCCCGGAGGCGGACGGGCGCGGCGTGGCGCGCGCAGAGGGGCACGAGCGCGCTCGGCAGCAGGGCCGCGTCCGCCCCCAGCCGCTCGGCCTCGGCCAGAGGGTCCCGCAGGGGACGGTAGAAGATCGCCTCCGCCCCGACCGACAGCGCGTTCAACGCCCCGCGCACGAATCCCAGGATCTGCGCCGGAGAGAGCCCGACCGCCAGACGGTCGCCCGCGCGCACGTCTCCCCAGTCCGCGAACGCGGTCGCCGCGGCCTCGAGGCTCGCGTCCGAGAGCGGCACGGCCTTCGCCGGGCCAACACTGCCGGACGAATAGAAGATCGCCGCCGCGTCGTGGAGGGTTTCCAGACGGACCGCCCGGACCGCCTCCTCCCGCAGCGTACGCAGCGCGGGCGGAAGCTGGGGCGGATGCGAGAGGACCGGGCGCTCGAGCGCGCGGGCCGCGAAGAAGTCGACCAGGAAGTCGATCGGACGAGCCCCGTCCAGGGCCAGGAAAGGAAGCGCGAGCGCCTGGAGCTCGCCGGCCCGCCGCTCGATCCGGGCGAGGAGTTCGCCGTAGGTCAGACGCGTCTCATCCCCGCCCGTCGCGACGGCCCTGAGGGCGGCGCGGCGCGGATCCTGACGCGCGAGATCCTCGAGCCGCGAGAGGAGGCTCAAGACGCCTGCCGCGGCGCGACGTACCGGTTCCAGTAGACCGGACCGTCCAGATCCCAGGGCGCTCGCGCGGCGGCCCCGGCGAAGGCGAGCGCGAAGGCGCGGTGCGCCGCCTCGCCCGCGTCGTTCCTGTCCGCGGGCAGGGGCCGACCGAGCGTGATCGTCCACCGCCGCCGCGGAAGCGTCAGGAACACGGGGAGGCAGGGGACGCGCGCGAGACGCGCGAGGCGGAAGGGGCGCGGATCGAGATCCGCCGCGCCGCCCAGCAGGCTCGCCTCGAACCGCTCGGACTCCGAAGACTTCGCCGAGTGACGCGGGAGATCCGCGGCCAGGATGAGGCTGCCCCGCTTCAGCAGGCCGCGGAGCCGGTGCGTGTGCGCGGAGGAGACCACGTGAGGGAACACGATCGGAAAGCGGCGGTCGAACACCGCGTCCTTGGCGGCGGGATCCGCACGCTCGAAGTTGTAGGGGGCGATCACGGAGGCGACGGCCACGCCTCGCGCGCGCAGGATGTAGCGCAACGCGAGGAGCGACCCGAGGTGGGCCGTGACGTAGACCGCGGGACCCCGCGGCGGCTCCGGGCCCTCCCACTGCGGATCCCACTTCCCGCCCGAGAGGGCGAGGCCGGCGAGCTCGCCCATCCGGCGGCGGGCCCGGGCCGCGCGGGGACCGGGCGTTCGCGGGAGGTCCGGAAAGCGGTCCGCGAGCCGCCGCCAGCGCTCCGAGGAGAGGCCGGTCCACGCCGCGATCTCGCTCTCCCGGAGGACGGGCCTCAAGGCGGCGAGCCGGGCGGTGAGGGCCCGCGGCGGCAGAGGCATCAGGCGGCCGCCGAGGCGAACACCATGTCCCAGGGCAGGCCGTAGCCTTCCCCGAGCGCGAGGAGACCGAGCCAGCCGATAGCGGCGTCGAGGTCCGCGTCCTCCGTGTCCTCGCGCAGACCGAAGAGCTCGCGAAAGAAGAGGCGGGCATCGACGCGGGACGCGAACCTCCAGAAGATCCGCGCGGACTCGGCGCGCACGTCGCGTCCTCCCCCGAGCTCGAGAAGCCGTCCGGCCTCCGGCGCGCCGCGGAATCGACCGGCGTGTCCCTGCTCCGTGTGCGCGTCGACGAATCCGTTCAGGAAGCGATCCGCGTGGGATCCCGCCGCGACGTCGCCGAAGGCGACCCGGCCGCCTCGCGCCGTCACGCGGAGCATCTCCGAGACGACCCTCTCCGGAGCCTCGGCGTGGTGCAGAACGGCGAGGCATCCGGCCGCGCCGAAGGCTCCGTCGGAAAACGGAAGGCGCTCGTAGTCTCCGGCCGTGCGGAGCGCGTAGCCCCGGGCTTCGGAGAGGAAGACGGCGGACGCATCGCAGGCGACCGGCTCGCCTCCGCGTCCGGCGGCCGCGGCGCGCTCGGCGAGGAATCCGCCCCCCGCGCCCACGTCCAGCCAGCGCACGCCCTCGGACAGGGAGAGGTGCGCGAGCATGCGGTCGCCCTCCTCGGCGCGCGCCTCGGGAAACAGGCGGTTCGCGTGGTTGTAGCGGCCGCCGCGCGCATCGAAGATCGTCCGGTATTCCGACGCCGGCCGCTCCGCGGTCTCGGCGCGGATGGCGGGATCAGGACCGTCGGGTCTCGAGCTCACGGACGGATCCGGAGGACTAGAGGCTCTTTCGCGCCGCCTGGCTGGGCGCGTTCAGCGGACCGGGCCCGCGGTCCCGTTCGACCAGTGCGATCTTCTCCTCCCGCAGCCGGTCGCGCTCGCCGCTTCCCGGCAGGACCGGAAGCGATGAGGCATCGGTGGGGGGCGTCGTGCCGTCGCCCGGATAGTAAGGGCGGTAGCCGTAGCCGTACGTCTGGATCTCCTCCGGCGTCTCGCGGAGGCGGTCGATCGAATAGATCGCCTCCTCGCGGTTGAAGAACGCCATCTCGTAGTTGCGCGTCATCCAGATGGCGTCCTTGGGGCAGGCGTCGACGCAGAATCCGCAGAAGACGCAGCGCATCATGTCGATGTCGAAGACGACCGGGTACTTCTCGTACGCGATCTTGGGGTGCTCTCCGGCGACGATCGTGATGCACTCGGCCGGACAGGCCTGCTGGCACATGTAGCACGCCACGCACTTGAGCGATCCGTCGTCGCGCGTCTTCAGGATGTGCTTGCCGCGGAAGCGCCCCGAGTAGTTCCGCCTCTTCTCGGGGTAGAGGATCGTGGGCATCCGCTTCATGTTGGCGAGGTTGCGCACGAGGTGGCGGATGGTCACGGACATGCCGCGGAGGATCTCGGGGATGTAGAGCCTCTGCAGGAGCGTCAGCTTGTCGGGAACGCGGCGGGAGACGTCGATGACGCCGCTCATCGGTCGAGCTCTCCCGCGATGACGTTGAGCGTGCCGAGGGTGGCCACCGCGTCGGAGACGGTGCCGCCGAGGACGATCTTCTCGAAGGCCGCCATGTTCGGGAAGCACGGCGGGCGGACCTTGAGCCGGTAGGGGCCGCCGCGGCCGTCGGAGACCGCGTAGAAACCGAGCTCGCCGTTGGCGCCCTCGATCCACTCGTAGCACTCGCCGGCGGGGACGCGGATCCCTTCCATGACGAGCTTGAAGTGATAGATCAGCGATTCCATGTCGTGGTAGACGGCGTCCTTGGGCGGCAGCACGACGCGCCAGTCGTCGGAGCTGACCGGCCCCGAGGCCGGCAGGATCTCCAGCGCCTGCCGGATGATCTTGAGCGACTGCCGCATCTCCTCCATGCGCACCAGGTAGCGGGCGAAGTTGTCGCCGTCGGAGGCGATCGGGATGTCCCAGTCGAGCTTGTCGTAGAAGTCGTAGGGCCGCGCGCGGCGCACGTCGTAGGGCACGCCGGAGGCCCGCAGCATCGGCCCGGTCAGCCCCCAGGCGATCGCCTGCTCCTTCGTCACGACGCCCGTGCCCGAGAGCCGGTTGCGCACGATGCGGTTGGCGTTGACCAGCTTCTCGACGTCGCCGAGGAACTCGGGGATCGACTCGAGCAGCTGGCGGCAGCGCGGCACGAAGTCGTCGGGCACGTCGACGGCGAGGCCGCCGACGCGGACGTACGAAACCGTCAGGCGCGCGCCGCAGCACGCCTCGAGCAGGTCGTAGATGTTCTCGCGGTTCTGGTAGAGGTAGATGAAGTTGGTCAGCGCGCCGATGTCCACGAGGTTGGCGCCGATGCAGACGCAGTGATCCATGATCCGCGAGAACTCAGACAGGATCGTGCGCACCAGCCGCCCGCGGTCCGGAACCTCGACGCCGAGCATCTTCTCGACCGTGCGGACGAAGCCCACGCCGTTGATCATCGCGGAGACGTAGTTGAGCCGGTCGCAATACGGGACGATCTGATTCCAGTGGTGCGTCTCCGCCATCTTCTCGAAGCAGCGGTGCAGGTAGCCGATCATCGTCTCGGCGCGGATGATGCGCTCCCCGTCGAGCCGCGCGACGAGGTGGATGATCCCGTGGGTCGCGGGATGGGACGGTCCGATCGAGATCGTCTGCGTCTCGAAGTGGTCGATCTCCACGTCGTTCTTCTTCGACCACTCCGGCATCCGCAGGTCTTCCTCCGCGAAGAACCAGCGCTGGCCCGGGGCGTAGTCCTTCCGCAGCGCGTGGCCCACGAAGGCGTCGTGGCACAGGATCCGGTGCAGGTTCGAGTGCCCCGGAAACGCGATCCCGTAGAGGTCGAAGGCCTCCCGCTCGAACCAGTTGGCGGCGGGCCAAACCTCCTCGACGGTCGGGACGGACGGCGACTCTCCGTCGGGGATCACCACCCGGACGCGGACGTGGTTGTTGCGCGACAGCGAGTGGAGGTGGACGACGAGCTCGAAGCGCGTCGACTGTCCGCGCCGCCGGAGATTGTCGACACCGCAGAGGTCCAGGAAGAGGTCGTACTGGCAGCCCGGGTCGTCGCGAAGGAAACCCGCGAGCACGGGCCAGTCGCGCGGGCCCACCGTGATCGTCGGCAGGTCGCCCTCCGCGACGGACGCGCGCGCAGCGACCGGCGACTCCGCGAGCCGTTCGCGCAGCCTCTCGGCGGCGGGGGACAGGGCGGGGGCTTCGACCAGACTCACAGGGTCACGCGCCCGTCACGCGGGCTGTTCCGCCGCGAAGCGGGCCGAGCGTCCGTCGCGCGACTTCTCGCCGGCCGCGATCTTCTTCTGTAGCTGCATGATCGCGAAGATGAGCTCCTCGGGCGTGGGCGGGCAGCCGGGGACATAGACGTCCACCGGGATGATCTCGTCGATTCCCTGCGTCACGTGGTAGGCGCGGTAGAACCCGCCGGAGGAGGCGCAGACCCCCATCGAGATGACCCACTTGGGCTCCGGCATCTGGTCGTAGATCTTGCGCAGGACCGGCGCCATCTTGTCCGTGACGGTCCCGGCCACGATCAGGAGATCCGCCTGGCGGGGCGAGAAGCGCACGACCTCCGATCCGAACCGGGAGATGTCGTAGTGGGCGGCCGCGACCGACATGAACTCGATCCCACAGCAGGCCGTGGCGAAGGGGAACGGCCAGAGCGAGTTCTTCCGCGCCCAGCCAACCATCTCCTCCAGCCGGGTCACGAAGAAGTCGGCGCCGGTACTCCCGCCGCCTCCGGCCGGGGGGTGGACGGGCAGTTTCTTCGCCATGTGGCGATTCTATTTCAAACGGCGCGGGTCCCGTCGAGGCCGGCCGGCCGCCGGATCAGCCGAAGTTGACCGTGTAGAGGAGGGTCTTCATGTCCTTCATGCGGTCCAGATAGACGATGCCGTTGAGATGATCGATCTCGTGCTGGAGGACCCGCGCGTGATAGCCGGAGGCCTCGAAGTCGACCTTCTTGCCGGCGCGGTCGATGCCCCGAACTCGGATGGTCGAGTAGCGCGGGACGACGCGGCCGAGCAGAAACGGAACCGACAGGCAGCCCTCCGAGTCCTCCTCGGTCGCGTCCCCGACGGCCTCGTAGTGCGCGTTGAAGAGGGCGGTCAGCGGGACGTCGGGCTCCTTGCGCTTGCGGGTCTCCGGATGGACCTCGTAGAGGAACACGCGCAGCGGCGTGAACACCTGCGGAGCCGCGATGCCGGTTCCGTCGTACTCGCGCATCGTGTCCTCGAGGTCCGAGAGGAAGGCCTCGTAGTCGCCCCGGCTCACGGCCTTGGGATCGACGTCCTGCGAGACCGACCGCAGGGTCTTCACTCCGAGCTTGGCGACCTTCAGAATCATCGGTGAGCGTTAAACGTGAAACGTAAAAGCGTAAAACGTGACCGGTCCGAGTCTCGCGTTTTACGTTTTACGCTTTACGTCCTAACGTGCTTGGGTGGTGCCCAGGGACGGAATTGAACCGCCGACACAGGGATTTTCAGTCCCTTGCTCTACCGACTGAGCTACCTGGGCTCCGGAAAACCGGAGCGCGGAGTCTAGCGGAATCGACTTCCCTCAGCAACGCTATGCCCCCGTAGCGCCGCAGCGCCGCGAGGCCGCGACGCCGCCGGCGCATTCAACGCACGACCGTCCGGGTGCTCGCCGGGCTCTCGGGAGTCCGAGCCGGCGGCGTCCGCGGCGCGGGCACGAAAGACTCCATCCCCACCGCGAAGAGGATTCCGTTGTTCTGGATGTAGATTGCTCCGTCCGGACCGATCGAGACCGGGGTGTAGGCCGCGCCGAGCGCCGTGTCGAGGAAGAGCGCCCTGCGCTGCGCGCCGCTCTTGTCGACCGAGTAGAGGAAGCCGTCCTCCGAGCCGGCGAACGTCACGCCGCTCGCGTCGACCGCCGGCTGGTTGACGCACCACTCGAATCCCTCCGGATGCTCGCCGTCGTCGACGCACAACATCGTCCCGGACGGATCGCGCGCGCAGTCGAGCGTCTGCGTCGAGGGGAAGGACCACTCCGGCTGGAGCTCGGGCGAGAGCGACGTGATCTCGAACCGACCGCTCGTTCCGGTCGGGCCGAAGTAGTGGTTGTCCTTGACGAGAATCGAGTAGCTGCCTCCATGCGGGAACACCGCGGGCGTGATGTCCCACCCGAAGTCGTAGGTCGCGAGGACGGAGCCGGCGCCATTGAACTGGAGGAGGTGCCCGCGGGCGTAGTTGTACGTCGTCTCCGTCCCTACGAGGATCGTTCCGTCCGGCAGGACGACCGGAGACGAGGTGCCGAGGTCGCTGACGCGCCCGGCGGGCCGGTTGTTGGTCGCGGGATCGACTCCCACGGCCGCGCCGATGCGGCAGCCGGTGTTGGTGTCGTCGATCGGAACGAGAACGCCGCAGCCGTCGTTCAGGATGCCGCGCAGCGAAGCGCTCCAGGCCGGCGTGAGGTCCGGATGCACGGCGACGAGGTAGGCGTAGCGCTCGATGAAATTCGCCCGGCTGAGCGTGTAGATGGTGCCGTCGGGCGCGATCGCCGGCACGACGTTGATCCCCGGGCGCTGCGAGCCGCACGGAAACGTGGGCGGCACCGCCGTCGGTGTCGGCGGCCACGGCAGGTCGTCGCGCGAGAACGTTCCCTCGCAGGGGTCGGTCGCGGCGGGGGCGCCCGGAACGAGCGTCGCGAAGTCCACGCGCGAGGCCCCGCCCTCCGGCTCCACGCGCACGAGCCAGGCGCCGACCGCGCTGTGCTCCGTGCCGGAGAGGGCGATGGCGTCGTAGATCACGGCGCCGTCCGGAGCGACCGCGAGTCCCCCGGCGACGAAGGTGTTCGGATCGATCGTCGCGAAGGGATTGACGCGTCCCTCGGAGACTCCCGTGGCCGTATCCACGCGGAAGACGGTGCCGCCGAGCCCCGGCACGTAGAGATCGTGCCCGGAGATCGCGGGCTGGAACACGGGCTCCCACCCCGTGAAGTCGAGCGGCTCGGGCTTCCAGTCGCTGACGAAGGTCCACACGGGGTCGAACCCGGAGTCGCTGCGGTGCAGCCGGCGGACCGTCCAGGTGATCGTGTCCCAGTTCCCGAAGCCCGAGTACGTCCCGGTCTTGAATGCCATGTAGACGTCGCCGGAGTCGTCGACGAGGGGAACCGCGTAATGCGCCATCAGCTCGTCGTCGTTGTCGGCCTTCATGGCCTCGACGAAGGGGTCGTACAGGATCTCGGCGAGGATCAACTGCGCGGATTGGGCCCTGACGGGCGAAGAGGCCACGTGCTGGGGAGTGCGTCCCCACTGCGGCCATCCGAGGCCCTGCGCGGCGACGGTAGGCGCGGCGAAAAACGCGACCGCGAGCGCGACGAGCGACAGGCTGACGGCGGCGAGGCCCGGTTTCCGCGTCACGCCCGCGCATCATAGGCCGTCCGGCGCCCTGAAGGGAATTCTGAGAGAATCGCGGCGGTTATTCGGCCGATGAAATCCCTGAGATCCAGAGCGGCTTTCACCGTCCTCCTCGCCGGCGGCTTCGCCGCGGGCACGGCGACTGCAGCACCGGAACCCGTTCCTCAGCCGACGCCCCATCCCGAGGCGACGGCCGCGACGTCGACCCGCCAGGTCAAGAGTCCCGGCAACGCCGAGTGGGCGGCGAGCGCCGACGAGGCGCGCACCCGCGCCGCGGCGCAGCACAAGCTGGTCTTCTACGAATTCGTCAGCCAGGGCTGCGGCGAGTGCGGCCGGATGGAGGGACTCCTGTATCCGGCGTTCGACTTCGAGGCACTGCTGATCGGAATGGTCCCCGTCCGCGTGGACCTCGTCTCGAAGTCCGGGTCGGAGCTCTCGGACCTCTACTCGATCAAGGAGACGCCGTCCGTGGCGATCGCCACCCCGACCGGCCGCCTCGTCTTCCTCATGCAGGGCTTCAAGACCCAGGGTGACTTCTTCGCACACGTTCACAAGAGCCTCGACACGTATCGTGCCTGGGCCACGACGATCGACGCGCAGGACGTCTCGTCCCTCGGCGCGACGGAGGCCTTTCAGTCCGCGCGTCAGCTGTTCGCGCGGTTCGACTTCGCCGAGGCCCGCCCGCGCTTCCAGCGCGCGAGCGTGGCGCCCGACGCGACCCCCGCGATTCGCGACGCGGCGAAGGAGGGCCTCGCCGCGGCGGAGCTGCAGCTCGGGGATCCGGCGAAGGCGCGCACGACGATCGACGGGCTCATCACGAAGACGAAGGACCCGGAGGTCAAGGAGCGGGCCGAGCTCTTCCGGGCGCAGATCCCTCTGGCGATGAACCAGCCCGAGGAGGCGCTGAACCTCTACAAGAAATTCGAGAAGGACCATCCCCAGTCGAAGTACAAGGAGCAGGTCCGCGGCCTCATCACGCGCCTGGAGACGGGAGAGGCTCCGAAGTGAGACGCGCGGCGACGAGGATCCCGCTCGCGGCCTTCGCGGTGTTCGCGACGGCCGCTGCCGCGCTCGCCGCCGGCCCGCCTGACCCGAAGACCCTGTTGACGGTGAGCGCGACGACTCTGAGCGTCCCCGGCCCGGCGGGACACGCGACTCTCCGCGTCGACGCGAAGCTCGCCGCCGGCTGGCACGTGAACAGCCACAAGCCCTCCGAGGAGTACCTGATCCCGACCGAGGTGAAGCTCGACGAGACCAAGGCGGCGAAGTTCGGCGACGCGAAGTATCCCGAGGGCAGGAAGCAGAAGTTCGCGTTCTCCGAGACTCCCCTCTCCGTTTACGCCGACGCGTTCACCGTCGAGGTGCCCGTCGAATGGACCGGCGCGCCGGCGCCCCTGACGGGCTCGGTCGACTTCCAGGCCTGCAACGACGCGCAGTGCCTCGCGCCCGCGTCGGTGAAGTTCCGGGCGGAGCCTTCGGCGGCCGCGGCCGGATCGGCGTCGGCGGCGCCTGCCCAGACGCTCTCCGGCGGCGCCGTGCCGCTCTCGGAGGCCCGGCGCCTGCAGCCGGCCGCGCCGACATCCGCCGCCGGCTCGTCCGCCGACTTCGGCCGGCTCCTGCAGACACGCGGACTCTTCGCCGTGCTCATCCTTTTGTTCGGCTGGGGGCTCGCCCTGAACCTGACGCCCTGCGTCTACCCCGTCATCCCGCTGACCGTCAGCTTCTTCGGCGGGCAGTCGCAGGGGCAGAGCCGGAGGACGTTCCTCCTCGCGGCCATCTACGTGCTCGGCATGGCGACGACCTACTCCTCGCTGGGCGTCGCGGCCGCACTCTCGGGCCGGCTCTTCGGCGTCGCCCTCCAGTCGCCGTGGGTCGTGGGCGCGATCGCGCTCGTCCTCGTGCTGCTCGCGATGTCGATGTTTGGCCTCTACGACATCCGTATGCCGACGGCGCTGATGCAGAAGGCCGGCGCGCGGCAGGGACTGGCCGGTGCGTACGGCATGGGGCTGCTGGTCGGCGTCGTCGCCGCGCCGTGCGTGGGCCCGGTGGTCCTCGGCCTCCTGACGTTCGTGGCCGCCACCCAGAACGCGGCGCTCGGGTTCCTGTTCTTCTTTGTCCTCTCACTCGGGCTCGGTCTTCCCTTCCTCTTCCTCGCCGCCTTCTCCGGCCGAATCGCCTCGCTGCCCCGCGCGGGCGCCTGGATGGAGGGGGTCAAGAAGGTCTTCGGCTGGGTGCTCCTCGCGATGGCGGCGTATTTCCTGCGCAACGTGCTGCCGGCGCGCGCGGGCGCCTGGCTGCTGCCCGCCGTGCTCGCGATCGGCGCCGCCGCGCTCCTGTTTCTTCACGCGAACCTCCGGCTGCCCGTCCGGGCGGCCGTCGCCGTGCTCTTCGTGGCCGTCGCCTTCTTCTTCGCCCCGCGCGCCGAGGCGGAGGGTCCGCCGTGGGCCCCGTACGACGCGTCGCGGGTCGCCGCCGCGGGTCGCGCGACCGTCGTGGACTTCTCGGCGTCCTGGTGCCTGCCCTGCCTCGAGCTCGACCGCAAGACCTTCAGCGACCCGAGAGTCCGCGAGGCGCTCGCGCGTCGCGGACTCTTCAAGGCGGACATGACCCAGGCCCGCGCCGAGGAGACGATCGCGCTCGCTCAGCAGTACGAGATCCTGGGCGTTCCGACCGTCATCTTCCTCGACGAGTCGGGCAAGGAGCGCCGGGAGCTCCGGCTGGTGGGATTCGAGGAGCCGGGAGAGTTCCTGAAGCGGCTCGAGCGCGCCCCCTAACCGTCGCCTCCGCTTCGTTCGGGGTCTGCCCTTCGGGCACCGACGGTCGGCTCGCCCGGATGCGGGCTCGACCGACCGTCTCACCCCTCACTGCACTTCGGCTCCCGCGGACAGCGCCTTGGTCAATCTTTCCGAGGCGCTGTCTCGATCGTTCGCCGCGCGAATAGTCTCCCGACCGAAGGGAGGGAGGAGGTTCGCGCGGCGGGAGCCGGAGCGAAGCGAGGGGGCCAGGGCCGCGGTCGAGCCCGCACCCGGGCGAGCCGCGGCCCGGTGCCGCAGGCAGGCCCGCTCGCGCAGCGCAGGCGACGGGTTACGCCGGCAGCCGTCCTAGCTTCTTCAGCGCTTCCTTCGCCGCCTTCCGCTGCGCCTCGCGCTTGGACGGACCGCTCCCCTGCGAGAAGGCCTCGCCGTCCCACTGGAGCTCGACGAGGAACGCCTTCTCGTGGTCCGGTCCGGACTCCTCGATGACGCGATACTCCGGCAGCGGTAGCCCCAGGCCCTGCGCGGTCTCCTGGAGCGTCGTCTTGTAGTCGTGGAAGGAAAGGTCGCCGATGTTGATCCCGTCGACCTCGGGCCCGAACACGCGCCGGCAGAACGCCTCCGTGGCGGGAACGCCCCCGTCCATATAGATCGCCGCGATCACCGCCTCGAACGCGTCGGCCAGGAGCGAGACCTTCTCCGCGCCTCCCGACCGCGCCTCGCCGGCGCCCATCCTCAGGTAGCGCCCGATCTCGAGCGCCCGCCCCTTGGCGCCGAGCATGTTGGAGGAGACCAGGTGGGCCTTGATCTTGGAGAGCGCCCCCTCCTGCAGCGAGGGGAAGGACCGATAGATCATCTCCCCCACGACGAATCCCAGAACGGCGTCCCCGAGGAACTCGAGCCGTTCGTTGTTGGGAGCGCGAACGTCCCGGTTCTCGTTGCTGAAGGACTTGTGCGTCAGGGCGCGCTCGAGCAACTCCCGCTGGCGGAAGGCATAGCCCAGCTTGAGCTCGAAATCCGAGACGGCCTCCATCGGCGCGCCGTTCATGACGGGAAAGATGGTGCCGGAGGCCGGAGTCGAACCGGCACGGGCCTCTCGGCCCTCGGGATTTTAAGTCCCGTGCGTCTGCCCATTTCGCCACTCCGGCGCAGCCGGGGCGTGCCTCGTGACCTGGGTACGATGAGTGGGCTCAAGGTTTGCGTCTCGTTGGAGGCGACGGGCGGATTCGAACCGCCGCATAAAGGTTTTGCAGACCTCTCCCTTAACCACTTGGGTACGTCGCCGTCGTAACCCGGGGAATTCTACCGCAGGGTCCTCCGGGTCGGGTCCACGGGGAGGGCTGCGCGCCCGCCGGACGGAGGGAGCGACGAGTCCCCGGTCTCATTTCCCGATCAGCGCAGGGCGCGGGAATAGTCGCGGATCAGGCCGGTCACCACGCCCTGGATCGTGACGTCCCGCGCATCGACGGTCAGGGGTTTCATCGCGGCATTGGCCGGCTGGAGGCGGACCCGTGCGCCCTCGGAGTAGTAGCGCTTCAGGGTGGCCTCTCCGCGGATGAGCGCCACGACGGTCTGGCCGCTCTCCGCCTTCTCCCGGCGCGCGACGACCACGTAGTCGCCGTCGAGGATCCCGTCGTCGATCATCGATTCTCCGCGGACCCGCAGGACGAAATGCTCGCCCTTGCCCAGCATCGACGCCGGCACCTCGATCGACTCCTCGTTGGGGAACGGCTCGATCGGACGCCCGGCGGCCACGGCCCCCAGAAGCGGCACTCCCCGAGCGCCGTCGCCGTCCTCGCGGGGCGCGATCCCGCGGCTGCGATTCCACTCCCGCGAGAGGGCGCCCTTCTCCTCCAGGCGCTTCAGGTGCTTCTGAACCGTTCCGAAGGAGGAGAGGTGGAAGGTCTCTCGGATCTCGCGCTGCGTAGGGGAGATTCCGTGGCTGTGCCTGTAGCTTCGGATGAAATCGAGGATTTCCTTCTGGCGTTTGGTGAGATTCATGATCCGCCTAATCCATTAAGGATTTCCTGCTAAAATGCCTAATTTAATAAGGCCGAGGGAACCACCGCGGCCGCCCGGGAGGCCTGACCGGGCGGCCCATCGGCCTTGCAGGAAGACTATAGGCGCAAAAAAAGCGTAAGTCAACCGCCAACCGTCAACCGCCCTCGCGGAGCGGCCGCCTCTAGTCGGCGTAGAAGGTGACCTTCCCGGTCTCGACGTCGTACATCGCTCCCGCGATTCCCACCTTCCCCGCCTGCACGAGCTCCTTGATGACGGGGCTCTTCTCCTGGATCACCTTCATCTGGAGCCGGACGTTGGCCTCGGCCACCTTCTGGACGTAGGCCTCGTCCTTCGACTTTGCCGCAGGAACCGGCTGCGACATCGCCGGCTGGATCCTCTTCAGCAACTCGGTCAGGTTTCCCAGATGCACGTCGTCCACGACCCCCTTGACGGCGCCGCAGTGCGTGTGGCCCATGACCAGGATCAGCTTCACGCCAACGACCTTCGCCGCGTACTCGAGTCCGCCCAGGGTGTCGACGTCGACGACGTTGCCGGCCTCGCGAAGACTGAAGACGTCGCCGAGGCCCCGGTCGCACACGATCTCCACCGGCACGCGCGAGTCCATGCAGCTCACGATCGCGGCGAAGGGGTACTGCCCGCCCGCGGTCGCGTGGACCTGCGCCGCATAGTCGCGAGTCGTGTTCTTCCCGGCCACGAACCGCGCGTTGCCCTCCTTCAGGAGTGCGAGCGCCTTGGCCGGGGTCGTCTCCGCCTGGGTTGCCTGAGTCTGGACTACGCTCGCTCCCGAGGCCTGCGCGAGCAACGCGACTGTTGCAGTGAGCACGACCAGCGCCGCCAACGTCGCCGTGAGGATTCGTCTCGTCATAACGGTTCTCCTTCGAATTGTGTCCCGCATCGTATAGGAATGGACCCGGGCCGAGTTGGTTTATGGTCTGCACACCCGATGGACACGGCCTCGATTCGCGCGTTCGTGCGGCGGCGCTTCTCCCGCGAGGAGGCCGTCGGCCTGTACTTCACGCTCTCTTTGCTCGCGTGCGGCGTCCTGGTGGTGGCGTTCGGGTTGCTGGCGCGAGAGGTCTTCGAGACGGCGGCCCCGTCCGGCTTCGACGCCAGCGCCGGAGGCTTCCTTTATGGACTCCGGTCGCCGCGGACGACGGCGCTGATGAAGGCGATCACGTCCCTGGGCCACCCCGCGTTCCTGCTCGTCGGCACCGCCGTGATCTGCGCCGGGCTGGTGCTTCTCGAGCACCGGATCTCGGCCCTGCTGTTCGCCGGCAGCGTCGCGGGCGGGTTCGCGCTGAACAGCGCGCTCAAGCTCGCGTTCGCGCGCGCGCGGCCGGATGCATGGCCCGCGCTCGTGAAGGAGACGACCTACAGCTTCCCGAGCGGACACGCGGCCATGTCCACGGTCTTCTTCGGAGGGGCCGTCGCCGTGGTGTTCCACCTCTATCCGGCTCGTGGCCCCCGCGCCCTCGCGGCCGGTGTCGCCGCGGCGTGCGTGCTGGCGGTGGCCGTGAGCCGAGTCTACCTGGGCGCGCATTGGGCGACCGACACGCTCGCCGGAGTCCTCGTCGGTCTGTTCTGGGTCATGGTGTACGCAGGCGGAGTCGAGGCGTTCGGACCGCGCCGGCGCGCGCGGGGCGGGGAGACCTAGTCACTCGCCGAAAAGAAAACCGGCGGCCGAGGGATTTCCCCGGCCGCCGGTTCGTGTGACTCTCGAGGCTACGACGCGCGCCGCGAACGGCGAGAAACGCTCAGGGCGAGACCGAGACCGAGGAACGCGAGACCCGCGAGCCCGACGGCCGGCACGGAGCTCGCCGTCTTCGGGAGCTTCTTGTGCTCGACCGCAGGAGCGGCCGCGACCTTCGCCGGCTCGGCGGCCGAAGCGGCGGCCGGAGCGGGCGCCGGAGCCGGAGCGGCCTTCGGGGCGGGCCTGGGCGCCGGCGGGGCCGGAGCCGGCTTCGACTCGTACTGGGTCGCCTGCTGCTCGGTGATTGTCGGAGTGGCCTTCGTGATGAAGGTCGCGGTGATGACGTCACCCACATGGAGCTGATCCGGAGTGATCGCCTGCCCGTCCTTCCAGATCTTGGTGTCCTTCCATTCATCCTTCGTGAAGTGGCGAAGGCCGGTGTCGGTCTTGACGAGCAGATCGGTCGGGCCCACGGCGCGGACCTTGCCCTTCTTGATCTCCGTCCAGATGATCCGCTCGGACGTCATGTCGCCGGTGCCAGCCTCCTCGGCGATTTCGTAGGTCTTCATTTGCTCGGCCGTGGGCGTCGGCGGCTCCGTGGCGGTGATGATCGTCGCGGTGACGACATCGCCCTTGTGGAGCTGATCCGGATCGATGACCTTCCCGTCCTTCTCGACCTTGATGTCCTTCCAGTCCGCCTTGGTGAAGATGCGAACGCCGTTCTTGCCGCGGACGGCCAGCGTTCCCGGAGCCACGTAAACGACCTTCCCGTTCCGGATCTCCGTACGCACGTCTTGCTCTTGGGCGAGGGCGATCCCCCCGAGCAGGGCGAGCCCGATGAAAAGCGAAACTCCCTTGACGAGCCTCCGCATGGTCTTCCTCCTTCTTTCAAAGCAACTAATGGCCAAGGATTCTCTCATAAGTTTCCGAGAAGGGAGTCAAGACGTCCCCACCCTAAACATCGGCCCCGTCTCGACTTGGTGTCGCCAGCGCCCCGGCCTTCGAGCCGTTGTAGATTGAGGCCGTGCGGATCCTGGTCGTCGAGGACGACGCGCGCATGGCGAGCCTGCTCTCGCGCGTGCTGCGGGAGGCCGGTTACGCCGTCGACGTCGCCCCCGACGGGATCACGGCGGCCCAGCGGGGCTCGGCGGCGGCGTACGACCTCGTGGTTCTGGACATCCTCCTTCCGGGGATCGACGGCTTCACGGTCTGCCAGAGGCTGCGCGCGGCCTCGTCCTCGACTCCCATCCTGATCCTCTCGGCGCGTTCCGAGATCGCGGACCGCGTGCGGGGGCTCGACCTCGGCGCGGACGACTATCTTCCGAAGCCCTTCGCCGTGGAGGAGCTGCGCGCCCGGGTGTCCGCGCTTCTGCGCCGGCGCGCGCTGCCGCAGCAGATCTCTCTGACCGTGGGCCGCATCCGGCTGGACCGAACCCGGCGCTCGGTGGTCGTGCGCGGCACGGTCGTCGAGCTCACCGCCCGGGAGTATGCGTTGCTCGAGTACCTCCTGCTGAATCGCGGACGCATGGTGAGCCGCCAGGAGATCGCGGATCACGTGTGGGACGAATCCTACGATCCGGCGTCCAATCTGATCGACGTCTACGTGGGGCGGCTCCGCCAGAAGCTCGACGGGTTCCTGCCGCCGGGCGAGCGCTCGTTTCTGACGACCCGACGCGGCGAGGGATATCGAGTCGAGGACGCCTCGGCCTCGGATGGCCGGAAGTCGCCGTGAGCTCTTCCCTGTCCATCCGCTGGAGGCTCACGCTCTGGTACGGCGCCGTCCTCGCCGCGATTCTCGTGATCGTCTCCGTCGCCGCCTATACGCGCTACCGCGCCGCGGCCTGGAGCGCCTTCGACGCCGGGCTGCTCGGAAGTCTCGATGCCGTCGAGGGAGCGCTCCGCGAGGAGCTTCGCGAGGCCGCCCAGGAGACCACGGCGGCGACCGCGCCGGCCGCGCTCCCGGCGATGGAGCTCGTCCGACGCGCGGCGCAGACGACGCTCGAGGAGTATCGCCTGAGCGGCCTGCTCACCGAGATCCGCGCGGGCACCCGCGCGGAGACCTCCCTCGCGCGCACCGGAGACCTCTCGCCGGGGGACACGCTCTTCGGCGCAGCGGACTGGGCGCGGCTCGCGGGCGCGAATCGGGCCGCCCTCGCCCCGGTCGATCCCGGGCGCCGCGCCGCCGTTCGCCGTTTCCAGCCCTCCCCCGACCTGCCTCCGCTGACGATCGCGATCGCCGATCGTACCGACCGTGTCGGGGCGACGCTCGCGGCGATCCGTATCTCCCTGCTCGAGCTCGGCGCCGCGGGACTCGCGCTGGCTCTCCTGGGAGGCTACTGGCTCGCCACGCGCGCGCTGCGCCCGATCGCCATGCTGACCGCGCAGGCCGGCCGGATGGCCGAGGCCTCCAGCGCGAGCGAAAAGCACCGGCTGCAGATCGCGAACCCGGACGACGAGCTCGGCCGCCTCGGCGCCACGTTCAATCGCCTCCTCGAGCGGCTCGAGTCCGCGAACGATCAACTCAAACGCTTCATCGCGGACACGGCGCACGAGCTGAAGACGCCGGTCGCGATCGTGCGTGCGGAAGCCGAGCTGACGCTCTCGAGCCCGCGCACCGCGGAGGCCTACCGCGAGTCGCTCGCCACGATCGCCGCCGAGAGCGCCCGGCTCTCGCAGCGGGTCGGCGACCTGACGCTGCTCGCCGAGGGGCAGACGCTCACCCATCCCCTCGAGAGGCGGCTCGTCGACCTGAGCGAGCTCGCCCACGAGGTCCGGCGGTCGCTCCGGTCCTTGGCGGCGGGACGCGACGTGCGTCTCGAGATCGATGCCGCCGGCTGCGTGGAGTACCGGGGGGACGAGCAGCTGCTGCGGCAGACGTTCCTGAACCTGGCGGAGAACGCCGTGAAGTTCTCCCCGCCCGGAAGCCGCGTGGGGATCGGAGTCTCGGAAGCCGCCGGCCGGCTCGAGGTTCGCTTCGCCGACGAGGCCCCGACGCTCTCCGCCGGCGACCGGGAACGCGTCTTCGAGCGCTTCTACCGGACCGCCGAGGCGCGCGACGACGGCGCGTCGGGCAGCGGCCTCGGGCTCGCGATCGTCCAGTGGGCCGTGGCGCTCCACGGGGGCCGGGTTCGCGTCGAGCCTCGGTCGCCCCGGGGAAACGTCTTCGTCGTGGAGCTCCCGGCGCCGGCGACGTCGCTCGCCGACGCCGCGGCGGTCTAGAGCGCAGGCACGTAGCCCTCAGCCGGCCAGCCTCCCGCGCGGGTCGAGCCAGCAGTAGAGCGCCGGCAGGATCAGGAGGACGAGCGGGCTCGAGAGGACGAACCCGCCGATGACGGCGATCGCCAGGGGCTGCTGGAGCTGCGAACCCTCGCCGAGAGCCAGCGCGAGCGGAGCGAGCGCGAACGCGGTCGCGAAGATGGTCATGAGGACGGCGCGAAGCCGCTTGCGGGAGGCCTCGGCCCACGCCTCGCGGACCGGCATGCCCCGGCGCAGCTCCTCGCGCGCGTCCTGGATCAGGAAGACGGCCTTCTCGCCGACGATCCCCACCATCATGATCGCGCCGACGAAGCTCGACACGGACAGAGTCATCCCGGTCACCAGGAGCGAGCCGAGGACGCTGGTCAGCACGGCGAGAGCCACGAGGACGGTGAGGAACGGGGCGCGCCAGTCGCCGAACTCGAAGAGCAGGATGATCGCGACGAGCAGCAGCCCTCCGAACAGCACTCCCAGCAGCCCCTTGAACGAGGTCTGCTGCTGCTCGTAGAGCCCGGCGTATCGGATCGACATCCCGGTCGGCAGCGGAAGCGCGCCGGCGAGGCGGCCGCGGATCTCGGCGATCGCCCCGCCGAGGCTGCGCCCTGAGAGGCGGCCGGTGACCCCGACGTAGGTCCGCAGGTTCTCGCGGTGGATCTCGGCCTCGGCCGGACCCGTCGTCACCGCGGCGAGCTCCGAGAGCGGGACGAGGGCGCCGCCCGAGACCGGCACCGGAAGCTCGGACAGCCGCGAGAGGTCGGCGCTCGGCCGCGAGAAGACCCGGATGTCGTAGAGGCGCTCTCCCAGCCGGATGTTGCCCGCGACGGTCCCCATCAGGGCGGGCTCGACCTCCGCGTGCAGCGACTCGGCGGTCAGGCCGAATCGTGCGAGGGCGTCGGGCCGGCCCTCGACCACCAGGTTGGGACCGGCGATGGTGATCCCGTCGAAGACGTCCTTCACGCCCGAGACTCCGGCGACGATCTTCGCCGCGGCCCTCGCCTTCTGCTGGAGCACCGCCTGGTCCTCCCCGTAGATCCGGACGTCGACCGGCTGAGGCTCTCCCCCTGTCAGGTCTCCGATCGCGTCCTCAAGCACCTGGCCGAAGTCGGCGCGCAGCGACGGCTCCGACGCCGCGATCTTCGCGCGCAGGTCGCCGATGACCTCGCCGATGGGGCGGCGCTTTCCGCGCGGCTTGAGCCGGATGACGTAGTCGCCCGTGTTCGGCTCCGTGACGAAGAATCCGAGCTGCGTGCCGGTGCGCCGCGAGTACGTCGCGACGTCGGGCAGCCCGGCGATGATCTTCTCGACCTGCCCGAGGATCTGGCTCGTGTCCGTGAGGGACGTTCCGGCGGGAGTCCAGTAGTCGAGGACGATCGAGCCCTCGTCCATCTCCGGAAGAAAGTCCGATTCGATCGCCCCGTAGAGCAGGACGCCGCCGGCCAGGAGCGCCAGGAGGATCGCCAGCGCGATCGACGGATGGGCGATGAAGAAACCCGCGATCCGCGGCGGAGACGCCTCGCGCGCCGCGCGAGCCTGCCGGCCGACGCCGACGTGGAGCCGCGAGGCGGCGAGCGGCACGGCGAGAGCCGAAAGTGCGTAGGAGACGGCGAGGGCGATGCCCATCGTCAGCGCGAGCGGGCGGAAGAACGCCCCCGCGACTCCGGAGAGCAGCGCGAACGGCAGGAAGATCACGATCGTCGAGAGGCTCGAGCCGGTCAGGCCGGGGAGCACCTCGGCGAGCCCCGAGAGCGACGGATCCTCGGAGACCCGCTCCTCGGCGTGCCGCGCGATGTTCTCGACGACCACGATGGCGTCGTCCGCCACGAGACCGATCGCGGCGGCTATGCCTCCGAGCGTCATGAGGTTGAGCGTCTGCCCGGTCACGCCCAGGCCGAAGAGCACGATCGCGACGGTCACCGGGATCGTGGCGACGGCGATCGCCGCGATCTTCCAGGAGCGCAGGAAGAGGAGGAGCACCAGCGCCGCCAGCGCGACGCCGATCAGGATAGCGTCGCGGACGCCGCCGACCGACTCGCGAACGAACTCGGCCTGATCGTAGAACGTGCTCCAGCGGACGTCCTTCGGCAGGAGGTCCGGCCTCTCCCGCAGGAGCCGGTCCACCCCGGCCGCCACGGCGAGCGTGCTGGCGTCGGGCTGGCGGACGATGTTGATGAGGACCGCGGGCTTCCGATCCGCGGTCGTACGGACGTACGTCACGGCGTCCGCGGCCGACACCGTGCCGAGGTCGCCGAGGGTCACCGGAACGCCGCCGGGGACGGGAACCGCGATGCGCGAGAGCTGCTCGAGGCCGCGGGGCTTCCCCGTGACCAGCGCCAGGTAGAGCTCGTGGTTCGACTCGACCAGGCCGGCCGAGAGAACGGTGTCGTTCCTCCGGATCGCGTCCACGACCGCCGAGGGCGGGATCCTGCGCCCGGCGAGCCGTCCCGGGTCGAGGCGGACCTGGAACTCGCGGCGCGTGCCGCCCTGCACCTGGACCTGGGAGACTCCCGGGATCTGGTTGAGCTCCGGCTTCAGCGTGAAGTCCGCGAGCTCACGCAGCTGTGCGGGCGACCGCGTGTCCGACGTCAGCGCGTAACCCAGGATAGGAAAAATCGCCGTGTTCATCCACTCCGCCTCGACCCGCGTCTGTCCCGGAAGCTCCGGCTTGATCCGCTCGAGCTCGGCCTGGACGCGCGTCAAAGCCAGACGCATGTCGGTGCTCCAGGCGAACTCCGCGCCGAGCTCGACGGCGCCCCGCGTCGTCGTGGAGGTGACGCGCTCGATCCCGGGGACGCGCAGGACCGCCTCCTCGAGCGGACGCGTGACCGCCGGGATCATCTGCGCGGCCGGCTCCTCCCCGATCTCCGCGATGACCTTGATCCGGGGGAAGGTCACGGTCGGAAAGATCGCGGACGGGAGCCGGCCGACCGTCCAGACTCCAGCGGCCGCGAGCACCGCGACGAGGAGGAAAACGGCCGGACCACGGCGCGGCAGGCCTCGGAGCGAGCTCGCCGCGGTCATCGCGCGAAGCCGGTGGATTCGACGGATTCGACGGCGCTCACGGAGAAGCCGCGACCGCCGCGCCGTCCGGCAGGCCCACCTGGCCGCCGACGATGACGACGTCTCCCGGCTGGAGCGCCGGCTGCAGGAGCTCGGTTCCCGCGCTCCCGCGCAGGCCGACGACCGCGTCGCGCCATCGCGCGCGGCCGTCCTGCACGAGCGCGATGCGGGACTTACCCGTCACGTCGTCGCGAAGCACGGCGGCGTCCGGGACCACCAGCGCGTTGGCCTTCCGGTCGACGACGACGTGCACCGTGCCGAACAGGCCCACGGCGGCCGGCGCGGCGCCGCCCGCGAAGTCGATGCGGACGGGCGCCGTGAAATCGGCGGCGTTGGCCTGCGGCAGGACGTCGTGCACCGAGCCCGAGGCCGGACGCGCCTGGCCCGGGAACGCGATCGAGGCCGCTTGTCCCGGCCGGATCTGCGCGAGCGCGCTCTGCGGCACGTCGGCCACGAACACGAGCGCCCCCGCGTCGGCGAGCGTCAGGAGCTCCTGGTCGTCCGTGACTCGGTCCCCCGCCGCCGCCGCGTGGGCGAGCACGACGCCGTCGACGGGAGCGCGGAGGCTGGCCTGGACCGTGTTTCGCTCCGCGAGCGCGAGAGCGCGCCGCGCGTCCTCCTGCTCGGCAGGCGTCTTCGCCTCGCGCTCCATCTCCCGCGCTCCCGCGAGCGCCGCCTCGCTGTCGCGGGAGAGGACCGACCCCACGACGGCGCCGCGGTGGACGCGGTCCCCGTCGATCACGGAGAGGGAGAGGAGGGTGCCGGCGAACGGCGCCCGGACCTTCTGCTGCACGAGCGCGACGGTGTGCCCGGATGCGTCGACCGTGCGATCCAGGGTGGCGACGGCCGCCCGCGCGGTCTGGACCGGCACCGCGGCCTGCGGCGCCGGCTTCGGGTCCGAAGCCTTCGCTTCGGCCGGCCGTTCGCGCGCCCGGCAGGAAAGAACGGCGAGGAGAAGGAGCGGCGCCGCGGCGTGACGTCGGCGTCTCATGGCTCGCTCCAGCGGAGCGAGACGGCCTGTGCGATGCGGTAGCGCGCGATGACTTCGTTCAGCCGGACCTGTGCGTCGACCGCGGCCGCGTACGCGTCGAGCACCTCGAGGGCCGTCGCCGTACCGCCGCGGTAGCGGCTCTCGATCTGGAGGTAGGAGTCGCGTGCGTCGGGCGTCGCCCGCGAGAGGATCTCGATCTGCCGGAAGAGGTGCTCCTGCGCCGCGCGCGCCTGGCTCCAGGCGAGCCGGGCGTCCCGGCGCTGCGCCTCGAGTTTCGCCTGCGCGGATCGCACGCCGAGGTCGGCCTCGGCGATCCTGGCCCGCAGGCCGCCGCGGTCCCAGAGAGGCCACGCGACCGTCAGCGACAGCGAGTAGCCCTTGGCGCCCCAGAAGCGGTCCCAGAAGTCGCCGCTCAGGTGCGTCGTATCGGAGACCCAGAACCCCGTGTCGGCGTTGAGCGAGACGTGCGGCAGGCGCTCGGCCCGTGCGATCGCGAGCTGCGCCTCCGCGGCTCGCGTCTCGGCCTCCGCGGCCTCGATCTCGGGCGCCCCTTCCCACGGCGCAGGCTCGCCGGGCGACGGCGTCTCGGGCGGAGGAAGCGGAGCGAGCTCGAGCGGTCCCCCGGGCTCGCGGCCCAGCGCCTGGTTGAGCGCGAGTCGGGCATCGTCGGCTCGCTGCTCCGCGTCCGCGATCGAGGCCTCCTCGAGCGCGAGCCGCACCTGCGTCTTCAACACGTCCGCGGCCACGCCCTGCCCCGACGCCTGGCGGCTCTGGAGCGACGTCCGGTACGTCGTGAGCCGCTCCACGCCCTCCCGCCGCGCGGCCGCCTCCGCACGCGCCGCGAGAAGCTCGTCGTAGCGGCTCCGGACCTCCAGCTCGAGATCCCGAACCGCGACCCGATACCGTGCGCCGGCGGCCGCGACCTCCGCGTCCGCGCGCACGACTCCCGCCTTCAACGCGCCTCCCGCGTAGAGCGGTTGACGCGCCACGATCTGGCCGCGCGCCTCGCCCAGGTTCGTGAGGACCGGGTCGTATCCGCTGGCCGGCGCGTAGAGGAAGTCGCCCTCGAGGGCGACGCGGAGCCATCGCTCCGCCTGCGCCTGGCCGAGCTTCTCGCGCGAGATCGAGATGTCGAGTGAGGACACGGGCAGGCGCGCGTTGGCGGCCCGGGCCTCGCGCAGCGCATCCTCGAGCGAGAGCGGCGTCTGGCCCAACGCCGCCGGCGCGGCGCCGAGCGCGTGTCCGAGGGCGAGGAGGACGCACGACGTGGCGAATCGGACGATGCTCATCCCCATCCGAATCCTCATCCTCGTTGCGGTCATGGCCGGGTGTAGGATCCGGCGGAGGTCTCGCCATGCCGTTTAGCATCCGTTTATCTTCGCTGCTCGCGGTGTGCCTCGCGCTGTCCTCGACCGTCTTCGGTCAATCCGATCCCGGATACAGAGTGGTCCAGAAGGCGACGATCGGAGGCGACGGCGGCTGGGACTACCTCGTCGTCGACCCGGCGGCGCGCCGCCTCTACGTGACTCGCGCCACGCGCGTGATGGTCTTCGATGCCGACACGCTCAAGGCGGTCGGTGAGATCCCGAACACCAACGGCGTGCACGGCGTCGCGCTCGCGCCGGAGCTCTCGCGGGGCTTCGCGAGCAACGGCCGCGCCGGCTCGATCACGATCTTCGACACCAAGACTCTGGCGCCGATCGAGGAGGTCAAGATCGAGGGCCAGAATCCGGACGCGATCCTCTACGACCCGCCGACGAAGCGCGTCTTCGCGTTCAATGGCCGGAGCGGCGACGCGACCGTCCTCGACGCCGCGTCGGGCAAGGTCGTGGGAACGATCCCGCTCGGCGGCAAGCCGGAGTTCGCGACGACGGACCTCGAGGGACACGTCTTCGTCAACCTGGAGGACAAGAGCGAGATCCTCGCCCTGGACCCCCACAAGCTGAGCGTCGAGCACCGCTGGCCGCTCGCGCCCTGCGAGGAGCCGTCGGGGATGGCGATCGATCGAGCCCACAAGCGTCTCTTCGTGGGGTGCGGTAACAAGACGATGGCGATGGTGGACGCGGCGACCGGCAAGGTGCTGGCGACGGCGCCGATCGGGAACGGCGTGGACGCCAACGGTTTCGACCCCGGCACCGGCCTCGCGTTCAGCTCCAACGGCGAGGGGACCCTGACGGTCGCGAAGGAGAATCCTCCCGGGACGCTCGACGTGCTCGCGAACGTCCCGACGCAGCGGGGCGCGCGGACGATGGCCGTCGACGAGAAGACTCACCGGGTCTTCCTCGTGACCTCCGAGTTCGGGCCGCCGCCGTCCCCGACCGCCGATCAGCCGCACCCGCGGCCGAGCCAGGTCCCGGGAACCTTCACGATCCTGGTCGTCGGGCGCTGAGGGCGTTACCGCATCTCGCCGGAGGAATCGGCCGGGGACGCGAGTCCCGAGCGCCCTGCGACCTCGCCGGCTCTCGACGACTGAAAGGGCAACAAACAATCTGACTCCGGGAGGAAACATGCAGGCCCGCACACGGTCTCCACGCTCTCGGGAACCCCGGCTCGGAGGAGGTCTCAGGGTCGGGCTCGTCGGATCGATCTTGGTCGCCGCGCTCGCGACTCTCGCGCCGGCGTTCGCCTTCGGCCAGGCCCCACCCGTCACGCCGAACCTCGACGAGTTGATGCGGCAGGCGCCGGGCGGAGCAAATCGAGGCGGGCGCTCTCAGGGACCCGCCCCGCCGGGCGTGCCGGTCCCCGCGGACTCCCCGCTCATCGCCGCGTTCAAACGTTTAGACGCCGCGAAGGCCTACCGGGTCCGCATGGAGATGTCCGCGACGGACCCCCGCGCGCTCCAGTCGATGCAACAGATGGGTATGGGCAACTTCGAGAAGGCGGTCGTGAAACCGGACACCCAGTCCGTGACCCTCCACATGAAGCTCCCATCAGTCGATGCTCCCGGCAAGTCCGACGACTGGACGGTGCTCGCCGTGGTCAAGGGCAAGCGCGCGGCGCGCAAGTTCGATACGCCGGCGAAGGAGCACATCCTCGCCATGCAGGAGGCCTCGATCGCCAGGCAGTTTGCGCAGGCGGACATGGCCGCGACGACGTCGCTGGCGCAGGCCGTGGCGAGTGGTCCCATGGGCTGGGCCAGCGGAGCGGTCCAGATGGCGTCCCTGCTCATGAGCCACGCCGAGGCGGCATCGGCCCTCAAGAAGTCCCGTGAATTTTTCGAGTGGACCTGCCAGGACGCACCGGCCAGCGCCTCGGCGACGCATTCGGCCGACTCGGTGACGTTTACGGATCTCGTGGATCTCGGCGACCGCACCGACGGCGACGTTCCCGTGCACGGGTATCGGTTCTACGTGCTGGAACAGGGGCGCTCGCAGGGGCCGGTGGAGGTCGACGTCGCGAAGACCACCGGGCTCCCCACTCGCTTCGCGATGTCGGAGCCCTCCATGGGCGCCTCGATGGTCATGCACTACTCCGGCTACGACCGGCCGGCGGAGATCGAGATCCCGCCCTGCCTCGCCAAGTAATCCGCGGCGAGCGCCGAAGGGACGTCACGCCGCGGCCCCAACCCGCGCCGCACGCGGCCTCACCCTACCGGAGACGAAACACGAACCGGCTCCCGCCCTGAGCGGATGGCGTCGTGCATGACCCGGGCTCGGGCGACGACCGAGCGGACAACCGCCGGCTCATCGAAATGCACCATGTGCCCGGCGCCGGGTACCGTCAGGACCGTGTCGGCCGGCCCGGCAAGATTCGAAATTTGCTGGACCAGAGACCGTGGAACCAGAGGATCGCGCTCTCCGAAGACATAGTGGACGGCCGCGGCCGGCCGCGGCCAGTCCCTGAAGAGATTCACGGCCGGCATCGCCAGCAGCACTCTTCGCTGGATCGTGTTCATGTTCCGCAGCGCTGCCATCGCGCCGATCCAACCGTACGTTCGTATCAGACTCGCGAGCGAGCTCCACATCAGCCCGGCAAAGCCTCTTCCACGCTCGATACCTCCCAGATCGGTCAACAGCCGCATGCGCAGCTGAAACTGAGCCGGCGTGGCGTACGGCGGCGGACCGAGCCTACTCACCCGGCGCGCCATCTTTGGGTTGCGGCCCTGGCTTGCGACCTCCTGGAGGAGATGAAAGACCGCCGTGTCGCTTGCCGATATGTCGGCGTCGAGCGATACCAAGACCAGCGCCCCGATATCCGTCGAGTCTCGAGCAGCCGCCTGTAACGCGATCGTCGCCCCCAGCGAAATGGCCAGAAGAACGACTGGCTGACGCGTGGTCGTCGCCACCCACCGAATCACGGTGAGCAGGTCGGTGACCTGGGTCTCCAGCGACACGCTTTGTGCATCTCGTACGGGCACCCGGCCGCAGCCTCTTTGATCCCAGTAGGCGACCGAGAAGTCCTGCTCGAGCTGCAGGCCCTGCTGGAATCTTGCGATCTCATTGAGCAATGGAAACCCGGGCCCCGCCTGCACGATCAGAACGGGTGGCGATCCGGCGCGCGCCCCGCAAAGCCGTACACGCTGTCGCGTGCCGTTGACGTCCAGGGCCACGGCGGTGTCGAGTTCGTACGAACCAGCGGTCGTCACAGAGTCCTCCGGATCCACGGAAGAGCTGGCTTGGACGGAAAACCCCGTCCGTCTGAGCCGTGCTTGCATTCCGCTCCGATCATTCCCATCGCCCCTTCGCCAATCGACAAGGCGCATTGTTTCGAAATCGGTGAAGCGTCGGCGCACTCCTAACGCGACTCTCATGCCGCTGCCCGTCCTCAATGTATCTCCTGGAGTGGTAGCCTGTTTTCCGACATCAAAAACCGGCTTCGTTGCACGAAACCCGAGTCGACATCTGTGACGGCGACATCGATCGAAATGGCACAACGCAAATGGATAGTCGCCATCGTCATCGCGACGCTCGTGACGCTGGCCATCGTGATCGCCGACCTGGCGCGCGGTGGCCGTCCCGATCCGCCGGCGCTGCGCGCCGCGGCGACGCTGCTCGATGGCGCGTGGCGATTCCACACCGGTGATGACCTGCGCTGGGCGAACGCCGACACGGATGACGGCGGATGGGAGACGATCGACTTGACCGCCCAGCCGGGCAGCCATGACGGCGACGTCGGTCTGCCCGACTACGTCGGCGGGTGGATGGCGCACGGTCATGCCGGCTATACCGGCTACGCCTGGTATCGGCGTGCGGTGACGGTGCCGGCCGGACAGGCATCGTCGGACATACTCGGGCCCACGCTCGTCGAGGACGGCTACGAGCTCTATTGGAACGGCCAGTTGTTGGGCGGATCGGGCCGGCTCGGCCCGGACCCGCGTCTCGTCGGCACGCGGCCGCTGCGCTTCGCACTTCCGGCCGAAGCAGCGGGCAAGCGTGGCGTGCTCGCCATCCGCGTCCTCATGCTTTCCGGGTCCAGCGCAGACGGTGGCGGCCTGCATAGCGCGCCCATCGTGGCGCCGCGGCCGGTCAGCGACGCGCTCCACCGCGTGCAATGGGAGCGAACCGTGGCCGGCTACGTCGTCGATGCCATCGAGCCGGTCGCGATGTTGGCGCTCATCGGCCTAGTGCTCGGGTGCTGGTCTTCCAGCAACGGCAACTACAAGGGCTTCCTCACCTTCGCCGGCATCGCTCTTGCGCTGACGGCAGCCCGGCGGCTCAACAATGCGATCGTCTCGTGGACCGACCTGTTGGATCTGTCTACCTATGCGTGGCTGGCGAAATACCTGTGGATCCCCACGTTGGCCGCCTGGACGCTGGCCTGGAACCGCTGGTCTCGACGTCCGTGGCGCAGCATCGATGTGGCGGCTGTCTTGGTGGCGATCGCCGAGATCGTCGGCGCCGCGACCCAATCGGCGAGCCTGACGAGCGTCAGCCGGATCGCGTCGATCGTGCTCTTCGTCGTGATCGGAGCGCGGATCATCCGCAGCGGCCCGATGCGGATCCTGGCTCTCGTCACGTTGGCCTCGATCGTGGCCGCGTTTTTCGGCAGCGAGCTGCTCGATCCGCTCGGCGTGCCGGGAATCTGGTTTCCGTTCGGGATCGGCGTATCGCGGACGCAGTACATCTACGCGATGACCATCCCGTTGCTGGCCGTCATGATCGCAACGGGAGCGAGGCCACGGCCGGAGAAGGCCAAGAACAGCTCCGGTTTGAGTCTGACAGACACAGGAAATGCGTGAGGCGTGGCAGCGAAAGTCGCTGAGAGGATTGGTCGGGGCGAGAGGATTTGAACCTCCGACCACTCGGTCCCGAAGGGGGTTTCGACGGTCACTGACAGCAACCGACAGAACGCACACCACGGTTGTGCGGGATTTCTGCCCTCAAACGATACTCACGCGACTCAGGACTCACCCGAACGTACAGACACAAAACGGCACAGCATTCCGAGTTCAGGGGCGCTCCTGCCGCACGTCGCGTCTGCTCACCAGGTTTTGAAAGCGCCCATCGTTGGCGGGCGCCAATGGACCATTTTCTGAGGCCACCAGAATGCTTTGGGAGCCGGGAGTAGGATTTGTTGAGCCGATGGGCCACAAAGGTCGATCGTTACAGGTCGGGCACGAGTCAGGGAGCGCGCTTCGCAACCTGATCTCCGTCCTTCTCGCTTTGACCCCGGTCGCGATGGTTTGGGCGGCGTCGGGCCAGCAGATCAAGCGAGCTTCTGGTCGCGACGCGCCTCGAGTCCAGCGTACGGCGCCCGCCGATGCCACCGCCCTTGCGACGCGACAGCGCTTCCTCGAGATGTTCGCTCGGGCCTACTTTCCCGGACGAACCGGCCAACTCCTGATCGTGCCGCGTGAAGGCGACTTCATCACGCGGCCCGACCCCGACGTGGCCTATATGCACGGCTCGGCGTGGGCGTATGACGTCTCGATTCCGCTGATGTTCATAGGCCCTGCGGTGAGAACGGGACTGTACTCGATGTCAGCTGCGCAGCAGGACGTTGCTCCCACGCTTGCGGCCGCGCTTGGTGTGCAGATGCCCGTGACCGCCACAGGCCGCGTATTGCCGGTTTTGCGGACAGGCTTTGCTCGACCCCGAGTGGTCATGCTGCTCGTCCTGGATGGCATGCGCCCGGACTACTTCGATCGCTACGCCGCGTCCATGCCAACGCTCACCGCCCTGCGCCGGCGCAGCGCCTGGTTCACTCAGGCGAGGGTCAACTTTCTCCCTACGAACACCGCCGCTGGGCACTCGACCATCTCGACGGGAACCGATCCTCATGTACACGGAATCACAGGCGTCAGCGTGTTCGATCGCGTGCGCCGGCAGCGTCACGATTTTTTCGCTGGAGGAATGCCCCAGGACCTTATGGCATTGACGCTGGCAGACGTCTGGCAGCTCGCGACGAATGGCCGCGCGATCATCCTGGCGCAGGGCAGCATCGACCGAGCGGCGACGCCGCTCGCCGGACACGGAGCGTGTCAGTTGAACGGAGCGCCAGTCGTGCTCGCAAGCTACGATCAGCGGACGGGCGACTGGAACACGAATTCCGACTGTTTCCGGCTGCCTGCATACCTGAAGGATCGAAACGCGAAAACGCTGTGGTCGGCGAGCGCGGAATGGATGGGTCACAGAATCGACTCGACCGCCGCCGTGCGCTATTCGGCCCTGTTTCCAGCATTCGAAGCCGATGCGATGATCGAGACGATCGAGCACGAGCCCGTGGGCGATGATGACGTCGCGGACCTCATTCTGCTGAACTACAAAGGCGCGGATTTCGTGGGCCACAAGTACGGTCCGGATTCGACCGAGCTCCGCGTCACGCTCGGCGAGATGGACCGTCACCTTGCGCGGATACTGCGTGCGCTAGAGGCAAGGGTCGGCGATGAATATCTCCTTGCGGTGACCGCGGATCACGGCATGCCCTCGGAGCCCTCGTCACCGGACCGCCGGCACTTTGCGCCGGCGCTCATCGACCTATTGCACGAGAAGTTTGATCCAGAGGCGAAGCAGCTGATTACGTCCTTCGAGCCTGAAAACGGCCAGATCTTCGTCGACGAGGACCGGCTGTCGTCTCTTCGTCTGACCTTGCGCGACCTGGCCAGCTTTCTCGAATCACAGCCATTCCTCTTCGCGGTGTTCACAAACGGCGACGTGGCCCGTGCGGCCAACGCGGCGAAACCTGCAACGCCCCGACGCGACGTTCGATAGCGCAGTTGGCGACCTTGCTTAAGTCGCTGAGAGGATTGGTCGGGGCGAGAGGATTTGAACCTCCGACCACTCGGTCCCGAACCGAGTGCGCTACCAGGCTGCGCTACGCCCCGAGAGAGGACTGCGCTTTATACGCGATTCCGGGGGTTTCTGCAAAGGGGCCCCGGCCTCAGGCCTTGCGTTCCCAGAGAAACTTGCGGTCCTTCTCCTGGATGGGGGCGTCGTTGATGCTGGCGAAGCGGTTCTTCATCTGGCCGTTGTCGGCGAACTCCCACATCTCGTTGCCGTACGCGCGGAACCAGGAGCCGGAGTCGTCGTGCCACTCGTACTCGAAGCGCACCGCGATCCGGTTTCCGGCGAAGCACCAGAGCTCCTTCTTGAGCCGGTAGTCAAGCTCCTTCGCCCACTTGCGCCGCAGGAACGCGCGGACCTCCTCGCGTCCGTTCAGGAACTCCGCGCGGTTGCGCCAGACGGTGTCGGGGGTGTAGGCCATGACGACGCGATCCGGATCGCGGCTGTTCCACGCGTCCTCGGCGGCCTGAACCTTGGCGCGGGCGCTCTCGAGCGAGAACGGAGGAAGGGGCGGCCGGTCGGGTTCACTCACGGCGGATGATCCTCCGCGCGGCCGCGGCGCCCTCTACTGGACCTTGACGGTCAGCCCGCCGCCGGCGTAATCGACGACGAGCGTCCGCGAATCGCCGCCGTTCAGCTGCGCGTTCGTCGTGGCGAAGACCGAGGGCATGTTGGGTCCGGAGAACCAGGCCTTGATCGCGGCGGGACCGGACGGGATCGTCATCGTCGCGGCGACCGTGCGGCCCTCGCCCTTCTTGAACGAGAACGGCTTGCGCAGGAGGATCTGATCGTTCACGGCCACCATGATGTGGCCCTCCGGAATCGGCGAGGCGAACGTGAGGCGAAGCGTCGCGGGACCCGAAACCGGCGCGGACGCCGGACCCTGGGTCGAGGCGGTCCCCGCGGTGCCCGCGGTGCCCGGCTGCAAGGGTACGGCCGGGGCCTTCTTCGCCGCGACCTGCGGCGGCTCCTTGGTCTTCGCCGCCTTCTTGCGCGCGACGTCCGCCGTGGCCCGCTGCTCGACGATCTTCTTGTCCGCCTCGTCGCGAATCGCGATCGCGTCGGCGTTGCTCGCGTCGAGCGCCAGGATCTCCTCGGCCTTGGCGCGCGCCTGCTCGACCTTGCCGTCTGCGAGCGAGGCCTTCGCCGCGTCCACGAGCTGCGCGGCCTGCTGGATCCGCGCCTGCTCCTGCTGCTTGCCCGTCACGGCGTTGTCGGCCATCTGCGCGTACTGGCGCGCCTCCTGGTTGTTGGGACTGCGCGCCAGGACCTGGCGGAAGCGGGCCAGGCTCTCCTCGTACTTGCCGGCGTCGAACAGCTTCTTGCCCTCCTCGAGGGCCTGCCTGCGATCCTTCACTTCCTGCTCGAGCGCCACGTCGTGCTCGGCGGTCGGACGCGCCGCGGACCTCGCCCGCATCACGAAGAAGCCGACCAGGAGGAGGACGATCCCGAGCGCCGCGAGACTCACGGTCCAGAACCAGCGCGGGTTGACCTCCGCCTTCGCGAGCTTCTTCCAGTCCTGCGACGGCGCGTGCGGCAGCGCCGCCGGCGGCGGCGGCAGGGGCGGCATCTCCCAGGCGGACGGGGCTCCGGATTCGGCTTCGGCTTCAGACCGTCTCGAGGGCTCCGCGGGCGTTTCCGACGCCAACTCCGGAGACCGCGCGGCCGCGAGCGACTCGTACGCCGCCTTGTCGGAGACCGTCGGCATGTCCGACTCGAATGTAGAAACCGGCGGAGCCGCGGGCGTCTCGGCCGCCGACGTCGAAACGGCTAGCGTCCCGAGCGGCGGCGTGTCGCGCAGCGGCGGAATGCCGAGCGGCGGCGTGTCGCGGGGCGTCAGGTTGGGGTTCGTCCCGCTCATCGGACTCGGAGTCGGAGTCGACGCGGTCGTCGGCCGCGCGCTCGCGCTCGGCGCCGCAGTGGCGGGACGCGGCGGCCGCGGATGCGTCGGCTCGGCGCCCGGCCTCTGCATCGGCGGCGGAGTCTTCTGCGGTCCGGCGGGCGCGGCAGCCGTGGCGTCGTTTCGCGCGCCGGGAGCGCCCATGGCCGCGAGCTCCTGGAGATTGGAGAGCTTGAGCGTCGGAAGATTCTCGGCGGCCGACACCATCGTGCCCAGATCCTCGAGGGCCTTCTGCTCCTCGAGGTGCGCCTTCAGCTGATAGAGCGCGAGCGCCAGATCCTTGCCGCGCTGATAGCGGTTCCAGGGATCCTTGGCCATCGCCCGCGCCACGATCCCGTTGAACTCGGGCGGGACATCGGTCGAGAGCTCGGCCGGAGGGGTGAAGTCCTCGTGGACGATCTTGTACGAGATCGCGGTCAGGTTGTCGCCCAGGAACGGCTTGCGGTTGGTCAGCAGCTCGTAGAGAACCACACCCAGGGAGAAGATGTCGCTGCGGCCGTCGACCGGCGCGCCGGAGACCTGTTCTGGGGACATGTAATTCGGCGTTCCGAGGAACTGTCCGGTGGTCGTCAGGTTCGAGGACGCGATCTTGGCGATCCCGAAGTCGGTGATCTTGATCTTGCCGTCGGTCGTCAGGATGATGTTGGCCGGCTTGATGTCCCGGTGGATGATGCCCTTGCGGTGGGCGTAGTCCAGCGCCTCGGCGATCTGAGCGATCAGGTCCGCGATCTCGTCCCAACTGAACTTCTTCTTGTCGGCCAGGAGCGACTTGAGGTTGCGGCCCTCGATGTACTCCATCGCGATGAACGAGGTGCGGCTCTCGGGGTCCTCGCCGATGTCGTGGATCGTGACGATGTTTGGGTGCGAGAGGATGCCGGCGGTCTGCGCCTCGCGAACGAATCGCTCGCGGAACTCGCGGGACTCGGAGTCGTCGTCGTCGCCCTGGGAAGTGCGGATCGTCTTGATCGCGACCATGCGGCCGATGACGGGGTCCTTGGCCAGGTACACGATCCCCATCGCGCCCTTGCCGAGCTCGTTCAGGACCTCGTAACGGCCCAGCTTGCCCAAGCGGGCTGCCGCCCCTACCTTGTCGGGCATCCCTTCGGAACGAGTCCTTTCCCGCCGGTCCCAGTCGAGACAGAGATCCCCTGGGGATACCGGGTCCAGCAAAGTCTAGCAGGTTGAGGCAACCCGGGGTGGGACCCTTCTCCGCGGCGATATTCTCCGCTCCATGGAGCCCGCCAGGACCGCAGAAGAGGCCGCCCGGAGGGCCTCCATCACCCGCTACGGGGACGGAAGCGCGGATCCCCGCACCCGCGAGGACTGGGTGACCGTCGAGGAGCCCCTGGAGATCCGCGTCGGAGGGCAGACGCTCGCGGTGACGATGCGCACGCCCGGCCACGACCACGAGCTCGCGGCCGGGTGGCTCGTCACCGAGGGCATCGTCTCGCGGCCCGACGAGCTCGTGCGAATCGAGTACTGCCGCGAGACCCGCTCGCCCGAGGAGGAGGGCAACGTCGTGATCGCGCGGATCACCGCCCAGGCCGGCGACGTCCTGGACCGCGCCCGGCGCCTGCTCCTGACGAGCTCCTCCTGCGGGCTCTGCGGCAAGGGATCGATCGAGTCGATCCACGGACGCTTCGCGCCGATCACGGTCTCCGCCACGACCTCCCCGGAGGTCCTGCTCGCGCTGCCGGACGCGCTGCGGCGCGCACAGACGACGTTCGGCCGGACCGGCGGACTCCATGCCGCCGGAGTCTTCTCGCTCTCGGGCGAGCTCCGGACGGCGCGAGAGGACGTGGGCCGGCACAACGCCGTCGACAAGGTCATCGGCTCGCTCTTCCGCGAGGGGCACCTCCCGCTCTCCGAGTCGATCCTCTGCGTCTCCGGCCGTGCGTCCTTCGAGATCGTCCAGAAGGCGCTCGCCGCCGGCATCCCGATCGTCGCGGCCGTCTCGGCGCCGTCGAGCCTCGCCATCGACCTCGCGCGAGACTCCGGGATGGCCCTCGCCGGCTTCCTGCGCGCGGGGGGATTCAATCTCTATTCGGGCGAGGATCGCGTTCGGAGCGCCGCTTCCGCGAGTCCTCCAGGATCCAGGGAATGACCCAGCCGATCAGGACGCCGGCGAAGATCAGGAGCGAGACCGCCAGCAGGAACGCGATCCCGATCACCACGCACGAGATCGCGGTCATGCCCGCGATTATGAGGCCGTGAGCCGTGGCCTCCGACGAGCGGGAGCGCCTCAACAGTCGTAAGGCGGTGGTGGCCATGCTGACCATGGCCCTCGTCGTGCTCTTCGCGGCGGGCGTTTTCCTGTGGGTGGTCCTGTCCCGTGCCTGCGCCGGACCCGTTCACTAGTGATTTAATCCGGCCCATGAAACCACTCTCCGCACCGCAGATCCGCAACGTCGCCGTGGTGGGCCACAACACCGTCGGCAAGACGACCCTGGTCTCCGCCCTGCTCTTCGCGGCGGGCGCCACCACGCGGCCCGGCAAGATCGAGGACGGCACCTGTACGACCGACTTCGACGCCGAGGAGATCGAACGCAAGATCTCGATCAACCTCGCCTGCGCCCACGCCGTCCACCGGGACACGCGAATCAATTTCCTGGACGCGCCGGGTTACGGCATCTTCGCGCCCGAGGCCCGCGCCGCCGTCTACGCCGCGGACTCCGCGATCATCGTCCTCGACGCGGTCTCCGGCGTCGAGGTCCAGACGGAGCGGGTCTGGAAGTTCGCCACGGAGTTCAACCGGCCGGTCCTCTTCGTGGTCAACCGCATGGACCGCGAGCGCGCCTCCTTCGACCGCGTGCTCGAGGCGCTTCACAAGAAATTCGGGCGGGGCGTGATCGCTCTTCAGATTCCCGTGGGAGAGGAGAAGGCGTTCCGCGGGACCGTCGACCTGGTCCGGATGGAGGCCCACATCCACGACGGCGGCAAGCGCGTGGACGGCCCGATCCCGGCCGACCTCGCCGACCGGGCCAAGGCCGAGCACGAGACGCTGGTCGAGACCGTCGCCGAGGGCGAGGACGACCTCATGGAGAAGTTCTTCGCGCAGGGCACCCTCGAGGCGCAGGACATCCTGCCGGGGCTGAAGCGCGAGGTCGTCGAACGGAAGGTCTTCCCGGTCTTCGCCGCGTCGTCCTCGCTCGGGATCGGAGTCCTGCGGGTCCTGGACGCCTGCGTCGCCCTGCTTCCGTCGCCCGAGACGCGCAAGACCGACGCGACCGGCAAGGACGGGAAGCCCACGGTCCTCTTCACGAACGAGAAGGATCCCGCGGTCGCCCAGGTCTTCAAGACGGTCTCGGATCCCTTCGCCGGCCGCATCAGCTACCTGCGCATCCTCTCGGGCCACTTCCAGTCCGACGGCACGTACTGGAACGCCTCGAAGGGCACCCCCGAGCGCTTCTCGGGCCTCTTCCTGCCCCAGGGCAAGGAGCACGTCAGCGTGCCCGAGGCACGCGCCGGCGACGTCGTCGCGGTCGCGAAGCTCAAGGACACGCTGACCGGCGACACGGTCACGACGAAGGACTTCCCCGCCGTCGTGGCGAAGCTTTCGGTGCCGGAGGCCTCGATCGCGTACGCCATCGAGGCGAAGGCGAAGGCGGACGAGGACAAGATCGGCACCGCGCTCCACAAGCTGATCGAAGAGGACCCCTCCCTCGCGTTCCAGCGCGACGAGGAGACCAAGGAGTTCCACCTCGCCGGCGCCTCGCAGCTGCACGTCGAGATCGCCGTCGCGCGGCTCAAGAAGCGCTACGGTGTCGAGGTCATCCTCCATCCTCCCAAGGTCCCGTACCGCGAGACGATCACGCGCAAGGCCGAGGCCCACGGACGGCACAAGAAGCAGACCGGCGGCCACGGCCAGTTCGCCGACTGCCGCATCCGCGTCGAGCCGCTCCCCCGCGGCAAGGACTTCGAGTTCGTCGACGACATCTACGGCGGCGCGATTCCCCGCAACTTCATTCCCGCGGTCGAGAAGGGGATCCAGGAGGTCCGGCGCAAGGGCTACCTCGCGGGATACCCGATGGTGGACTTCCGCGTCACGCTCTACGACGGTCAGTACCACGACGTCGACTCCTCGGAGCTCGCATTCAAGCTCGCCGGGGCGCTCGCCTACAAGGAGGCGATGGCGCAGGCCAAGCCGACGCTCCTCGAACCGGTCATGAACGTCGAGATCAGCGCGCCCAACGAGTACGTCGGCGACCTGATGGGAGACCTCTCCTCGCGGCGCGGCAAGGTCGAGGGAATGGACGCGGCCGACGAGGACACCGTCATCAAGGCGCAGGTCCCGATGTCCGAGCTCTTGACCTACGGCGCGCAGCTGCGCTCGATCACGCAGGGGCGCGGCTCGTTCCACCTCGAGTTCTCCCACTACGCCGAGGTGCCGCACGCCCTCCAGGAGAAGGTCATCGCGCAGTCGAAGGCCGGCAAGGGCGGCGAGGCGAAGGAAGCGTAAGGGACCGAGCCGACGGAGCCTACCGGGGAGGGACCGGCGTGGGCGCCGACACCTTGGAGCGCTCCGGATCGAGGACGAACGCATTGGCCGGAGACGGCTGCTTCGGGTTCGTCTGCTTCGTCGAGATCCAGGCCGAGAGGAGCATCGCCGCCGCGACTCCCGCGACCACCGCCGCCCGGACCAGCGCTCTCGCGCGCAGTCGCCCCGGACCCCCGCGGAAGAACCAGACGAGCACCGCGACGATGAGCGGCGCCATCAGCGCCTCCGGCGTCAGCCCGAAGCGGTTCTCGACCTCCACCGGCGCGTAGAGCGCGACGTACGCGCCGATGACGAGGATCGTGCTCCACTGCGCGAAGGCGGTCTCGTCGATCGGCTTCCCGCCGCCCCGCAGCAGGCGGACGACGGCGAGGGCGCCGCCCGCGAGGGCCAGCGAGAGCAGTCCGAAGTTCACGACCGCGAGCGGCCAGCGATACCAGAGGTCGAGGCGCGTGACGAAGGTGAAGGGATAGTCGAAGTCCAGCATCGCGAAGACGTGGAGGCCGAGCGTCGCGAGGTAGTCGAGCGGGTGGTTCCGGAAGAACGCGGCCGGCGACGCGTCGCCGCGATAGAACGGGTTTGCGTACACCAGAAACGGCGAGCGCCCCGGGATCACGACCGTGCCGTACTTGAGGGCTCCCATCCCCCACTGCGTCTGCATCCGGTAGAGGCTGTGGACGATCAGCGGATTGATGCGGCCGAAGACTTTCCAGTTGAGGGCGAGCTGGGGGACGAGCGGCAGGACCAGCCCGAGCCCGCCCGCGAGGACCTCGCGCACGGAAAACCCCGCGAAGAGGAGACCTCGCAGGAGCCAGACCGCGGCGAGTGCCATGGCCACGATCGCGTTCGCCGGCCGGACCGCGACCGCCGCGCCCGCGCAGAGCAGCGAGAGGAACGCACTCGCCTCCGGGCGCAGGCGCGAGGCGCCCTCCGGCATCTTCCAGCAGAGTGCCACCGCGAGCTGGACGAGCACCGCCGAGAGCAGGTCCGAGAGCACCTCGGTGGTGTGGATGAGCAACGCCGGGTTGAGGGCGCCGACCGCGAAGGCCCACACCCCCACGGAGTCGGAGCGGTAGATCCGGGAGAGCCGCGAGGCGACGAAAGCGCACGCGCCGAGGTAGGCCGCGAGCTGTACGAAGAACACCACGAGGCGCAGCTCCTCCGCGGGGAGACCGCGAAACCCCGAGAGAAGCACGAGGAACGCCGGATAGCCGTAGGTGCGGAGATCGGTCGGCCAGGCGAAGAGCCCCTTCGTGCGCAGGATCTCGCTCAGGTAGTGATAGCCCCAGGAGTCGTAGATCACCGTGGGGTATCCCTCGACGAAGCCGAGGCAGGCTCCCGCGACGGCAATCGCCGTCAACCCGAAATACGCGCGACGACGGAACGACGGCGGCGGACTCAGAGCGTTCTCCAGCGCCTCCCGTCGCGCTCGAGAAACTTGTCGGCCGACTCCGGCCCGAAGGTGCCGGCGGCGTAGTTGGGGAAGTCCGCCGGAGGCGTGCGCTCCCACGCCTCCAGCAGAGGCGTCAGGACCTCCCACGCGTGCTCCGCCTCGTCGCCGCGGATGAAGAGCGTCTGGTCGCCGTGCGTGACGTCGAGGAGCAGACGCTCGTAGCCGCCCGCGATCGGCGCGCCGAGCTTCGAATACGGAAAGTCCATGTAGACGGACTGGACCTGGAGCACCGAGCCCGGGATCTTCACGCCGAACTTGGGCGAGACGCCCTCGTCCGGCTGGATGTGCAGACGCAGCACGTTCGGCAGGACGTCGCCAGAGGCCTTGTCGAAGAAGCGGTGCGGCACGGATTTGAACTCGATCGCGATCTCGGAGACGCGCTTGCCCAGGCGCTTGCCCGAGCGCAGGTAGAACGGCACGCCCGCCCACCGCCAGTTGTCGATCGCGATCCGGATCGCGGCGTAAGTCGGCGTGGAGGAGTCCGGCTTCACGTCGGGCTCCTCCCGGTAGCCCGGCACCCGGCGCCCGTCCACCACGCCGGACCCGTACTGCCCGCGCACGGCCCACTCGTCGATCGCTTCCAAGGGGAGCGGGCGGATCGACTCGAGCACTTTGACCTTCTCGGCGCGAATCGCGTCGGCCTCGTACCGCGCGGGCGGCTCCATGGCCGTCAGCGTCAGCAGCTGCATCAGGTGGTTCTGGAACATGTCGCGCACGACGCCTGCGCTCTCGTAGAAGCCGGCGCGGTGACCCACGCCGACCGACTCCGCCACGGAGATCTGGACGTGGTCGACGTAGCGGTGGTTCCAGATCGGCTCGAAGATGCCGTTGGCGAAGCGCAGCACGAAGATGTTCTGGACCGTCTCCTTGCCGAGGTAGTGATCGATCCGATAGATCTGGTTCTCCCGAAACGCGGAGAGGAGCACGCCGTTCAGGTGCCGTCCCGACGCGAGGTCGTGGCCGAAGGGCTTCTCGACGACCGCTCGCACCCAGCCGTTCTCGACCGCCGCCAGCCCCTCCGCGCGGATTCTCTCGACGATGATCTCGTCGGCGTCCGGCGGCGTCGCGAAGTAGAAGATCCGGTTGCGCGGCCCGCCGCGCCGGCCCTCGATGCGCTCCAGCGCCGCCTTCAGGTCGGCGTACAGCTTCGGGTCGTGGAACTCGCCCGCGATGTACGAGACGACCGCCGGGAACTCGCCGGGCCTTCCCTGCGTCGGCGGGGTGAACTCGCGTGCGCCGCTCTCGAGCCGCGCGCGGAATTCGTCGTCGGAGTACGCCGTGCGACCGAGGCCGACGATCGCGAAGTCGGAGGAGATCGCGCCGTCGCGATTGAGGTGCGCAATCGCGGGCGCGAGGAGGCGCCGCGTCAGGTCGCCCGAGGCTCCGAAGATGACGAGCGTGCAGGGAGGCCGGATCGATTCCTCCGTCCGGCGGGACTGAGCGAGCTCGGGGGACGTGATGCTCATGCGCGCAGCGCGCGATGCACCGCGCCGGCCAACTCCTGGAGCCCCGAGGCCACGTCCCGGCCCAGGCCGGCCCGCAGGACCCGGCGGCCCCGGGACTGGAGCGAGGCGAGATCGCCCTCCGCCTGCGCGGCGATGACCTGGGCGAAGTCCCACGGCTTGCCCGGGATCGGCGCCTGCACCGCGGGCTCGCGCGTGATCTGGAGGAAGACGCCGGTCGGCGGCCCGCCCTTGTGGAGCTGGCCGGTCGAGTGCTGGAACCGCGGCCCGTAGCCGATCGTCGTCGCCACGCGCTTGGCGTTGCGAACCTGGATCCGGATCGACTGGAGGGCGGCCTCGGTCTCGGCGGTGTCGTCGAGATAGGCGGTGATCGCGAAGTAGTCGCCGGACTCGATCGACGCGAGCAGCTGCGACAGCTCCTCCTCGTCGAGCCCGGACCCGCCCGAGGAACCGGCCGGCGGCCGGGCCGAGCCGGAGAGGATCGCGGTCGTCCGGTCCTTCGCCTCCTGGACGTTGGGCTGGTCGAAGGGGTTGATGCCCAGCACCCGGCCCGCGATCGCCGTCGCGAATTCCCAGCGGAACATCTCCGCCCCCAGGTCCAGCGGATCCGCCAGGATCATCGAGGCCGCCGTGTGTCCGTGCTCCGCCAGATCCGCGATCCGGGCGCCCGTCGCGACGTCCTCTCGCCCGCGCGTGTCGTAGCGCACGAAGAACCGGTCCCCGGCGTAGACCTCGGGCTTGCCGAGGGCCTCGCCCTCGACCGGCAGGATGCCCTTGCCCTCCTTCCCCGTCGACTCCGCGATGAGCTGCTCGAGCCACATGCCGAAGCGGTCCGCCGGCGGGCCGATCGAGAAGGTCAGCTTGTCTCGCCCGGCCAGCGCCTCGGCGCCGATCGCCGCCCCCAGCAGGAGACCCGGGTTCTGGGGTCCGGCCGCCCGGCAGGCCTCCGCCATCGTCCGCGCGCGGCTGACGAGGGTGACGACGTCGGCGCCCAGGAACGCCGCCGGGACGAGCCCGAAGTTCGACAGGGCGGAATAGCGCCCGCCGATCTGCGGATCGCCCGGAAAGATCCGGCGGACCCTGCGGGACCTGGCTTCCTTCTCGAGCGCCGAGCCCGGATCCGTGATCACTACGAATCGCTCGCCCGCCCTTCCGGCGAGCTCGCGCGTGGCGTGGTCGAAGAAGTAATCGAAGAAGATGTTGGGCTCGAGCGTCGTGCCCGACTTCGAGGAGACGATGAAGATCGTGCGGCTCGGGTCGGACCGCGCGGCCGTCGCCTCCACCGCGGAGGGCTCGGTCGAGTCCAGGACCTCGACCTGCGGGTATCCCGCTTTCGCGCCGAAGGTCCTGCTGAACACATAGGGCGCGAGGCTCGACCCGCCCATGCCTAGCACGACGACGCGGTCGGTTCCGACGCGCGCCTCGTCGACGAACGCCAGCAAATCCGGGAGAGTCGGCGCGATCCGCTCGGGGATCGTCAGCCAGCCGAGGGCGCCCTCGATCTGCTTGCGGGCGACGGCCTCCGCCTTCCAGAAGGATGCGTCGCCCGACCAGACTCGCGAGACCGCGCGGTCCGCCTCGAGGCCCGCGACCGCCTTCCGGCAGCGGGAGGCGGCGCCGTCGGGCAGGAGGTTCAAGCGACCCTCATCGACTGCTCCTTCTGAGCGATCGTCTTCAGCAGGGCGTCGAACGAATCGGAGAACTTCTTGACCCCCTCGTCCTCGAGCTCGCGCGCCACCGAACCGAAGTCGATCCCGAGCTCCGAGAGCGTCGCGAAAGCGGCATGCGCTCCCGGGAGATCGTCGGCGATCCGGATCTTGGGATCGCCGTGGTCCTTGTACGCCTCGAACGTCTCGGGAGGCATGGTGTCGACCGAGGTCGCCGCGATGAGCGCCTCGACGTAGTAGAGGTCGGGCAGCGACGGGTCCTTCGTCGACGTCGACGCCCACAGCGGACGCTGGAGCGTCGCGGCCTCCCCCTTCAGCGCGGCGAACCGCGGCCCGGCGAAGACCTCCTGGAACGCCTGGTACGCGAGCCGCGCGTTGGCGACCCCGAGCTTCGCCCGGATCGACGCGGCTTTCGTCTTGCCGCCCTTCACGAGCGCGTCCAGCTTCTTGTCGACGTTGGTGTCGACGCGGGAAACGAAGAAGCTCGCGACCGAACGGATCCGATCGATCTTCTCCTTGCGCCGGACGCGGTCCTCGAGGGCGGAGAGATATGCGTCCATGACCTCGCGGTAGCGGGGCACGGAGAAGAGCAGCGTGATGTTGATGTTGATCCCCTCCGACAGGCACTGGCGGATCGCCGGCACGCCCTCGGCCGTGCCCGGGATCTTCACCATGACGTTGGGCCTTCCGCAGGAGCTCCACAGGCGCCGCGCCTCGGCGACCGTCTCCTGCGTGTCGCGCGCGAGGTGCGGAGCGACCTCGATCGAGACGAAGCCGTCCCCCCCGCCGGTCGAGTCGTAGACGGGGCGGAAGATGTCCGCCGCCGCGCGGACGTCGGCCACGGCGAGCGACTCGAAGATCGCGGCCGAGTCCTTGCCCGTCTCGCCGGCGCTCCGGATGTCGTCGTCGTAGAGGGACGACTCCGCGATGGCCTTCTGGAAGATCGTCGGGTTCGACGTCATCCCACGCAGTCCGTCCTGCTCGATCAGGCGCTTCAACTCGGGTCCCTGATAGAGGTCGCGTCGGATGAAGTCGTACCAGACGCTCTGGCCGAGCTCGCCCAGCCGCTGAAGCGGATTCGGACTCATGTTCGCCTCCCTTGAATTTGATCGAAGACGCCGTTGCGGGCGTCCTCCTCGATCGCGTGGATCTCCCCGAGGCGGCGGACGTGCCGCTCCGCCCCCGAGAACTTCGCCCCCAGATACGCGCGGACGCACTCGCAGGCCAGGAGCGGCCCGATCACGCGCGCGCCCAGGCACAGAACGTTCATGTCGTCGTCCTCGACGCCCTGGCGCGCGGAGAAGGTGTCGTGGCACATCGCGCCGCGGGCGCCGGGAACCTTGCTGACCGCCACCGATGCGCCGACGCCGCTTCCGCAGAGCACGATGCCGCGGTCGCAACGGCCGGAGACCACCGCCTCGGCGACCTTGCGCGCGTAGACCGGATAGTCCGCCGGCTCGGTCGAGAACGTTCCGAAGTCCTCGACCGTGTGGCCGAGCTTGCCCGCGAGGTCGATGACCTCCTGCTTCAGCGGGAAGCCCGCGTGATCGCAGCCGACGGCCAGCTTCACTTCAGCAGCCCCTTCGCGCGCTCGACGACGTGCTCGACGGTGAAGCCGAGATGCTTCATCACGACCTCGCCCGGCGCCGACGCGCCGAAGCGGTCGACCCCGATGGAGCCGCCGCGGTCGCCGACGTATTTCTGCCAGCCCAGCGTCACGCCGGCCTCGATCGAGAGACGCGCGGTGACCGCCGGCGGCAGGACTTCCTCGCGGTAAGCGTGCGGCTGCTCGTCGAAGAATTCCCAGCAGGGCATGGACACGACGCGCGTCGGGATGCCGTCGGCCTCGAGCTTCTCCCGGCCGCCGACCGCGAGCTGGAGCTCGGAGCCCGTGCCGATAAGGATGAGCCGGGGCTTGCCGCCGCTCGCCTCCGCCAGGATGTACGCGCCGCGCGAGACGTCTCCCTTCGCCCCGGAGCGGTCCAGCACCGGAACGTTCTGGCGGCAGAGCACGAGCCCGACCGGCCCGTTGCGGTGCTCCATCGTCGCCCGCCAGGCCTCGGCGGTCTCGTTCGCGTCGCCGGGACGAAGGATCGTGAAGTGCGGCATCGCCCGGAGAGACATGAGTTGCTCGACCGCCTGGTGCGTCGGGCCATCCTCGCCGAGGCCGATCGAGTCGTGGGTCCAGACGAAGATCGTCGGCAGGTGGCTGACGGCCGACAGCCGGACCGAGGGACGCATGTAGTCCGAGAAGCAGAAGAACGTCGCCACGAACGGCCGCACGCCGCCGTGGTACGACATGCCGTTGGCGATCGCCGCCATCGCGTGCTCGCGCACGCCGTAGTGGATGTTGTTGCCGGCCCCGGTCTGCCCGTCGAAATCCGCCTGACCCTCGATCTTGGTCTTCGTCGACTCCGAGAGGTCCGCGTCGCCGCCCAACAGCCACGGCACCTCCTTCGCGATCGCGTTGATCGCCTTGCCGGACGCGACGCGCGTCGCCAGCGACTCGCCCGTCTTCCACTTCGGCAGCTCGGAGTCCCATCCCGCGGGCAGCGCGCCCCGGGCCTGCGTCCGCCACTGCTCGGCCAGGTCGGGGTACTCCTTCGCGAAGGCCTCGAAGCGCCGCTCCCACTTCGCCTGCTCCTGGATTCCCTTCTCGACGGCGGTCCGGAAGTGCCGGAGGGACTCCTCGGGAATGTGGAACGCGTCCTCCCACTCCCACCCGAGCGCCTTCTTCGTCAGCGCCACTTCCTCGACGCCGAGCGGGGAGCCGTGCGCCGCGCTCTTGCCGGCCTTGTGCGGCGAGCCGTAGCCGATCGTGGTGCGGACCGCGATGAACGTGGGGCGCTCCTGCTGCGAGACCGCCGTGCGGATCGCCTCGTCGATCGCGTTCAGGTCCTCGTTGCCGTTCTCGACGCGGAGGACCTGCCAGCCGTAGGCCTCGTAGCGCTTCAATACGTCCTCGGTGAAGCTCCAGGACGTGGGGCCGTCGAGCGAGACGTGGTTGTCGTCGTAGAGGTAGGTCAGCTTCCCGAGCTTCAGGTGCCCCGCCAGCGAGCCCGCCTCCGAGGAGATGCCCTCCATGAGGTCGCCGTCTCCCACCACGCAGAACGTGCGGTGATCGACCACCGTTTGGCCGGGCCGGTTGAAGCGGTGCGCGAGCCAGCGTTCGGCCATGGCCATGCCGACGGCGTTCGCGGTCCCCTGGCCGAGCGGCCCCGTGGTCGCCTCCACGCCGGGCGTGTCGTGCCACTCCGGGTGCCCGGGAGTCTTGCTCCCCCACTGCCGGAAGGACTTCAGATCGTCGAGCGTCAGGTCGTAGCCGGTCAGATGGAGCAGGCTGTAGAGCAGCATGCAGCCGTGCCCCGCCGAGAGGACGAAGCGGTCGCGGTCCGGCCAGTTCGGATCCCGGGGGTTGTGGCGCAGATAGCGCTGCCAGAGCACGTAGGCCATCGGCGCGGCGCCGAGAGGCAGGCCGGGGTGCCCCGAATTGGCCTTCTGTACCGCGTCGATCGAGAGCGTGCGGATCGTGTTGATGCACAGCTCGTCGAGTTTGGTCGCTGGCGACGTGCGCGCGGGGGTGCTCAAGGGGTTAGACCTCCCGTCCCGCATCTTATTACGCGCTTCGGGGACCAATCTGCCGTGCAGCCGGGATGAAGCCCGCACGAACGGACAGATCCCTAGGACGCCGATCTTCTGATAGAGAATCGCCCGGAGAGGTTTCGCTGAGCCAGATTACGAAGGAAACCGTCGTTCTGCCCCGGGGGTCCCGCAAGCCATTGGAGTGGAGCGGAGAGGAGCTGCAGGAGCGCGCCCTGGCGCTCGAGTGGCTCGAGGCCGACGGATTGGGCGGCTACGCCTGCGGGACCGTGGCGGGGGCGCGGACGCGGCGATACCACGGCTGGTACGTCCCGGCGATCCCCAGCCCGCGGCGGCGCTGGATGATGGTCTCCGGCTGCGACGAGTTCGTCACCGCGCGGGGCGTGACGACCGGGGTCTCCACCCAGATCTACCGGAGCGCGACGCATCCCGAGGGATCGCGCAACCTGACCGGCTTCCGGATGGAGCCGTTCCCGACCTGGCGACACGAGACCGGAACGTTCAGCATCGAGCGGTCGCTATGCATGGTGCGCGACCGCTCCCTCACCGTGGTTCGCTACGTCAACCGGGGCTCGACCGAGCTGACGCTGCGCGTCCGGCCGCTCCTCGCGTTCCGCAGCTCTCACCGGCTCCAGCACGAGACCGCCGACTGGAGCGCCGAGACGGAGGCCCGCGGCGAGACGAGCTCTGTCCGCCCCTTGCCGTATCTGCCGCGTTTGTATCTCCGGGCCGTCTTCGGCGAGACGCGCCTCGATCCGCAGTGGTATCGCCACTTCCGCTACCCCGAGGAGACCGCGCGCGGGTACGACGCGGAGGAGGATCTCTGGAGCCCGCTCGAGTGGACGTGGAGCCTGCGGCCCGACGCCCGCGCGTTCCTGTTGTTCTCGCTGCACGAGAACGCCGCCGATCCGGACCCCTTCCTGGACGAGGAGCGCCGGCGCCGCCAGAAATTCGCGCACACGCGCGATCCGGTCTTCGACGAGCTCGCCAGCCGCGCGGAGCACTTCCTCGTCGAGAGCGACCACCGGGACGCCTCCATCCTGGCCGGGTTCCCGTGGCTCGCGGACTGGGGACGCCAGGCCATGATCGCCGCGCCGGGGCTCGCGCTGGCGACCGGGCGAGCCGGGCACGTAGCACGGGCGCTCAACGCCTTCGCGGCGGCGCGCCGGGACGGGCTCATCCCGAACCACTTCTCGGGCGAGGAGGGCGAGGCCGAGTTCGACTCCGCCGACGCGTCGCTCTGGTTCGTCCTCGCCGTGGAGTGGCTGGGGCGCCTGCGCCGCACGCCCGGCGAGCCCTCGCCCCTGCTCGGCGCCGTGCGCTCCGTCATTGCGGCGTACCGGCGCGGCACGCGGTGGAACATCGGCGTGGGGCCGGACGGTCTCCTGGTCGCCAACGCTCCGGGACGGGCGCTGACCTGGATGGACGCCGTCGTGGACGGCTCCCCCGTGACGCCCCGGCCGGGGCGCGCGGTCGAGGTCAACGCGCTCTGGCACGCCGCCCTCAAGAGCGCGGCGCGCCTCGAGCGGCAGGCCGGCGAGACCGGCCGCGCGCGCGAGCTCGAGTCCGAGGCGTGGCACGTGGGCCGGCGGTTCAACGAGACGTTCTGGTACGGCGAGAAGGGTTACCTCTATGACGTCATCGGCGACGGCGGGCCCGACGCGAGCCTGCGGCCCAACCAGATTCTCGCAGTGTCCCTGACCGCAGACCTCCTGCCGCCCCACCGCGCACGCTCGGTGTACTGGACGGTCCGGCGCCGGCTCCTGACTCCCTTCGGCCTGCGCACGCTCGATCCCGCCGACCCGCGCTACCGCGGCCGCTTCGAGGGCGACGAGCGCGCGCGGCTCGCGGCCGCGCATCAGGGAACGGTCTGGCCGTGGCTCATCGGACCGTTCGCGGATGCGCACCTTCGGCTCTTCGGAACGGGCGCCGAGTCGCGGCGGACCGTCCGCGCGCTCCTCGCGCCCCTGCGTGCGCACGTCCGGGACGCCGGGCTGGGCTCGATCTCCGAGATGTTCGACGGCGACTCGCCGCACGCGCCCCGAGGCTGCATCGCGCAGGCCTGGAGCGTCGCCGAGGTGGCGAGGGTGCTGTACACGCACTTGCTGGGCGAGGAATGAGACGAGTCGGTATTTGTGATTTGTGATTTGTGATTTGTGATCTGAGCGACGGCGTCGATCTTTCGACTCAAATCCGCAATCACCAATCACCAATCACCAATTCCCCATGAGGGTCCTCATGTTCGGCTGGGAGTTCCCGCCCCGCGTCAGCGGCGGGTTGGGCGTCGCCTGCGAGGGCCTCGTTCGCGGACTCCTGGATCTCTCCACCCGGGTCACGCTGGTGGTCCCCTTCCGCGCAGCCTTCGCGACGCCGCCGGGCCTGCGCGTCGTCTCCGCCCCGCCGCCGGCGAAGGCGCATGCGGATGCCCCGCGGCTGCGGCTGCGAATCCGGCGAGTCCGCAGCCTGCTCGCGCCCTACCAGACGGCGGAGGCGTATGCCGACGAGTGGCGGGAGCTCGAGGGCGCGGGGACCGAGTCGACGCCGGACTCCCCGTCTCTCTATGGCCCGGATCTCGCGAGCGAGGTGCTCCGCTTCTCGGCCGCCGCCCGGGCGATCGCCCGACGGAGGCGCCTCGACTTCGACGTGATTCATGCCCACGACTGGATGACCTACCTGGCGGGGCTCGAGGCGCGCCGGGTGACCGGCAGGCCGCTCGTGCTCCACGTCCACGCGACCGAGTTCGACCGGACCGACGGCGACGGCAACCCGTTCGTCATGGCGATCGAGCGCGCCGGCCTCCTCGGGGCGGACCGCGTGGTCGCGGTGTCGGGCTACACCGCCGAGGTCGTGGCCCGGCGCTACGGCGTCCCTCCGGAGCGGCTTCGCGTCGTGCACAATGCGATCGACGCGCGCGCGCCCGCTCGCGTCTGGTCGGTCGAGGAGCAGGAGCCGCTCGTGCTCTTCGCGGGGCGGATCACCTCGCAGAAGGGGCCCGTGTACTTCGTGGAGGCGGCGGCCCGCGTCGCGGCCGAGCTTCCGTCGGTCAAGTTCGCCGTGGCCGGGGCCGGCGACCGCCTGCATGCCATGCGGGAGCGCGTCTCCGCGCTCGGACTCTCGGAGCGGTTCCTGTTCACGGGCTACCTTCCGCCCGATCAGCTCGACCGCCTCTACGCGCGCGCCGACCTCTACGTCATGCCCTCGGTCTCGGAGCCGTTCGGGCTGACCGCGCTCGAGGCGCTCCAGCACGGAACGCCGGTGATCGTCTCCAAGACCGCGGGGGTCGGCGAGGTCGTGCGCAATCTCCTCCGCGTCGACTTCGGGGACGTGGAAGGGCTCGCGAGCCACATCCTCTCGGTCCTGCTGTATCCGCCGCTGCGCGGGACGCTCGGGGCGCGGGGACGCGCCGAGGTCGAGCGGATGTCGTGGCGCGAGTCCGCGTGGCGGTGCCTCAGCGTGTACCGCGAATTGGTGGGAGAATCGGCCGGAACCGAGCGGCCATGATCCCGATCTGCCTCTACTTCCAGGTGCACCAGCCGTATCGGCTGCGGCGCTACAACTACTTCGACGTCGGGCGCGAGCACCGGTACTTCGACGAGCCCGCCAACACAGAGCTGCTGCGGCGGGCCGCGCGCAAGTGCTACCTCCCCGCGACGCAGATGCTCGCGCGCCTGCTCGAGGCCCACCCCAGCTTCGCCGTCTCGCTTTCCCTCTCGGGCTGCCTGATCGAGCAGCTCGCGGAGTGGGAACCGGACGCCCTGGCGGCCTTTCGGAACCTGACGGAGAGCTCGGGCGGCCGCGTCGAGCTCCTCGCCGAGACCTCCCACCACTCGCTCGCCTGGCTCGCCTCGCGCGACGAGTTCGCCGCGCAGGTCGACGCGCACCGGGCGCTCCTCGGCGAGGCGCTCGGGTACTCCACGCCGCCGCGAGTCTTCCGCAACACCGAGCTCATCTACTCCGACGCGCTCGCGGCATGGCTGGAGGAGCGCGGCTTCGCCGGAGTGCTCGCCGACGGCGTGCAGCAACTGCTCGGCCCGGATGCCTCGCACTCGCACCCGCACCACCTCTACCGTGCGGCCACCCCGGCGGGACTGCCGCTGCTGCTCCGGGACGCGCGCCTCTCGGACGACATCGCGTTCCGCTTCTCGCAGCGCGCCTGGAGCGAGTGGCCGCTGACGGCCGAGAAGTACGACCGCTGGGTCTCCGGGCTCTCCGGCGAGATCTTGTCGCTCTTCATGGACTTCGAGACCTTCGGCGAGCACCAGTGGCGGGAGACCGGCATCTTCGAGTTCTTCGAGGAGTGGGTCGGGCGGGCGTCGGGGCGCGGCGCAAGCTTCTGGACGCCCTCGCAGGCGATCGCTCGGCTGGAGCCGCGGGAGACCCTGTCCGCTCCGCGTCCGATCTCGTGGGCCGACGAGGCGCGGGACCTTTCGGCGTGGCAGGGCAACGACCTCCAGACGGACGCGCTGCGGCGTCTCTTCGCGCTGGAGTCCCGCGTGCGCGACGCCGCGTCCGACGAGCTCCGGCGCGACTTCCGGCGCCTCTCGACCTCCGACCACTTCTACTACATGGCCACCGCGAGCACCGGCTCGCACGGCCGCGGGCTGTCCTCCGCCGACGCGGAGGTCCACGCCTACTTCTCGCCCTACGAATCCCCGTACGAGGCGTACATCGCCTACATGCATGTCCTCTCCGACCTCGAGCGGCGGCTGCGGCACGGACGGACGGAGACGGCGGCGGTCGAATCCCCGGCAGCGCGCCGCCCCGCCCCGCCGGTGCCGGCGTAGCGGCGGCGGACCCGAGAGAGCCCTGAGCGTTTGAAGGACGCGCCGGTCCTCCTGCTGATCTGCGACGGGTGGGGGCATGCCGCGCCCTCCGAGGGCAATGCCATCGCCCTCGCGCGGACCCCGGTCTACGACCGCTGGATCGCGGAAAACCCGTGGACGCTGCTCGAGGCCTCCGGCGAGGCCGCGGGCCTTCCGGCGGGCGTGATGGGCAACTCGGAGGTCGGCCACCTGACTCTCGGCGCGGGGCGAATGGTCCCGCAGGATCTCCTGCGGATCGACCTGGCCCTGCGCGACGGGTCCTTCTTCGAGAACCCCGTGCTCGAGAAGGCCATGCAGCACGCCCGCCGCAAGGGCGGCACGCTCCACCTGATGGGGCTCGTCTCCGACGGCGGCGTCCACTCGCACCTGCGCCACCTCGCCGGGCTGCTCGAGATGGCGGCGCGGCTCGAGGTGCCGCGGGTCCGGCTCCACGCCTTCACCGACGGCCGCGACACGTCTCCCAAGTCGGCTCTCCGCTTCCTGGCGTTGCTCGAGAAGCCGCTCGCCCGCGCGAAGGCGAGGATCGCGACGGTCTCCGGCCGCTACTACGCCATGGATCGCGACAAGCGCTGGGACCGCGTCGCGCGCGCCTACCACGCGCTCGTCTCCTCCTCCGGCCTCCACGCGGGCAGCGCCGAGGACGCGGTGCGCGAGGCCTACGGGCGCGGTGAGACCGACGAATTCATCCAGCCCACCGTGATCACCGAGGACGGGGAGCCGCTCGGTCCGGTCCAGGACGGCGACTCCGTCGTCTTCTTCAACTTCCGCGCGGATCGCGCGCGGCAGCTCACGCGCGCGTTCACCGAGGCGGACTTCGCGGAGTTCCCGCGGCCGAAGCCGCCGAAGCTCCACTTCGTGACTTTCACCGAGTACAAGCCGGAGTTCGGCCTGCCGGTCGCCTTCGCGCCGGCGAAGCTGACGCGCATCCTGGCGCAGGTCTGGGCCGACGCCGGACTGGAGAACCTGCGTCTCGCCGAGACCGAGAAGTACGCGCACGTCACCTACTTCTTCAACGGCGGCGTCGAGGAGGCGTACGCGGGCGAGGAGCGGATCCTGGTCCCCTCGTGGAAGGGCGCGACCTACGACCTCCACCCGCAGATGAGCGCCGCGGAGATCACGGAGGAGGCGGTCGAGGCGCTTCGGGAGAAGCGCTTCGACGCGCTGGTCGTCAACTTCGCCAACGCCGACATGGTCGGCCACACGGGCAAGCTGCCCGAGACCATCCACGCCGTCGAGACGCTGGACGCCTGCTTCGGCACCCTGGAGAAGGCCTGCGACGAGGCCGGCGCGACACTGCTGATGACGGCGGACCACGGCAACGCGGAGCAGATGCTGGATCCCGAGACCGGCCAGCCCTTCACGGCGCACACGACCAACCCCGTGCCGTTTCTCTGGCGAGGCGGAAGGGGCCGGCTGCGTGAGAAGGGAACCCTCTCGGACGTCGCGCCGACGATGCTGGGGCTGATGGGCCTAGAGGTCCCGAAGGAGATGACGGGGAGGGACCTGAGGGAGTAGCTACCCCGTTTCCTTTCTCTCGCGCGCCTTCGGGAAGATCCGGCGCGCCTGGTCCCGCAGCTCCTCGGCGCTCCGCCGGTCGCCCAGCACCTCGTACGTTCGCGCCGCGGCGAAGTACGCCTCCGGCGTGCGCAGGTCGTCCACCAGCTGCGTGAGGGAGCGGCGCGCGTCCGCCTCGCGTCCCTGGCTCGCGTAGAGCAGCGCGAGCGCGGTGCGCGGGGCGGGGTTCGCCGGATAGTCGCGCAGCTCCTGCTGGAACGCGGCCTCCGCCTCGGCATCGCGCCCGAGCCGCGCCAGGCAGTCGCCGCGGAAGAAGCTCAGGTTCTGCATGGGCGCCGCGCCGACCCGCTCCTGGGCCTGCACGGCGAGCGCGAACTCGTCGAGCGCACCCGCGTAGTCCCGGCGATCCCTCGCGACGCGGCCCAGGATCAGGTGCGGCACGCGCCGGGATGGATAGCGCTCGAGCGCCGCGCGCGCCTCCTTCTCGGCCTCGTCGAGCTTGCCCTCCGCGAGGGCGATCCTCGCCAGGTTCTCGTGCGGGTTCGCCGGGCCCGCCTCCCCCACGAGCTCCGCGTGCTTGCGCGCCTCGGCGTAGTTGCCCGTCGCCAGGTAGTAATCCGAGAGCGCCATCAGGACCTGGGGATTTCCCGGCGAGAGCTTCGCCGCCGACTGGAGCGCCGCGAGCGCGTCCTCGTCACGGCCCAGTTTCAGGCAGGCGTCCGCGTAGAGCTGCCAGACGTCCACCATGCCCGGGTCGGCCTGGAGCAGCTTCTGCAGCACCGCTGCCGCCTCCGCGTAGCGCCCGCCCTGGAGGGCGCCGAAGCCCTCCTTGAGCTGGGCGACCGCGCCGATGCGCTCGCGCGGAGAGGGCAGGTCCTTGCGAGTCAGGTCCGCCGTCGTCGCGCTGATGTAGCCGAGCGACGCGAGCTTCTTGACCGACTCGGGATCCGACGCGCCCGGAGGCTGGAGCGGCCGAGGGATCCGGGCGAGCGCGGCGGAGAGGGCGCGAAAGGCGGGCGGAACGGCGTCCATGTTCGGGGGGCCTTGCGGCCCCCCGGCCCCCCGGGCGAGATCGTTCTTCTCCCCCGGGTCCGCCACGACGTCGTAGAGCTCGGGCTTCGGCGACTCGATGTACTGGTGGCGATCGTCGGTCAGCGATGCGAGGTCGCTCCAGCCGAGGTGCAGCCGCGGGTACAGGGTCTCGCTGTAGACGCGGCGCGGCTCGGGCGCTCCCGCTCCTTTCTTCTCCGCAAGCGCCAGGGTCAGCGACCGTCCTGCGAGCCCGGCCGGCGCCGGCACCCCCGCGACCTCCGCGATCGTCGGGAAGACGTCGGTCAGAGCGACCGGGGAGCCCACGGTCCCGCCGGCAAGCCGGCTCCCAGGGAACTTGACGAACAGCGGCACGTGGATCGCTTCCCGGTAGAGCAGGACGCCGTGCTCGTCCTCGCCGTGGTCGTTCAGGCCCTCGCCGTGATCGGAGAGGAAGACGACGAGCGCCCCGTCGTAGAGGCCGCGTTCCTTGAGAAACGCGATGAGGCGCCCCACGATCTCGTCGGCGCGCGCGATCTCACCGTCATAGGGCAGAGCCGCGTAGCGGCTCTTGAACGGCTCCGGCGGCTCGTACGGCGCGTGCGGCTCGAAGAGGTGCAGGAACGCGAACACGCGGCCCTTCGCGTGGGACCCCAGCCAATCCGCGAGAAGCCGCTCGGTCTGGTCGCCGCCGCGCTGCACGCGCGAGAGGGACTGGTTCACGCGCGTCGGCTCGACGTCGTCCTCCCAGAAGTCAAAACCGCGGGAGACTCCCGTGGCGTGGGACAACACCACGGACGACACGGCGCCGCCCGTCGCATAGCCGGCCGCCTTGAGCGTCGAGGCGATCGTGGCGGTACCCGGGCCCAGGGAGTAACCGATGTTGTCCCGGACTCCGTTCTGCGGCGGCAGCAAGCCGGTGAAGATCGAGACGTGGGACGGGAGCGTCAACGGGACGTGCGCGTAGGCGTTTTCGAAGAGCACGGAGTCCTTGCGCAACGCGTCGAGGTTGGGCGTCTGCACGTTCTCGTAGCCGTACGCCGGGAGGTGATCGGCCCGCAGCGTGTCGACGGAGATCAGCACGACCGGAGCGCCGGGAGCGGAGAGGCCGCCGCGGCGGCACCCCGCGACTCCGGCTCCCCACAGCAGAATCAGAAGCAGGGCGAGCCCGCGCGCCCGAATCCGTCCTCTGCGGGAGTCTGCTAGCATCCGAACCATGTCTATGACGTCGACCAAGCGTGAAATCTACCTCCGCCGCCTCGAGACCGTCCGGAAGCGGCTGGCCTCGCTGTCCGCCAACGCGTTGTACGCCACCCCGTCGTCCAACCTGTTCTACCTGACCGGCATCGACTTTCACCGAAGCGAACGTCTGACGGCCCTGTTTCTCTTCCAGGATCGCGACCCGTTCGTGATCTGCCCCGCCTTCGAGGCGGAGCGCCTGCGCCGGATGTCCGCGGTCGACCACATCGTCACCTGGGAGGAGACGGAGGACCCCTTCGCGAAGGCCGCGGCGCTGCTGCCGGCCTCGTCGGGAATCCTCGGCGTCGAGCCCTCGACCGCCTACGACGACGTCGAGCGCCTGCTGCGGCAGCGCACGGGGTGGCGCCCCGTCTCGGCGGCGTCGCTCTTCGGCGCGCTGCGCATGATCAAGACGCCCGAGGAGCTCGAGATGATGCGCCATGCGATCGCGGTGGCGGTCCCGCGCTTCCAGAAGGCCTTCGCGGCGCTCCGGCCCGGGAGCCTCGAGTCCGAGATCTCGACGCTCGTGGGCGGCGAGAACGTGGTGCAGTTCGGCGAGTCCTCGGCGCTGCCGCACGGCGCGTCGGGATCGCGGGCGCTCCAGCAGAACCAGGCGGTCCTGATCGACGCGTGGGACCGCCCCGAGGGCTACTACTACGACATCACGCGCTCGACGTACTACGGAACGCCGACCGACGAATACAGGAAAGTCTGGTCGATCGTGCTGGACGCCCAGTCGGCCGCGATCGACAAGGCCGCGCCGGGTGTCCTCTGCTCCGAGGTCGATGCCGCGGCGCGGCGCGTGATCGATCAGGCGGGATACGGCGAGCACTTCACGCACCGACTCGGCCACGGCCTCGGCATCGACGTGCACGAGCCGCCCTACATGGTCGGACACGACCGAACGGTTCTCGAGCCGGGGATGACGTTCACGTCGGAGCCGGGGATCTACCTGCTCGGGCGCTTCGGCGTGCGCATCGAGGACGACATCGTCTGCACCGAGCGCGGCGCGGAGTCTCTCTCGCCTCGCGTCACGCGCCTCGAGCCGATTCAGGTCTAGTCGTCCGGCCTTCCGGGCAGCGCGCGGCTCGCGGATCGAATACTCCCGCGGCGTCCTCGTCCGGCGATTCGAACCGTTCGTCCCGATCGGGGAACTGCCGGCGCGTTATAGTGTTTTCTTTGGTGCATGACGTTTCGCTTCGGCAACCTGACCCTCGATTCCGAGAGTCGAGCGCTGCTGCGCGATGGCAAGCCGGTCCCGATCTCGCCCAAGGCCTTCAGGCTCCTCCAGGTCCTCCTCGAATCGCGCCCGCGTGCGATCCCGAAGGCCGAGCTGCACCAGCGCCTCTGGCCCGACACCGTCGTTTCCGACGTGAACCTCCCCACGCTGATCGCCGAGATCCGCTCCGCCACGGGAGACGACGCGCGCGCGCCGGAGTTCATCCGGACCGTCTACGGCTACGGGTACGCCTTCTCCGGAGCCGCCTCGGCCACGCGCCGCGACGGCCGCCCGACGGCGTCGAGCGACGCGATCTTCCGCCTCATCTGGGGGCAGCGCGAGATCGCGCTTTCGGACGGAGAGAACGTGCTCGGCCGCGGCTCGGACTCACTGGTGTGGATCGACGCGCAGGGCGTCTCGCGCCGGCATGCGCGCGTGATGATCGGGGCCGGCCTCGCGACGGTCGAAGACCTCGGCTCGAAGAACGGGACTTTCGTCAACGGCAGCCGGCTCAGTTCTCCCGTCGCGCTCCGGGACGGCGACGAGCTGCGCATCGGCAACGTCCCGATGACGCTCAAGATCTTCGCGCGGCCGAGCTCGACGGAGACCGCCACCGGCGGCTTCTGAGCCCGGGCCCCGCGTGAGGGCGCGGGTGCTCGTGCGGATGATCCGGGCGCTCGGGTGCGCCGCCGGCTTCCTCCTCCTGCAGCTTTCCGCGACGGCCCTCGCGCAGGAGACCGCGCCGCCGGCGACGACCTCCTCGCCTTCCTCGACGGCCCCGCCCGCCCCGGCCGTCTCCTCCGAGGAGGCGGCGGACTTCGCGCGCCACGCCGCGACCGCCGCGCTCCACGGGCAGCGCCGGACGTTCATCGAGGCCATCGACGCCGACGGGATCCTGCGGCGCCTCCTCGGACCCACGGTCTGGGCGGGACTGACCGGGCGCCAGCAGGAGATCCTCCGCACCACCGTGCGGGACCACTTCTTCGACGCGCTGCGGCCCGCCACCGGCGCCGCGTCCGAGGTGCGGTGGGCCTGGGTCCCGCCCGCCACGGAGACGACGGTGCCGGTTTCGCTGGGCCTCCACTACGGGAACGCGACCGTCAAGACCCGCTGGGTCCTCTCCCACACGCCACGCGGCTGGGTCATCGAGGACGTCGTCCTCCTCGATCCGGGGCTCTCGCTCGCCCGCGAGGCCGGGCTGCTCCTGGGCACGCACCCGGTCGTTCCCCGCGACCGCGGACGCGAGGCGCGGGCGCGGATTCTTCCCCGCGTGCTCGGCCTCCTGGCGGTCGTCGCGATCGTGCTGGTCTTCGGTCGGCGGATCTCCCCCGACCGGCGGATGCTCCTGTGGGCGACCGCCGCGGTTCCGGGCCTGCTCTTCCTGATCGACGGCGGGCTCGCCGCGCGCCGGGCACTGATGGAGCCGTACGCCCTCGCGGAGACGCTCCCCGCGCAGGAGTGGCGAGAGCTCGAGAAGGTCGCCTTCCAGAAGCAGGCCGAGCACGACGGAGGAGCTTCGCGCGCGGCGTGGGAAAGGGCGATCGAGGCGGGGGCTCCGCGGGCCCCGGTCGACTACCAGCTGGGACTCTATGCGCGCGCCAGCGGCGACGCGGCGCAGGCCCGACGCGACTTCGAGCAGGCGCTCGAGGAGCAGCCGCCGGCTCCGGGAGCCGGCAAGGAGCTCGCGCTGATGGCGCTCGCCGAGGGCCGCAACGCCGACGCGCGGGCGCGATTCGCCAACTACCTCGAGTCGACCGGGCCCGATCCCGACTCGCTCGCCTCGCTGGCGGTCGCCGAGACCAACCTCGGAAACACCGCGGCCGCGGTCGCGGCGGTGGAGTCTGCGCGCGCCCTGATCGGCGAGAGCTGGCGGCGGGCGGAGCTGGAGGCTCAGATCTACGCCCGCGCGGGAAACGCGTCGGCCACGGTCGCGGCGCTGCGCCCGCTCGAGGGGCTCGGACAGCTCGATCGCTACGCCCTCCGATCGGACCCGGCGTACCTTCGGATCGCGACGGATCCCGCGTGGATCGCGTTTCTGTCCGAGGCTCCCTCGGCCGCGCCGGCGCCCGTTCGGTAGGCCCTCGTCCTCGCGGCCGCGCGCAGCGGGAAGGACGTACGGCGCCTCAACCGTCAGACCCCGACCCAGGCCCTCCATCCCGCGAAGAGCTCGCCCGGAGCGAGGCCCGCCTCGTGGCGGAGCGCCTCCGCGAGCGCGTCCCCCTCGCGCAGTCTCTTCACCACGCAGGCGAGTGCCCCCTCCCCGCGCGCCGCGACGAGGTACTCGACGAGCGACAGGCTCTGGGCGTACAGCGCCCGCGCCTGCGACCGGTCCATCGCTCCCGGGAAGCGGCTCTCCAGCTCCTCGATCGAACGCGCCGCGTGTCCCCGCATGGTCTCGCGCACCTCGTCCCGTGAGAGTCGCCGACCCTCGAGCCATTGCGCGAGCCCCTCGTGGAGCCAGCCGGGAGCGCGATCGCCGGAGACCTGGCGCATCAGCGCGTGCGCGAGCTCGTGCGCCAGCACCGAGGTCATCGCGGACGGGTCCTCGACGTTCGCGCGAAGCGCCACGCGGATCTTCCCGTCGTACACACCGGAGACCCAATCGGGAACCGACGCCAGGGCGAAGAACGCGCGGCCACCGTAGAGCACGACGACCTGTCGCTTCGCGAGCGGGATGCCGAAGAACGCCGCCTGGGAGCGGTGGGCCGCCTCGAGCTCGTCCGCCGCGAGGTGGAGGACCGAGTCCGGCACCGAGGGCTCGGCGAAGAGCGCGAAGTTCGTGGAGGAGAGCGAGCGCTGGCCGCGCGCGACGGCGAGCTCGTCCCGCGAGCGCGCGAGCCGGCGCAGCAGCGCCGGGTCCTGTCCGCCGAGACGGGCCGCCTCGCTCCAGGCGCCGACCGCCTCCTCCAGCCGGTGCTCTCCATAGAAGATCTCGCCGATCAGGGCGTATGTCTCGGGCGGCGCGGATCTCGCGCCGGCATCCGCGCGATCCTCGGCGAGCCTCAGATGGAAGGCCGCGGCGTCGAGATCCTCCTCCTTCGCGTACGCGAGCGTCAGCTCGGCGAGCGCGGAGCCGTTGCCCTCGTCGAGCGCGTAGGCCTCGCCGAGGAGCTCGATCGCGCGCCCGGAGTCGCCGAGGCGCAGGTACGCCGTTCCGGCCTCGAGGAGCTCGGCCGAGAGGCTCCTCGCCTCCGGTCCCCCGGCCGTGGCGTGCTCGGCCCGGCGCAGGATCGATGCGACGGCGGCCTCGCGCGCGCGCTCGGACTCGGGCTCGGACTCGGAGATCCCCGCGGACGAGGGACCCGCCGGCGTCGGAACCGGGGACGGAACCGGCAGGGTCCCCAGGGCGGCGGCCAACAGCCAGGGAGCCGGGAGCCTCAAGGAACCCGGAAAGGCGCCCACGCCTGGCGGGCCCGGCCCGCGGCGTCCTGAACGAAGATGCGCAGGCCGTAGCGGCCCGCGGACAGATTGGCGGGCGCGGTGAACGCGAGCAGGAGGATCCGCTTCCCGTCGGCCCCGTCCGCGGAGCGCCCCACGACCGAGAGCGAGCCCTCCTGCACCGGACGGCCGTCGAACGCAATCACCTGACCGTTCAGGCGCAGCTCGTCGTTCCCGCCGGGTGCGCCGAAGTTGTAGGCGACGAGACAGACGCGGGAGGCGCTGCCCGGCTGCAGCCGGGGCTCGGCCGTGGCGGCCCAACCCTCCGCCGACAGGTCGAGGAGCGGAGAGCCTGCGTCCGCGCCCGCGCTCGGCGTCGCGGGAGTCCGCCGGCCGCGGACGAGCACCCAATCCCCCGCTCCTTCGAGAAACAGAGGCGGCGCCAGGTAGGGCTGATCGCGCGCGAATTCCGGGACGAGGAGCGAGGAGACCGACAGCCCCATCTGCCCCGTCTCGCCATTACGGACCAGCGCGCGCAGGCGGTATCGCCCCGGCCGAAGGCGCAGCTCGCCGTAGTACTTGAGGCCGCTCGCCTCGACCTTCTGGCGGCTCTTCGAGAGATCCAGCGCGACCGACTGGACGAGGAAATCCGCGAGCTGGTTGTCGGAGTCGGTGGCATAGACGTAGATCTCGGCAGTCGCGCGGTCGCCCTTCTGCCCGTTCAGAAAGCGATCGCCGGGAATCTCGAGCAGCACGGGGACCGACGCCGTGGGCTCGCCGCTCGCGAAGGCCGCGGCCAGCACCCGCATCGGGATCTCCTCCATGGGAATCTCGTTGGCGATGACGTCGGCGGCCGAGAGATTGCGCTCGAAGGGAGACAGGCGGCGGAAGCCGCGGCGCTCGTAGTAGCCGGGCCGCGCGGACACCTTCGCGCCGTGCGCCGCGACCTTGACTTTGAGCTCGTGGAAGGCGCCCTCGCCGCGAGACTTGTCCGGACGATACGCGAGAATGTAGACGAGGCTGGTCCGCGTCATCAGCGAATCCAGCTGCGACCTCAGGTCGTTGGCGTTGCGAAAGACCTCGCCGCCGGAGCCGTTCGCGATCTCGAACAGGGAATTCTCGAAGCCTCCCGGCAACGCGCGCGGCTCCGCGGCCTCGGGGTCTCCGTCCGTGCGGATCCCCGCGATGTCCACCGCGTGGATGACGCAATCGGAGCGGCGCATGAGCCGGCCCATCTCGTCGAGCTCGCTGCGCAGCGGCGTGTCCCCGAACCGTTTCTCCGAGTCGACTTTCCACTGCTCGCCCTGGATCAGCCACTGGCGCTCCTGATCGGTCTCGCGCGTGCCCACCAGGAAGCGCCCGTCGAATCCCTCGGAGAGGTAGATCACGTCCTTGCGGCCCTGGATGGAGTCGAGGGCCTGTCCGAGCTCGCCGAAGGACCGGATCAGGTTCCTCACCCGGCCCCGCTGGTACTCGTCGATCCGAGCGTGGTTGATCGACTCCATGGCCTGCAGGTGCTCGATCAGAGCCGCCTGCGCGTCGGCGCGGCCGGCCCCGTCCGCGTTGCTTTCGGAACGCGGGCCGAAGTGGAGCGCGGACGTGTCGAAGGCGAACGCCAGCGGATCGCCGGCCGCGCGCGGCGCCTCGAGCCCGAGCGTCTCGATCGCGCGCGCGAGCTGGCCGCGGTCCGACGTGAAGGTGACCAGCATCCGCACGCCCTTCTCGACCGAGTAGACCGCGACCGCCGCCAGGTCCGTGCCGGCGAGGCCGTCGAGCACGAAATCGCGCGCCGCCTTCCGCGCGGCGACGATCGACTTGGGCCTCGCGAAGGAAAAGTCGAAGAGGATCAGGAAACGCCGCCGCGCCGGAGCCGGCAGCGGATCGGTCCCCGGCACTGCCGCGCGGTCCGCCAGGTTCACGGCGTCGAAGCCGACGATCTCCTGCGGGCGTCCCTCGTCGAAGAGAGTGAAGTCCTTGGCCTCGAGGCCCCGCATGGGCGCGCCGTTCTTGTCGAGGACCCGCACGGGCACCTCGACGAGCGACACCTCGGCGGTCTCGCGGACGGGGCCCGGCTCCTGCGCGCCCGCGGCGGCCGCGCCGACGCCGCTACCGAGAGCAGCGAGCGCGCAGAGCACCGGGAGCGATCGGATTTTCACCATGGCGGCCTCGCGTCCAAGACCGTCCCCATTATCTCCCCACGCGGCCGCCGGCGCCGAGGGACGAGCCCCCGGCCGGCATCACGGCATCGTCTTCAGGAGGTCGCGAATGTCCTTGGCGTCGGGCCCGTTCGGCGCGAGCTCCAGGGCCTTCTGGAGATCGGCCTTGGCCTCGGCGTTCTTCTTCAGTTGCATCCGCGCGAGGCCGCGGTAGTAGTAGGCGTCGGCCAGGTCCGGCTTGATCGCGATCGCCCGGTCGAAGGCGGGCTCGGCCTCGGCGGGTTTCTTGGCGTTGATCGAGAGGATGCCGATGTTCAGGTAGGGCTGGGGGTCCGTGACCTTCTCCGGCGGAATCTTGTCGAGCGCGGCCTTGCCGGCGTCGAGATTGCCGCGCTGGAGCTCGATCTCGGCGATCATCATCCAGGCGCCGGTCTCCTGCGGATCCTTCTCGGCGACCTGGCGGGCATACCGCACGGCCTCATCCGTGTTGCCCTCGCCCAGGTACGCCGCCGCGACGCGCTCCATGAGCGGAGTGTTGTCGGGCAGCTCGGCGAGAGCCTTGACGTAGTTCTCCCGGGCGCCCGCCCAGTTCTTGGCGGCCATGGCCTGGTTACCGGCGTCGATGGCCGCCGCGGTCTCCTTGGAGATCTTCTTGCCGCCGACGCTGATCTGGACCTCGGCCGGCGCCGCGGGTCCGGCCGGCGCGGCCTGCGCGGCCGGCTCCAGCTGGATCTCGACGGACGGGTTGCGCGAGCCCTCCTGCAGGTCGGCCGAGATCTTCTTGGTCTGGTAGCCGGGCGCCTCGAAGTCGAGGTCCCAGGGGCCGCCGACGAGCCCGAAGATCGCCCACCGGCCCTTCTTGTCCGTCGTCAGGTCTGGTCCTCCATGGGTGCTCCGGCCCCAGCGCATCGACACCTTGCAGCCCTCGATCGGCTCGCCCTTCTCGTTCTTGACGATTCCGTCCACGCGAGCCTTGCCCCCGCGCCAGTCCTGAGCCCGCAGGGACGCCGGCGCGATCGCCGCGGCCCAGGCGGCCGCTACGGAGATCGACAGTACGGCCCGGAGAAGCATTTCGTTTCGCGCTCGCATCGCTCCCTCCCCCATTCGCGTCCGCGTCGAAGTCTACATCCGAGGGAGACGGAATCCGGACGCCGGCCCGCACGAGAGCCCGAGAAGTTTCCGAGAACTACGACTTGCGGAAGCGGCCGCCGTAGAAGCGGACGAGCGCGTCCACGAGGGCCTCGGCGACGCCCTCGCGATAGGCCTGCGTCTGCAGGAGGCGGCGGTCCTCCGGGTTGTTGAGGTTGCAGACCTCGACGAGAACGCGCGCGGGGATCCGGTTGTAGCGAAGAATCGCCGGGACCCACTCCCGCCCGCCGCGGATGACGTTGCGCCGGATCGGATCGAAGGCATGGAGCGGCAGATCCGCGGAGCGGAAGGATGCGACCACGCGCTCGGCCAGGTCGCGCGAGACGCCCTCCGCTTCGAAGCGCTCCTTTCGGGAGAAGCTGACCCGGGGAGCCTCGCGAACTTCGCGCCGGGACTCGTACGGTTCGCCGGACTTCCCGTACGTGCCATTCAGGAACTTCTCGCCGGGCACGTACACCATCGTGCCGCGGACCGCGGGGTGGAGCGAGTCGGCGTGCAGCGAGACGAAGACCGTGCGGTCCTGCGTACCGTCGCGCCCGCTCTGCCGCCAGACGGCATTGGCGAGGTACCAGCGGAAATTCACCCCGGTCGCGGCATCCTCGATCGGATACGGCGGCGTCGTGAGCACCCGGGCGCTGCGGCTCGAGGAAACCGCGGCCGCCATCCCGCCGGAGCAGGGCGCGTCTCGCCCGACCGTCGGGATGACGCGGGCGCGCGTGCGCGTCTTCACGAGGCGCTCGACGCGGCACGCGATGTCGTAGACGTAGGCGGCTTCCTCGATGCCGTCGACGAGCGCCCCCGTGTCGCGGCCGCCGTGCCCCGCGTCGAGGACCAGCGTCACCCCCGAGAGGTCGGCGCTCTTGACCTTGTTGGAGAACTGCGAGGCCTCCAGCCGCGTCGCCTCGTCCTTCAGGCGCTCCGGGTCGTTGGCGGCGCGGAACTCGGGCGTGAGGTCCGAGACGGGGATCTTGATCGCGAAGCCGACCGGTATCGCGTGCACGTCGTCGATCCCGCTGCGCTCCGCGATCTCCCGCGCCTTGGCGTTGACGTCCTCGGCGTGGACGCGGCCGGTGAAGCGCACGACGACCGCCGAATAGAGCGCCTCGCCCTTCTTGAGCCGATAGACCGCGTAGGGGCCCTGCTCGTCCGCGCCGAACTCGAGGACCGGCGGCTCGGCGGACTGGGGCGGGGCGGCCGCGACGGTCTCCCGGAAGGACGGCGTCAGGAGGCGCGGCGGGATCCGGATGACCTGGCCCGGCTGCGTCTCGAGCGACGCGATCGCGCCGGCCTCGCGAATCTCGCGGTACTTCCCCGGGTCTCCCGTGAACCACTCCGAGACTTTCCAGAGGGACTCCGGCTTGCCCGTGAGGGCGGCGATGCGGTGCTCCCAGCCCTCCGCCGTCGCCTTGTCGTCCGGGAAGAGGGCCTCGATCGCGATCTTGCGAAACGCACCCGAGAGCAGGCGGTAGGGCACTCGCACGACCGTGTCGGGCTTCAGCTTGCGCCCGAGGTTTCGGTTGGACGCGAAGATCTCCTTCTTGGTGGCGGGATCGTCGGTCAGGCGCCGCACGAACGCGTCGATTCCCTCGCCGGGCAAGGGACGAGCCGAGAGGACGATCTCGTCGCCGTCGGCGATCGTCACCTGGATCTCCCGCGAGACGACGACCGTCTTCTCCTTGGCAGATGCAGGCGCCGGAGACGCCGCCGCGGCCGCCGCTGCCGAGAACAGCAGGAGCGCCGCGAGGGCCGGGCTCGGTCTATGTCTCGCGGGCAGGGAGAGCATCCGGAAACCCGGCTCCGGCCTCCAGCACACGCGCCGCCGCGAAGACCGTCTCCTCCCCGAAGGCCGGCCCGAGCACCTGGATGCCGAGCGGCAGGCCGCCGCGCGTCAGGCCCGAGGGAACCGAGATCGCGGGAAGCCCGGCGAGCGATGCCGGCACGGTGAAGATGTCGGAGAGGTACATCGTCAGCGGATCGTCGGTCTTCTCGCCGATACGGAACGCGGGCGCCGGGATCGAGGGGCACACGATCACGTCGGCCGCCGCGAAGGCCCGATCGAAGTCCGCCCGCAGGAGGTCGCGCGTGCGCAGCGCGCGCCCGTAGTACGCCTCGTAGTAGCCGGACGCGAGCGCGAAGGTGCCGAGCAGGATCCGCCGCTTGACCTCCGCGCCGAATCCGGCGGTCCGGCTCTCGACGTAGAGATCGGCGAGGCTCTTCTCGGAGGGACGCGGCCCGTAGCGCACGCCGTCGAAGCGGGCCAGGTTGGAGGACGCCTCGGCGCTCGCCAGCACGTAGTAGATCGCAATCGCGACCGCGGCCCGCGGCACGGAGACGTCGGTCACCTGCGCGCCCGCGTCGCGGAAGAGGCGGCGAGCCTCCTCGAGGTTGGCGGCGACCTCGGGATCGAGCCCCTCGACCTGCGCCTCGCTGAGGAAACCGACGCGCAGGCCCTTCACGCCGCGCTCGAGCGCCGCCTCCGGGTCGCCCGCTTCGCGCTTCGAGGTCGTCGAGTCCATCGGATCGAATCCCGCGACCACGCGGTAGAGGCGGGCGGCGTCGCCGACGGACCGCGTGATCGGGCCGATCTGGTCGAGCGACGAGGCGAAGGCGACGAGGCCGTACCGGGAGACGCGTCCGTAGGTCGGCTTGAAGCCGACGACCCCGCAACACGCCGCGGGCTGCCGGATCGACCCTCCCGTGTCGGATCCGAAACCGGCGGGAACGAATCGCGCCGCGACGGCCGCCGCGCTGCCGCCGGAGGAGCCGCCCGGGATCCGGTCGAGGTCCCAGGGGTTGCGCGTCACGTGGCTCGAGCTGTTCTCGGTCGACGAGCCCATCGCGAACTCGTCCATGTTCGCTCGGCCGATGAAGACGGCGCCGGCCTCGCGCAGTCGCGCCGCCACGGTCGAGTCGCCCGGCGGACGGAAGCCCGCGAGGATCCGCGACGCGCAGGTCGCCCGCCGCCCGGCGATCCAGATGTTGTCCTTGACCGCGAGTGGGACGCCGGCGAGGGGCAGCCGCTCACCGGCGGCCACGCGGGCATCCACCGCGCGCGCCTCCGCCCGCGCGAGCTCGCCCGTGACCTCCAGGAACGCGCCGATCTTCGCGTCGCCCGCCGCGATGCGCGACAGGGAGTCCTCGACGACGTCGCTCGCGCGGCGCCGCCCCGCTCCGACCGCGTCGGCCGTTTCCCGCACCCCCGGGCTGTTGGTCAGGCTCGGCTCCTCAGCTAACCCTGTCCGACGACGCGCGGGACGACCCCGTACCCGTGGAGGCGGCGCGGGGCGTTCGCCTCCAGGGCCTCCTCCCCGTGGCCGGGACGGGGCGTGTCGTCGCGCAGGGGCGTGGCCGCTCCGGCCGCCGCGGCGCCGAAGGCCTCCTCCGGAATGCGCTTCAACTGGTCGATGTACTCGACGATGCGGGAGAGCTGCCGGCTCCAGACGGCCAGGTCCGCGTCCGGAAGCCGCAGGCGCGCCAGGGCCGCGATCTGCCGGACCGTCTCCGGGCCGACCGCGTGCTCGGGCCCGAGGGGCTCGGGCGTGACAACCGGAGGAGCCGATGACATCCTCGAAATTGTAGCCCTTTCTGCGGCTGCTCGGGACGCAGGCGGGCTCGCGGAGATCGGAGTCCGGCGAATGGCGGCGACGAAGAAGAAGAGGACCGCGGGCTCGGCGGACCGAATCGCGCGCGCGTGGACGCGCCTGCGGCGGCGGCCCGAGGTCCGTGCGCTCGCGCGCCTGACGCGCCGCGACGCCAATCCGGCGTGGCTCGTCGGCGGCGCGGTGCGCGACGCCGCGCTCGGACTGCCGATCCCCGAGATCGACGCCGCCGTCGGCCGCGACGCGGAGGGCCTCGCGGCGTCTCTCGAGCGTGCCGGGTTCGGCACCGCGGTCTTCCTTTCGCGGGACCGGCCGGGTCCGCGCGTCTTCCGAGTGGCGGGCCGGCGCACGCTGGACCTCGCGGAGATCGAGGGCGGATCGATCGAGAGAGACCTCCTGCGCCGCGACTTCACCGCCAATGCGATCGCGGTCGCTCTCGAGGACGGCCGGATCCTGGATCCCCTCGGCGGGCTCTCCGACCTGTCCCGCCGACGACTGCGCTGCGTCGACCCCCGGAACCTCCTCGAGGATCCCCTGCGCGCCCTGCGGGCGGCCCGCTTCCTGGCGACGCACGAGCTCTCTCCCGATGCTCCGACGCTCGCCGCGGCCCGCCGCGCCGCCCCCGGACTTCGCCGGGTTGCGCGCGAGCGCATCGTCGTCGAGCTCTCCCGGCTTCTCGAGGCGCGCCGGGCGGCCCCCGCGCTCGAGTGGGCCGCGCGAGCGGGGGTGCTTCCCGCCGCCCTCGGCCTGGAGCTCTCGGAGGCGGAAGCGGCGCGCGCCGCGAGGTCGCTTCGTCCGCTCGACGCGCCCGCGTTCCGGCGGCTGCCGCCCGAGAGCCGGCGTCGCCTGCGGCTGGCGCGGCTCGCCGGAGCGCTCGGGCTCCCGCCGGAGGACACGCGGCGCTGGCTCTCGGGGTCGCGCATTGCCCGACGCGAGGCCGAGGAGGTGGCGCGGCTGCAGACGCTGGCGCGGTCGGCGGGGCAGCTGCTGGTCGGCGTCGGCGTCCATGGGCGCAGAGACGCCGTCGCCTGGCTCCTCGAGGCCGGGGAGGCGGCGAATGACGCACTGCGCCTCGCGAGCCTCTCGCGCCGCGCCGGGACCAGGCGCGGGGTCACGAGGCTCAAACGCCTGGCCCGCATTCCTTTACGGAGCGTGGCCGTGAAGGGCGGCGACGTGATCCGGTGGCTTTCCCTTCCGCCCGGCCCGCGGGTCGGCGAGCTGCTCGGGCAGCTGCGCCTCGAGGCCGCGCTCGGAGCCGTACGAAGCCGGCGTGAAGCCCGGGACTGGCTGGCCGTACAGGTCCGCCCGCGCCCGTAACCGGCTATAATCTCTACACATTGACCCTCGCCGAGCTTCTGAAGTTCATGGCCAAGAAGGAGGCCTCTGACCTCCACTTGAAGCCGATGCGACCGCCCCTGCTGCGGATCAAGGGGCGGCTGATCCCCTTGAACGCGGACACGCTCCAGCCCAAGGACCTCGAGGAGATGCTCCTCGCGATCCTGACCCCGGCCCAGAAGGAACGCCTCGAGCGCAACCAGTCCGTGGACGTGGGCTACGGCCTGACCGGGGTGGCGCGCTTCCGCTGCAACATCTTCGTCCAGAGGGGCTCCTACGCGGCCGTCTTCCGGCGGATCCCCTTCAAGCTGCCCTCGATCGCCGAGCTGAACCTGCCGGAGGTCCTCGAGAGCTTCGTCCACCTGCAGAAGGGCCTGGTGCTGATCACGGGGCCGACGGGTTCGGGCAAGTCGACGTCGCTCGCCGGCGTCATGCGCTCCGTCATCGAGAAGAGGCCGGTCCACATCGTGACGATCGAGGACCCGATCGAGTTCCTCTTCGCCGACGGCAAGGCCGCCGTCTCCCAGCGCGAGGTCTCGACCGACGCGCCCAGCTTCAACGAGGCGCTCAAGAACATGTTCCGGCAGGACCCGGACGTGATCATGGTCGGCGAGATGCGCGACTGGAACACCATGCAGACGGCCATCACGGCCGCCGAGACGGGCCATCTCGTGTTCTCGACCCTGCACACCAACAGCGCCGCGCAGTCGATCGACCGCATCATCGACTCCTGCCCGCAGGAGCAGCAGGCGCAGGTCCGCTCGCAGCTCTCGATCGTGTTGCAGGCGATCGTGTCGATGAGCCTGATCGAGACGTCGGACGGGGCGGGGCGGGCGCCGGTCGTCGAGATCATGATCAACTCCCCGAAGATCGCGAAGCACATCCTCTCCGGCGAGGTCAAGGAGATCCACGAGGAGATCGAGAACTCCGTCAACTACTACAAGATGCAGTCGATGAACCAGTCGCTGATCGCGCTGCTCTGCAACAAGCGGATCACGTACCCGAAGGCGATGGAGATCTCGACCGATCCCGAGGACCTCTCCCTCAAGCTCCGCAAGCTCTTTCCCCAGATCGAGGAGAACCAGCGAGGTGGACTCATGGCATCCGACAGCGACTTCTCGCAGATCACCCAGCTCCTGGAGATCAAGCGTCTCTACGAGGAGCAGGAAGAGAAGTGGAAGCTCCGCCTGACCGAGAAGGACGAGGACATCAACAAGTACCAGATGGAGCTGCGCGAGCAGCGCCGGGCGGTCGAGGGTCGGGACCAGGTCCTCCAGGACAGCGAGTCCGAGAACAACCGGCTCAAGGGCGACAACGAGCGCATCACCCGCGAGTTCCAGACCAAGATCGCGCAGTTGAACGAGCGCATCAAGGAGCTCAATCAGCGCGTCGTCCTGGCCGAGGGAGGCCCGCGCGCCGCGGCCGGGCAGGGCGGCGGGGGCGGCGGCGGATTCTTCAAGAAGTGACGCGCGAAGACCGCTTCGCGGTCCTTCGCGCGTCATCCTGAGGCGCGCAGCGCCGAAGGATCCCGTCCTAAACTAGCCGCACCCCACGCGTCATCCTGAGGCGCGCAGCGCCGAAGGATCCCGTCCTAGACTAGCCGCTCCCCCGGATCCTCGTCCCCGTTTTCTCGGCCCTCGTCCCCTCTTCCCGCGCATAAGATAGGTCCAACGTGCGTGGCCTCGCCGCGCTCTGGCTCAGCGTTTCGCTCGCGTCGACCTCCCCGGCGCCGGAGGATCTCGCGCGTGCCGAGGCGCTGCTCTCTCGCAAGGACTACGCGGGCGCCGAGGCCCTCCTGCGGGAGATCCTCCGTGCCGAGCCCCGCAACGCCCGGGCCCACGGCAACCTCGCGCTCACGCTGATGCCCCAGGGCAAGTCCAGGGTGCGCGACGCCGTCGACGAGGGCCGTCTCGCCGCCGCCTTCGCTCCCGAGAGCCCGGAGGCCCGATACATCTACGGGCTCGCGCTGCGCGCGGCGGGGCGCTCCGCCGACGCGGCGCGGGAGTTTGCGAAATCCTCGACGCTGGCCCCCGATGCGATCGGACCGCTCGACGCCCTGGCGGAGGCCTACGCGGCCACCGGGGACGACCGGGCGGTCCCGGCGTACGAGCGGCTGATCGCCCTCCAGCCGGGCCGCAGCCGCTACCCCCTCGAGCTCGCCGGATACCTGTGGACAACCGGCCAGACCGAGAGGGGCAACACCGTCGCGGCCGCCGGCGTCGAGAGGTTTCCGAACGACGCTCCCCTGCGCGCCGCCTACGGCAGGGCGCTCTTCGAGCAGCAGCGCGACGCCGATGCGGCGGCCGAGCTCGCGCGGGCAGTCGACCTGGGCGTGCGCGACGCGGGGACCCTCTCGGTGCAGGCCAGCGCCCTCGTTCAGGCCGGGCGCATCGACGAGGCCCGTTCCGCGCTCGAGGCCGCCGTGCGAGAACACCCGGACTCGGCGCCGCTTCGTCTCGACCTCGGCCGGCTCTACCTGTCGCAGGGCGAGGGCGAGCCCGCGCGCCGCGAGCTCGATCGGGCCGCGGCCCTCGCGCCGCAGGACGCCGCGATCCGTTTCCAGCTGGGCCGCGCGGAGGAGGCCGTCGGCAGGCTCGACGAGGCCGAGGCCTCGTACCGCAAGGCCGTGGAGCTCTCTCCGAGCCTCGCCTCCCCTCGCTACGCCCTGGGCCGGCTCCTGGTGCGCCGGGGGCGGAAGGAGGAGGGCGAGAAGGAGCTCGCCGTCTACCAGAGCCTCTACAGTCGTGCGGCGCGGGTTCAGTACGAGGGGTCGTCCCGGGGAGCCCAGATTCAGCTCGCCGAATCGGAGCTCGCTCGCGGGGACGCCGCGGCGGCGTTGGCGCGTTTCGAGGCCCTCCCCGAGGACGCGGAGATCCTGACCGGCCGCGCCCGGGCCCTCTCCCGCCTCGACCGGCATCCCGAGGCGGTTCGAGCCCTCGAGCGCGCCCGAGACCTCCAGCCCGACGCGCCGCGCATCGAGGCGCTTCTCGCGGCCGAGCGCGCGCGGGTCCCGAAGACGCCGTGATCGGACTGCTGCTCGCCCTCGCCGCCGCGCCCGGAGATTGCCCGACTCAATTCGTGGACGTCGCCGACAGGGCCGGCCTCGTGTTCACGCACGATCCCGGGAAGACGCCGGAGCATCACATGGCCGAGACCATGGGCTCGGGACTCGCCTGGCTGGACTACGACAACGACGGCTGGATGGACCTGTACGTCGTCCAGTCGGGCCCGTTTCCGCCGTCGAAGGGTCCACGGGCGCAGGACCGGCTCTTTCACAACGACGGTGACGGCAGGTTTACCGACGTGACCGAGAAGGCCGGGCTCCACGACACCGCCTACGGAATGGGAGCGTACGCGGCCGATTACGACAACGACGGGTGGGTCGACTTGCTCGTGACCAACTGGGGCGGCGTGATCCTGTATCACAACGAGGGGAACGGCACCTTCAAGGACGCGACCGCGAAGAGCGGTCTCGCCGGGGTCGCGGGATTCGTCACGGCGGCCGCGTGGGGCGACGTCGACGGCGACGGCCGCCTGGACCTCTTCCTCGCGCGCTACGTCGACGACCGCGGCGAGAGCAAGCTCTTCTGCGGGGATGCCGCGACCGGGCAGCGCGAGTACTGCCTGCCCATGATGTATCCCGGGACGCCCCTTCTCCTCTACAGGAACGGCCCGGACGGCGTCTTCCGCGACATCACGCGCCCGGCCGGCCTCGGCGACGCCAGCGGCCGGGCCCTCGGCGCCGTCTTCGTCGACGTGGACCTCGACGGCCGGCCCGACCTCTACGTCGCCAACGACGAGACGACCAACTTCCTGTTCCACAACCTGGGAGGTGGCCGGTTCGAGGACATCTCGATCGTCTCCGGGACCGGCTTCGACGCACAGGGCAACCCGCAGGGCGGTATGGGCACGGACGCGGGCGACCTCGACGGGGACGGTCTCCCCGACCTCGTCGTCGCCAATTACGAAAATGAGACCAACGAGTACTACCGCAACCTCGGCTCGGGGGTCTTCGAGGACGCGTCGATCTCCTCGGGCTTCGGCAGGCCCGGCGTGAACCTCGTCGGCTTCGGACTGAACCTCCTCGACGCGGACGACGACGGGGACCTCGACGCCTTCGTCGCCAACGGTCATACCTTCGAGCGCCCTGCGCGGCAGGGCATCACGCGCGCGCAGCGCGCCCTCCTCCTGTGGAACGACGGGACCGGGCGCTTCCGCGAGGTCCCCTGCGGGCCGGCCTTCGCGAAGGCTTACGTCGGCCGCGGCTCGGCGGTCGCCGATTTCGACAACGACGGGGATCCCGACATCGCGGTGTCCAACTCCGGCGGACCGCTCCAGCTCCTGCGCAACGACGGCGCGCACGGCCATTGGGCGGGGGTTCAGCTCGTCGGCCGCCGGTCCAACCGCCAGGGCATCGGCGCGCGGCTCGTCGCCGAGACGCCCTCGGGACGAAAGCTGACTCGCCTGGCGCTCGCCGGCAACAGCTACCTCTCCTCGTCGGACCCTCGCATCGTCTTCGGTCTCGGTGGCGAGGAGGCGATCCGGCGGCTCACGATCTTCTGGCCGTCGGGAATCGTCCAGACCGTGGACTCCCTCGCCGCCGGCAAGTACCACCGGATCGAGGAGACCGAGACGGCGAAGCCTTAGGGGCTGACCGGACGGCTGGACCGTAGCGCGAGCCAGGCCGACGTCAGGGCTCCGGTGAAACCGCCGGTGATGTCGGCGACGGCGTCGAGGCCCTCCATCGAGCGCCCGGGGATCCAGAACTGGTGGAGCTCGTCGAGCGTCGCCCAGACCGCGATCACCCCGGCCACGGCGAGCGCGCGGAGCCAGGCGGATCGCGATGCCGGCGGCCAGGCGATGGCGCGGCACAGGAGGAAGGCCTCCACGCCGTAGAGGATCGTGTGGACGAGCTTGTCGAAGTTCGGAATGCGCGAGACGACGGGGACGTCGGGCGGCGACGGCCACGAGGTCAGGGTCAGCAGGAAGATCCCCCAGCCGAGGGCGGCCCATCGAGCGCCTCGTAGATCCAGACGCCCGCGAAGCGGCTCCGAACCCGCCAACTCAGCTCCTTTCGGCTACGCTGCCGAAAACATCCGCGGCGCGACGAGTCTCCGCGAGGGCAGCGGAGGAGCGTCGCGCCGCGGGAGCCCGCAGCGGTCGCGCAGCAGCGCGATCCGCGAGGGCGACGGTTAGGCGCCGCGCTTCGACGGTCCCGTGCGCGACGGGCCCTTCTTCGGCGCCGGCTTGGCGGCGGGCTTGACCTTCTCCGCCTTGCCGCCCGGAGAGGCTCCCTTGCGGGGACCCCGGGTCTCGCGCGGCTCGGGCGGACCCTCGCCGCCCTCCGCCTTCTCCTTGCGGACGGTCTCGACGCGGCCGCCCGTGGCCCGGCGTGCGCGATCGGAGAGGGACTCCTTGCGCGGCGCCTTGTCCTTCGGCTCGAACTTGTAGTCGACGAACTCGAGGATGGCCGCCTCGGCGGCATCGCCCTTCCGGGCGCCCAGGCGCAGGATGCGCGTGTAGCCGCCCGGCCGGTCCACGAAGCGCGGCGCGAGCGTCTCGAAGACGCGCGCGACGGTCGTGCGGTCCGGAATCCACCGGTAGACGCGCCGGCGCGCCGCGACGCCGTCGTTCTTCGCGGTCGTGATGAGCCGCTCGGCCAGGGGCCGAAGCTCCTTGGCCTTGGAGAGCGTCGTCTCGATCCGCTCGTGCGTCATCAGCGAGGCCAGCTGATTCGAGAACATAGCCAGCCGGTGAGGCGTGGTGCGACGGAGCTTGCGCCCCGCTCGGTTGTGTTGCATGGCGTTTTACTCGCTCTTGGCTTCGACCGGCTCGATCTCCATGCCGAGGGACAGGCCCATCGGGCGGAGGATGTCCTTGATCTCGTTGAGAGACTTCCGGCCGAAATTCTTCGTCTCCAGCATCTCCTTCTCGGAGCGCTGCACGAGGTCCCGGATCGTCCGGATCCCCGCATTCTTCAGACAGTTCGCGCTGCGGACCGAGAGCTCCAGCTCGTCGACCGACTTGTTGAGGTACTCCGCCAGGTTCTCGGGAAGCTCACCGTCGGCTCCGCCCTCGAACGCCGTCTCGTGCTCGGCGTTGACGAAGATCGTGAGGTGATCGCGCAGGAGCGTCGCCGCGAGCCCGACCGCGTCCGTCGGCGAGATCGTGCCGTTGGTCCAGACCTCGAGGACGAGACGGTCGTAGTCCGTGGCCTGCCCGATGCGGGCGGCCTCGACGTGGTAGTTGACCCGGCGCACAGGCGAGTGCACGGAGTCGATCGGGATGTAGCCGATGCCCATGTCGTCGTCGAAGTTCTTGTCGGCCGAGACGTACCCGCGGCCGGCGGAAACGCGCAGCTCCATCCGGAGCCGCCCATTCTCCGAGAGCGTCGCGATCGGCGCGTCCGGGTCCAGGATCTCGATGTTCGAGTCTCCCTGGAGGTCGGCGGCCGTGACCTTCCCCTTCCGCTCGACGTCGAGCGTCAGGAGCTTCTCCTCGGTGGTGTGCATCTTGATGGGGATCTGCTTGAGGTTGAGGATGATGTCCGTGACGTCCTCGACGACCCCCGGCAGAGACGAGAACTCGTGCAGCACGCCTTCGATCTTGATGGCCGTGATCGCGGCCCCCTCGATCGAGGACAGCAGCACCCGGCGCAGGGCGTTGCCGATGGTCGTGCCGAAGCCGCGCTCGAACGGCTGCGCGTAAAACTTACCGTAGGTCGACGTCAGCGTCTCGGAGTCGATCTCGAGCCGCTTGGGTTTCTGAAAGCCTTTCCACAGGGTCATGTTTTCTCCTCTGACTTTCGAGCGCGGCGTCCAGCGCCGCGGCCGGCTTACTTGGAGTACAGCTCGACGATCAGCTGCTCCTGGATCGGAAGTTTGATGTCCTCTCGCTTCGGCAGCTCGACGACGCGGCCCGAGAAGCTCTCGGGCGTCAGGTCGAGCCAGGACGGGACGCCGCGCGCGCGGGCCGTCTCGACCGACGACTTGACCTGCTCGTTGATCCGGCTCTTCTCCTTGATCGAGATGACCTGACCCTTCGAGACCCGGTAAGACGGGATCGAGACCTTGCGGCCGTTGACCGCGACGTGGCCGTGCCGGACCAGCTGACGCGCCTGCGCCCGCGAGGCCGCGAAGCCGAGGGCGAAGACCACGTTGTCCAGACGGCGCTCGAGCTCCTCGAGGAGGTTCGCGCCGGTGATGCCCTTGCGCCGCTCGGCGCGCGCGAAGGCCAGCCGGAACTGGCTCTCCAGGAGCCCGTAGATGCGCTTGACCTTCTGCTTCTCACGCAGCTGGATCCCGTAGCCGAGCAGCTTGGAGCGCCGCCGGCCGTGCTGCCCCGGCGGATAGTTGCGCCGCTCGATGGCGCACTTGTCCTTGAAGCAGCGGTCCCCCTTGAGGAACAGCTTCATCCCTTCGCGCCGGCAGAGCCGGCAAACCGATTCGCTGTAGCGAGCCAACCTGTAGCCTCCTCGATCCGTCTTGCGGTTTACGTCCTTCCTCCCGACTCGGATCGAGCGTCGGTTTACGGACGGGCCGCCGCGCGGGGCGGTCGGCCATCAACCCTCGTAACGAGGGTGTATTCCCTAGACTCTGCGCCGCTTCCTGGGCCGGCACCCGTTGTGCGGGATCGGCGTCGTGTCCTTGATCGACTTGATGTCGATCCCGTTGGCCTGGAGGGCGCGGATCGCCGACTCGCGGCCGGCCCCCGGGCCCGTCACCCGCACGTCCACCGACCGGACCCCGTGCTCCTTGGCGTGCTCGGCGCAGTTGGCCGCGGCGAGCTGCGCCGCGAACGGCGTCCCCTTGCGCGAGCCCTTGAACCCGATGCGTCCGGCCGAGGACCAGGCCAGGATGTTGCCCTCCTGGTCCGCGATCGAGACGATCGTGTTGTTGAACGACGCCGCGACGGTCGCCTGACCGTGCGGAATCGCCTTCTTCTCCTTCTTCGCCCCCCGAGCGCGCTTGCCCTTGGTCTTCGGACCCTTCTCGGGTACGGCGGAGGTCGGTGTCGCGGTCGCGTCAGCCATGGCTTCCTCTCATTCCCTACTTCTTCGTGGCCTTCTTCTTGCCGGCGATGGTCTGCTTGCGCGGCCCCTTGCGGGTCCGGGCGTTGGTGTGCGTGCGCTGCCCCCGCACCGGAAGGTTGCGGCGGTGGCGCTGTCCGCGGTAGCAGCCGATGTCCATCAGGCGCTTGATGTCGACCGCGATGTCTTTGCGCAGGTCGCCCTCGACCTTCACGTCGTCGGTGATGACCTTGCGGATCCGCACGACCTCCTCCTCCGAGAGATCCTTGACCCGCGTGTCGGGACGCACGTCGGCCTTCTCGAGGATGAAGTTCGCCTTGGGCCGCCCGATCCCGTAGATGTAGGTCAGCCCGATCTCGACTCGCTTGTTCAGCGGCAGATCCACTCCCGCGATGCGTGCCATGTCTTACCCCTGCCTCTGCTTGTGCTTGGGCGTCACGCAGATGACTCGGACGACGCCCTTGCGATGCACGATCTTGCACTTGGCGCAAATTTTCTTGACGCTTGCTCGGACTTTCATAGGACCCCTAAGCCGTAACGATTCCCTATTCCCGCTTCGACTACTTGTACCGATAGATGATGCGACCCCGGGTCAGGTCGTACGGCGACAGCTCGACGAGAACCTTGTCCCCGGGAAGGATGCGGATGAAGTTCTTACGCATCTTTCCGGAGATGTGCGCCAGGACCTGATGCTTGTTTTCCAGCTCCACCTTAAACATCGCGTTGGGCAACGGCTCGACGACCGTCGCCATGACCTCGATTGCTTCGTCCTTCGACATGCTCGAAGCGCCTACGCGCTCACGGCCGCGCGCAGGGCGGCCAGACTGCCCGTTCCCAGGATCACCGCCCCCTGTGGCTCGAGGGCGATCGTATGCTCGAAATGCGCCGACTTCGAGCGGTCGCGCGTCCGCACGGTCCAGCCGTCCGGGTCGACGTTGACCTCCGCCCGACCCAGATTGAACATCGGCTCGATGGCCAGGACCATGCCCGCCTTGAGCAGGCTTCCCCGCCCGCCGGGCCCGTAGTTGGGGATCTGCGGCTCCTCGTGGAGGGCCGTCCCGACGCCGTGCCCGACGAAGTCGCGCACCACGCCGTAGCCGTTCACGATCGCCACGGCCTCGACCGCCGCCCCGATGTCCGAGACGCGGGCCCCCGGCTTCGCGGCCGCGATCCCTTCCGCGAGGGCGCGGCGCGTGACGTCGAGCAGCTTCGCCGCCTCCGAGTCGATCCGTCCGACCGCGACCGTCCGCGCGGCATCCCCGAAGTAGCCGCCCACGACGGCGCCGCAGTCGATGCCGATGATGTCGCCGTCCTGCAGGGACCTCTTCCCCGGGATTCCGTGCACGACCTCGTCGTTGATCGACGTGCACAGCGTCTTCGGGTAGCCCCGGTAACCCACGAAGGCGGGACGGGCGCCCTGGCGCCGAATCTCGGCTTCCGCGATCTTGTCGAGCTCGTCGGTCGTCACGCCCGGCGTGACGGCCTTCTCGACGAGAGCGAGCGTCTCGAGCACGATGCGCGAGGCCTCCTCGAGCTTCAGGAGCTCTTCGTGGCTGCGGATCGTGATCATGCGCGGCTCCCGAGGGCGGATCGGCGCACGGGGACCGAGCGCAGCGCCTGGTCGATGCGGTCGGACACCTCGTCGACCGTTCCGACCCCGTCGACATCGGCGAGCAGGTCGCGCCGGCGGTAGTAGTCCACCAGCGGAGCGGTCTTCTCGCGGTAAACCCGGAGGCGCTCCCGCACGGTCGCGGGCACATCGTCGGAGCGGCTCTCCGCGGCCGCTCGACCGGCCATGCGGTCGACCAGCAGGGGCTCCGGAACCGACAGGTTGAGCACTCCGGAGAGCGACTGGCCGGTCGCGTTCAGCATCGCCTCGAGCGCGCCGGCCTGCGCCAGCGTGCGCGGGAATCCATCCAGGATGAACCCGTCGCGGGCGTCGGCCTGCTGCGTCCGGTCCTCGATCAGCGCGACCATGAGGTCGTCCGACACGAGCTCGCCCGTGTCCATGACCGCCTTCGCCTGGAGACCCAGCGGCTTGCGCTCCAGGACGGCGGCGCGGAGGATCTCCCCGGTCGAGATGGCCGGAACGCCCAGACGGCTCGCGAGGAGCTTCGCCTGGGTGCCCTTGCCGCTGCCCGGGGGCCCGAGAAAGACGACTCGCATCTAGCTTCTGCGCCCTCGGATGCGGCTCTTCTTCAGGAACCCGGTGTAGTGGTGCTCGACCAGCTTGGACTCGATCTGTTGCACGGTGTCCATCGCGACGCCGACCACGATCAGGAGCGAGGTCCCGCCGAAGTAGAAGTTGAAGCCGAAGCCCTGGGTCATGAACTTCGGAAGCACGGTATCGAGCCACGGACCGATCCCGGGGATGCCCTGGACCTTGAAGCCGTTGTTGAGGATGTCCGGAAGCAGCGCGACGAAGGTCAGGTAGAGCGCACCGACGATCGTGATCCGCGACAGCACCGTGTCGATGTAGTCCGCCGTCTTCTTGCCGGGGCGGATGCCCGGGATGAAGCCGCCGTACTTCCGCATGTTGTCGGCGGTGTCGGTCGGGTTGAAGATGATCGACGTGTAAAAGTAGCAGAAGAAGACGATGCCGATCCCGTAGAGCAGCACGTACAGCGGGTGGCCCATCGACAGCGAGGTGGCGGCCCGCTTCATCCACTCGGCGCCGGAGATCTGGGCCAGGTAGCCGGGCAGCGTCAGGATCGAGATGGCGAAGATGATCGGGATGACGCCGCCGGTATTCACGCGCAGCGGCAGGTAGGTGTTCTGGCCTCCGTACACGCGCCGGCCCACGACGCGCTTCGCGTACTGGACCGGGATGCGCCGCTGCGAGCGCTCGACGTAGACGATGAGCGCGACGATCGCGATCATGAAGACGAGGACGCCGATCAGGGACAGGATGTTCAGGCCCCCCTGCCGGAGCTGGCTGAACAGCCCGAAAATCGCCCGCGGCAGGTTCGCGACGATGCCGGCGAAGATGATGAGCGAGATGCCATTGCCGATGCCGCGCTCGGTGATCTGCTCGCCGACCCACATGATGAACATCGTTCCGGTCGTCAGCGTCAGCACCGTCATGAGCACAAAGCCGGCGCCGGGGCGCGGCACGAGCGGCAGGCCGCCGGGCGAGACCTGCTTCTCGAGCCAGAGCGCGATGCCGGATGCCTGGACGAAGGACAGGAGCACCGTCCCGTACCGCGTGTACTGGGTGATCTTCTTGCGGCCCATCTCGCCCTCCTTGGAGAGCTTCTCGAGATAGGGCCAGACCACGGTCAGCAGCTGCAGGATGATCGACGCGGAGATGTACGGCATGATCCCGAGGGCGAACACCGACAGCCGGCGCAGCGCTCCTCCCGAGAAGATGTCGAGGTAGCCGAAGAGCGAGCCGGCCGACGCCTTGAAGAAGGCGTTGATCGCCTGCGGGTCGACGCCCGGCGTGGGGATGTGCGCCCCGAGCCGGTACACGGCGAGCAGCATGAACGTAAACAAGATCCGCTTGCGCAGATCGGGAATGTTGAAGACGTTCGCGAAACTCTGGAGGGCGCTCAACGGGACAGCACCTCGCAGCGCCCGCCGGCCGCCTCGATCCCGGCCTTCGCGGAGGCCGAGAACTTGTGAGCGGAGACCGTCAGCGCCTTCTGGATCTTTCCATCGCCCAGGATCTTGACGGGGCGGTTGCGCCGGGTGAGCCGCAGATCGGACAGAGCCTCCGGGGTCACCGCCGCGCCGGCCTCGAACCGGTCGAGGTCGGAAAGGTTCACGATGTCGTACTCGACGCGAAAAATGTTCGTGAAGCCGCGCTTGGGGAGCCGCCGGTGGAGCGGCATCTGTCCGCCCTCGAAGCCCCGCTGGTGGCGATACCCCGTCCGCGACCGCTGGCCCTTGTAGCCGCGGCCGGCCGTCTTGCCGTGACCGCTTCCCGGACCGCGGCCCACGCGCTTGCGGTAGTGGGTCGCCCCGGGGGCGGGCGAGAGATCGTGCACGCCCGTGGCGGGCGGACGCGACGGCGCCGCGGCTGCCTTGCGCGCCGGACGCGGAGGACGGGCGGCCTTCGGCGCCGGCGGGCTCGCCGGAGCCGCGGCCTTCGCGGCCGCCGCCTTCGAGTGAGCGGGAGACGCCGCCTTCTTTCCGGCGGCCGGCTTCGCCGACTTCGCCTTCTTGGGCGCTGCGGCGGGCTTCTTCGTCGTCGGAGTTTTCTTCTTCTTGTCGACCATGATCTTGCGTCAGCCCTTCGTCACTTCGCCGCTTTCACTTCCACGAGATGGCGGACCTTCCGAAGCATGCCGCGGAGCGACGGCGAGTCGACCCGCGTCAGCTCTTCGCCCAGGCGCCGGAAGCCGATCCCCCTGAGGGTCGCCTTCTGGTCCTTGGGCGTGCAGATGCCGCTCTTCACCAGGCGCACCTTCACGGTGTCTCCGCCGGACTTCTTTGCCGTCGTCTTCTTCGCCGCTTCGGTCACGCCGATTCCTCCGTCGTCGCCGCGGCCTCGGCCACCCGGCCCCGACGCTTGGCGATCTCGTCTTCGTTCTTCAACCGCAGGAGCCCGTCGAACGTCGCCTTGATGACGTTGTGGGGATTGGTCGTGCGCAGGGACTTCGTCAGGATGTCCTGGATCCCCACCGACTCGAGGACCGCACGGACCGGACCGCCGGCGATGACCCCGGTTCCCGCCGCCGCCGGCTTCAGGAGCACGCGGCCCGCGCCGTAGGCGCCGATGATTGTGTGCGGGATCGTCGTTCCCTTGAGCGAGATCTTCTGCATGTTCTTCTTGGCCATCTCGATCCCCTTCTTGATCGCCATGGGGACTTCCTTGGCCTTGCCCGAACCGTAGCCGACCCGACCCTGTCCGTCGCCGACCACGACGAGCGCCGAGAACGAGAAGTTCTTGCCGCCCTTGACCACCTTGGTCACGCGATTGATGTGAACGACGCGGTCGATCAGTTCGCGACCCTGCGCGTCCCGTTCCTTCTCGCGCTCACGCGGCGCCCGCGGACCCCGGTTGCTGCTCATCGCTTCGACCTCATTCCTGTTGCCACGCCTAGAACTCCAGGCCGCCCTTGCGCGCGGCCTCCGCCAGGGACTTCACCCTGCCGTGGTAGCGATATCCGCCCCGATCGAACACGACCTTCGTGACGCCGGCCTTCTTGGCGCGCTCGGCGACGAGGAGGCCGACCCTGCCGGCCGCCTCGCGGTTGCCGCCGCCCTTCGGGCCCTCCTTGCGGAGCCCTGCGTCCAGCGAGGACGCGTGCGCCAGCGTCGACCCTCTGCCGTCGTCGATGACCTGCGCGTAGATGTGCCGGCCGCTCTTGTAGACGGCCAGGCGCGGCCGCTCTTCTTTTCCGCGGACCGTCTGCCGAATCCGCATGCGGACGCGGCCCCGAGACTCGGTGCGTGCTTGCGATCGATTCATGATTACTTCCCGCCCGCCTTGCCGACCTTGCGCTTGATGATTTCGTTGGCGTACTTGATGCCCTTGGCCTTGTACGGATCCGGCACGCGGAGCTTGCGGATCTCGGCCGCCGTCTGTCCGACGCGCTGCTTGTCGTAACCCGTGATCGTCATACGCCCCGCCTTCGCGTCCACGGAGACCGCGATGCCCTCCGGGATTGGGAAGTCGATCGGGTGCGAGTAGCCCAGGGTGAATAACACGGACTTGCCCTTGACCTCGGCCTTGTAGCCGACGCCCGAAATCTCGAGCTCGCGCGTGAAGCCCTTGGTGACACCCTCCACGGAGTTGGCGACCAGGCTGCGAAGCAGGCCGTGGCAAGCGCGCGTGTGCGGCTCGTCGCCCTCGCGGGCGATGCGGACCGTCCCGTCGGCAATCGTCACCTTCAACCCCGCGGGGATGGCGTTCGTCAGCTCGCCCTTCGGGCCCTTGACCCGGACGCTCTGCGCGTCGGCATTGACGTCCACACCCTTGGGGATCTCAACCGGCATTTTTCCTATGCGAGACACGGATGAATCTCCTTACCTCACCAGACGTTGCAGAGAACTTCGCCGCCGAGCTGCTCCTTGCGGGCCTTCTTGTCCGTCAGGATGCCCTTCGAGGTCGACACGATCGAGATCCCGAGTCCGCCGAGCACCTCCGGAATCGCGTCGGCCTTGGCGTAGACCCGCCGGCCGGGACGCGAGACGCGCTCGATGCCGGCCACGATGGGCTCTCCCTCGCCGTCGTACTTGAGCCCGACGCGCAGGACCGGACGCCCTTCCTTCTGCTCGCGTCGGTACGACGCCACGAAGCCCTCGTCCTCCAGGACCTTCAGGACGGCCTCCTTGAGGCGCGAGGCCGGCACGTCGACCCGGTCGTGCCCGGCCCGCATCCCGTTGCGCAGCCGCGTGAAGAGATCGCTCAGCGGATCGCTCGTCTTCATCGCGTCACCACGAGGCCTTGAGGATGCCCGGGATGTACCCCATGTTGGCGTTCTGGCGGAAGCAGATGCGGCAGAGCGCGAACTTCCGATAAACACTGCGCGGTCTCCCGCAGACGCGGCAGCGGCGGACCGTCCGCGTCATGAACTTCGGCTTGCGGGCCGCCTTGATTCGCATTGCACGTGTAGCCATCGATTGGTCTCCGCTTTCCGTCTACTTGGCGAACGGCATGCCGAGCTCGGCGAGAAGTGCCTTCGCCCGGTCGTCCCGTCCGGCCGTCGTCACGATCGTCACATTGAGTCCCTTGGACTTGTCGGTCTTCGCGTAGTCGATCTCCGGGAAGATGAAGTGGTCGCGCACGCCCAGTGTGTAGTTCCCGCGGCCGTCGAACGCCTTCGCCGACACGCCGCGGAAGTCGCGGACGCGCGGAAGCGCGATGTTGATCAGTCGGTCCAGGAACTCCCACATCCGGTCGCCGCGCAGGGTCACCCGCGCACCGATCGGCATGCCCGTCCGTAGCTTGTAGGTCGCGATCGACTTCTTCGCCTTGGTCACGACGGCGCGCTGGCCCGCGATCGCGGTGAGCTCCTCCGCGGCGCCGTCCAGCATCTTCGGGTTGGCGACCGCCTCGCCGAGCCCCATGTTGAGGACGATCTTCTCCACCCGGGGCACGGCCATGCCGTTGTCGATGCTGAATTCCTTGCGCAGGGCGGGAGCGACCTGCTTCGCGTACTGTTCTTTGAGTCTGGCTGTCATGATTTCGTCGTTGTTGCTCGATTAGGCCAGGACGGCGCCGCTCTTCTTGGCGACGCGCTCCGGCTTGCCCTCTTCGTCCCGCCGGCGCGTGATGCGCGTGCGGGTGTTGCGGTCCGGATCCACGAGCATCACGTTGGAGATGTGGATCGCGGCTTCCTTCTCCGAGATTCCGCCGGCGATGTTCTTCGCCGGGTTGGGCCGCGTGTGGCGCTTGATCATGTTGACGCGCTCCACGATGACCCTGCCCTCGGTCGGGAGGATCCTCAGGATGCGTCCCTGGCGTCCGCGGTCCTTCCCGGCGATGACGACGACGGTGTCGTTCTTGCGCAGGCGCGGCTTCGAGCGCGGCATCAGAGGACCTCCGGCGCCAGCGAAATGATCTTCATGAACTTCTTCTCGCGCAGCTCCCGCGCCACGGGCCCGAAGACGCGCGTGCCGATCGGCTCGCCCTCGTTGGAGATCAGGACCGCGGCGTTGTCGTCGAACCGGATGCACGATCCGTCTTTGCGGCGGTGATTGCGGCGCGTGCGCACCACGACGGCACGGACGACCCGCTTCCCGTGCTTCTCGACGAAAGGCGAATCCGGAGCGGCCTCCTTGACCGAGGCCGTGATGATGTCGCCCAGCCTGGCGTACTGCCCGGCCGAGCCGCCCCGCATCCGGATGCACGCGATCTTGCGCGCTCCGGAGTTGTCCGCCACCTCGAGGATGGTCCCCATCTGAATCATGGCTGCTCCCTATCCCTGGGCCCGCGTCAGGATCTCTCTCAGACGCCAGCGCTTCAGCTTCGACAGGGGCCGCGTCTCCTCGATCCGCACGCGATCGCCGATCTTGGCCTCGTTCTTCTCGTCGTGCGCGTGAAAGCGGCTCGTCCGCTTGATCGTGCGGGTGTACTCCGCGTGCTGCACGCGGCGCTCGACCTGCACGACGATCGTCTTCTGCATCTTGTTGGAGACCACGCGACCGATTTTTGTGGCGCGACCCTGGGTCGCGGCACCGACCTTTGCCGCGCGGCCTCGACTCTTCTCCATGGCCTCGCTCATCCCCGCCCCTCTTCCTTCAACGCCAGCGCCCGGCGATACGTCTTCACGCGGGCGAGATCGCGCCGGAGCACGCGCAGGCGGCTGGGGTCCTCCAGCTGCCCGGTCGACTTCTGAAGGCGAAGCTTCCAGCTCGCCTCCCGAAGCTGCTTCTCTTTCTCGAGGAGATCCGCGTCGCCCTGCTGGGCCAGCGTCTCCCGCTCCTTCTTCTTCATCGGATCTCCATCTCGGACTCGCGCGTCACCAGACGCGTCTTCAATCCCAGCTTGTCGGCGGCGAGCTCCAGCGCCTCCTTGCCCGTCGCGAAGTCGACGCCCTCCATCTCGTAGAGCATGCGGCCCGGTTTGACGACGGCGACCCAGCCCTCCGGCGCGCCCTTGCCCTTGCCCATGCGGGTTTCCGCCGGCTTCTTGGTGATGGGCTTGTCCGGGAAGATGCGGACCCAGATCTTTCCGCCGCGCTTGATCGCTCGCGTCATCGCGATGCGGCCGGCCTCGATCTGCCGTGCGGTGATCCATCCCGGCTCCAGGACCTGGAGGCCCATGTCCCCGAACGCGAGCGTGCCGCCGCGGTAGGCCTTTCCGCCCATGCGCCCGCGCTGCTGCTTGCGATACTTGACCTTCGAAGGCATCAACATGACTTGGCTCTCGTTCTCAGTCCAAAATCCAAAATCGGTCTAGGCCGCGTTCTTCCGTCGGTTCTTGGCCTTGTGCTGCTCGCCCCTGTAGATCCAGACCTTCACGCCGATCTTCCCGTAGGTGGTGTTCGCCTCGGCGAAGCCGTAGTCGATGTCGGCCTTGAGCGTGTGCAGGGGCAGGCGGCCCTCCTGGTACCACTCGGAGCGCGCGATCTCGGCGCCATTGAGCCGGCCGGCGCAGCGAATCTTGATGCCCTGCGCGCCGAACCGGAACGCGGACTCGATGCCCTTCTTCATGGCGCGCCGGAACGCCACGCGCCGCTCGAGCTGGAGCGCAATCGACTCCGCCACGAGCTGGGCGTCGGTCTCGGGCCGCTGGATCTCGATGATGTTGATGTGAACCTCGGTGTTCGTCCGCTTCTGGAGCTCGTCGCGCAACTTGTCGACCTCGGCCCCGCGCTTGCCGATGATGATTCCCGGACGCGAGGTCTGGATGTTGACCTTGAGCTTTCCCGCGAAGCGCTCGATGTCGATCTCGGAGACGCCGGCGTGCGACAGCCGCCCCTTGAGCTCCTTGCGCAACTGGAGGTCCTCGTGAAGGAACTTCTGGTAGTCCTTCTGCGAGAACCAGCGCGAGTGCCAGGTCCGATTGAAGCCGAGCCGGAATCCGTAGGGGTGAACCTTCTGGCCCATGATCTACACCTCGTCCGAGAGTTCGATGGTCAGGTGGCTCTTGCGATGGAGCACCCGATACGCGCGGCCCATCGGAGCCGGCCGCACGCGCCGCTCCTGCGGCCCCTTGTCGACGGTGATGCGGCGCACGACCAGCTGGTCGACGTCGAGATGCGCTTCCTGCTGTTCGGCGTTGGCGACGGCCGAGCGCAGCGTCTTCAAGATGGCGCGCGCGGCGAGCTTGTTCGTGTTGTTCAGGATCGCGACGGCGTCGTTGACCTTCTTACCGCGAACCATGTCGATCACGAGCCGCGCCTTCTGCGCGGAGCCCTTCATGAAGCGGAGTCGAGCGGTGGACTTCATGGAATCCGCCTCATCCCTTCGCCGGTGCGGCGGGAGCCGCCGCCGGAGCGGCGCCCGGAGCCGACCGCGGCGCGCCCGGAGCCACGGCCGCGCCGGCCTCGGCCGCCTTCTTGCCGCCGTGGCCCTTGAAGATCCGGGTCGGCGCGAATTCGCCGAGCTTGTGCCCGACCATGTTCTCGGCCACGTAGACCGGGATGAACTTCCGCCCGTTGTGGACGGCGATCGTGTGCCCGACCATGTCGGGAATCACCGTCGAGCGACGCGACCAGGTCTTGACGACCTTCTTCTCGCGCGTCGCGTTCAGAGCGGCCACCTTCTTCGCCAGGTGGGCGTCGATGAACGCCCCCTTCTTGATCGAACGCGTCATCGCTTATGCCTTCGACTTGCGGCGGCGGATGATGAACCCGTCGGTCCGCTTGTTGTTGCGAGTCTTCATGCCCTTCGTCTTCCAGCCCCACGGCGAGGTCGGGTGGCGTCCGCCCGATGTCTTGCCCTCGCCGCCGCCCATCGGGTGGTCGACCGGGTTCATCGCGACGCCGCGGTTGTGCGGCCGCCAGCCCATCCAGCGGTTGCGGCCGGCCTTTCCGATCGAGACGTTCTCGTGCTCGAGGTTGCCCACCTGCCCGATCGTCGCGTAGCACTCGACGTGCACCTCGCGAACCTCGCCCGAGGGCAAGCGGACCTGGGCGTAGTCGCCCTCCTTGGCCATCAGTTGCGCCGCGGACCCGGCCGAGCGCACCATCTGGCCGCCCTTCCCGCGCGTCAGCTCGATGTTGTGGATCGTCGTGCCGAGCGGGATCGCCCGAAGCGGCAGCGCGTTGCCCGGCAGGATGTCCGCGCCGGGACCCGAGACGACCTGCGCTCCGACCTGCAGCCCATTGGGCGCCAGGATGTAGCGCTTCTCGCCGTCGGCATAGTGGAGCAGGGCGATGCGCGCCGTCCGGTTGGGGTCGTACTCGATGGTGGCGACGCGCGCGGGGATATCCAGCTTGTCGCGCCGGAAGTCGATGATGCGGTAGAGCCGCTTGTGGCCGCCGCCCATGAAGCGCGAGGTCGTCCGGCCCTGGTTGTTGCGGCCGCCGGTCGAGCGCAGTCCGACCGTCAGGCTCTTCTCCGGACGGACCGGAGAGATCTCCTTGAAGTCGAGCTTGCTCTGGAACCGGACTCCGGCAGAGGTCGGTTTGAATTTCTTGACAGCCATTACACGCCCTCGAAGAACTCGAGCTTCGCGTCCGGCGCGAGCCGAACGTAGGCCTTCTTCCACGCTTTCCGCTGACCGAGGAATCGTCCCATCCGCTTCCACTTGCCCTGGCGGTTGGCGACCCGCACGTCCAGCACCTTGACCCCGAAGAGCGCCTCGACCGCGCGGCGCACCTCGATCTTGTTGGCGGTGCGCGCCACCTCGAAGCAGACCGTGTTGGAGGCCTCCTTCAACCGAGTCGCCTTCTCGGTGATCAGGGGCCTCCGGATGAGCTCCTGCGGCAGCATCACTTGCCTCCCAGGTTCTTGACGACCCGCGTGAAGGCGCCCTTGGAGAGCACGAGCGTGCCATGAGCCAGGACGTCGTACGCGTTCACGCCGAGCGAATCCACCAGCTTCCAGTCCCGGACGTTGCGGGACGCACGCGCGAAGTTCTGGTTCTCGCGCGCATCGACGTCCACGAACAGCGCCTTCCCCTCGATGCCGAGCGTGTCGACCGCGGCCTTCAGGTCGCGGGTCTTGTGCGTGTCGATTTCCATCTTGTCGAGCACCACGATGCGCTCCTCGGCGAAACGGCGCGAGAGGACCGCCTTCAGGGCGTTCTTCTTCTCGCCCACCGACACGTCGTGCGCGTAGGAGCGCGGCACGGGTCCGTGCACGGTACCTCCGTGGCGGTGGATCGGCGGCCGTCCGCCGCCCTGCCGCGCGCGGCCGGTTCCCTTCTGCTTGAAGGGCTTCTTGCCGGACCCCGAGACTTCCGAGCGGACCTTGGTCTTGTGGGTCCCGGCGCGCTGCCCCGCGCGGTACGCCTTGACGACCTCCCAGACCAGGTGGCGGCGGTAGGGATAGTCGAGGACGCCCTCGGGGACGGACACCTCCCCGACCGGCTCCTTCTTCCAGTTGACGACGGCGATCTTGCTCTGCATGACTTACTTCTTCCTCGCGAAGCTCGACCGCACGATCTTGACGATCGCGTTGCGGGCCCCGGGGACCGGGCCGCTCAGGTAGATCAGGTTGTTCTCGGCGTCGACCTTCACGACGACGAGGTTCTTGGTCGTCGCCTGGCGCCCCCCGAGGCGGCCCGAGGACCGCGTTCCGGGATAGACGCGCGACGGGAACGCCGAGGGCCCGATCGAGCCCGGCGCCCGATGGAACATCGAGCCGTGCGTCGCCGCGCCGCCGCGGAACCCGTGCCGCGCGACGACTCCCATGAATCCCTTGCCCTTGGAGGTCCCGATGACGTCGACGTGGTCCTTCTCCTTGAAGGTATCGCAGAGCACCTTGTCGCCGGGCTTAAGCTCGTCGCCCTTGTCCGCGCGGACCTCCATCAGCGTGCGCATCGGCGCGACGCCGGCCTTCTCGAAGCGGCCGCGGGCGGCCTTGTTGGCGCGGCGGTCCGGACGGGACCCGACGAGCCCGATCTGGAACGCGTCGTAGCCGTCCTTGTCCGCCGACTTCTTCTGCACCACGAGGCAGGGCCCAGCCTGCACGACGGTGACCGGCATGACCGTGCCGTCCGCCGCGAAGATCTGGGTCATCCCGACCTTCTTGCCGATGATTCCGTGTACTGCCATCGCCCGGCCTACTTCCCGAACGCCTTGATCTCGACGTCCACGCCGACCGGAAGCTCCAGCTTCATCAGCGCGTCGACCGTCTGAGACGTCGGCTCGAGGATGTCGAGCAGGCGCTTGTGCGTCCGCATCTCGAACTGCTCGCGCGACTTCTTGTCGACGTGCGGCGAGCGGTTGACCGTATACCTCGAGACCGCCGTCGGCAGCGGAATCGGACCGGCGACCTTCGCTCCGGTGCGCCGGGCCGTATCGACGATCTCGCTCGCCGACTGGTCCAGGATCCGGTAGTCGAACGCCTTGAGGCGGATTCTGATTTTGTCGTTTTTGGTCATGGGTGCTCGCACGCTCGCTCGAAAAGAAGCCCCGCTACTCCAGGATCTCGACGATGGTTCCGGCGCCGACGGTGCGGCCGCCCTCTCGAATCGCGAAGCGCAGACCCTTCTCCATCGCGATCGGCGTGATCAGGTTGATCTCCAGGTTCACGTTGTCCCCCGGCATCACCATCTCC
>DASXPB010000071.1:0-10247 GCA_036493875.1 Thermoanaerobaculia bacterium
CCCGTCGGCGCGACCGTCCACAGCGCCGAGGGGCTGAACGACATGGTCTACAACCGCTGCGTCGGGACGCGCTACTGCTCGAACAACTGTCCGTACAAGGTGCGGCGTTTCAACTTCTACCACTTCTCGACGGACTTCCGCGCGCCGAGCATGCGGATGCTCGCCAACCCCGACGTGACCGTCCGCTGGCGCGGCGTCATGGAGAAGTGCACGTACTGCGTCCAGCGCATCAACGAGACGAAGATCGACTCGGAGCTCGCGGGCCGCCGCGTCCGCGACGGCGAGATCACGCCCGCCTGCGCGCAGACCTGTCCCGCCGAGGCGATCGTCTTCGGCGACCTCCAGGACAAGGAGAGCCGCGTCTCGAAGCTGCGCGAGAACCCGCGGGGCTACGCCCTGCTGGCGGACCTCGGGACGCGCCCGCGCACGACGTACCTCTCCGCGATCCGCAATCCCAACCCGGCTCTCGGGGAGCCCGTCACCACGAGCTTCCCGCACACGATGCTGGACGTCGAAACGGGACAGAAATGAGCAGCCTGCCGCCGATCGACGATCCGCGCAGCTCCGAGATCCTCGAGCCGGGGCACACGTTCGCCTCGGTCACCGACAAGATCTCCGCGATCGTTCTCGCGAAGCGCACGCCGCGCTTCTGGTGGATCGGGTTCCTGCTCGCGTTCTCGGTCACCCTGTGGCTCTTCGCCGCGATCGGCTACCTGCTCGTGAAGGGCATCGGGATCTGGGGCGTCGACATCCCGGTCGGCTGGGGATTCGCGATCGTCAACTTCGTCTGGTGGATCGGCATCGGACACGCCGGCACGCTGATCTCCGCGATCCTGCTCCTGCTCCACCAGGAGTGGCGCACGTCCATTAACCGCTTCGCGGAGGCGATGACGCTCTTCGCGGTCGCTCAGGCGGGACTCTTCCCGCTTCTGCACCTGGGCCGGCCCTGGCTCGCCTACTGGCTCATCCCGTACCCCAACACGATGGCGCTGTGGCCGCAGTTCCGCAGCCCGCTCGTCTGGGACGTCTTCGCCGTGTCGACCTACGCGACCGTGTCGCTCCTCTTCTGGTACGTCGGCCTCATCCCCGACCTCGCGACGCTGCGCGACCGGGCGAAGCGCAAGTTCTTCCAGATCCTCTACGGCATGGGCGCGCTCGGCTGGAGAGGCTCCGCGGCGCACTGGCACCGCTACGAGGTCGCGTACCTGCTGCTCGCCGGCCTCGCAACGCCGCTCGTCGTCTCGGTCCACACGGTCGTCAGCTTCGACTTCACGATCGGGATCATCCCCGGCTGGCACGCGACGATCTTCCCGCCCTACTTCGTCGCGGGCGCGATCTTCGACGGCTTCGCCATGGTCCTGACCCTCGCGATCCCGCTTCGCGCCGTCTACGGGCTCGAGGGCTTCATCACCCTCCGGCACCTGCAGAACATGGCGAAGATCATGCTCGCGACGGGCCTCATCGTGGGCTACGGCTACCTGATCGAGGCGTTCATGGGCTGGTACAGCGGGAACGTCTTCGAGCAGTACTCCGTCTGGAACCGCCTGACCGGGCCGTACCGCCACTACTACTGGGCGCTGATGGCGTGCAACATCGTCACGCCGCAGCTCCTGTGGTTCAAACGCGTCCGCTCGACGCCCGCGATCCTCTGGTGCATCGCGATGGTCGTCAACGCGGGCATGTGGCTCGAGCGCTTCGTCATCGTCGTCACGAGCCTCCACCGCGACTTCCTGCCCTCGTCGTGGGGCATGTACGCGGGCACCTTCTGGGATTGGTCGATCTTCATCGGCACGATCGGCTTCTTCCTCGCGCTCCTCTTCCTCTTCATCCGCCTCCTGCCGATGATCTCGATCTTCGAGATGCGCACGCTGGTCCCCGACGCGGAGGTCCACGGCGAGCCGCAGCCGTCGCCCGGGCGAATCGAGGAAGAAGTATGAACGCGCCCGGACCGGCCGATCACGGGGCGCCTCCCGGCCAGCCCGCGGAGCTCTACGGGCTCATCGCGGAGTTCGACAGCCCGGGGGACCTGCTCGAGGCGGCGAGCCGGACGCGCGCGGAGGGGTACCGCTTCGTCGACACGTTCAGCCCGTTCCCGATCCACGGAATGGACAAGGCCCTCGGGCTGAGGCGCACGAAGCTTCCCCTCATCGTCTTGATCGGCGGCCTCACCGGCTGCGGGACCGCGCTGCTCATGCAGTGGTTCTCGGCCGCGGTGCACTATCCCGTCAACGTGGGAGGCCGGCCGCTCGCGAGCTGGCCCATGTTCATCCCGATCACCTTCGAGCTGACGATTCTCTTCGCCTCGTTCGCCGCCGTCCTCGGGATGATCGCCCTCAACGGTCTCCCCATGCCGTACCACCCGGTCTTCAACGCGCCCCGCTTCGCGCTCGCGTCGCGGGACCGCTTCTTCCTCTGCGTCGAGGCGCGGGACCGGAAGTTCGACCGCGCGGGCTGCCGCCGGTTCCTCGAGACTCTCGGCGCGCACGACATCGCCGAGGTGGAAGAGTGATGCGGGCCAGGTTCTTCCTCCTGGCCCTCCTGCTCGCATCGCCTCTGGCGTGCCGCCAGGAGATGTACGACCAACCCAAGTACAAGGACCTGCGGCGCAGCGACTTCTTCGACGACCGCCGCCAGGTCCGGCCGCTGCCGGACGGAACGGTCGCGCGCGGCTTCCTGCGCGAGGATTCGCGGATTTTCGCGGGGCGCGACGCCGGCGGCGCGCTCGTGACCGCGTTCCCCATGAGCGTGGACCAGACGCTGCTCGAGCGCGGCCGGCAGCGCTACGACATCTTCTGCTCGCCGTGTCACGATCGCACCGGCACCGGCGACGGCATGGTCGTCCGCCGCGGCTACCGCCCGCCGCCGTCGTTCCACACCGCGCGACTGCGCGACGCGCCGGTCGGCCACATCTTCGACGTGATCAGCAACGGATTCGGCGCCATGCCGGACTATTCCTCCCAGATCGACGTCCCCGACCGCTGGGCGATCGTCGCGTACGTTCGCGCGCTGCAGCTCGCGGAGAACTCGCCGGCGGCGAGTCTGCCGGCGGAGGAGCAGGCGCGGCTCGAGGGCCAGCCGGCCGTCGCCCAGACGCCGCTTCCGACTCCGGCGCCGGCGCCGTTCCCGATCTCCGGGCGGTCGGGCGAGGGAGCCTCGCGATGAGCGCGCCTTTCCCGACCGGCCCCGCCCCGGCGGATCTCGCGGCCGCCGTCCGCCGCGCGCGCGGCCCCGCGCTGATCGCGGGAGTCGTCGGCTGCGCCCTCTGCGTGCTCGGGGCGTTCCTCCAGCCGGTCCAGTTCTTCCGGTCCTACCTCTTCGCCTGCGTGTTCTGGGCCGGGATCGCGCTCGGCTCGCTCGCGGTGCTCATGCTGCGCTACCTGACGGGCGGCGCGTGGGGCGTGCCGATCCGCCGCCCGCTCGAGGCGGCGACGCGAACGATGCCGCTCGTGATCCTCTTCTTCCTCCCGATCCTCGCCGGGCTGAAGGACCTGTATCCCTGGGCGCGGCCGGAGGAGGTCGCGGCGGACCCGATCCTCCGCCACAAGGCGCTCTACCTCAACACCGGCTTCTTCGTCGGACGAGGCGTCTTCTACGCCGCCGTCTGGCTGCTGCTCGCCTACTTCCTCAACCGCTGGTCGCAGGAGGAGGACCGCTCCGGCGACCCCGCGGTCCTGCGGCGGCTCCAGCTCCTCTCCGGCGCCGGCGTCCTCACGTATGGGCTGACGATCACGTTCTGGTCGATCGACTGGCTGATGTCGCTCGAGCCGCACTGGTACTCGACCATGTACGGCGTCCTGCTCATGGCGGGCCAGGCGCTCTCGGGCCTCGCGTTCGTCACGGCGGTCACGATCGTGCTCGCGCGCTTCGAGCCGCTCTCGAAGATCCTGAGCCCCGAGCACCTCCACGACCTCGGCAAGCTCCTCTTCGCCTTCATCATGTTCTGGGCCTACGTGTCCTTCTCGCAGTACCTCATCATCTGGGCGGGGAACCTGCCCGAGGAGATCCCCTGGTACCTCGAGCGCCTGCACGGAGGATGGGGCTGGTTCGGCGTCGCGCTCGTCCTCCTGCACTTCGCGCTGCCGTTCCTGCTGCTGCTCCCGGTCGACGCGAACAAGAACCCGCGGCTCCTCGCGTCCGTGGCCCTCTTCGTCGTCGCGATGCGCGCGGTGGACCTCTTCTGGCTCGTCCGACCGGTCTTCTCGCCGGGCAAGCTCGAGGTCCACTGGCTCGACTTCGCCGCCTTCATCGCGCTCGGCGGCGTGTGGCTCTGGTTCTTCCTGTGGCAGCTGCTGCGCCGGCCGCTGCTCCCCCGCTACGACCCCGACCTCGCCGGAGCGATCGAACATGCCGCACACTGAGCCCAATCCGAACGCGATCGCGCAGGCGGGCGTCGGCCGCGAGGTGCGGGACGTCGACGCCAAGGCCGTCGTCTGGTTCGGGATCTGGCTGTTCGTCGGGTGCGTGGTTGCGGCCCTCGTCGTCTGGGGCGTCTTCCGGATCTTCGCGGGACAGGAGAACGCCGCGCAGCCCGTCCTGTCCCCGCACCTCGAGCTGAGTCTCCAGCGGACGCCGGCCGGCCCGCGCCTCGAGCCCCTCCCGCTCGAACCGAGGCTCGCCCTGCGCGCCGCCGAGGACGCGCAGCTCTCCAGCTACGGCTGGGTCGACCGCAAGGCGGGCATTGCCCGGATTCCGATCGACCGCGCGATGCGGCTCATCGTCGAGCACGGAGTTCCCGGCGGGATGCCGCTTCCGACGCCGGCCCCCGAGCCGCTGACCGGCGCCGCGGCGGGGGCGGTTCGCCCATGAGGATGCGCGCCGCGGCCGCCGTCGTCGGACTGGCCTTCGCCCTGCGGGCGCTTCCCGCGGCGGCACAGGCCGCGACTCCGGCACCGGAGAACCCGGCCCGCGACCAACGCCCGGCGATCCTGCGCGACGTGGGCATCGCGCAGCGGCTCGGCGCGAGCCTCCCGCTCGACGCCGTCTTCAAGGACGAGGACGGACGGGCCGTGCGGCTCGGCCAGTACTTCCGCACCTCGCCCGTGATCCTCGTCCTCGCCTACTACAACTGCCCGATGCTGTGCACCGAGGTGCTGAACGGGCTGGTGGGCTCGCTGAAGACGCTGTCCTTCGACGTCGGCAAGGAGTTCCAGGTTGTGACCGTCAGCTTCGACCCGGCGGAGCGGCCCGCCGACGCCTCCGCGAAGAAGAAGGCCTACCTCGACGTCTACAACCGCTCCGGCGCCGGCCAGGGCTGGCACTTCCTGACCGGCCCGCTCGCCTCGATCGAGCGGATCACGGAGGCCGTCGGGTTCCGCTATGCGCGCGACGAGCGGACCGGCCAGTTCGCGCACGCGGCGGCGATCTACGTCGCGACGCCGGACGGCCGGCTCTCGCGCTACTTCTACGGCATCGACTATGCGCCGCGGGACCTGCGGCTGGGCCTGATCGAGGCCTCCGACCGGAAGATCGGCAACCCCGTCGATCAGCTCCTGCTGTACTGCTATCACTACGACCCGAGCGTCGGCCGCTACGGCGCCGTGGTCATGAACATGCTGCGGGTCGCCGGCGCGGCGGCGGTGCTGATCCTCGCGGCCTTCGTCGTCGGGATGCTGAGGCGCGAGCGGCGGCGGGAGGCCGGGCGCGCCCTCCGCGAGGCCGGCGGGCAGGCGCGAAGCTCGTGAGAACCGACTTCCCGCTCTTCCCCGACAGCGCCTCGACGATCGCGCCGCAGGTCGATCACCTCTACTTCTACCTGCTCGCCGTCAGCGCGTTCTTCTCGGTGCTCATCGCGCTGCTCGTCATCGTCTTCGCCATCAAGTTCCGCCGCCGCTCGGAGAACGACCTTCCGCCGACGATCCACGGGAGCCTCCTCCTAGAGGCGGCGTGGAGCGCGATCCCGCTCGGCATCGCGCTGTCGTTCTTCGTCTGGGGGGCCAAGATCTACTTCACGATGAACCGCCCGCCGGACGACTCCCTCCAGGTCTACGTCGTCGCGAAGCAGTGGATGTGGAAGCTCCAGCACGCCGACGGCACCCGCGAGATCAACGAGCTGCACGTTCCGCTGGGACGCCCGATCGAGCTCAAGATGACCTCGGAGGACGTGATCCACAGCTTCTTCGTGCCCGCTTTCCGGATCAAGAAGGACGTCGTCCCCGGGCGCTACTCGACGGCCTGGTTCCAGGCCACGAAGGCCGGCCGCTACCACCTCTTCTGCTCCCAGTACTGCGGGACGAACCACGCGAAGATGATCGGCTGGGTGGACGTGATGGCGCCGATCGACTACCAGAACTGGCTCGCCGCCGGGGGCGGGTCGGGCTCGCTCGCGGCCGCCGGCGCGGCCCTCTTCCAGCAGCACGCCTGCAACAGCTGCCACCGGCCCGACTCGCAGGCGCGTGGACCGAACCTCGAGGGCCTCTTCGGCCGGACGATCACCCTCTCGAGCGGGAGGACGATCGTGGCGGACGAGAGCTACATCCGCGAGTCGATCCTGAACCCGACGGCGAAGCTCGTCGAGGGGTTCCAGCCGATCATGCCGACGTATCAGGGCCTGATCACCGAGGAGGGCGTGCTCGAGATCATCGCCTACATCCGCTCGCTGCAGCATCCCAACCCGGCGTCCGGCACCCGGATGCTGCCGCCGACCAACCGGATGCCCGCCCCGAATCGCCCCGGCCAGGAGCCGCGCGGCCCCGAAGAGAGGAAGCCTGTCAACGAAGGCGAAGGCGAAAGGGAAAGGAACCCGTAACGATGTCCGCCGAATTGACCCCGCCGCTTCCAGAGACGCCTCCCCGCACGTCCTACCTGACTGCCGGTTACGGCGTGAAGAGCTGGCTGCTCACGCGCGATCACAAGCGGATCGCGCTGCTCTATCTCGCGTCGATCACCTTCTTCTTCTTTCTCGGCGGGCTCTTCGCGCTCCTGATCCGGCTCGAGCTCCTGACGCCGGAGGGCGACCTCGTCCAGCCCGAGACCTACAACAAGCTCTTCACGATGCACGGGATCGTCATGGTGTTCTTCTTCCTGATCCCGTCGATCCCGACCGTCCTCGGCAACTTCTTCATCCCGATGATGATCGGGGCGAAGGACCTCGCGTTCCCGCGCCTCAATCTCCTCTCCTGGTACATCTACATGGTCGGGGGTCTCTTCACGCTCTGGGCCGTCGTGCACGGCGGCGTCGACACCGGCTGGACCTTCTACGCGCCCTACAGCACGGTCTCCTCGAGCACGCACGTCCTGGCCGCCGCGATCGGCATCTTCATCACCGGCTTCTCGTCCATCCTGACCGGCCTCAACTTCATCGTGACGATCCACACGATGCGCGCGCCGGGGATGACCTGGTTCCGGCTCCCGCTCTTCGTCTGGTCGCACTACGCGACGAGCCTCATCTTCGTGCTGGGGACGCCGGTCATCGCGGTGACGCTGCTGCTGGTGGCGCTCGAGCGGATCTTCCACCTAGGGTTCTTCGATCCGGCGCTCGGCGGCGACCCCGTGCTCTTCCAGCACCTCTTCTGGTTCTACTCGCACCCCGCCGTCTACATCATGGTGCTGCCGGCGATGGGCGTCGTGTCGGAGATCGTGCCGACGTTCTCGCGCAAGAGCGTCTTCGGCTACCGGTTCGTGGCGTACGCGTCGGTCGCGATCGCCGTCCTGGGCTTCCTGGTGTGGGGACACCACATGTTCGTGTCGGGGCAGTCGGTTTACGCGGGTCTCTTCTTCTCGCTGCTCTCGTTCTTCGTGGCGATCCCCTCGGCCGTGAAGGTCTTCAACTGGACGGCCACGATGTACAAGGCCTCGATCTCGTGGCGGACGCCGATGCTCTACGCGATGGGCTTCGTCGGGCTCTTCACGATCGGCGGGCTCACGGGCCTCTTCCTCGCGAGCCTCGGCGTGGACGTGCACGTCCACGACACCTACTTCATCATCGCCCACTTCCACTACATCATGGTGGGCGGCGCGATCATGGGATACCTCGGCGGCATCCACTACTGGTGGCCGAAGATCTCCGGCAAGATGTACCCGGAGGGTCTCGCGAAGTTCGCGGCGTTCGTCGTCTTCGTGGGTTTCAACCTCACCTTCTTCCCGCAGTTCATCCTGGGCTACCTGGGGATGCCGCGGAGGTACCACTCGTATCCGCCCGAGTTCCAGGTCCTGAACGTCATGTCCACCGCCGGAGCCTCGATCCTCGGCTTCGGCTACCTGCTGCCGCTCGCGTACCTGTTCTGGTCGATGCGCTACGGGAAGGACGCGTCCTCCAACCCGTGGGGCGCGACCGGCCTGGAGTGGCGCACGACCTCGCCGCCGCCCACCGAGAATTTCCCGGTCACGCCGGTCGTCGACTGGGAGCCCTACGAATACCGCCCGAAGACGGAGGTCGCCGCCGTTGGCTGAGCCCAGATCGCTCTCCCGCGAGGAGTACGCCGCATCGCGGCTGCAGCATCACTTCGTGTCGCTGGAGCAGCAGCGCGACGCCTCGACGCTCGCGATGTGGGTCTTCCTCGTCACCGAGATCCTGTTCTTCGGCGGCTTCTTCCTGACCTACACGATCTACCGCTGGCAGGATCCGATCGGCTTCGCCCACGCGAGCCAGCACATGGACATCGTGCTCGGCACGATCAACACGGCCGTGCTGATCATCAGCAGTCTCACGATGGCGATGGCCGTGCACAGCGCCGCGACGGGCAAGCGGAAGCCGCTGCTGGCCTACCTCTCGGCGACCATCCTGCTGGGATTCGCGTTCCTGGGCATCAAGGCCGTCGAGTACACCGACCACATCCGCCACCACCTCTTCCCCGGTCCGGGCTTCCGCTTCCCCGGACCCGACAAGCCGGCGGCGGAGATGTTCTTCTCGCTCTACTTCGGGATGACCGGTCTCCACGCCCTGCACATGATCGTCGGCATCGGCATCGTCGGCACGCTGCTCGTGATGGCCTACCGCGGCCGGTTCACGCCCGAGTACCACAACCCGGTCGAGGTCTCGGGGCTGTACTGGCACTTCGTCGACATCGTGTGGATCTTCCTGTTTCCCCTGCTCTACCTGATCGGGAGGCACCTGAAATGAGCGACCCGGGCGGTCCCCACGCGGGCGGAGGCGACGCGGTTCGGGTCCCCGTGATGAGCGAGCACATCGTCTCGCCGAAGATCTACCTCGCCGTCTTCGCCATCCTTCTCGTGATGACCGGGACGACGACCGCCGTCTCGTTCCTGGACATGGGTCCGTGGAACACGGTCGTGGCGCTCGCGATCGCCGTCTTCAAGGCGACGCTGGTCGTGCTGTTCTTCATGCACATCAAGTACAGCCGCCCGCTCATGCGGATCGTGATCGTCGGAGGGCTCTTCTGGCTCGCGATCATGCTGCTCATCACGCTGTCCGACTTCATGACGCGCGGCTGGCTGCCGGTCTTCCAGCGCTTCGAACCCTAGCGCCTCCTCGTGCCGTCCCTCCGCTTCCCCGAAGGATTCCTCTGGGGCGCGGCCACCTCGGCCTACCAGGTCGAGGGCTCGCCGCTCGCGGACGGCGCCGGACCGTCGATCTGGCACCGCTTCAGCCACACGCCCGGCCTCGTCCGCGGGGGCGACACCGGCGACGTCGCCTGCGATCACTACCGGCGATGGCCGGAGGATGTCGAATGGATGCGGCGCCTCGGGCTCACCGCGTACCGCTTCAGCCTCTCGTGGTCGCGCATCCTCCCGGAGGGGACCGGCGCCGTCAACGCGAGGGGACTCGACTTCTACAGCCGGCTCGTCGACGCGCTCCTCGAGGCGGGGATCTCCCCGCTCGCCACGCTGTACCACTGGGACCTGCCGGCGGCGCTCGAAGACCGCGGGGGCTGGCTGAATCGCGACGTCGCGCCCTGGTTCGCGGACTACGCGGCGGCGGCCGCGCGCGCCCTCGCGGACCGCGTCCCGATGTGGGCGACGCTCAACGAGCCGTGGGTGATCGCCGACGGCGGTTACCTCGTCGGAAAACTGGCGCCCGGACACCGCAACCTCTACGAGGTACCGATCGTGTCTCACAACCTGCTCCGCGCCCACGGCGCGGCGGTCGACGCGCTGCGGGCGGAGGCGGGCGCGGCCCGGATCGGGCTCGTCGTGAACCTCGAGCCGAAGCACCCGGCAACGGAGTCGGCGGCCGACCGCGAGGCGACCCGGAGGTCCGACGCCGAGATGAACCGCCAGTACCTCGATCCGGCGCTCCTCGGCCGCCATCCGGAGGAGCTGCCGGCGATCTTCGGCGAGGCCTGGCCGCG
>DASXPB010000072.1:0-9805 GCA_036493875.1 Thermoanaerobaculia bacterium
CGGGCTCGGCGTCTTCGCCTGGAGATTGTGCGGAACGAGGCGCTGGATCGGCGTGGCCTCGTCGGCCCCCGGTTTGAGGATGAAGAGGTAGAGCACGCCGACGGCGATCACGAAGACTCCGGTCGCCTTGTTGATCGCCGCGAGCTTGCGGAAGTCGAAGTGGTGGCGCAGGAGGTAGGCGCCGCCGCACAGGATCAGCCACCACAGGCCCGAGCCCGCGAGCACGCCTCCGACCAGCTCCGCCGTCAGGATCGAGTGCCCGCGCACCGCGCCGATCCCCATCGTCGTGAAGATGGCCGCGAACGCGACGAAGGTCATGGGGTTGGTCAGCGTCAGCACGAAGGTCGAGAGGAAGTCGCCGAGCAGTCCGCGGTTCGTCGCGCCGTTCTTGCGCTCCTCGAGCTTGGTGAAGAAGATGAGCCGCAGTCCGAGCAGGATCAGGATCGCGCCGCCGATGCGCTGCAGCCAGTTCCGCTCCGCGATGATGAACTCCGAGATGATCGTGGCGCCGAACGCCGCGACCGCTCCGTAGACCGCGTCCGCGACCGCGGCGCCCATCCCGGACAGCACTCCGGAGAGCAGACGCTTCGAGATCGTGCGCTGGACGCAGATCGCCGCGATCGGCCCGACCGGCGCCGCGAGGCAGAAGCCCACGATCAGCCCTTTGACGAAGAGATTCATCGTGGGTGGGTTTCTCGGGTTTCAGTCAGAGATTTTGATGAAGACGTCGTGGGCCATCGGCGTCGGCTTGTTGCCGCGCATCTTATCCCCGGAGGGGGGCGGGCAAGGGGTGTCCCGAAGGCTGTCGCGCCGCGGCCGGTGGACCGCGTGGATCCGTCCTACTCCGGCTCGAAGATCTCCTCGATCAGCTTCCCGAAGAGCTTCGCGATGCGAAATGCGAGCGGGAGGCTCGGGTCGTAGCGGCCCGTCTCGACCGCGTTGACGGTCTGGCGCGACACGGAGAGCCGCTGCGCGAGCTCCGCCTGCGACCACTCGCGCTCGGCGCGCAGGACGTGCAGGTGATTCTTCATTCGTAGCGTCTGTGGAAGATGCCGAGCCCGACGGCCCACGACATGACGAGGAGCGAGGCCCAGAGAATCGAGGGCGGCCGCGCCACGTCCATCCCCTCCAGGAGCGCGTACGCGATCGCCACGGTGAACTCGACGACGAACGCGAACGCGAGGGCCTGAAGGAGGATCCGCCGCTCGAGCTCGTCGGCCTGGCGGACCTGTCGCACGAACGCCCAGACGAGGAGTCCCGCCGGAAGGAGCAGGAGGATCGCGAGAGGAATCTCGACGGGGGAGAGTTCCGGGCGATTGTTGCCGGCCTTGTAGAAGAGGATGAGGAGGAGCGCGGCGCCGAGATAGAGCGCCCACGAATCGCGTCGCTTCCAGATCACGCGGAGCTGCCAGAGCAGCAGGAGTGTCAGCGCGAGCACGGTGGTGCCGGCCCACAGTACCGGGATTGCGGAGCGGGGCTGCGCCGCCCAGGCGCGCATTCCGGCGGAGAGCGCGAGGCGCAGGAGCACGCCGGTGGCGGCGAGTGCGAGAAGGTGCGGAAGGGCGATTTTCGCGGGGATTTTCGCGTTGGTGTCGTTCGGCATCGGCGCTCCTCAGCACCAATAGTAAAGCAAGCTTTACTTATAGTAAAGCAAGCACTACAATCTTGACTTACGGCTAATTTACGCCTATTTTGCTCCTCCACGGTTCGATCCTAACGGCGACTGCGCCGCCGACTCCCTCGGCGCCGCAGTCCCGTGACGGCGTCGGGGGGGCGAAATGGAGGCGTTGCCGGGATTCGCGATCGAAGCCCTTCTCGAAGGCAAGGGCCTTCGGCAGCAGATCGCCGGGAAGCCTGCCGCCGCGGCGCTGCTCGCCGGTCTCGGCGCGCGGCTGATTCGAGCGAGCGATCTCGCGTCCCCCTCCGCGCCACGCGAAGCGATCGCGACGACGGTGCCGGGTCTCGACCGGCTCCTGCGCGGAGGACTCCCGCGCGGAGGACTCGTCGAGCTCTCGGGCAAGCGCTCGTGCGGCCGCTTCTCGATCGGCATCGCCGCGCTCGCGTCGGCGACCGCGAGCGGCGAGGCGGCCGCGTTCGTCGATCTCGGCGGCCACCTCGATCCTCAATCCGCGGAGGCCGCGGGCGCGGACCTAACGCGTCTGCTCTGGGTCCGCCCGTCGCGGCTCAAGGAGGCGGTCGCGAGCACGGAGATGCTGCTCGCGACGGGATTTCCGCTCGTCGTCGCGGACCTCGGGCTCGCGCCGGTGCGCGGACGGTTCGTCCCCGACGCCGCGTGGGTGCGGCTCGAGCGCGCCGCCCGCGCGCACGGCGCGGCGCTCCTCCTGCTCGCGCCCTGCCGCATCAGCGGCGGCGCGGCGGAAGCGGTCATCGCGGCGGACTCCACGCGCGGGGTCTGGATCGGCGGCGAACGCGCAAAGGGAAGCCCGCCGCGACTGCTCTGCGGCCTCGCCTCGCGGCTGACCCTGCAGAAGGATGCGCGCGCGCGGACGGGCGTGAGCGAGCCGATGAAGCTATCGATGGGCGATGTCCCCCTTTCCCACCCCTCTCCCTCCGGTCCCGCCGGCGGGAGAGGGGATTTTTTGGAGCTCTCTGCGCCGTCACCGCGAGCCACTTCGCCGTCATCCCGACCCCGAGCGGAGCGAGGGGGAGGGATCCCGTGCGTCAACGGCACCTCGGCTGTCAGTGACGGGATCCTTCGTCGCTCCCCCTCGCAGCGCTCGGGGTCCGCTCCTCAGGATGACGGTTTGCTCGCGACGCGCGGCATGTGATCGCCTGCATCTACGTCCCGCTCTTTCCCCTGGCGGCGCGGCTCCGCAGCGAGCCGGAGCTCAAGGAGGAAGCCGTCGTCATCTGCGAGGGCAACGGCACCGCGGCGCGCGTCTCCTCGGCGACGCGCAAGGCGCGCAAGGTCGGGATCGAGCCCGGCATGACGCTGCCGCAAGCGCGCGCGCGTCTACCCAGGCTGATCGCGCGCGGACGCGACGTGGCCTGCGAGCGCACGGCGCAGCAGACGCTGCTCGAGGTCGCCGAGTCCTTTTCGCCGCGCGTCGAGGACGCGGGAGAGGGAGTCCTCTATATGGATCTCGCGGGGCATCCGGCACTGCGCGCGAAAGTCGCCCCCCTCACCCTGCCCTCTCCCCCCGATGCCGGGGGGAGAGGGGAATTGTTGAGCCGAGTCGGCTCTTTAAAACTTCCTCTCCCGGCGGGAGAGGGTTGGGGTGAGGGGAGCTCTGCGAGCGCCGTCATCCTGACCCCGGCCCCGAGCTCGGCGAGAGGGAGGGGGAAGGATCCCGAACTCGATCGCCACAGTCGAGTACAAGCCCGGGATCCCTCGTCGCTACCGCTCCTCGGGATGACGCAAGGAGAACTCCCCTCACCCCTGCCCTCTCCCGCGGGGAGAGGGGGATTATTGGAAGGCGGTCTCTCAAAAGAATCCCCTCTCCCCCCGGCGGGGGGAGCCGTCCACCCTGGCAAGCCCCCGGCCGTAGGCAACGCCGGCCGCAGGCCGGCGGTATCGGGCAGGGTGAGGGGGGAATCCGAGGAGCCCCTTCGCGCCCTCGCCCGCGACATCCTCCGCGCCGTCGAGCGGGCCGGGCTGCCCGGACGCGTCGGCGTCGCCGCGTCGAAGCTCTCCGCGCGCGTGGCCGCGGGGCTTCCCGAGTCGCCGACCGTCGTCCCCGAGGGCGAGGAGCAGGCGTTTCTCGCACCGCTTCCGCTCGCGCGCCTCGCGCCCGAGTGGGAGACGGCCGCGCTGCTCGATCGCTGGGGGCTGCGCACGATCGGGGACTTCGCGAAGCTGCCCGAGGGCGAGGTCGCGAGCCGCCTGGGCGAGGGGGGGCGCGCGCTGCACGCCTCGGCGCGCGGCATCGATCCGCGTCCGCTCGAGCCCTACCTCCCGCCGCCCGCCTTCTCCGAGGGCATGGAGCTCGAGTGGCCGCTCGCGTCGCTCGAGCCGTTCCTCTTCGTCGCGCACGCGGCGCTGACGCGTCTCACCGAGCGCCTCGAGTCGCAGGCGCTCGCCTGCACTCGCCTCGAGACCGTGCTCACGCTCGATCCCGACGGCCACGACACGCGCGCGATCCAGCTTCCCGCCCCGACGCGAGACGTCAAGACGCTCCTGACGCTCCTGCGCCTGGACCTCGAGGCGCGGCCACCCGGCGCCGCCGTCGCGGGGTTCACTTTCTCGGCGCATCCCGACCAGCCGCGCCGCGCGCAGCTCACGCTCTTCGGGCCCGCCGCGCTCTCGCCCGACCGCCTCGCGACCACGATCGCTCGCCTCGTCGCGCTGCTCGGCGCCGACCGCGTCGGCTCGCCGCGCGCGCAGGACGGGCATCGTCCCGAGCGCTATACGGAGACGGGCTACGCCGCGCCGCCGCCTCCGCCGATGCGCGTCCCTCCGCGCGCCGGGCGCGGGCTTCTCTCGGTGCGCGTCCTGCGTCCGCCCGTGCCGCTCGAGGTGATCGTGGGGGAGGCGGTCGGCTCTCCGCGTTCGGCTGTCAGCCAAAGTCGTGAGACTGGGCCCCCTCACCCCATCCCTCTCCCGCCGGGAGAGAGGGGCGATTGGGAGACGGCCGCTCGGAGAGAGGGGGAGGGTGAGGGGGGGATCTCCGACCTCCGTCTCCTCTCCTTCAAGTCTCCTCCCGACGCCGCGCTCGTAATCGCGGGCACCGTCCGTGTCGCCGCGGGGCCGTGGTCCCTGGAGGAGGGCTGGTGGACCGACTCCGCCGCCGACCGCGATTACTGGGACGTCGAGCTCTCCGACGGCGGCCTCTACCGCATCTACCGCGCGCGCAACGGCGGCGAATGGTTCGCCGACGGGGTGTACGACTAATGGCCGATCCACCACCACGGCAACAAAGGACGGGATCCCTCGTCGCTCGCTGCGCTCCGCTCCTCGGGATGATGGCGGAGGAGCCCGTTCCGAGTGATCAAGCCGTCATCCCGAGCGCAGCGAGGGATCCCGTGCTCGATCGCCACCGTCGCATGAAGCACGGGATCCTGCTCGCTTGGCTTCCGTGCAGCACTCCTCGGGATGACGGCGAATCGGCTCCCCGGATGACGGCGGTCCCGCACGCTGGACCCGCCACGCCCGGTTACAATCGCCTCATGACCCTCGACGAGCTCGAAGCCGAGGCGAAGAAGCTCGACCCGGTGTCGCGGGCGGCGCTCATCAGCCGGTTGAGCGCGAGCCTCGCTGCGGCGGCGCCGGGCGCATCCGGGCAGGCCGCGCCGGCGGCTCCCGCGCCTCAGACGGAGGAGCAGAAGGAGCGCGAGTGGCTGCAGGAGGCCCTGCGGCGCAGCCGCGAGCTTCGCGAGCGCCAGATCCAGACCGAGCCGCCGGACCGCCGCCCGCCGGCCGCGTCCGTGCCGGCAACGGCCGAGCCGAATCCCTCGCAGTCGCCCGCGCTGCACGCGGCGACCACAGCCAGGACGAAACCCAAATCGAAGCCGGCGCCCATCCACAGGAACAGGAAAAGGTCCGCTCCCGCAAGGAAGGCGAAGCCCGGGTCGCGCCGTCCTTCTCCAAAGAAGCGCGCCGGCGTCAAACCGAAGTCCAGGCCGAAAGCGCGGCCAAAGGCGACCGCAAAGAAGAGTCCGAAGCCCCGCCCGGCGAAACGCAAACGCCGCTAGAGTCCCGCCGCTACCGCGCGTCGCTACGCCACCCGCCTCGACCGCGCGCGGCATAGAATCCCCGCAACGAATCCGGGACCCGCCCCGTCGAGCGGAGGGAATCCGAGACGACCATGATCCAGAAGATCGTTCGCGACTTCATGATGATCTGGACGACGATCGATCCGATCGGCAACGTCGCCCTGTTCGCGGCCCTGACCGGCGGGCTCACGCCCGCGGACCGCCGCGGCATCGCGCGCCGCGCCTCGATCTACGCGACTCTGATCCTGGTCGTCGCGGTCGTGCTCGGCCAGATCATCCTGGACGCAGTGGGCGTACGGATGCTCTCGCTCCAGGTAGCGGGCGGCATCATCCTCTTCCTCTTCGCGGTCAAGATGCTCTTCGGCGAGATGGACGAGGGGGCTTCGTCGGCGGACCCCAATCGCGACCTCGCCGTCTTCCCGCTGGCGGTTCCGTCGATCGCGGGCCCGGGCGCGATCATGGCCGTGATCATCCTGACCGACAACGACGTCTACACCGTCCCGCAGCAGATGCAGACCGCCGTCGTGCTGCTGGTCGTCCTCGCGCTCAACTACCTCGCGCTGCGGCTCTCGGATCCGATCCTTCGCTTCATCGGCAAGCAGGGCGCCGCGGTCCTGATCCGCGTCATGGGGATCCTGCTCGCGTCACTCGCGGTCGAGATCGTCATGAAGGCGCTGTCGATCGGAGACTGGGCCAAGCCGGTCGGGCATTAGGAGTCACGACGAGGTTCCACCGGAACGAGGAGGTCTCGAATGCTTATCCGGAAGTGGATCCTTCTTTCTTTGGCCGTCATGGCCGTGCTCACCTCCGCCGAATCCTCGTCGGCGCAGACCGCTTGTGGCGACACCTTCCCGTGGACCGTCACGGGCACGAACATCCCCGGAGGAGTCGTCGTCAACTCCTGCGGTCACTGGGCGGGATGCTTTCCCCACGACCCGAGCGCCACGGTTTCGGGCGATCAGATCCAGATCATGTTCCTGGCGGGCGGCGAGATTCCCGGTTGCAGTCAGTGCACCGCAAGTAACTACCCGTTCTCCCAAGACGTCTTCATTTCGTCGCTGCCGGCGGGCACCTACGCCGTGACCGTTGCCGTCTTCTATTGCGGGCAACAACACCCCCAGGTCGTCGGGACCGGCACGATCGTCTCGGCAGGGGAAGGAGGCCCGCTGGTCGTTTACGGGGCCGGGATCGCCGGCGCATGGACGACCGAGCTCACGCTCGCGAACGCCGCCGCGGAGGAATCGAGCATCGCCATTACGGATCGGCTCATCGCTCCCTGTGTTCCGGGCGCCTCGTGCGCTTCATTGGTGACGCTGCCGCCTCGAGGGACCGCCGTCGCCACGTATCCCCTTCCCGGAATCGGAACCGACGTCGGCGCGGCGTACATCTTCCCCGGGCATGGACCCAATCCGTCCGTGCTCGCCCGGGCGGTCGCGCCCGGCACCGCTTGCGCGACGGTCGATCTGCCGGTGTTCGGACTGACCTCACTGCGCTCGGTCAACGCCGCCGAGCTCGTCTTCGCAGGCGCCCGCCACGGCGAGGCCGGCCGCAGCAATCTCCTTCTCGCCAACGTTCCCGATCCCACCGGCGGCTCATTCGGTCCTTCCCTTCAGCTCGCCATCGAGGCCTTCTCGGCGGAGGGCGTGTCTCTCGGCCAGACGACCACGACCGTCGAGTACGGAACGACGGTGTTCGTGAGGGACATCCTCGGCGCGCTGGGCGTCTTCGAAGTGGAGAACGCTCAGCTCCACGTGACGAAGACCGGCGGCGGCGGCGTCCTGTGGGGGATCATGCCGATTTCCCGATCGGATGGGAGCTTCTCCGTGAGCGTCGGCGCGGTCCCTTGACCTGCGTCGCCTGCCGGCGCACGGAGCCGTCCGCGGAAACCGACGCTCGCCGCATCCATCAGCTTGCAGCCCGATAAGATGATGTGGTCAGGCGCCTTCGCATGATGAGAATGGGCCGCGTTCCCAATCCTCGAGCGACACTGGCCCTCGGCGTGTTCTTTCTCGCCGTCAACCTCGCCAACGCGGTCTACACGGCCCACCGCGTCCGTCCGTCTGCGGCGTTCGCGGTCATGTACTACGGGGGCACCGCGCTATTGGTGGGTTACTGGATCCTCGCGGACGCGCGCCGCCTGGGGATTCCCCGAACCGTCGACGTGGGCTGGTTCGTGGTCTCCGGATGGCCTCTCGCGCTTCCCTATCACCTCGTGAAGACCCGCGGCGCGAAGGGCGGCGTGGCCCTGCTCGGATTGATCGGCCTCTTCGCGCTGACGTACGTCCTCAGTCTGCTCGTCTTCTTCGCCCTCAAGGCGATGAGCCTCGGGAGGTAATCGACGGCGGCGAGACGCCGCCGAAGGCGATTACACGCCGCCGACCTGGCGAGCCTCGGGTCCCGTCGCGACAACTCTTATTCAGATGTCCGGCTCCTTCTCGGGCCCGGCCGGTCCGACCCCGGGCCAGCCGCGGCTCCTCGACCGCGTCCGCCATGCCATCCGTGCGCGCCACTACAGCCTGCGCACCGAGGAGGCGTACGTCGCCTGGGTCCGCCGCTTCATCCTCTTCCACGGCAAGCGGCATCCCATGGAGATGGGGGAGCGGGAGATCAACGTCTTCGTCACCAGCCTGGCGGTGGATGGCCCGGTCAGCGCCTCGACTCAGACGCAGGCCCTCTCCGCGCTGCTCTTTCTCTATCGCCGAGTGCTCGACAAACCGCTTCGCAATCTCGACACGATTATCCGTGCCAAGCGCCCGGGTCGCCTGCCGACGGTCCTGACCCGCGCCGAGGTGCGTCGCATCCTCGGCCGCATGCACGGCACGCCGAGACTGGTCGCGATTCTGCTGTACGGCACCGGAATGCGCCTGCTCGAGTGCCTGCGCCTGCGAGTCAAGGACCTGGAGTTCGGCAACAATCGGATTCTCGTGCGGGACACCAAGGGCGGCCGCGACCGCGTCGTTCCATTTCCTGTCGTGGCGCGTGCGGAGCTCCCGAGCTGGCTGTCGCGCGTGAGGCGACTCCATCGCCAGGACCTCGACGCCGGATTCGGGAGCGTCTACCTTCCGGACGCGATCGCTCTGAAGTATCCGGGCGCCGAGCGGGAGTGGGGTTGGCAGTACGTTTTCCCCGGTGAGCATCGTAGTCGCGATCCGCGCGCCCCGGCAAAACCACTCGGCGTGCAATCCGCCTCTGGCTACCAAGCCGAGCGGCGTCATCATTTGCACGAAACCGTCATTCAGCGTGCCTTGCGGCAGGCGGTCACCGACGTTCGGATCTCGCGGCGCGTCAGCTGTCACACCTTCCGCCACTCCTTCGCCACCCACCTGATCGAAGAGGGGTACGATGTAAGGACGATCCAGGAGCTCCTCGGGCATCGCGACGTAAAGACCACGATGATTTATACGCATGTCCTCAACCGTGGCGGCCGCGGCGTGCGCAGCCCCGCCGACATGCTCTGGGCAGGCGTCACGGGTTCTCCGCATCTTAGACAGCTTTCGTTGCAGCCTAACTTCTACGCCGGCGCCATCCCGCCGGAGCGCCAGCTCACGGCGGGTGAAGAACCTGTCGACGATCCAGATGGGTCAGACGTAGATGAATAGGTGGTGTGGGGATCCGAAACGGATGGGTGGGCTGTCTAAGTCAATGTTAGGCCACCCGAAGTCATGAAACGGCGGGATCAGCAGGGCGACCCGTTCGAGAGGATTCGTGAGGCGCAGGATCACCGTTACGATCCCGGCTATTTCACCGGTGGGCAGATCAACCCACTTCTCGCTGGCGCAAGGCCGAATCGATACGGGTGGGTCCTAATCGTTTCGGGTGTCTTTGGCCTCGTGATTGTCTGGACTACTCCGCGTGGGGACACGCCCTGGTGGCAGTATTTCGGTGCTTCAGCCTTCGCTATTTTGTTTCTGCTGGCTGGAATCAAGCTCCTTGGTCGCAAGAGGCCACACGAATGATCGGCGGGTGGCCTAACACGCGCGTGCAGCGGACTCGTTCGTCGGCTTCGCCTCCTCACTCGCCGCTGACGCGCAGCCCGTTAGGCCACCCGAAGTCATGAAACGGCGGGATCAGCAGGGCGACCCGTTCGAGAGGATTCGTGAGGCGCAGGATCACCGTTACGATCCCGGCTATT
>DASXPB010000073.1:0-20511 GCA_036493875.1 Thermoanaerobaculia bacterium
TCGCGCGCAAACTGGCAACAGGCGACAAGAAGGTACGGGCGGTTATCTCTCGCCGAGGCGCCAGGGCGATAGCAAAACCGCCGGAACCAGACGAAGAGGTCCTTCTCTAACTCAGTCGCTTCCTGCTCGGCAAGTTGGTAATGCGAAACGAGAGCAATGTGAATCAGACCGAGAGTCTCTCGGAAGACGCATTCAATCTCACGCTCAAAAGTTTCTTCGCTTGAAACCGAGCCGCTGAGGTCGTCCGAGATCTCCATTGGTCTCTCCCGTCCTGAAGTACGGAAATCCTACCCGAACGGCCACATATACACAACAACCTTTCTCGTCATGTGACGAGAAAGGTTAAGTCATTTATCTACAATTAGTTGCGTTCCTGTTAGGAAGGAACGCTGCCGCCCAAGTAGGTCAAGCACTCCACCTTTCGCCAAAACCCCCTGGCCTCATGCCGGGGGTAAGAAACCTAGTCCTGCGGTCAGCGTGGTGTTCGAGTGGCTAGCCGCGTGAAATCACGCGCTGGCGCGGGCGAACTTCGCCCCTCTACACCGACGATGACTCTGGATTCCCACCTTCAGGTACCGGGCCGAAAAGTCGGCCCAAACACGAATCAATGTGAATTGGATCACATCCAGCGCTGGAGGGTGTCAATTTTTTTTGGCAGCGCGCCAAGAAAACCGACGGTCAGCGCGCGCGGAGCTCGTCGAACCTAGCCCGGTGCCCGTCGCCCGGGCGCGCCGCCCTACCCCTTCTGGATGAGGGTGCGGACCAGGCGGTCCTGGAAGGCGTGGCCGCGGGACTCGCTGACGCCCGGGCCATTCAGGAGGATCGCGAACGCGTAGGTCTTGCCCGAGAGGCCCTTGGCGTAGCCCGCCAGGGTGGAAACGCCATTCAGGGTGCCCGTCTTGCCCTCGACCGCGCCCCGGCTGGCCGAATCCAGCAGCCGGCCTCGCAGCGACCCCTCGGCCTCGCCCGAGACGGCCAGCGTGGACCGCCACACTGCCCCCTGGGGCTGGGTGTTCATGGCCCGCAGGAACTGGACGAGGTCCCCCGCCGCCACCCGGTCGCTCGCAGAAAGCCCCGACCCGTCGTGCAGCTCGAACCGCCTGGGGTCGAGCCCGATCGTTCCCAGGAACTGCTTGGCCAGGCTGATCGCGCCGTCCCAGGTGCCACGGCCGGTCTTCTCGAAGGCCAGGGTCTTGAAAATCTGCTCGGCGTAGAAGCTCTGGCTGCGCTTGTTCGACACGGCCATCGTCGGCACGAGCTCGGACTCGGTGTTCGCGACCAGCAGCCACGAGTTGTCCGGCTTGATCGCCTGCTCGACGACGTTGCCCGTGAGCTCGATCCCCGCCGCGCGCAGCCGGCTCCTCAGCGCGGCGCCGAAGAACTTGGGCGGGTCGTTGATCGCGACCGGCACGGCGAATCGGAAGTAGCGCGACGGCACCGTCCCCGAGACGGTCATCTGGTCCGACCCGACGGGCCGCGACACCGCGACGCGGATCTTCGCGCCCTTGCCGAGCGTGCGCGCGATCGACAGCGCCTGCACGACGTCCGTATCCGGGTCGATCGTCACGTTCGCTGGGGCTCCGGGCAAGGCGCCGCGGCCGACGGAGACGATCACGCAGTTGTCGTTGTACGAGAGAGCCGAGATCGGGGCCTGGTACCAGCGCGTATCGCGGTCCGCGGGCCACTCCGGATGCCTGTAGATGCCGTCGAAGGAGCTGGCGTTCAGTACCAGATCGCCCGAAATCCTCACGATCCCGGCCTGTTTCAGGCCCTCCGCCCACTGGTCGAAGATTGCGAAGGAGTTGTCCTCGTGGAAGCGCCCGGAGATGTTCGGGTCTCCCCCGCCGACCACGAGGAGCGAGCCCTGCAGGTTGCCGTCGTGGATGTCGCCGCGCCGCCAGACCGTTGTGCGGAACTTGTACTCGGGTCCCAGGTAGTGCAGCGCGGCCGCCGACGAGATCATCTTCGTGACCGACGCGAGCGTCTCGGGGGACTCGGGGTTGCGCTGGTAGACGGACGCGCCCGAGTCGAGCTCGGCGATGGAAATCGACACGCCGGAGGACTTCGCCGGCGGCCGGATCGCCGCGCGCTCGAGCGCCTCCTGCAGGGAGCCAGGGACGGCGTGGACCGCGTTGCTGCGCGTGCGGGTGCGTGTCTTGGCGAAAACCGCCGGACTGGTCGCCAGGAAGACAGCGAGGAGTACGAGGGTCAGACGCCTCGAGGATCGGATGTCCGGGGTCACCGGGAAATTATAATCGAGACTTGCGCTTTGACGAGACCTCTCGTGTCTTCGAAATCTCCGTTCGCGAGCTGGCGGAGGACGAGGGCTTCCGGCGCGTCGGGTTCGACCGGGGCGAGGGCTGGCGCCGCCTCGGGCTCGGCACCCAGATCCACGTCCGTGTGCTCGGCGAGCGGCAGGCCGCCCATCCCGGCTATCGCTGCGAGGTCCACCTGGAGGCGCGGATCCCGGTCGAGGACTGGACGGCGGTCCTGACGGGCCGGCTGGACGGGTGCGTCGAGCGGGAGCCTGGCCACTGGCTGATCGAGGAGCTCAAGTCCACGAACCTGGCCGTGGACGGCGTCCGCCCCTCGGGCTACGCCTTCGAGCGCGACCGCCGCCAGCTGCTGGGCTACTGCTACCTCTGGCGTCGGCTGGGCCACGGGCGCGTCTCCGGGGCCCTCGTCTACGTCGACATCGAGACCGGCGAGGAGATCTCGCTGGACGTCCCCTTCGACGACGACGTCGAGCGGGAGCTCGAGCGGCGCCTGTCCCGGACCCTGGCCGTGTGGAAGGCCCAGCGGGTGATCCGCCAGCGCAAGGCGAAGGCCGCCGAGCACCTCCCCTTCCCGCACGCCGCCCCCCGGCCGATCCAGGAGAAAATCATGGACGTCGTCCGGACGGCCCTGCGCAACGGCGAGAACCTGATCGCGGAGGCGCCGACCGGTTCCGGGAAGACCGCGGCGGCGCTCCACCCCGCCGTCGTCGAGGGGCTCACGACCGGCCGCCAGGTCGTCTTCCTCACCTCCAAGACGCTCCAGCAGAAGATGGCGGTCTCCTCCCTCGTCGCGATGAACGAGCGCGCGTTTCACACGGTGCAGGTCCGCGCCAAGGAGCGGATGTGCGCGAACGACCGCATCCTCTGCCACGAGGAGTTCTGCCGCTTCGCGAAGGACTATCCAGCGAAGATGGAGCGCTCCAACCTCCTCGGCCGCCTGGGAGACGCTTACGCGCACCTCGACCCCGACACGGTGTTCGAGGAGGCGCGGCGCGAGGAGGTCTGCCCGTTCGAGGTCCAGCTCGAGGCGGCGCAGCGAGCCGACGCGATCGTGGCCGACTACAACTACGTCTTCGAGCCCGCCGCGGCGCTGCGGCACCTGACGGGCGAGGACCTGCGGGAGGCGATCCTCCTGATCGACGAGGCGCACAACCTCCCCGACCGCGCCCGCCAGATCTTCTCGCCCGAGCTCCGGGAGGCGGACCTCGCCGCCCTGCGCGACCGCCTCCTCCTCCAGCCGGGCGAGCTCTTCCACGACCTCGCCGACTCGGTCGAGAAGCTTCTCCGGATCGTCGCCGAGAAGGCCGAGGACCTGCCGGAGGGAGAGGCGGACGCCATTGGGGAAGTCGAGCCTCCCTCCGACGCGGTGTTCGAGCTGCGCGTCGGGTGGGAGGAGAAGCTCATGCGCTACCTCGCGTGGAAGCGGGAGACGCGGCTCGCCATGGTGGACGATCCGGTCCTCGACTTCCACTTCGCGCTCCAGCGGTTCGCTGCGGTGCTCGCGAACTTCGGCCCCGAATTCACCTGCGTCGCCGAGCGGCGCGGCGCCCTAGGCGGGGCGCGCCTCGCGCTCGTCTGCCTGGATCCGGCGCGCATGCTCTCGCCGATCTTCCGCCAGGCGTCCTCGACGGTCCTGCTCTCGGCGACGCTGACGCCTCCCGAGGCGATCCAGCGGGTCCTCGGTCTCGACCCGGAGAGGACCTCGTCGATCTCGCTGCCGCCTCCGTTCCCGCCGGAGAACCGGAAGGTCCTGATCGTGCCGTCCGTGCGGACGACGTTCAAGACCCGCGAGAAAAACTATCCGCGCATCGCGAAGCTCCTCGCCGAGATGTCGGACGCGCACGGCGGCAACGACCTGGTCCTCTTCCCCTCCTACCGTTTCCTGACCGAGGTCTCGGCGCGCATGCCGGCTACGCGCTCGCAGCTCCTGGTCCAGCGTCCCGATCTGAGCGAGTACGAGCGCCAGCAGCTCTTGCGCTCGCTCGAGTCGCCGCCGCCGGGCGGGACGCTCCTCTTCGCCGTCTCCGGCGGCATGTACGCCGAGGGCGTGGACTATCCGGGCGAGCTCCTCTCCGCCGTGTTCGTCGTCTCGCCGGCGCTTCCCCAGGTCTCCTTCGAGCGTGAGCTGCTCCGACGGTACTTCGACGAGCGGGACGAGTCGGGCTTCGACTTCGCCTACCTGCAGCCCGGCATGACGCGCGTGGTGCAGGCCGCCGGCCGGCTCATCCGCAGCGAGACCGACCGCGGCGTGATCGCCCTGCTCTGCGCGCGCTTTCTCGAGGAGCCCTACGCCAGCCGGCTCCCCCGCGACTGGTACGGCGAGACGCCCTCGGAGCTCGCGACGCGGCGGCCGGCCGATGAGATCCGGGAGTTCTTCGCGCGCTATGGATGACGGGAGGAGCCGCTGACGCCATGCCCAATCCCTACAAGACGCTCCGCATGCCCCGGCTGACGGTCGACGCGTGGATCCGGGACCGGCGAGGCCGCGTCCTGCTGATCCAGCGCGGGCGGCCGCCGTTCGAGGGCCGATGGGGGCTCCCCGGCGGTTTCTGCGAGTGGAAGGAGACGACCGAGCACTGCTGCGCCCGCGAGGCCCGGGAGGAGACGGGGCTGACCGTCCGGGTGACTGAGCTGCGCGGCGTGTACTCGAAGGGCAACCGCGACCCCCGGGGGCACAACGTGACCGTCCTCTACGCGTGTCGGCCGGTCCGTGGGCGTGCCCGGGGCGGCGACGACGCGGCGGACGCGCGCTGGTTCACGCCGCGAGAGCTTCGGAAAGTGAAGTTCGCGTTCGACCACCGTGCGATCGTGATGGAGCAGCTGAAGAGGGACCGGAAGGCGCAGCAGCGGAAGAGGTAGCTCTCGAGGAACGGAAGACTAGCCGTCATCCCGAGGAGCGTTGCGACGAGGGATCCCGGGCTTTATCGCGGCCGCGTGTATCGAGCGCGGGTCCCTCGATGCGCTCGGGATGACAGGCGAAGCTACTCCCCCGCCCTCAGCGTGATCGCGAAGGCGCGCGCGAGCAGCCCCTCGTCGGTCACCGCCCACACCGTGTAGCGGTAGTAGGTGCCCGCAACCGCGCCCGAATCCACGAAGGCGTATGAGAACGCCTCTTTCGAGCGCTCGGTGGACGGCACGATCTCGGGCCCGGTCCGCGCGATGCGGCCGTCGGCCTTCAGCTCCTCGCGGAAGATCGCCCAGCCCCAGATCCCCTCGTGGGACCCCGTGCGCCACGTCAGCCGCGGCCGATCGACGCCGCTGGCTCGCGCCTCGAGCCCGGTGAAGACGTCCGAGCGGACCTCCTCGACTCCCGCCGGCGCGCGCAGGCCGCCGCCGCCATGCGGCGATCCGGCCACGACCCAGTCGACGCGCGCGACCCCCGAGAGCGGGATCCGGCGCACGTCTCCGGCGGAGAGGAGGAGGACGTCGGCCGGAAGGGCCGGGTCGCGGTACCGCACGATCGCCGCCCCGGCACCCGCGTCTTCGGGCCAGGCGATACGCAGCGCGTCCTCGGACGCGATGCGCAGCCCGCCCTCGGAGTCCTCCGGGACGAAGGAGCGGTGGCGCACCGACAGGGACTCGGGAGCCGCCGCGTCGAGCGCGCCCGACTCGAGGTCGAACCGCCGCAGGCGCGACGGAGCGGCCTCGGTCTCGACGCCCGCGTAGAAGCGCGCCGCGGCGCGCACGAGCAGCGTGTCCTCGCGGAGCGCGGGACCTCGCGGCGTCGCCGTCGCGTCCGGCAGCATCCTCAACGCGACGGATAGCGGCGATTCGCCGCTGCCGGCCGCGCGCTCCCAGACCTGCCGGAAGAAACCGGAGCCACCCGCCGTCCGCAAAGCCTCGTCGACCCAGAGGCGCCCGAGGGCGGCCGGGTGCGCGCGGAGATCGACCGTCGGCGCGGCCGCCAGGACCGAGGTCTCCTCGTCGCCCTGCGCCTCCACGGGATCCACCGCGAGGGACTCGACGAGCGCCGGCGTCAGGAACGCGTCCTCCGCGGCGCCGTAGGAGTCGATCGAGGCACGGACGATCTGGCGCGCGACCTCGTGCGCGATCTGAGCCGCCGACAGGCCGCTCGCGTCGAGCAGGATCGCCGCGCGCGCGATCCGGTCGCCCTCGACTCGCTGGCCGGCGATCTCCCGGACGCCGCCGGCCTCGTGCCGCGCGAGGTAGATCCGCAGGGGTTCCTTCGGGTCGAACGGCGCCCGCCAGCCGTCCCGCCCGAAGACCTCGGTGTCGAGCCGCTGGAGCATGGTCGTCAGGGAGGCGCGCACCACGGGGTCGTCCGCCTCGTCGAGGAGCGTCGCGCGGCCGGAGAGGAGTGTCTGGGGAGCGCCGAACTGCCGATACGGGCTCTCGATCCAGCGCTGCGGCTCGTCGCGCAGGGCATCGCCGGCGGCCAGCGCGGGCGTCGCGGCCAGGACGATCCCGAAGCCGATCCGACAGAGCCGGATGAGCCTGGCCTTCGTCCGTCGATCCGTGCTCATAACGCGAGGGTTCAGGGTAGCCTTCGGCCTTCGCCTGTGTCAAACGAGTGTACGGACCGCGAGGCGCCGCCGTCGGGGCGGCCGTGCGTCAGCCGGCGGCGGTGCCGATGGAAGTCTCCTCGGAGTCTTCCTTGATGCGCACGAGGACGACGGTGATGTTGTCGACACCGCCCTTCTCGTTCGCGCGATCGATCAGCGCCTCGCATAGCGCGCGAGAGTCCTTGTCCCTCTCGGCCGACACCGCGTCGCGGATCTCCTCGTCGGAGAGCATCGTGGTCAGGCCGTCCGAGCAGAAGAGGAACGCGTCGCCCGGAGTGAACTCCATCTCGCGCAGATCCGGCGACACCGAGGGGCCGCCACCGAGCGCGCGGGTCACGACGTTCTTCAGAGGATGCGTCTTCGCCTCTTCCTCGGTCAGGATTCCCGCGGAGACCTGCTCCTGGACCCAGGAGTGATCGTCGGTCAGGAGCGTCAGCTCGCCCTGGCGATAGAGATAGGCGCGGCTGTCGCCGACGTGCGCGAGCGAGAGGATCTTCTCGTTCAACAGCCCCGCCACGACCGTCGTTCCCATCCCCTTGAGCCAGGGCTGGGCGGCGACGGCGGCCATCACGCGCTCGTTGGCCTTCTCGATCGCGACGGCCAGGCGGTTGCTGTTGAAGTTGAGCTCGTGGTTGTACTTGAAGGGCCAGGTGGCCTCTTCCTTCTGGCGCGTCGCCGCGATGAACTCGCCGATCGTCTCGACCGTGATCTTGGCGGCGACCTCGCCGGCCGCGTGGCCGCCCATTCCGTCGGCCACGATGAAGAGTCCGTCTTCCTTGTCGAACGCGAGCGCGTCCTCGTTGTGCTTGCGCTTCTTGCCGACGTCGGTCATTCCGAACACTTCGATTGAGGCCATCGCGTTCGACAATCCTTACCCTTATCCCTGCCCTGGCCTCAACCCTTGCCCGCGCGCTGGACCCGGATTTCCTCTAGGGCCTTGCGCGCCTCGCCGGCGGAGGGATCCCATCGGAGCGCTTCGTTGTAGGCCTTCTCCGCCTTCACCAGGAGGCCCGCCTGACGGAAGATCGCCCCGGCATCCCGCAGCATCGTTCCGTTGTGGGGCTCGATCGCCAGCGCGGCCTCGATCGCCTTGACCGCCGTGCGGAAGTCACCGGCACGCGCGGAGGCGAGGCCGAGGTAGTGCTGCGCCTTGATGTCCTTGGGGCTGCGGCCGGCCGCGAGCTGGAAGTTGCCGGCCGCCTCGACGTACTTGCGTTCCTTGTAGGCCGCGATGCCGAGGTTGACGTAATTCGAGGTGACCTCGTCGCCTCCGCTCTCCGCGCCCGCGCCCGATTTGGCCGAACGGTCGAAGTCGTAGGCCTTGCGCCGCACCGGGTTCATCAGGACGTTGACGGCCTCGGTCAGCTCCTGGAACTTCATCTCCGCTTCGGCCTTCCGCGCCGCCGGCGCCCGATCGGGGTGGGCCTCGCGCGCCAGCGCCCGGAAGCGCTCACGAATCTCAGTTTCACTGGCGTCCCGTGCGACGCCGAGGAGAACGTAATAGTCGACATCTCGCGGCATTCTGCAGTTTTCCTCACCGCGCAGGGATCAATTTCTTGAAAGCCTAACATACGAAATTCTGGAGGTCCCAGGCAAGCACCGGCGCCCCGCGCACGCCGCGGCGCGGGAAACTGACCGGCGATCAGCCCCCTCGTTTCTCTTTCAGGAACTTGCGCGCCGAGGTGCGGACCGCCTCGGAGAGGTTGCGGTCCAGCATGGTCTTGCGGAGGTCCCGCATGCCGAGGAACTTGATCAGGGGCAGCGTGATCGAGAGCGGGACGGCCGGATTGGTGACCAGGGCGAGCTGGATCTTGGGCTTGCGCATCCACTCGCGGGTCGCCGCGATCTCCTGGTAGAGCTCGACGGCGAGGTGCCGCATCGCGCAGATCTGCTCGAGCTCCGACATCGTGATGGACTCGCAGTGGAGCACCGCCAGGCTGACCAGCCGGTTCATGTCGCCGATCAGGATCCGCCGCTCCTCCTTCGTCCCCTTCTGCGCGAGCTCGACCTTCTCCTTGACGGTCATGACCGCGATCCGTTTGAAGATCTCGCCGAGACCCTTCCCGCGGAAATCCTCTTCCGTCGCTCCCTCGGACTGCTCCCCGCCCTCCCCGCTCTCGGCCGCGGCCTCCTCCTCGCGCCGTTCGGCGTCCGCGGCCTCGTCCAGGACCCGCTGCTCCTCCGCCTCCTGAGCCAGGCGCTCCTGTTCCCGGCGGCGCCGATCCTTCTCGAAGAATTCCTCGTGCAGCTCGTTGAGACGGCGGCGCCCGTCGATCGTCAGCGTCGGGTTCAGCAGCAACGCCTCGATGAGGTCCGGCGTTCGCAGCAGGCGCACCTGGTTGACGATGAGCGCATCCTGGGGCGTCCCCGACACCGTCAGGGCCAAGCGCCTGAGGGTTTCGTCGGAGGCGTGGCGATTGCGCACGACGTGCTCGAGGACGAAGGGGTCCTCGCTGTAGAGGCTGATGACGTCGAGCTCCTTCTCCGTCGGGTCGGCCTCCCCGAAAAACTGCGTCAGCTCGTCGAGCGGCAGGGACTCCAGCGTCTCCCGGGCCTGGGCGGCGATCTCCTCCTCCGGGTCGGGGAGGACCGCGAGCAGGGCCCGGATCCGGTCGGCACGCTCGACCGGCAGCATGCCCCGGGCCGCGAAGAGGCGCAGCTCCCGCGGAGCGTCCGGGGAACGAAGGGCCGCCACCAGCTCGTTGGCGACGGAGGAGCTCGGCGAATCGGGCAAGGAAGGCCGCGGCTCGAGGCGGGCGGACCCGGCGATGTCTTAGCCCTGCCGGTCGGACGGGAGCGGCAGATCGCGGACGACCTGTCCCGCCTGCCCGAGAGGCTCGAGCGCTCGGCCATCGACCGTCACGCGAACTCCGCCCGCGTTGCCGAGCGTCAGACGAAAACCCTGCCGCGCCGCGAACTCTCGGCGCGTGCCCTTCTTGATCAGTCCGCTGAAAATGTTGCGGCCGTCGGCGTACACCTGCGTCCACGAATCCTGCTGGAACTCGAGAACCATCTTGACTCCGCCGCCGCTCGCGATCGTGTCCTCGCGCGCGCTCGCGGGCTCGAGCGCGTTCGCGGTGTCCCCCGGATTCTCAGACGCCGACGCGGACGCCGACGGAAGGGGCGACGGCGCCGACTCCGGCTGCACCGAGGGACCGGGACCCGGCGAGACCGCGACGTTCCTGAACGACACCGGCGCGAGCTCGCGGGGCGCGACGGGCTCCGAAGCGGCGGGACGGCGCTGAGGCTTCACGATCAAACCGAGGACGAGGAGGATTCCCGTGACGCTCACCACGATCGTGCCGGCGGCGCGGCGCCCGCGCAGGAACCGGGACCGCAGCCGACCCTTGTGCGAGTCGGCGACCTCGCGCTTCTTCTCCGGCGCGACGTCGGCGAGGTACGCGTTGATCATCTCGTCGGGGTCGAGACCCAGGTATTTCGCGTAAGCGCGTATGAAGCCCCGGCTGTAGACCGGCGCCGGCAGCCGCGACACGTCGCTCGACTCGAGCGCGGTCAGCAGGCGGATGGAGATCTTGGTGGCGGCCGAAATTTCCTCGAGGGAGACGTCCCGAATGATCCTCTCCCGACGGAGTTCTTCTCCGAACGTGAGGGACGATTTTTCACCCATGGCCTAGCTCCCCGACAGAGGAATACATGATGCTAGTCCTCGATTTGCCGCTCCGCAAGGACTCTTTCGGCGCAGGCCCGGACCAGAGGCGAGACGCGCTCGGAGTCGCGAATTCCGCGGAGGTCGTCCCGGGTCGCGCGGGTCAGGAGAGTCAGCGCCACGGCCGGCGGCAGCTCCGGATGGCGAAGGAGGGCGCTCCGGACGGCCGGCCGGCTTCCCCAGCGGGGGTGACGGGAGATGCACTGGAGCGATTCCGCGGTTGTCCGCGTCTGGACGGTGGCCTGGATCACATCGGGCTCGGTCGTGTAGCGATTGTCGAGGACCGAGGAGAGGACTCGGACGTCCGGGTCGAGGCGAAGGTACAGGAGCGTTCCCCGGCCGGCCGTCCTGGCGAGGTCGACCCTTTCGGCGACCGCCATCTCCGGGAGCCGGCGAAGCAGGTCCTGGTCGGCGGCGCGCCGGACCGCCGGGTGGACGCGGGCGTCGGCCGAAAGCTCGGCGAGGTCCCGCCAGAAGAGGGTGCGCACGAGGGTGAGCGCCTCCCCGCGCGGTGTTCGCGGATGGGCCGCGAGGGCCCGGCGCACGGCATGGAACTTCCGGATGCCGCGATCCGCCAAAAGCTCTCGGAGCGTCTCGTCCGGAAGGTTCGCCCGCCGCAGGAGCTCGAGGCACTCTCCCTCGTGGAAGTCGCGCATTCCGCCCTTATTGTCCACGGAGGCGCGTCGGCGTGTCCCGCGTGAGCTACGACGCCCGATCCTTGCGGCGGCACGCGGCCACGAGATCGCGCGCGAGATGCTCCACCGCGCGCTCGGCCTCGCGAGGGCCTCTTCCCGCTTCGGCGGCGCGCACGAGGGCCGAGCCCACGACCACGCCGTCCGCGAGCCGCGCCGCCGCCCGGGCGGCGTCGGGAGTCGAGATGCCGAACCCGATCGCGACCGGAAGCTTCCCGGCCGCCTTCCTCGCCCGCCGCGCGGTCTGCGGAAGATCGTCGGGCAGCCGATCCCGCGCTCCCGTGGTTCCCGGCCGCGACACGACGTAGAGGAAGCCGCTCGACAACCTCGCCGCGTCCGCCATCCGGCCGGCCGGAGACGTCGGCGAGACGAGCAGGATCGTGTCGAGCCCCGCGTGCCTGAGCTGCGGATGAACCGTTCCGGACTCCTCGGGCGGGACGTCGGTCAGGAGGACGCCGTCGAATCCGGCGGCGCGGGCCGCTCGCGCGGCCGCGTCGGTTCCGTAGCGCAGGACCGGGTTGACGTAGGAGAAGAGCACCAGCGCGAGGTCCGTCTCCGCCCGGATGCGCCGCGCGATGGCGAACACCGACTCGAGCGTCGTGCCCGCGGCGAGCGCCCGGGAGGCCGCCCGTTGGAGAACGGGACCGTCGGCGATCGGATCGGAGAACGGGACGCCCAGCTCGAGGACGTCGGCGCCGGCGCGGGAGAGCGCCCCGGCCAGCCGGACGGTCGCGTCCGCGTCGGGGTCCCCCGCGGTCAGGTAACCGATGAACGCGGCGCGGCCTTCGCCGGCCGCGCGGGCGAAGGCCGAGGCGATCCGGCTCACTTCGCGGCCCCGTCCCGCGCCCTCAGGTACTCGTCCAGGTCCTTGTCCCCGCGCCCGGAGAGGTTGACCAGGATCCACGCGGACTTCGGCAGCCGCCGCGCCAGACTCGCCGCGAACGCCACCGCGTGGGCGGACTCCAGCGCCGGGAGGATCCCCTCGGTCTCACAGAGCAGCGCGAACGCGTCCAGCGCCTCGGCGTCCGACACCTTCGCGTAGACGACGCGCCTCGCGTCGTGGAGCGCCGCGTGCTCCGGGCCCACGGCCGGATAGTCGAGCCCGGCGGAGACGGAGTGCGTGGGCAGAGTCTGGCCGGCGGCGTCCTGCAGGAGCATCGTGCGCGTCCCGTGCAGCACGCCGACGGATCCGCCGGCGAATCGTGCCGCGTGGTCGCCGGGACCGCTCCCGCGTCCTCCCGCCTCGACGCCGTACAGAGCCACCCTCGACCCCGGCACGGCGAGGTAGGCGGAGAACAAGCCGATCGCATTGGAGCCGCCGCCGACGCACGCGACCGCAGCGCGCGGATCGCGGCCGCCGGCGAGGCGGCGGAACTGCGCCCGCGCCTCGCGCCCGATGACGGACTGGAACTCGCGGACGATCGTCGGGTACGGGTGCGGCCCCAGCGCGGAGCCGAGGACGTAGTGGGTGTGCGCGACGTTCTCCGTCCAGTCGCGCATCGCCTCGTTGACCGCGTCCTTGAGGGTCCGCGAACCGGCGTCGACGGGCACGACCTCCGCGCCGAGCAGCCGCATGCGCGAGACGTTGGGCGCCTGCCGCTCCATGTCGGTCGTGCCCATGTAGACGCGGCAGGCCACTCCCAGGCGCGCGGCGGCGGCCGCTGTGGCGACGCCGTGCTGTCCCGCACCCGTCTCGGCGACGACGCGCGTCTTGCCCATGCGGCGCGCCAGCAGGACCTGACCAAGCGCGTTGTTGAGCTTGTGCGCGCCGGTGTGGAGCAGGTCCTCGCGCTTCAGCGCGATCCGCGCGCCGCCGACCCGCTCCGAGAGCCGGTGCGCCCGCGTGACCGGCGTCGGGCGTCCCGCGTAGGTGCGGAGGAGCTCGTCGAGCTCGCCGCGGAAGCGCCGGTCGCGCCGCCACTTCGTGAACGCGGCCTCCAGCTCCTGGAGCGGGGCCATGAGCGTCTCGGGAGCGAAGCGCCCGCCGTACTCGCCGAAGTAGCCCGGACTCCTGCGCTTCGCGCGCGGTTTCTTGCGCTTCGCGCCCGGCGTCGCCTTCGGCGCGCCGGGTTTTCTGCGCTTCGCGCCGCGTTTCGAGGATTGGTCAGTGCGCGGCACGGTCGGCCTCCCTCACTGCCGCGATGAAGCGCTCCATGCGCCCGCGGTCCTTGATGCCGAGCGACGACTCGACGCCGGTCGCGACGTCCACGCCGTCGGGGCGCAGCCGCCGGATCGCGTCGCCGACGCACGTCTCGTCGAGGCCGCCGGCGACGAACAGGGCAACATTCGCCGGCACCTGGGGCCGCTCGGCAAGTCCAAGCGACGCCCAACCGGACCGCCGCCCCGCGCCCTCGCTGTCGTCGAGAAGGACCGCGCGGAGCCGGGACAGCACCTCGCCCGGCATCGCGGCCGCGTCGGCGCCGCGGCGGATCGCCGCGATGACCGGGACCGGCAGCGCGCGCACGTCCTGTTCGGAGACGGGCCGCTGGAGCTGAACGAACGAGAGTCGGGCGCGTTCGACGGTGGCGACGACTTCGGCGAGCGGCTCGTGCTTGAAGACTCCGACCCGGACGGCGCCCTCGGAGGCGCGGGCGATCGCAGCCGCGCGCGCGAGGTCCAGCCGTCGCGGCGACGCGGCGGCGAACACCATCCCGAGTAGGTCCGCGCCGAGCTCCGCCGCCGCGGCGGCGTCCTCCGGGCGCGTCAGGCCGCAGATCTTGATCGTCGTCATCCCCGCAGCTCCCGCAGAGTCTCCACGGGGTCCTCGGAGCGCAGCAGCGTCTCCCCCACGAGGAACGCCTGGAAGCCGGCCGCCTGTAGCATCGCGACGTCCTCGCGGGAGCGGATGCCGCTCTCGGCGAGCCGCACCGGACCCGGCGGGATCTCCTTCGCCATCGCGGCGAGCGCGGGAAGGTCGGTCGTGAAGCTCGTCAGGTCGCGCGCGTTGACGCCGAGCACGTCGGGCTCGACGGCGGCCGCCTGCCGGATCTCGACCGCCCCGTGCGCCTCGACCACGACGGCGAGGCCGCGGTCCCGCGCGGCGGTGCGCAGCTTCGCCAGCTCCTCCGCGGAGAGCGCTCGCACGATCAGGAGTACCGCATCCGCGCCGAGCGAGACGGCGAAGTCGAGCTGCCGCTCGGACACGACGAAGTCCTTCATCAGCACCGGGAGCCCAGAGATCGCCTTCGCGCGCGAAAGCCAGTCGGGATGGCCGCCGAAGAAGTCCTGCTCGATGACGACGGAGATCGCGGCCGCGTGGCCGCGCCGGTAGAGGAGCGCGAAGCTCTCGACCTTGCCGTCCGCGCCGCTCAGGATCTCGCCGGCGGAGGGCGACCGGGCCTTGAACTCCGCGAGGATGCGGACACCCGGCTCTCGCAGCGCGGCCGTGAACAGGGCGCCGTCGGTGGGCCGGGCGGGGACGCCTCCCGGGCCGTACTCGCCGCGCGAGAGGCGCGACTGCTTCGCCGCGAGGATCTGCGTCAGGGCGTCCATCAGGCGTTCACGCGGGATGCCCCCGCGGTCCTGAGACGATGGAAGACGTCGGCCGCCTTGCCGGCGTCGACGGAATCGCGCGCACGCGCGTAGCCCTCCTCCACGTCGGCGGCGCGGCCCTCGACGAGGAGCGCCGCGGCGGCGTTGAGCAGCACGGCCTCGCGGCGGGCTCCTCGCTCGCCCGCTAGCAGGCGCTCGAGCATCGCGGCGTTCGTCGCCGCGTCGCCTCCGCGCAGCTCCTCCAGGGCGACCGGCGCCTGCCGGAGCGCGGCCGCGTCGAGGGTCCAGGGCCTCTTCGCGCCGTCCCGGATCTCGATGCCGGATGCGGCCACGCCCGGCAGGAGCTCGTCGAGACCGTTGTCGGAGTGGAAGACGATCGCGCGCTCGGTTCCGAGCGAGGCGAGCGCGTCCGCGAGGAGGCTCACGAGCTCGGGCCGGCCGACGCCAATCAGCTGACGCATCGCGCCCGCCGGGTTCGCGAGCGGCCCAAGCGCGTTGAAGATCGTCCGGATGCCGAGCTCTCGTCGGACGGTGCCGAGCTCCTTCATCGCGGGATGGAACGACGGGGCGAAGAGGAAGACGAGCCCGACCTCGTCGAGGATCCGGCCCGCCTCCTCCGCGTCGAGCTCGATGGCGACGCCGCTCGCCGAGAGGACGTCGGCCGATCCGACGCGGGAGGAGATCGAACGATTGCCGTGCTTCGCGACGGCGGCGCCCGCGCCGGCGGCAACGATGGCCGCGGCCGTGGACAGGTTGAAGAGGTCGCGCCCCAGGCCCCCCGGCCCGCACGTGTCGAGGAGAGGAGCCCGGCGGGAGGAGACGCGCCGCATGCGCGCCCGGAGAGCCTCGACGGCGCCGGCGATCTCGTCGGCCGTCTCGCCGCGCGTGGCGATGCCCAGCAGCATCGCGCCCTTCTGTGCCTCCGTGGCGCGGCCGTCCATGAGGTCGCCGAACGCCTCTACCGCGAGCGCTCGCGGCAGCGGCCTGCGCGACGCGATGACGCGGAGGGCCTCGGCGACGTTGGGCGTCATCGGTTTTCTCCGCACGTCGCCGACCCCATCCGGAGGAAGTTTCCGATCAGCCTCTCGCCCTCCGGGGTCAGGACCGACTCGGGATGAAACTGCACGCCCCAGGCCGGCAGGTCGCGGTGCGCGATCGCCATCACGAGGCCGTCGTCGCTGCGCGCGGTCACGCGCAGCGCGGCGGGAAGCGTCTTCTCCTCGACCACCAGCGAATGGTAACGCCCGGCCTCGAAGGGATTCGAGACGCCTTCGAAGAGTCCCGTGCCGTCGTGCGCGACGCGCGAGCTCTTGCCGTGGCGCGGCGCCGGCGCGCGTCCGACGGTCGCGCCGTGGAGCGCGGCGAGCGCCTGGTGGCCGAGGCAGACGCCGAGGAGCGGGATGCCGGCCCGCTCCGCGGCATCGATCATCGCGAGCGAGCGTCCCGCCTGCTCGGGCCGGCCGGGACCCGGCGAGATGAGGACCGCGCGCGGCCGGAGGCGCACCACCTCCTCGGGCTCGAAGCGGTCGTTGCGTGCGACGCTCACCTCCGGGTCGAGCTTCCCCACCGCCTGCACGAGGTTGTAGGTGAAGGAGTCGTAGTTGTCGACGATGAAGATCATGGAGATGCTGGATTGTCGATTGTGGATTTTGGACTGAACCACTCCCGCGCGAGGTCCATCGCGGCGAAGAGCGCCTTCGCCTTCGACTCCGCCTCGGCGTACTCCTTCTCGGGCACGGAGTCGGCCACGATCCCGGCGCCCGCCTGAACGCGGCAGACGCCGTCCTCCACGACCGCCGTCCGGATCGCGATCGCGAGGTCGCAGTTTCCGGCCGCGTCGAAGTAGCCGACCGCTCCGCCGTAGACTCCGCGGCGCGCCGCCTCGAGCGAATCGATCAGCTCCATCGCGCGGATCTTGGGCGCTCCGGAGAGCGTGCCCGCCGGGAAGCAGGCCGCGACCGCGTCGGCCGCGCCTTTCCCCTCGGCGAGCGTGCCGCGGACTTCGGACACGAGGTGCTGGACGTGCGAGAACCTCTCGACCTCGGCGTAGCGCGCGACGCGAACGCTCCCGACGGCGCTCACCCGCCCGAGATCGTTGCGGGCCAGGTCGACCAGCATGACGTGCTCGGCCCGCTCCTTCGGGTCCTCGCGGAGGCTCCGGGCCAGCGCGGCGTCCTGCTCCGCCGTCCTCCCGCGCGGGACGGTGCCGGCGATCGGGTGTGTCTCGACCTCGCCTCCTCGGCAGCGCACCAGCATCTCGGGCGACGACCCGAGGAGGGTCGCCTCGCGCGTCTCGAGGAAGAAGAGGTAAGGCGAGGGGTTCAGCGCCCGCAGCGCGCGATAGACGTCGAAGGGATCGAGGTCCAGGCGGCCCGTCCAGCGCTGCGAGACGACGGCCTGATAGATGTCGCCGGCCGCAATCGCTTCCTTGAGGGCGTCCACCGCGGACAGGAAGCCGGCCTTCGGCATCAGCGGCTCGAACCGGGTTGGTGCGGCCGGGACGGCGGGGCGGGCCGGACTGCCCGGACGCTCGACCAGCTCCTCGAGCGCATCGAGCCGCGCGATCGCCGCGTCGACGGCCGCGTCGACGCTTCCCTCCGCCGGCGCGTCGAGCGTCGTCAGCAGCAGAAGACGCTGCCGCGGATGGTCGAACGCGATGATCGCGTCGAACAGCAGAAAGAGCGCATCGGGCATGCGGCTCTTGGTCTCGTTCTCCTGCGCGTGGCGGTCGGGAATCGCCTCGAAGAGCCGCACCGCGTCGTAGCTCAGGTAACCGACGGCGCCCGCGGCGAGCGGCGGCAGGTCCGGATCGGAGACGAAGCGCCCGCGCCGAACGAGCGTGTCGAGTACGGCGAGCGGCTCGCCGTCGCACTTCTCCTCTCGGCCGGCGCGCTCGAGCCGCGTCTCTCCGCCGCGCACGGTCAGCCGGCCGGACGGACGCGTGCCCAAGAACGTGTAGCGCGCGACGCTCTCCCCTCCCTCGACGCTCTCGAGGAGAAAGCTCTCGGCACCCGGCTCACGCAGGCGCTGGAAGAGCAGGACTGGTGTCAGGCAGTCCGACGGCAGGATCCGAGCGACGGGGACGCTCGCCCCGGGCACGGCCCGTGCGATCAGCTCGCGTCTCTCGGCCGAGCGATCTCTCACCGTCCCACTCCCCGGCCGAGGATCTCCGTGACTTCCGCGAGCGTCACGTCGGGGATCCCGAAGAGCTGCGCCTGCCGGACGGCCTGCGCCGCGAGCATGGTCAGGCCCTCGATCACGGGGCAGCGAGCGTCCCGCGCGGCGCGGATCGTTGACGTCGGCTTCCCGTCCTTGCGATACACGCAGTCGAAGACCAGCGGCCGGCCCTCCAGCACGCGCTCGGGAATCGCGGATGGATCGCCGTCGGCCCAGCCCACGGGCGTCGCGTTCAGGTAGAGGTCGGCCTCCGAGACCGCGAGGTCCTCCCAGGCGAGCGAATCGACACCCAGGAGATCGGCCACCCGGTCGGCCTCGGCGTTGCGCCGGGCGCAGATGCGGACCTCATATCCGAGCCTTCTCGTGGCGACGACGGCCGCGCGCGCGGCGCCGCCCGCGCCGACGATCACCGCCTCGCGCCCCTCGCCGGTGTCGTGGTCCGCGAGCGGGTCGAAGACGCCGTCGACGTCGGTGTTCTCGGCGCGCCAGAGCGTGCGCTCGCGGTAGAGCGTGTTGGCCGCGCCGGTCCGCGCGACGTCTTCGGAGGCCCGCGCGGCACGAGCCGCCGCGAGCTTCCAGGGCTGCGTCACGGCCATGCCGCGGATCGGGGGCGAGTGGTCGATCGCCAACCCCTGCGGCGACTCGCGGTCGAAGTCCGAGACGGGCAGGGGCACGTAGAGCGAGGCCATCGCGCGTGTGCGAAAGAGCGCGTTATAGAGGAATGGCGAGAGCGACTTGGCCGGGCTGCCCCCGACGACGCCGTAGAGCGCGTCGATTGCGCGCGGTTCGCCGATCCCGTAGATGGCGAAGAGATCCCGGAGCGCGATCTGGCCGGCGGCGGTCTCGTGGGCGTCTTGCACGGGCCCGTAGACGAGCGACGCGCCGGACAGCGCCGAGAGCACGCGGCCCGGTGGGCTGGCGGGTCCCATCGGGAAGACCGCGACCGTGTCGCGCGGCTGCCGCGCCTGGAGCGACGCGATCCGCAGACTCGAGGCGAGCTCCGCCGCGCCCGCGACCAGCTTCACGCCCCGCGCGCCGGTCGCGCGCATCGCGGACAGTCGGGACTCCCAATCCTCGGGAAGGGCGAAGGGCGAGTGGTGCGAGACGACGATGCGCCCCCGATCCGGGAACGCGCCTCGCGCGTCGAGCAGGCCGCTCGCGTGCTCCACGTCGACGACCGCCCCGGCCGCGTAGGCCTCCTCGACGCGCCGCCGGTATTCCTCGGCCGTGCCCGAGAACGCTCCGCCCTCGCGGATCGTCCGCCACGTCAGGATGGCCGGCCGCGCGTCGAGCGCGGCGAGCCGGCCCGGAGGGATGACGGACTCGGCGAGGTCCAGCCGGTACTCGATCGCGTTCGCCTCCTTCGGAACGCGCGCGAGCAGGCGCTCGGCGTCGGCCGCGTCCTTCGGCGCGAGCGAGGCCACGTGGGCCGGAATCGGAAGAGCCGACTCGATCAAATGAAAAACCCCCGAAGCCGGGGGTCCTGTATTCGCCTCTGGAATCGCCCCGGCCGAACGGATCGGCAGGGCGCACGACGCCCTACCGGGTTGCCTCCCGCCACCACCACTTCGAAACCGAACCCGAAGATCTCATTCGTGCGTCAGCGTATGCGCGGTGGCGGTCGGAGTCAAGGTCGGGCGCGTGGGCGTGGGCGTTGGTGTCGGAGGCGGGAGCGCCCGAAAGGAGAGCGGAAGAACGAGCCCCCGGGCGTCGCTGTCGGGAGCGTGTCCCTCGTAGGACAGCGCGGCGGATCCGTTGGCGGCTCGCTTGTACGACCACCGCTCTTCCGAACAGACCTCGGAGTCGAGTCGCGGGAGCTGCGCCGGCCAGGTTCGGTCTCGCGAGGCCGCCCGCTCTCCCCGCGCTTCGAGCACCAGGGCGGTCAGCTCCTCGTCGAGGAGCAACCGGTACCAGCGCGACAGGACGTCCACGAAGCTGCCGAGCGCGTCCGCGGCGATCGCCTCGTATTCCGGTTCCTCGGCGCTGGCGGCGACCTCGAGCCGATGGGCCAGCTCGTCGCGCGACCAGACGCAGGGACCCTTCTCGAGCAGGCCATCGGTGAACCGGAGCGCGACGCGGGAGATGGCGGCCGCCTGCTCGGGCCGGTCCCGGCCGCGGTGCCAGCCCTCGTTCTGACAGGCGGCGAGGCACGCCTCGAAGAATCCCCGGCCCCGCATCCGCTCGACCCATTCCAGGGCTGGCGCGTCGACTTTGCGCAGGATTCCGACGACACACCGGGTTTCCTGGAGCAGGATCACATGCGAGATGATCTCCGGCCTCGAGGCGAGGCTCTCCGCGAGCTTCCACATTCCCTCGAGCCCCTGGAGGACCGCATCGTGCTCGCCCCGGCGCTCGAGGAGAAGTAGGCGGGCGCCCAGGAGCCCCATCAGCTGGACGTGCCCGAAGAGGTTGGGAAATGGCGAGTCGCGCCCTTCTCGGACATCCATGTCCCAGATGGCCTCCCCGCGGCCCTCCAGACGCCCGGCAATCCGATCGACCTCCGTTTCGTGCTCGGCGAAGAAGCGCGCCAGATCGGCAGGCGTTGCGCCGATCCGGTCTTCGGGGCTCGTCAGCTCGCGGTCGACGTAGGCACGGGCGGCTGGCCAGATCGATTCGTAACGCTTCGCGACGCCGGGTTCGGGGTGGGCGCGATCCTTGAGATCCTTCGGCGCGAGGTCGAGGCC